>MHUT01000022.1 GCA_001823535.1 Candidatus Yonathbacteria bacterium RIFCSPHIGHO2_02_FULL_44_14 | reverse complement strand
TGATGCACTATTGCTACTTGCAACCGACCCACTACTAGACAATCCCGATGCAATAGCGTTATACACAGCGGAAGAAACAGCAACTACTACACTGCCAACGGCCTTTCCTACCGCCACCGTTGTATCGTATGTCCAGACAGCGACGGCGACAGAGGTGCTGTATGTCCAGACAATGGCAATTGCTTCCATGTGGCTTGCCCATTTTGCAAAAGCTTCTGTTGTGTTGTACGCTAAAACAGTTCCCTTTACTCCTTTGCCAAGTGTCCACAAGGTACCAGCGCCAACGGGATTTAAAATAGGGTCAGTAACTGCGTAGATTATCCTTTGTTGTTTATGCGCAAGAGTAATTTTTGGAGGCGAGATGCATGGTACACCTTCATTTTGTGTTGTATTTTTTGAAAGTCCGCCGAGCGAGGCCTGTATGTCTTCAACGATTTCCTTAGAACGATATTTCAAATATATTTCGCTGAAGCCGTGGCCAGAAAAATCATCGCCGGACTGTAGGGGAATATGCGTATTTGGAGTCTTTATTTTTCTAAACGGAACATTCCCAACGACCCAGGCAATTACTTTGTCTGTATCAGAAGTGAGCCATTTTCCGTCGCCAGCAACACGGCTTGCGGGGTTTGCAACGCCGTATACACCGATTGATTGGGGAGGCACGCCACCATCATATGTAGTTACAACGTCATAAAAACTATTTGCATAAAAATTGCCCTGGGAATGGGCAACGAGGAGGAGTTTTTGAGTTTTAACTTTCTGACTAGCGTCATTGAGCATTTCGACTAGGTCATAGTCTGCGACGGTCTCAGTTTCAAAGGCCTTTTGGACGAGCACATTGGCGAGATCACCAAAACCACCAGAGTGGATTGGGTTGAGGAGGTACTGGTAGTCGATTTCTTGATTGTTATGTGTCGGACCAAAAGTCTTCCTTAGCGCTCTCATATTCCCTTTTGCATCTTCTTCGTCTGTAAGCACCCCATTTATTGTAGCAACCGTGTAGCCTACAGGTGAACACTGCCCAGGAAAAAATTCTGCGTATGACAGATTCGGGGTCAGAAAAGTAAACACACTTAAAAAATAAGTTGCATATTTTGTATGTTGTTTTTGTTTACTAAATTTCATTTTTAGTTTCGCAATTCAGAAACATCTATGTCACAGCCATCATTTGATGCACTATAGCTACCCACATATTTATAAAAATTATGCAGGTAGTTTTTTCTTTCTTCCGTGTTGAGTTGACGGTCTTTAACAAAGTTTTCATTTTTTTCAGTTTCCCTCATAAATTTATCCATATCTGCACGAGAACTGAGGCTCCATAAGCATATATCTGCCCTACTTTCATTATCCTCCACAACAGCTGTGGCTGTTTCCCTATTCAAAATCGGCAAAGTCATCTCCATCTGAAGCACCAGCGCATACTGCAAAAGTACCGCTCTCGTCTTTGTAGAGTCCGGATATTCTTTAAAAATAGCAAGTTCCACATCATCGCGAATACCATTTTTATTCGCATCAATACCTGCCACGGTTTTGTCAGCTTCCGCACCCGGATCAGTCGGTAGATTCACCCCCATCACATCATCCATCGTGAGCTTCGTCGCATGTATTTTTGTGACCTGCGCTGGCGTATTCTTTGAGACATACAAAACACGCAACAGAGTCACTGTAACAAAGATAGCAACAAGAACCACAACCCCCTTCCATAACACTGTCCACGTCTTCTTAATCTTCATTTTTGTGTTCTCATCCATATTCATATAATTCACTTAATTCTACCAAGTCCCTATAAAAACCCATAATTTTTACTCATTCATCTGTGGATAACTTTTTACTAAGGACCGCCCTTCCTAATCACCATAAGACATCCAATCTTCGATGAATGCGTCGAGGTCTTCTACTGATTTGAAATCTTTTTGGCTTCGGCATTTTTACCGTTCGCTTCCAATATCTGAATATATAGTTTTTTTGCTTCTCCGTATTCTGGAGCAAGCTCGTACGCTTTCTTGAATGTCGCTTCAGCCTTCACCATGTCTTTCTTGTTGTAATATGCGCTTCCCAGATCAAATAAAATTGTCTGCTTCTTTGGTGAAAGTGCATGTGCTTTCTCAAGGTATTCGATTGCTTTATCAAGCTGTCCCACACGCGCAAGGAAACTTCCTGCAAAAAGCTGATACCGCGCATCAAGCGGGAGTTCTGCCGCCTGTTTTTGAAGCTCTTCATCAGCAAGAATGAGGAATGCCTTCTGTATATCTGAAACACCCTTTGAGGTATCAAATGCGCCCATTGAAAGTTGCCCAAGCTGTTCGCGCCCCTCCGATGTTCCAAACGAGCCATATGCAAGAGTTTCCCTAAAAAGCGCGAGATTATGCATCGGCCCCTCCTTTGTGCGCTCGCTCATTGCGCGCATAAGCGTCGTATTCTGCATAAAGCCATTGTAATTCACTGTATAGACGAGCATGAGCGCGAGGATGAGAGCGCCGCCAGAAACCATAAATGTTAGATCTTCCTCGCCTGCCATTGGTTTCTTTATATTTTTTTCCTTTACAAAGGCGGGAGTTTTGTAACTCACACCTTCAACATACGCAAGGATCGTTCCAAAATAAATAAGGCTTGTAATATTATCGAACACAAAAAGGTTCTGAAAAAAATATCCGCCAAGGAGACCGGTAAGAACACTTTTTTCAACGACTGAAAGTTCATCGGCGCGGCGCCAAATACAATACACCGCACACGCAAAGAGTGCGAGGTATGCAAGGAGTGCGGGCAACCCGCCTGCAATAAGCCAATCAAAAAACACGTTGTGCGCGCGGTCGAACCACTGCTCCTGTCCATACATCTTTGGGTCATAGTACTTATTGAAGACATAATTAAAATTCTCCATCCCCCACCCAAGCACTGGATGCTCCTTGAAACCTTGGTACGCCATATTCCAGATCATAAAGCGCGATTTCGTGGTTTGCTCGGTGAGCGATATCGCTGCGAAGCGCGAGAGCACAGGACTTTCATGCACAAACGATGCGTCACGCATTGCAATAAACCCAGCGACAAAAATAGTGAGCGCCACAAGAACTCCTATCGCGCCGTTGCGGATAATCTTTTTTTCACGCTCGAACAGCGCAATGAGAAGCGTTGCGAGTCCAGCTCCTGCAAGGAGCCCGAGCATTGCGCCACGCGTGGCCGTATGGTACAGCACAAATGTTTGAAGAACGACGACTGCGCCATACATCGCCACGCGCACTTTCTCCTCTGTGGTGGTAAAACTTTCGCGCACCATAAAAAATGCTGCAAGAAAAACATTGAAAAGTGCATAAGTGCCGAGGTACGCCGCATTGCCGAGTGTCCCATTCACACGCATGCCATCCTGCACGATTTCTAGATCGCCAGCCCATTGGAACACGCCATAAATCGCCATTGCAACACCCGTGGCGAGATGAAGGTTAAGATATGGTCGCCATAGATTGCGCACCGTAAGAACAGTAGACGCAATAATAAAATATGCGAATAAGTGAAAATAAGTCACAACACCCTCCATTCGTTCAAAATTGGACCAGAAGCTCTTCGCAGGATTTTCACCAAAAATGGCAGAGATTGTGATGATACCAAGGAGCGCCACAAACGCGCCAAGCAAATAGCTTTTCTTTGGACGATACGCAGGATTGATGTACGCAAGAACGATCCACGCAGAAAACATAATCTCAACAATTATGCGGAAGGCGAAATTTTTACCAACGATATAAGGGAAAAATGTGTTTCCCCCGAGCACGACAAACGGAATAAACGGCACTAGGGCGAAGCCCACGATTACGACCGCATTCGCCAAAATCTTATGAATATTCATAGCGTCAATATAATACCATGTCGCTGCCCTGCGCCAAACTACCCAACAATGCAGGAATGTTGTAGCATACTTAATATATGAAAAAACTCATCGACCATGTGAAAATGTATATCCATCGCCTCCTGCGCAAAAGCGAAAAATACTTCAAAACGGATATGGTGTATCTGGCAAGAGGCAGTTTTTGGCTTGGTTCAGGGCAAATCACTTCTTCTGTAGTTATCTTTTCGCTAGCAATCGCTTTTGCGAACCTTATACCTAAAGAGACATACGGAACGTACAAATATGTTCTATCAATAACAGGACTCCTCACCATACTAACATTGAGGGGAATGGACTCTGCAGTACTTCAATCAGTAGCCCGCAATTTTGAAGGGGTACTCATTCCTGCTCTAAAAACAAAAATAAAATGGGGTATTCTCAGCGCCGTCAGCGGTATAGGCATAGCAATCTATTACTACATCAACGGGAATAACACCCTCGCTATATCCTTTTTGATTGCGTCGGGATTTTCACCTTTTATGGATTCATTTGGAATCTATAATGCCCTTTTAAATGGCAAGAAACTGTTCCATCTGTCATCCACTTATGCGGCGCTCAGCCAAATTGGTAGTGCTATTGCGATGGCTGGAAGTTTATTTTTTACAAAAAATTTATTCATAATCCTCTTTGTATATTTTGCATCATGGACATTGTTTCGTTTTGTTTTTTTTATAGTCACCATTAAAAAATTCCCTCCGAACAACAAAATTGACCCAGAAACCATTCCTTACGGGAAACACTCAAGTATGATCAACATATTCGATGCCCTTATCGGCTCTATAGATGGATTACTTGTTTTTCACTATCTTGGTCCAGTCAATCTTGCACTATACTCTTTTGCACTTGCGCCAGTCGCGCAAATAAGAGGTCTTTTAAATAATATTCCCACACTCGCAATACCAAAATTATCAACTCGGTCCTCACTTGAAATCGAAGGGGTTCTAAAAAAAAGAATTTTCATATTGTTTGTACTTGGGGCTTTTATTTCTTTTGCATATATTCTTATTGCGCCATATATTTATCAAATATTTTTTCCCAAATACCTTGATTCTGTATTTTCTTCACAATTATTCTCCCTCGTAATTGCATTATCATTACCACAAGTAATTTTCGGTGCAGCAATAGGATCAAAGATTACATTTATACCAAAAAAGATGCTCTATCTATGGAATGTACCGGGGATCATATTCATAACTTCTGTCCTTCTCTTTGTAGGAACATTTGGTATTAATGGCGTTATTTTCAGCAGACTACTTTCGGTTACCTCTGGGTTTGTTATCAACTACATTATGTGGGGGAAAATAAAACAAAATGAAACCAAAAATCTACTATCGATTTAAATCGACAGTAAATTTTTGACAGTTACCTCGTTGTTACTTTTTAATTATACTCCAGTACTGTCCCCCATCAGATGGTTTGAGTCCAACAAACAATTCAACAAGAAACGCATCAAATGCTCGCATGAAAGCGTATTTAAATCCGAGAACACCATCTTTGTAAAGCTTGCGGGTAAAATATATTTTCTTAAAACGATAGAAAAAATACCAAATCCCGCGCAAAAAATGCCCGAAGAAACTTTTTGTCTTTGGAATACGGTCAATCTGGAGTTCAAGTTGAAAAAAAATCCGCTGAGGACGCATAATATAATGGTTCCAACGCTGTTCATGCCAAACAACCCCGGGGAAGCTCTTTACGGTGGCTGTATGTACGAGCTGTTCATGAACCTTAGCCAAATCATCTACACCATACCGTATCCCCGAATCGCGCCTTATAATCCGCTCAGGAAAATCAATGAGGTGCGGTAGCAATTCATCTTTCCTGACAACGTTCGCCACGTTGGGGTTTTGGTCCGAAAGAAAACTGTGCACGGTTTGCTTAAATTCATCACTCAGCCTTTCGTCTGCATCAAGAACAATAACGTAGTTTTTTGTTGCCTTATCTATGGAAAAGTTCTTTGCGACACCATAATGAAATCCTCCGGTAGCCGTATATTTGAAGAATCGTATATTTGCCGATTTATGTACAGAAATAAAATTCTCTATACATGCGCATGTGTCATCCGTTGAACCAGTATCGACAACAACAATCTCATCAGCAAAATCAACAAGAGAGGCAAGAAAATCATCGATACGATCGCGCTCGTTCTTAACAATCGTGCAAACTGAAATAGTTGGAGTTTGTTTCATAATAATTACTGTCCGATAATCCTGGATTTTGATTTCTCGCCTTTAGTTTTCAAAATCAGTTGGATTATTTTTTCATGCACATACTGTGCAATTTTTTTATGGCTGAAATTATCCCTCACCATTCGTGTTCCCTCTTGTTGTATTTTCTTCAGCTCGTCAGGATTATTTAAATAATAAGTAACCTTTTTTTTGAAATCGTCAATATCAAACTCCCTATGCTTGATACAATTAACGCCGTCGATAAAACCTAAATCAGAAAAACACTGATGATCCGAGCAAATTAAAACAGAACCGCTTGCAGGACCCTCAAAAGTCTTGCCTGAAGGGAAATATTGCAAACTTTCGCAATTAACAAACATCTTGTAATCGTTGAGTGTTTTAACGATATCGTACTTAAAGTTTTTTGTCTGTGGGTAATCTGGTAGCTTGCTATCCATTATATCTTTTAATTTCTCTTCATTTTCCTTAAGCATTCGTCTAAATTTATGCATAAATTTTTCCCCTCGTTTCAAGAAAAAATCATTTGTCTCCTTGAGCGCATCTATATTATGAACAGGATCATCAAACGAATTAACTGAACCAAGCGCAAGACACTTGTTTTTTCTTTCTTCAAAAAGTTTTATGTTTTTAAATCTTTCACCAAAGCCAAACGGCACTGGAATAACTCTGCCTATAAAAGATGGGTATTTCTCTTTAAAAAAGTTGCAATATTTATCATGTTCATTATACCCAAACACATAATCAACCCCATTTGCTTTTAAAATTTCATGACTAAGTGAAGGGTAAAATGTGTAATCCATAAGGTGATTCACTTTTAACTTTTTAAATCCTTTTATTGGCCAATTTTCCTCGAGATATGAATTACCGTTAAAACAAACTAGCGCGTCCGCCAAGGTATTTAGTTTATTTTGAGAAAAAACAACCCTAAAAGAAAATGGGTTTAATTTGTGTTTATAAAAAAACTTCGGTAAATATCTTATATACTTTATATTTGAGACAAAGATGACGGGTTTGTACATCTTTATAAAATTCAGAGTCCATCCGTTGACATTTGTTAAGTCACAGAACATCGGATTTTGTATAGCAATTTTTATTTTATGCTCCATAATGCTCCTATTTGTATAAGCACCTTATTTTTTATTTACCATTATAAACATCTCGTGATTTAATGGTTTTGAAATTTTCATCAATTCCACAAAACCTAAGTAACAATACGGGACCACCTTGCCGAAAGAACCTATTTTTTTTATCAGAGAAAATTCATTATTTAACTGGTAATCAACATAATTAACTCTCGATTCAGTCTGAATATCTTCTCCTGTTAGGCTGCCACTTATTCCAAGTTTATGTTTAATGTACTTTTTTGTCTTTATGTAACCGTCCAATAAGAAATTGAGTGCTTTTACTCTCATGGAGATGCTTATAACTACATTTTTCAGTAAATTTTTGATTCTTGTGTGCAAAGGTGTATATATTGAACCAGAATAACCGAACAAATACTGAAGATCATTATCAACTCTTTCTATTACAGTGAATCGTCTTGAAGTCGTGGGTTCATGCAAGCCAACATAAACACCGCCCGGTTTTAGCATCGATTTTATCAACTGAACCCCCTGCTCAATATCAACCAAGTGATGCAGAAAAGACGCACTAAAAATTATATCAAATTCATTTTTATGTTTATCGGCAAAAAATTCCAACGCAGCAACCTCATAAACAGCTCTGCTGTCTTTTGTTTTCAAACGAGCCACATTGATCATTTTTGGGCTTAAATCTATGCCATAAAATTTTGAAGCGCCATTTAATAACACTAAGTCTGTGAAAGTTCCAGTTCCACACCCAACTTCAAGAACAGAGGCATTCTTAAAATCTTTACCACTGTTATTACATGCATCCTTTAATAACTGCCAGTAGTACGCACGCGTACTAGGCCGATGTATGTAGGGCACATTCCTATCATGCATTTCTGAATGATAATCGTGAGCTTTGGCATTCGCTTTGTGCACCATGTCTACCACCTCCTTGTTACTAAATTGTTTTTCCATATTTTATAAAACTAGTCTTTATAAACCAGTTGAGCTTCTGAAGTTAGAATCGTTTTTAATTTATCAGGATATGCAGTACATATACCACTAATTCCCCATTTATTCAAATTTTTCCAGACATTTTCATATCCCTCTTCTGATTGCGGATGTCCGTGTTCTTTGTGTAGCTCTGGGGAAATTGCATAAATTTCTTTTCTGGTATTATTGATTTTGTCGACTAAAACCTTGTTTAGGATTTCACCTTGTGATTTCCATTCATCAAGCCATACGTAATCAAAATTATCGAGACTAGAAGCTATTTCATCCCAAAGATACACTGTTGGACTATAATTGCACTCTCCGACAGATAAAGCTATTGGGATTTTATTGTTTATTCTTCTAAGTTTTTTTGCATTTTCAAGAGTCATGTCAAAAATAAAAGCTTTTTGATACAAATCAAAGTTTTTAAAAACTCGAGACAGTGATTGCAACATTTCTTCTGTCTGTTCTTCTTGTTTTAAATGAATAGCAGCTTTTTGACCAACAGGTAAATTACTTATTATTAGTTTACAAACTTCATCAAGTGTCGGTATCATGGTATCCACAAACTGCGGATTAAGATGACTACCAATCTTCAGTTTACGCAATTCTACCAAAGACACGGAGGATACATCAATGTGTTCCCCTGTTATTCTCCACAGGTCCCTGTCATGAATAACAACGACATTTTTATCCAAAGTCATCCTTACGTCAAACTCGATACCAAAACCATAGGAAAAAGCTTTTTTGAACGCTGGCATAGTGTTCTCTGGCATCTCGTTCTTCATTCCGCGGTGAGCAAAAATAATCATGAGTAAAGACTTATTTTAACCTACCGAACCCTATGCCACACACTGCTGAGTGACATTTTTATTTTATATAAAAATATATCTAATGAATCTAAAAATGATGTATGAAATATAATAATTTTTGCACTTTCTTTATTTAAGTAGCTTGTTAATGCTTTTTCTTCTGGATCTGAAATGTATTTCTTTAATCTTGCTAGCGCAAAATATCTTGCATGTATTTCCTCAATTTTAGCAAATAAACTAGCCTTATATTTTTGTAAATGCTTCCTTTGTAGCAAAGAAAAATTGCCGATGTTTTTATCAATACACAAAGCATTATACTTGGAAACTAAATTTATATAAAACATATAGTCAGAAGTAAAATCAAAACTCTCGTTAAAGCTAATTTCGCGTACTGCATTTTTGGAGAACATGCACGAAAGCGGGGCTCCAACCCAATTCCCATTTTTTACAAAAAACATCAGCCCGTCCTTAGGAGTTAAATATTTTTCCCCACTGAACATCTGAGCTTTTTTCACTAAATCTTTTTCAGTGGCACTATATCCAGCAACAACAATCCCGAGTTTACCGTCATACTTCTTGAAGCCATTTAGCAACATCTCGAGGCCATTTTTCTGTAGCGTATCGCCAGTAAACAGAAATTTAAGGTAATCAAAGTCGCTCGACAAAAACAATTCGATGCATTTATTCCAGTTTTGAATCCGCCCAAGATTTAAGGGATTTGCAATGAATTCTATTTTTTTAGAATTATCAGTGACGTGACGCATCCTTTCAACAACTTCAGCAGTATTATCGGTTGAGCAGTTATCAACAACCAAAATTTTAAAGTTTTTTATTGACTGGTTGAGCGCACTTTCTATGGTTGCAACGATAGACTCTTCTGCGTTGTAAGAAGGAACACACACAAGTATCCTGTCTTCTTTCCCTTCTTTTTTATTACCCGCAATATGCATTATATTTCTATTTTTCCTTCCTCTATTTTCTTCAGAAATGCATCCAGATCTTCTGGTGTCCCGAGCCCATGCATTTCTCCTGCGTCAATGTTATAGATATAAATTTTTTTCCCACTAAGAATAAGCTCATTGTATACAGGACATACATAGAATTCATTATTGTGGCGAATATCTTTATGAATCATCGCCTGTGCCCCTTCCACAAAATCGCTGCCTTTTTTGTAATAATAGATGCCTACAGTTGCCTTGTCAGAGATCACTTTCTTTTCTGCAACCTCGAGGACCTTTCCTGTGTCATCGATGCGAACATAGCTCCACTTTGGGTGACTTGCTTTGAATGTCATGATGAGTCCGTCTTTGTTATCTTTGCGGGAATTCTCTATGAAGTCATTGATATCAAACTCAACATATTGGTCAGAATTGGCAATAATTAAATCGTCATTGTTGTTAAGATATTGTGCAGCAGCCAAAACTGTGCAAGCGGCTCCTTGCGTAATGCCATTCAACAGAATAACCTCGAAATTATTATCAGTCGCATTCTTTAAGACATTATGAAGATCATATTTTTCATAATGCTCCCTTTGACAGATAAAAATAAATTTATGCTCACATTTAGGTTTCAGATTTCTGATAACGACTTCGATCATCGTTTCACCATTGATATCAATAAGTGGCTTAGGAAATGCGTAGCCAGCATCTTGGAAACGAGAACCTTTCCCAGCCATGGGGATTACAATATTAAGCATAGTATAGTTTATTTATTTTGATAAAACTTTTTCAAACAAGGACAGGGTTACGTCATCGACATCTCGAACCTCGTAAACTGTCGCACCGCTCGCTTTAGCCGATGCAATGCCGTGAGGGGAATCTTCGATGATGATACACTCTTCTGGCGAAACACGGAGTTTCTCAAACGCCACCTGATATATCTCTGGGCTTGGTTTCGGGTTTGTAACTTCATCATTTCCAATGATTACATCAAAGAATTCAAAAAGTTGAGCAGATTTCAACATTAAGTGAAGTGTTTCTTTTGTGGAATTTGAGCAACACCCAAGTTTGAATCCTTGTTCTTTAAGATGGCGCAGAAGAATAATTTTTGAATAATCTGGAACACAATAATTGGGAATAATTTCTTTTGTGTACTTCTGTTTTATTCCATTAATAAATTCTCTCAGACCAACTGGTAGACGCTTTTGTTCCTCAAGTTCCTCTAGCTTCTTTTTTGTTGGTAACCCATTAAAATGAGCATAGTGTTCATCCTCGTTAATACACACACCAAAGAGGTCAAGTGCTTTATTGAGTGCCACGTAGTGCCCGTCTGGCATATTTACGAGAACACCATCCAAATCAAACAGGATTGCCTTAATTTTTCTCAAATTAGTATCATTCATAATGACTATATTTAGCGACAGTTTAACAGAATACCAGCTACTTTTCAACCACAAACGTAGTCCCATAACCAAGCCCCCTCAATATCATTTTGCTTTTGTGTTTATCTAGAATTTTTATTAATGGTAACAAGAATTCAAAATAAGGCAAACAAATACTTGATGCTTCATACGAAATGAGTTTAAAACCATTCTTTTTTATTTTTTCCTTCATCACCGATGGAAAACGAAAAACATGTGGTACCGCATCATTTCCAGCATATGATTCATTGACACCCTCTTTATTAAAAAGAAATGCGATAAATGTTTTTAGGAAACCAAAAGGTAGTGCAAAAAAAGATTTTGGACCCTTCAAATAAAACCATCCATGTCCTACTTGAACAAGTGAACATAGATTTAAAACTGTTGGTATCGCAATAACAGCGCGTTTTTTGGTGACCCTCATTATCTCTCTTAATCCCTGATCAAAGTCTGGGAGATGCTCAAGTACGTGTGAACTAACCACGAGATCGAATGTATTATCTGGGAATGGCAATTCTTCTGCATCGCCAACTAAAAAATTCGTATTGTCTCCTACTCTACTTTCAATTGCATACATTTTGGATTTATCTACATTTGGTTTAGACAAATCGCAACCTGTAACTATCGCACCTTTTTTAGCCATCATAACAGAGAGTACCCCCTCCCCACACCCTGCGTCGAGTACTTTCATGCCGGGGGCAACAAAATTCAATATGCTTTCATATTGTTTAATGTGCGCGTATTGACGTAAACGATATGGCGAGCGCAATCTTTTTTCTATGATTTCATCAGCATAATCGCTGTAAAAATTTTTTATATCATTACTTTTCATTTCTGTTTATTAGACTAGAGTATACAGCTAATGTCTTTTTGCCAATAGCTTCCCAGCTTAATTCTTTTTCTGCATATTGCAGGGCAGCTGTAGCTCTCGTAATATCGGGAGTCAAGATACTTTCGCTAATAACATCCGCCAATTCTTGATATCGTTCTTTTCCGAGCGAGAGCGGTGCGTCATAATTGGACCCCTCCCATGACACAAGGCGCACAAGTCTCCCCCTTTCCTCGTTTTTACCAAGAAGCTCCGGAAGACCCCCGACCCTGCTTGCAACAATACCCTTCCCCATCCCCATCGCCTCTGCACACGCGATACTCGACGACTCTGCCGTCGACGGGAACACTACCACCTCAGCAAGCTTCAAATACGCAGGAATTTGATCATTTTCGACCGACCCAAGCATATCGATATATTTCTGAATACCTAGTTTATTAATTCGTTCTTCAATATATTCCCTCATTCTACCATCACCAATCATGACATATTTAATGTTTGGGATTTTTGCAACAATATACGGGATTGCTTCGACTAAAAAATGAATTCCATTTTTAGGAACCAAACGACGCACGGTTAAAATAACGTGGTTGTTTTCATATTGTTTCCTGAGACTATCGGAAATAGAAACATTGGTATTGAACTTTTCTTTATCATAGCCATTTAAGATAATGCTAATCTTTTTATTTGAAACATACTTTCGAGCGACCTGCGCAAGGTCATCAGATGTAGAAATAATATGTGTTGAAAAAACAAGGGAGATATATCTGTAAATCGAATGAATAGTGCGATAAATAAATTCAGCATGAGGAATATTCAGAGTACCTAAGCCATGCAAAACTACCACCACAGGTATATTGCGCAATCTACCAACAATACACGCAACAGCAGAAAGACGGTAAGAATAATGACAATGGATAATATCAGCTTCTTTTGACTCATGCCAGAGCAACAAAAAAAGAGGCAAGATTCCTTTTCTATTCCAAGGTGTTCTTATTACTGAATGACTTTTATCGAAATCGCTCACCCTCGTTTCGTTGGTCACCAACACAATACTATTTCCATCTTTTTCAAGCTCTTCAATTAAATTTTGAACATGAATTTCCGCCCCACCAATCAAGGGCAAGAAGGTATCACTGGTCATTAATATTTTCATATATGTTTCAAAATAATATTAAGCATTTTTTGAGAAGCGTCACCTTTTCCAAATGGCGTCCCCCATTTGATTGATTGTTTATTATCCATTATCTCTTGAACACATTTCAAAATACGCTTTTGCGAAACTCCAGCAATACGATTTCCGCCCCCAATAAGTGTCTCTGGGCGCTCAGTATTATCACGCAAGGTGACACAAGGGACCTTTAGAATCGACGCTTCTTCTTGCAGTCCTCCAGAATCAGTAAGGAGTAACCGGGCATTACTACTTAGTTGAAGAAAATCAAGGTACCCAACTGGCTCTACAAATCGAACAGTATCATCAACTTGAATTCCAAAATGTTTGATCATTTTACTTGCTCGCGGGTGAACTGGAAAAACGATGGGCATGTTATATTTTTTACTGACAAGCATAAGACTTTTTAAAAGAGACTCAAGACGCTCTTTGTTGTCAACATTTTCTTGGCGATGTGCTGTCACTAGAAAATATTTTTTAGGCGACAAGCCCATTGTTTTTAGTACACGAGATGAATCAGAAATTTTTATATTCTGCTTAACAGCATCAACGACAGTATTGCCAACAAAAAATATTTTTTTAGCATCGATCCCTTCTTTAAGTAAAATATTTTTTGATTCTCTGGTTGGAGTGAATAAAAAATCAGAAATATGATCAACCATTACCCTATTCAATTCCTCAGGCATCTGACGGTCATAAGACCGTAACCCTGCTTCTATATGCCCAACAGGGATATGAAGTTTTGTCGCTGTAATCGCTCCCGCTAAAACAGTATTCGTATCTCCTTGAACAAGCACAATGTTTGGTTTTTCATTTATCAAAATTCCTTCAATCTCTATGAGCATTTTCCCCGTTTGAGCCCCATGAGACCCCGAACCAATCTCGAGATTATATTTAGGAAATGGTAAGTTCAAATCCTTAAAAAAAACTTTATCGAGATTTTCAGAGTAATGCTGATGAGTATGCAATACAAAAAAAGGCACCTTTCGCTTGATGCACTCGTGGATCACGGGTGCCATTTTGATTATTTCAGGCCTTGTGCCAAAAATAAAACAAATCCTTTTGTATTTAATGTTTTTCATTATATTCCCATAAACAACGATATCGCAGCAGCCCGCTTTTTCCACGTATAATTCTGCACATCTCTATGCGCCTGTTCAGCAATCTTAGCCGAAAATTCGGCATTTTCCAAGAGAAAGCACAGACCCTTTGATAAACCGTCAACATTTTCATTTTTGACAATAAGGGCGTTGCTTTCATTCAATATTTCTCTCACGGATGGCAGGTCTGTAGTAATAATCGGCACACCGCTCGCCATGTATTCAAAAAGCTTGAGTGGTGACATGTAGTGTGCATAATGTGGAGTATTGGGATAATTCATCACCAACACGTCAGACGCTTTCATATACATGAATGCTTCTTGCTGGGGGAGATGAGCAACGATTTTATAATGCTCCTCACCGACTCCTGCACGCTGAAATACTTTTTTCACCTCCGTGACCTCATTCTCATTTATTCCGACAAGTAGCAGGAATGCATCCAGTGCAGATACTAGGACTTGAGTAAAACTCGTAATCAAATCATCTACCCCTTTCGGCTCTCCCATAGTCTTATATTTACCGACATAGCCGATGATTTTTTTGTCCTTTGGGAGTCCAAAACCTTCTCTTGACTCCGTATTGTTTTTCTTTGTATCAAATTGTCGAATATCCACACCGTCAGATGCCACAAGAATCTTTTCCTTATTCACACCTTTTGTAACATAAAAATCCTTTAGACCCTGAGTGACAGAGATAATCCCGCGCGCGGAATGCAACACGCGAACAGCGAAAAAATTATCCTTTTTCGCGTGTGTTTCCCAAAAAATATTCTTTTTAAAAAAACTGAGGATGTACAGAGGCAATTCGTCACGAGAATAAATCACATGGGCTTTTCCAGAAAAAAGTGTGTAGAAGAGCGCAAAAAAGGAAAAAGATAATACTTGTAAAAAGAAACCTATCTTTCCATAAGAAACAAGGTCGAGGGTTGGGATTTTTGTAATGGTGAAATTTTCTCTCACTCCATAATAGACAAAAGGGTTCTCCTTGATTGGGTTAAGACGCTGTGGAATAACCAGTTCCACTTCCATATCTTGTGTATTCGCAAAAGCCTCGCACATCTTCATAATCTGAATTCCATGTGCTTTTTCTGTAGGGAGTCGGATATTTGCGAGATAAATTAATTTCATTTAACTAAAAATATATTGTACCCGCTGACTTGTTTTGAATTTATTTTGTCAAAAATTTTATCAAAAAAATAAAATAAATTTTCAACAAATTTAAACCGCCCCAAGGGACTGATTCTGATCCATGTCCCCAGAGCACCGCGGACTGAGCAAATTTCCAACTGCGAAAAATCCTTGAATATCATTCTGACTGAATCCTCTGTAAATCTCCAATAATCTTTATAGTACGCCTTTTCTGCGTGATAATAATATAAAAAAGGAACATACACAAAAGCATACCCTCTGGGTTTTAAAGTTCTATAAATCTCCCGACAAGCTTTTACTGGGTCCTCCACATGCTCCAAAACTGCCAGACAAATAATCGCATCAACCGAATTATCTGCAAATGGCAATGCGTGTATGTCGCCGACAATATCCGGTTCGTAATCGGGAACTGGATCTAATATTTTATAATCAACTTTTTCAACTAACGGCAACAGCCATTGGCGACTCTCGTCATAGCGATTGCCTTTTTTAGAACTTATTCTAAGCCCTCCACCAATATCAATAACGCTTTTTTTTTCTAAAAAAAGCTTACTTATCCTATTTTTAAAAAATAATTCCCATGGTTTCATATTTATTTTTTGCATTTTATTAAACTAATAAATGCTTCTTGTACCAACCATACATGATAATAGGCATTATACCATTCATGCAAAAATGGCATCCTCTTCCCTGCCCCGCTCATGAATGTCAGCGCGTATTTTATTAAGTATTTCACAAAAATGAGAGAATTACTAAAAAGAAGATTGAGAAATGTTTTAGGTGTTATTTTTATCACGCGAATTTGCATTTTGGCGTAGTTGCGCCACTTTTCCTTTAAGATACTGATGTCGTCCATGGGAACATACTCAGGGTTTTTCAATGTCCCTATTTCGTACCCTTCTTTCACACTGATTCTTTCGTGAATTTTTTTTATAAAGCCAGAAGTTGCTGGAATGTAGAAAAAACGCGTCTGATAATTTGGGTATGTTGATGAACGCTCCACTATCTCACCTTTCACAACACACTTTCTTGGTAATCTATACACATAATATGCATTGCGGTCTCCTTGAGCAACGATCTTTCGTATCTCAGCCACTGCCTCGGGAGAAAGGTATTCGTCGCTGTCGATAAAAAGAAACCACTGGTATCTCGCTTGCTGAATCCCTTTATTGCGGACTGCTGAAAAATCGCTAATCTTCACCTCTTTCTCTTGTACATCAGTTTGAGAAATGACGCGTGCGCCATATTTTTTGGCCAGTTCAACTGTCCCATCGGTGCTATTACCGTCAAGAACAATTATATCCTCAAAATCGAGGACACTTTTAAGGCAACGTTCCAATGTCTTTTCAGAGTTTAGGGTCAAAATTTCTACACTGCAAGGTATTTTCATAAACTTATTCCATAAAACGCTTATACCAAATCTGGAAAGTAAAAATTGACCACAGGGTGTTTAGGGCGTACTTCTGTCCTGATTGATGGTCTTTCAAGATTTTTTGAATTGCGTCGAAATCAAACATATCTTTTGTACCCTCGCAATAGGACGGAGACAAAACTTCTTCAAAATAACCCTTCAGGTCTCCTCGTATCCATTTCGCTGCGGGGGAAAACCATCCCCACTTGGGCTGGTCCAGCACAAAATCCGGCAAATATTTCGACATCGCCTTTTTAAGAATATCTTTTCCTTTGTATCCAGTACCTGCTTTCCCTATATGCATTCCTTTCCCGCCTATTTTATATTCAAGGGGGATACGATCCGCTAATTCAACTAACCGATGATCCAAAAAAGGAACACGTTGCTCAAGCCCCGATGCCATAGACATTTTGTCAGACCTCACAAGCGACTCGCTTGGCAACCATGAAAATAAATCTGTTCTCATAAATTGCCTCGTAAAGTTCTTTTCGTCGACAGTAGAGAAATATAATTTTTCATACCATTCCTTTATTGCGTCAGGATTATTGTATTCTTTTCGAAGAAACAATCCTATCTGATCTTCTTTTTGAGCGAGGAAGTTTAGGTACCGAGAAACCCCTGGTGGAGTATTTATCTTTTCATAAAGACTACTTTTGCTCGCCGTCCTAAAGATAGTTTCTGTTATTATATTTTTTCTTAAAAACTTTGGTATTTTTTGGAAACGATCTATCAAATAATTATAATAATAGCGTTCATATCCCCCAAATAATTCATCTCCACCATCCCCGCCCAAAACAACCGCCACCTGCTTTGAAGCTTCACGAGCAAGCAAAAGATTAACAGCCTGCACGTGGTTTGATATCGGCTCATCCATATGATAAATAGCATCTTCTAAACTACTCTTAACATCGTTTGCAGACAAAGTGAGCTCAGTATGAGTTGTGTTAAAGTACTCAGCTGTCCTTCGTGCAACTTTTGCATCATTGTTATATTTCTCCGCCTGCGCTGTTTCCTCAAACCCAACAGAAAATGTTTTTATATTTTTTGAGAATGAACTAGTTACGCCCGCGATAATCGTCGAATCTATTCCACCAGACAAAAATACTCCCACGGACCGATCAGACACCAACTGCATTTTAATTGAGTCAGTCAGCAAATTTGAAATTTCAGACTCTATATACTTCTTGTCGTAGATAAGGGGTTTTTCATCTATTCCCCAGTAACGCTCAATTTTTATATTTCCTCCTTCAACAAAAGCGTAATGTCCTGGCTCAAGTTTGTAAATATTTTCCCATATGGTGAGCGGAGCTGGAATATATAAAAGGCGAAAATAAATATTTAAAGCGTCTTTATTTATAGTTTTATCTATCTTGTGCTTGAAAATAGCTTTCGCTTCTGAGGAAAAGATAAATATTCCATCCTTACAATAATAATAAAGCGGTTTTATCCCTACCCTGTCGCGCGCCAAAAACAATTGCCCGGTTTGATTGTCCAATATGGCAAGCGCAAACATTCCATTAAGTTTCTCCAGACAACCACTTCCCCATTCTTCGTACGCACATAAAATTACTTCTGTATCAGTATGAGATACAAATTTATACCCTTTCGCAATAAGCTCTTTTTTAATGTCCAAAAAATTATAAACCTCTCCATTATAAACAATGGTGTAGCGTTTATCCTCGCTATGCATTGGCTGATGACCAGCCTGGCTTAAATCAATAATGGACAAGCGATTGTGTCCGAGAGAATAATTTTTAGACAAAAAAACACCTGTATCGTCTGGGCCACGATGCTTCGTTGTTTCATTCATTTCGTGAATCAAACCTTTATCTATGAAATTGAAGCCATTTATGCCACACATATTATGTTTTTTTTGCCAACATATAAATCATTTCTCTCATATCTGGAAAAGGGAGAGAAAGAGTATTGCACAACTGCCCAATAAATTTCCGCGGAACGACAAAACGCTTCACTTCAAAAAAAATGTTCGCTGTTTTTACTTCGGTGACCTTGAATGACGACCACTCAAGCATGCTCCGTAGTTCATAAACAGTAAATTCGCGACGATGCCCAGTAAAGTGAGGGTAGCTTTCAAAATAATCTTTTATATCCCAATAAGGAGTGAGCCCGAAAACAAACCGAATTCGGCGCAATAAATTCGCCAAATTTGGTGTCGTTACAAGAAATATACCACCTGGTTTGAGTACGCGATGCACTTCACCAAAGAGTTGCTTTGGCGACTCTACGAGGTGCTCAATTGTTGCGTCGAAGTTCACCACGTCAAACGACTGATCTGCGAACGGTAGTGGCTTATCAATGATATCTCCTTCAATAATCTGAACACCACTGTCTTGCCATATTTGCTCAAGTTTTTTAAAATCAGAAACACGATACGGGTTTTCACCTACTGAGGGGAAAATAAACTTATCAATCCCTGTCACTCGTGCGCCCAGGCGTGAAAATGCAATAGCCATAATCCCAACACCACTACCCAAGTCCAAAATGCACTTTCCTTCAATCAGACCGTTACAATCAAGAAGCTTTAATGAATAACAAAATCTCTTTATGTCAACAGTATAAGGAAGAGAGAACTTCCCTAAATCACTGTACACTTCTTTAAAAATTTTTTTATATTTATTCATACCAAATACATTGTACTATAAACGAAAAGACTCTTAATGATAATGATGTTTTCTCTGATATATTTTTATTTCCTAACATCAACCCAGATGGTCTGACCAAGATAGCAAACAATCCACTGTTTTATTTGTTTTGGCAGAAAACTTCCTAATGGCAAGTACCGATGTGGAAATGTATCAACAGGTGTAGTGGTGTCATAAATCTCAATGTGACAATCTGAGAATTTTTTGAATAACTCATGAATCTCTTTTTTGCTATAAAATTTAGTCAACTGATTCCCTTTCTCGTACGCTCCATCCGTGTAGCGATTGGAAAGTTCTTGGGGTGTCATGGACAATAATTTTCCACGCAAAATACCTTTACCTAAATAAATGTAATACCACCAATGAAGCGAGTGCTTGTAGTACATCATTGCCGCAGATCGCCCTCCTGGTTTTAGTACGCGATATATTTCATCAATCGCCTTTTGTGTGTTTGGCATGTGCATGAGACAACCAAACGCCAAAACATAATCAAATGTTGCATCTGCAAATGGTAGCTCTTGTGCATCGGCAACCATAACCTGTTCTGCTGTAACATGATTCAATTCCAAACGCTTTTTAGTTAATTCAACAGCCTGAGGGGTCAAATCTATTGCAGTCACGTGGGCACCAGCTCTTACTAGATTTTCAGTTGTCCACCCAGTACCAACCGCAATGTCAAGCACTTTTTTCCCTTTAAGCTGAGAATAATCTATTACATTCGAAAGAAGCGGGTATCCTTTTTGCGCCCAAGGCATCCATTTAATTATTTTACGATCAATATTGCGAAAAAATGCCCAATCTGGAACAATTTCCTTATTATCCATAAGATAGGTGAACGGGTTTGCATTCCACCACTCCTTGACCTTTTTCGTCATTTCCTGACTTGTCTTCTCTTCGGCAAATAATTTTCCCATAAAATATTACTTAAAGTTAGTTATAATTCTCAAGATTCTCTTGGCAGTCTTGCCATCCCATAGAGGTAGCGCTGTTTTTTGTTTACTTAATTTGCATTTTGCATAGACTTTAAGGATGCCTGCTTTTCGCGCCCCAGCAACAACATTTGTACCGTGCGTTACAGTGATTGGTCTTTCTGTTTCCTCGCGAAGCGTAATACAGGGAGTTCCAAGAAAGCTTGTTTCCTCCTGTACCCCGCCGGAGTCGGTAAGAACAAGTTTCGCATTTTTTTGATAAAAAAGCGATTCTTTGTAGGAAAGTGGCGGGAGTAAAGAAAAAATCTTCTTCATTCGGGTCATTAGCATAAATCTCTTTGCCATTTTTTCTGTTCGTGGATGAAGCGGCAAATATATCTGGTTGTCCTTTGCAATGATTTCAAGTGCATCAAGTATTCCCATAAATCTTTCTTTGTCATCCACATTTTCCGCGCGATGAAGCGTGCAGAAATAAAATTCTTCGTTTGTTTTTTGCACTTCAGGCAAAAACATTTTAAGCGTATCTATCATGATATTTCCTACAAAATAAACTTTGCCATTCACTTTTTCTTTCATTAGATTTTCCACTCCATTTTCTTCAGTAACAAAAAGTATGTCTGAGATTTGATCAACAATAATTCTGTTGATCTCCTCTGGCATTTTTCGATTGAATGATCGGAGACCAGCCTCTATGTGCGCAAGTGGAATTCCCATCTTGTTTGCCACGATCGCACCTGCGAGCGTTGAATTAACATCACCCACCACTAAAACAAAAGAAGGTTTTTCTTTTTCAAAAATCTTACCAAGCTCTGCAACAATTACAGAAAACTGCGCTACGGCAGACGTATGGGGAGGGTTAATAGTATAATGCGGCTTAACACCAAATTCCTTTAGCAGATCATCTGACATCTCTCTTGTAAAATGTTGTCCCGTATTCACCAGTGAATACGGGATTTTCAATCTTTTCAATTCATGGCAAAGTGGTGCAACTTTCATAAAATTTGGCCTTGCTCCCGCTATTATCATAATGTTGCCTTTAGTTTTCATGGTGCGACATTAATTACCTTCTGCAATTAATTTGCTCATTTTGCTCACAAGAGACTTGAGACTGTGCCTCTCCTCAACGATATTTCTTAATTGATCTGCTCCGTACTGTGACCACTTCCCTGAAAGAACGAACCTTGCAATCTCTTTGGGCTCCTCACTATCGGGGCATATAGGAAGTCCAATAGCTTCTGAATTCCTTGGAGTGGTAACCGGATATATACCGAAAATCATTGCCTCAAGCATTGTTTTATCTATCGTCTCTTGAGCCATGTTAATCATCACGCGATATAACGGATAAATACTTTTTAATTTACCCATAGGAACGGGTCCTTTAAAAATTACTCTTTTCTCTAGACCTTCTTTTTTGACTAAATCATTGAGTTCAGCGTAGTAATCCTTCTCTACGTCCCTACCGTATACAGTAAGCGTGTACTCTTCAGGTAAATGCTTCAATGCAAGAATCCCCAACTCTAGTCGTTTTGATCGACAAATCCGGTGTACAGAAACAAGATTAAACGGAGATGCAGTAATTTCTTTGGGAATACCGTCTTTCCAAAAATTCATGTCTATACCATGTCCTACTATAGTCTTTTTTGGATTTCCTTCGTACTGCGGCAAACTCTGCGGTGTTGCTGCAAACATTCTCTTACAGAGAATGCCAGATATCCTCAAATGTATGTGCGTAGTGTAGTGGGTGTACCAAAGATAGATTGGCTTACGCATAGTGAACCAGTACCATCCGCCAAGAGTGACATATTCTGGATTCATATGCACAAAGACTCTGTCGTATTTAAGAGAAAAGATTAACTTTAAAAAAATAAATATTCTTTTTATTTTTCCAAAACCCTTTTCTTTCCCCAAAGAAAATACGGGGAACGAGTCGTCAAAATCTCCCTTTTCAAGGCATATAACCTTGACCGAAGCACCTTGATTGATGAATTCCTTAACCCACAATGCAACAAATGCAAGGTCGTCATCATTCTCGTTAATTTTCTGGGTAATAAAAAGTAGTCGCATACAATTAACGATATATTACCACATTGGCGCGTTCGATAATATGCTCCAGATTAGACGCCTAAATGAGCGCGTCATCCCACGACTTTTTGTAGGCAACTAGATATTCTTCCTTGGTGGGAAGTTTGGGCGGCTCAACCTTTAAATTGAGCTTTCCTGACACGAGACCCTCTATTGCTCCCGCAAGAGCTCCCGTGTCCCCTACGGGCACTACAAGCCCATTTTCACCATCTTTTACAACCTCGCCCGCGCACCCCACATCGGTCATCACAACAGGGCACCCTTGAGAAAGCGCCTCGACAGCAACCATGCCATACCCTTCGTAGTACGATGGCAATATCAAAACATTCGCAGTTTTATAGTAGTCGGAAAGGTCATTTCGCCAGCCCTCAAATATCACATTTTTCCCCAAACTAAGGCACGCAACAAGTTCCTTTAGTTTCACTTCTTCAGGACCACTACCGACGATAATAAGTCCTATTTTTAGATGATTCGACACCACAGAACGCATAGCCTCAATAGCGCTTTTGATATTTTTTTCACGTGTAAGGCGAGACGCAACAAGTATGTGGAAATCAAATTGTGGATATTTTTTCTTGAGATCTCTTTCTTGTAGATCAGTCGCATTTTTTATTTCGACAAAGATAGGGAGTATGGAAACTTTTGACTTTTGACAATTGACCTGTGACAGAGAATTCTTGATTCGCTCGGACACAACGCGTATTGCATCTGCGTGCGAAAGTAAAAATTTTGCGAGAACCACGCGCGCTTGATTGAGTATTGATTCGCGTGCAAAATATGAACTCATAACATCAGTATGAATTTGGATATGGAGACCTGCATTCAAGAGGTGCGAGATAATGAACCCTGCGAACCCTGCCTCAAAGGGATCTTGAGTCGTCACCACATCAATCGATACTCCGCGCCGTTTCAGCTTGAGCGCGCGAATGATTGCATACGGGACATGAAAAAACCTTCCAAGAGAATTTGTTGGATAAAGAAAAATGTTGGGTGGTATCGTTTCATTACGAAAATCAGATGTGCGCTTTGCGAACACAATAACGTGGAGTTCGTTGACAAGTCGTCCGTACTCAAGTAGGCGCGAGCGAACTGCGCTTCCCTCTTCAAATACTTTTCGGTCAGTAGAGATTATTAAAACCTTCATCCATCCATAGTATCATAAAGGAATACCCCTATGGTAGAATGAGGGAATCATGAAAATCATCATCGCGACACCCATTTACCCTCCAGAAATTGGGGGCCCGGCAACCTACACGAAGGCGCTCTGTGAACGTCTTTCAAAAACACATGATATTACTGTTATCGCCTACACCAATTCATCGGAAACCGTGGATGTATTCCCGGGGACACGACTCATCCCTGTGGGGAAAGGTCGCCCTCTCCCTGTTCGCCTTGCTGTGTTTTTTGTAAAGCTACTTCGTGCAGCAAGAACGACAGATGTTATCTATGTCCAAAATGCAATGGCAGCGGGTCTGCCTGTGGCGCTCGTCCATATGATTACTGGAGTGCCGTTTGTTTTAAAATTTGTTGGAGATGAGGCATGGGAGCGCGCAAGCCAACACAGGCGCACAACAAAAAATCTCGAGGAGTTTATGAAAAAACCGGACGGAGGCATTAAGACCCATTTGATGATGATGATTCAGGGTTTTGTTCTTCGCTGCGCACAGATCGTAACCACCCCGTCAGTATACCTAAGCGAAGCGCTTGTTCGCACCTATGGCGTAAAAAGAGAAAATGCGGTGGTGAATTATAATGCAGCAGAAAATCCCGAGATCATACCCTTCTCAACTACCCGCATTCCGCGCCAAATTGCGACCACGGCGCGCCTTGTCGCATGGAAAGGCATCGATGGTATTATCCGTACACTTGCGAAAGTAAAGAAAAAGTTCCCCGACGCATCTCTTGTTATTGCTGGCGACGGCCCAGAGCTCGAAAATCTACAAAAAATTGCTAAGGAGTCCAATGTTTCTGATAGCGTAACCTTTCTCGGAAAGGTATCTCGTGCTGAAACATGGCATCTTCGAAAAAATTCCGAAGTGTATGTTTTGAATTCAACATACGAAGGTCTTCCGCACACCGTACTCACGAGCTTTGCCGCAGAAATCCCCATGATCGCAACCAACATCCCTGGGACCAACGAGGCTGTTTATCACGAAAAAACAGGGCTCCTTGTTAAACCCGGCGACGACACTGAGCTTGCAACTGCAATCGAGCGACTATTGTCTGATAAAAAACTCGCCGAGAACCTCGTTATCGGCGGTACAAAACTTCTCAAGGAAAAGTTCTCATGGGCAACCCATATAAAAACACTAAATGAGATCCTTGAATCGGTTGTCACGTAACCACTTCACAAAACGCACGATTCCCTCTTCTAGAGAAACTTCTGGTTCCCACCCCAATACCTTTTTAGCCTTACGAATATCAGCAGAGGTTGATTCCACACTTGCATGGTGGCTCGGACGAGTTTTCACTACTGCTTTTTTGCCCAATGCTTTTTCCGTGAGCGCAAGAAGTGTGATCAGCGACACCGGTTTCGAATTCCCGATATTCAATATCTCATAGCCCTTGCCGTGCTTCATCGCAAGTTCGATCGCGCGTACAATGTCCCCAACATAGGTGAAATCACGCGCTCGTTTCCCGGCACCTGACATCTCGATGGGTTGTTCTTTCAAAATATTTTCTACCCATTTATAGATCACGAGGTCAGGGCGCTGACGCTCACCGTACGCATTGAAGAGACGAAGACACGTGACGGGGAGTTTGAAGTTATGAAAATAAGTATACGCAAGAACTTCCCCCGCTTTTTTGCTAGCACCATAGGGAGCAAGTGGCTGATCTGTAAAACCAGATTCCGCAAAAGGCGCAACCGCGCTGTTCCCGTATACTGACGATGA
Organism: Candidatus Yonathbacteria bacterium RIFCSPHIGHO2_02_FULL_44_14; assembly: GCA_001823535.1. Taxonomy (GTDB): domain Bacteria; phylum Patescibacteriota; class Minisyncoccia; order Phycocordibacterales; family UBA1550; genus UBA1550. The sequence continues at coordinate 18,818 of MHUT01000022.1, read as the reverse complement.
GGAAATAAAAATAAAATTCTTGACCTTGTGATCTTTGGAGAGTTCGAGCAAATTCAACGTCCCTACAATATTTACCGCCTGGTATTCATCTGGCTCATTCACTGAAAGTCGGGTGTTTGCCTTTGCGGCCAAGTGTACGACAAATGTTGGTTTTTCATTTTCAAAGATCTTTGCGAGTGCCGCGCGATTACGAATGTCTGTTTTGTAAAACTTGAACTTCTCGTTTTTCAAAAATGGCTTGATGTTCTCCTTTTTGAACGCAGGGTTATAAAAAGGGTCTAGGTTATCCACACACACAATGCGCCCCACTGAACGGTGTTTTAATAGCGATTCTATAAGGTTGGAGCCGATAAATCCGGCACCTCCCGTAACAAGGACGGTTTGCATGGAGTTGTAAAAAAGGTGCTGTCATTATAGGATACAATTACCGTGAAATCAACGAAAACTGAAATATCCTGGCAAGCAAAGAAAATACACGAACTCGAGGAAATTTCTAAAAAATTACAATTTCTTGGTTACTCCACTGATGAACACCAACCTCACATGAGCGGTGAGCGCTACCTCATGACGAAAGACAAGCTTGTTATAGCGGGTAAACATTCAAAAACTAACGAGCGCGTGATCATCAAGGTAAGTAAACACCTAGAAGGGAAAAAGGAGATCGAGATGGAGAAGCGCTCGCGTGACCTCTTAAAGACCATCGCTTTCACAAAAAAGGAGATTATTTTTCCTGCTGAACTTTATTTTGGAGAGCAAGATGGTTCTCTTGTTTGGATCACCTCGTATGTGCCACAAGAAAAAATTTTTGTGGCACATACATTGGAAGAACAATTTTTTTTAGCACTTCGCGCATTTGAAGCACAGGAAGCTTTTCATGCAACAACATTTGAGCACCTCAAAACGATCAAGAACACATTTCCTGTTTTTAATGCTGAGGAAAACATAAAAAAATTCGAATACTTCAAAAAAAAGATTCTTGCGAACAATCACGAGAAATGTCTCAGCGCAACGCTTTCAACAGCAGAAGAATTTTTGAGATCCAACAAACAAACAATAGATCGTTATTCAAGATATCTTGTTCATCAGGATTTTGTACCGCATAATTTTAGGATAAAAAACAATGAAGTATATATGCTTGATTGCTCCGCGGTATATTTTTCGAACAAATATGAAGGCTGGGCGAGATTTTTAAATTATATGCTTATTCACAATCCTGAACTTGAAAAACTGCTTGCTAAATATATACTCGAAAATCGCGGGGACGAAGAGTATCTAAGCTTAAGACTTATGCGCGTACTCAAGATCAGCGAGCTTCTCGAATACTACACTCGTTCACTTGAAAAAACTACAGGGGATTTGCGCACGCTCACCGAAGCGCGCATAAAATTTTGGCAACAGGCTCTTGAGATGATCCTTGCCGATAAACCGCTCCCCGACACTATTCGCGATGAATATATTTCAAAGAGAGATGCTCTTCGTTCGCCAGATGAAAAAGAGCGACAAAAAGAATTTGCGGCAGTTTAAAGAATCGAAAGTATCGATTTTTCTATACTCTCATTGTTGGACATAAAAACTTTCTGCGGTTCTTTTGAAAAAGTAACAGGGATGCCTTCTTTATCAACGACCCGCCCACCTGCTTCAATAAGGATCCCTATGGCACTCGCAATATCCATTGTGGATAATCTGCCATATATGTTCGCTTCAACACGCCCAGCTGCGACAAAACATGCATCAAGAGCCGAGCCAGCAAGATTTGTGGTCTTCTTTGCATGCTCGAGAAGTTTTGAATAGCCTTCCCCTCCCCATTGCCAAAGCTCTGGCTTTCTTCCAGCGTGAAAAAGAACCGATGCATTCTTTATGTCTGTCTCACTTGAAACGGTAATACGTTCACCATTCAAATACGCACCCATACCTTTCTTAAAACTAAAAAGTTCACGCGTGACAGGATTATACACAACGCCTAAGATAGGGGCTGCATTATGGATAAGTCCAATACAAATTGCGAAATGAGGAATATGCCGTGCAAAATTTGATGACCCATCAATGGGGTCAATGGTCCACACGTATTCCCCTTCTTCTGTTTGCCCCGAGCCTTCTTCGGAGTAAATGCCGTATGTTGGAAATTCTTTTTTAAGCGCACTTACTAAAAAATCGTTCACTGCGATATCAACCGCGGTTACAATATCCCTTGGGTCGTTATTTTTCATCGTCACCTCAAAAGCTTCTCTTGATTGCTTTAAGAGAAGCTCCCCGGCATCTTTAACAAGATTAATTACAAAATCATAGGGTTCCATTGTCTCATCATACCGACTTACCGAATAATAGGCAAAAAATAACTCCCCACGATGTAACTTGTGGGGAGTTTTTATAGCCGACTTTGAAAGCCTAAACTGATTTTGGATAGCCGGCCATCATACCGTTCTTGATGAAGTTAAAGTCAACGCCAACTTTCTCGACTTCTTCCTGCTGACGATCGAGTTTTGTCTTCATCACTTCCTCGTGTCGTGCCTTGCCGTCATTGGTCTTACGAATATCCAGCGTGGGCACTTCTTTTGGAACGAGTGTGGCAATGCATTTGTCGTATGTCCAAAGTAGTCGGACCGTCGGCGTGACTTCCTCCACACCCGCCAGAGAATCAAAACCACCTACTTCGCGAAGTGCTCTAACATCCCACCCCGCAAACGTGTTTTGAATACGCCCTTCGAGCACGAACTCTTGAAGCTCATCAACTGCGACGCCGACAACTTTTGCACCTTTTGCGAATGCTTCGATTATTGCCTCAACCACAGGAACCGTCAGTGCTTTGATTGCCTTATTAGAGATAATCACTGCGTAGTCGATATTGAAACTATCGAGTATAACAATTCCCTCATTGAGCGCTCCGCAGGAATGATGTCCAGGAACGTCTCGTATGAGCGCAGGTTGAAACAATTCGGATATGGGGAGTGCACGAACGATCTCCCACCTCGTGTGCCCGCAATCATGATCACGGGGAACGATAACAGCAACACGGCTGAATATTCGTTCGCCATTCTTGTCGCGCAAGCTGCAGGCGTGCTCGATACTTTTCAGTGCGCGAGACACGACACCGGGAACATCCTCTGTCGTCTTTGCATAGCTCCTCAAAAGGAGTCCTATTTTTTTGCTCAATTTTCACCTCCACTCTTTGTAAAACAACATAAAGGCTTATTGCTAAGCCACTTTTTATACTCTATAAAGTATAGCATTTTTATAGTAACTTGTCAAACACCTTCTCTTTCATTGCGCGGGCGATAAGCGACCAGTCATACTTTTCAGCAACCATCGTACGACCGTTTATAAAGAGCCATGCGCGGAGCGCCGGATCAGAAATGAGGCGCTTCACCTGACGCGCAATACTTGTCGGGTCATTAATGTTCGCAAAAAGCCCTGTTGCGGGGTGTCCAGGATTTTGATCGGGATCAAAAAGAAAATCTGGTATGCCTCCTACTGGCGTTGCAATAACAGGAATCCCCGCCGCCATTGCCTCGAGGAATGAATTACCAAGCCCCTCAGAACGTGATGGGCGAATAAACACATCCGACACTTTAAGATATTTAGGCATTTCGTTGTGGAGAACTTGTCCGAGAAACTGCACGCGATCAGCGACACCCATTTCATACGCAAGCTTGCGAAGCATCGCTTCATCAGGCCCTATGCCAAGAATCAAAAATTTTATTGTTGGAGGCAAGAGCGGTAACGCACGAATCACCTCATCCACTGCATTTTTGGTCACCATGCGCGATGTTGTAATAAGAAAAAAATCGCCATTTTTTTTGCCGAGCCGATGTTTTAAAACTAAAAGTTCGTTTTCGGGATATTCTTGTGCGAAGTGCGCCACATTTACCGCATTTGGCACAACTTCGAGAGGTCCTGTATACCCCATATTGCGTGCAAAACCTGCAAGGTAATTTGAGATTGTCTGTACAAAATTTGCATGGGTGAAAACCCGACGAAAAAGAGGGTATGCAAAGCGTACTTGGTGTTTAACGTACTCCATAGGATCCCCTTCCTGAAGAGTCATGAGAAACTTCACGTGCGGATAGTGGATCTTGAAAAAGAGCGCAGCGAAACTGGCATAGTTTGCCATCATCGCCCAGATACCGTCGTAGTGATTCTTGCGATGGAGCGAGGATGCTTTCAAGTACCCAAGATACGGGAATAGATATTTATTGAGCGCGAGGGGAAACCTCCCCAAATCCCCGATAGTAGGATTTCTACGAGTGAAACCAATACGATAAACATTCACATTCCCTATTTTTTCAAACTCTGGAAGTGCAGAATTAAAACGAAGTGTCACCATGTCAAAAACAATATCATTTGAATCGACGCGATTGGTGATCTCCTTGATTGCCACCTCTGCTCCAGCGACAACATCGGGATAGTATGCAAGAGAGAAAATAAGGATGCGCTTCATTGACTTTATACTACTGGCTCGCATGACTAATTGCAAACGATTGATTGAACACTTTTGAACGCATGTCACGCGCAATGAAGTCCCAATTATATTTTTCTGAAACAAGCTTATAGGCTGTTGCAACAACTTTCTTTACTTGCTCAGGGTGAGCGAGAATATCTTTTACCGCCTCGGCAATTTGCGCTGGGTTGTCCTTGTCTACCACCCATGCCGTTGTTTCCTTGTCGGGATTCCTCTTTGCGTCAAAAATAAAATCAGCAAGTCCGCCCTCCTGTGTTGCAATAATAGGAATACGCGACGCCATCGCAGAAGCAAATGAGTTTCCCATCCCCTCTGAGCGGCTTGGACGTGCAAAAATATCTGATATCATTCGACATTCTGCTGTCTGTTTTCGGTCAACTTGTCCAGTAAATCTCACGCGGTCTGAAACCCCAAGTTCCTGCGCAAGCTGTTTAAGCATTTCTTCGTCAGGTCCGCCGCCGACGATGAGTGCTTTGATATTTTGAGGCAGAAGCGGAAGCGCACGAATAATATCATCGACTGCATTTTTCTCCACTAAGCGCGAAACAGTTACTATGTAAATATCTCCTTCTTTTTTACCATACTTTTCTTTGAGTTCTTTTATTTCTGTCGCGGAATAATTATCAGATGCGGGCAACGAAGCGCCGTTAGGAATTATTTCAAGTGGACCTTTGAATCCACGCGTGCGCGCCCACACTCCAAGAAAGCTCGATATTGCTTGCACAACATCAGCGCGAGCGAAAGCGCGAATGAATAACGGCCACAAAGGGCGAACCGTTTTTTCAATATAAGAAATTGGGTCTCCTTCTTGGAGAGTGAGCGTGTACCCAACATTTGGATAAAAAATTTTAAAAATTACAGCGGGTACGCCTGTTGAATGTGCCATCATTGCCCAAATGCCATCATAATGATATATGCGATGCAAATTTATTGCCTTAAGTGCTGCGGTGAATTGAAAAAAATACTTATTGAGATGGAGGGGGAATTTCTTATGATCATCTGTTGTTGGATTTAATTTTGAAAATCCAATTCGGTGCACAAGCACATTCCCAATTTTTTCCACCTTTGGTAAAGTACGGTCAAATCGCAGACAAACCATATGAAATTCAATATCTGTTGAACCAATGCGGTCAGTGATCTCCTTGATCGCCACTTCCGCACCGCCCACAGGATTTGGATAGTACGTGAGTGAAAAAACAAGAATCTTTTTCATATTTTTAATTACTGCGCAGTTCTCGGATTTTTTTTGATGAAATCGTTAATATAGTCCTCGAGGGTACGCGTTGCTTCCCATCCAAGCTCGCTCATGCGGGTGGTATCAACGGCAGAGGAAGGCCTGCTGGTGCTGCGCGCCGGCAACATCTCGATCTCAGTTTTAAACATTTGTGCGACCTCCATAATGGAATATTCTTTTGCAGAGCTGATACCGTAACTATCTCCCTCCCCTTTTCCCGCAACCAAAATGAGTGCATCTACGGTGTCATCGACATGCGTATAACTTCGCTTTTGGGTTCCTGGCGAGCGCACGGGGAGCGGCTCATTGTGCAGATATTTCTGTTTGAATATTTCAATAACGGTGCCGTAAGCACCTTCGAGCTCGCGCGGTCCAAATACATTGTAAAAATATACAATGGCGTACGGGAGCCCGTACCAGGTACCGTAATTTTTTACAAGGTCTGTGTTTGCAGATTTTATCCATGTATACGGTGATAAATCCTTCCCCTCTACTCCATCAACACGTGGTAGAGAAAACTTTGTTGATGACCCCGCGTACACAAACTTGAATTTATGCGTTCTCCAAAATTCAAGAACTGCGCATGTGCCATTCATATTAAGATCCCACACAACATCCGGCTCGTTCATGCTCTGTGCAACGCGGGAATATTCGCCTAGGTGAAAAACGAGATCGGGAACAAAATTGATTAGTTTCGCAATATCTTTTGTATGCCCTTCTATGTACTCGGCACCTGCAATGTGGTTTTCTCGAGAGCCCGTAAAATAGTTATCAAGCGAGACAACTCTGTTCGCAGGGTCCCTCACCAAACGCTCTATGAGATTTGATCCAATAAACCCTGCGCCGCCGGTGACGAGAATGGTTTTTTTAGCAGTTTCAGCCATAATTTCAACAGTATACCACCCATTCAAGGCTAAAACAAAAGGTCACCACCACTATGTACCTATAATGTACTATGGTGGGTTAAATAAAAAAACCGCCGGAAGTGAAGCCGGCGGTAAAATTGAAAATGATATAATTATGAAAATCCTCTGTAGTACGAGTTGCCTATCGCGAGTATCCCCATACTCTTTGTAATCTGCTCGAGACGCTTTTTAAGACTTAATTGCGCTTCAGGGTTTAGCGCATAAAGGTCGCGCACAATGATCCCATAAGAATGTTTCGCTTCTGCATAGCCCTTAGGGTCTGCGCGACCATTAATGATGTTTTGCAATTTGGTCGCGAGCTCACTTTCGAGTCTTCCTGTGAGTGCCTTGAGACGGATATCTTGATCATCATGATCAAGTCCTTCAATGACACGATTAAAACACACTATGGAATACTTATACTCACCAGTGCCATACAAAAGCTCACCCACCCACAGGAGTAACGATAGGTCGGTACACTTTAGAACAGATACGGTACGCAGCAATGCAAACAGCTCCCGCTTCGCCAAACATAAACGTATGGTGACATAGGGCAACAGGATTATGTCATACAGGAAGAACGGGGAGACTCGCCTCAAACCCTCGAGATCACGAAATTTCTTTGTAAAGCATTTGACACGATGAGAAGCAAGTGCTACTTTAAGATTTATCGCAAACATTGCACACCACCTTTCCATTGAGTTAGAAAGAACCAAACCAAATTGAACCATACTTACGACAAAAAATCTAGTACGGCTCCTCGTCTTCAATGATTTCAAAATCCTCCGCGCAGAGGTCGCTATTTGTTTCATTCTTCCGAACAAGTCGAAGTCCAAGAAGAGCAAAAGCTGCGATAAACGACGCACCAACATACCATGGCCACAGACTAGATTCCTCGCGTTCCTGTGGTAGTATTAGCGAATCATTAAAAGCATTTGCTACCGTGGCTTCTTGGTTTTGCAACACAGGAGATGTCGCACGCGCCGTAACGACATTTTTTACAGAAGTATTTTGGGGTATTTGGGGAGAAGACTCAGAAGAAGTATGTGCTTCAGTTTTAACCTCAACACGCATACCGTTTGGAGACCAAATCTCTGGAATACTCCCTGTTGGCGTCGCGAGACTGGTTACCTCGCTCGCAAACGTAGCACTCTTTCTCGCAGCAAGAATAGTATTTTTGGGAAATGTAAAAGTTTTTTCTCCACTCATTGCCTGCCACTCTGACAGATCTATATCATCTCCGCTGTGATTTTCTATGGTAAAAAACGAACGACTTGCATCTCCTCCAGCAAGCAGGGAAAGGTTGGGTGATACGACACGCACGAGCATACGATCTGTTGCGGTATCGTTCCCTATTACGACATCAAAAACCACCGTGTATTCCCCGGGATAATAATAGGTATGCGACGCGGTCATGCCTTCAAAGGATGCGCCGTCTCCGAATGACCAAACTCCACTGGGAGCTCCTCCAGAATTATTTTCTTTTCCAGAAGTTCTCCCTTCAAAAATAATTGGCAATCCCGCAAGAGCTACCCGGACCTGTGGCACTACACCCACAACAACCTGTGGTTTCGAAATTGGAGATGTCTCATTATTACTGTTTACCAAAGGTCGTTTATCCATATTCACAGCAGGCGTACTCAACACAACAGTATTTGATGCGCCAGGCGTTGGTCCTGCTTCACGCCACACACCATCGATGTTCTGAATGGAATTCTTGCTTCCCTTTATACCCACATACGAGACCGTATCAACTGTCTTTATGTCGGATGACTTAATGCTTATTGTTTCACCTGCATCAAGAAGCGAAAATGAACTATCCAAAAGCATTCCCGAAAATCCGCTATGTTCACTTAGAAACGCGGTGGCATCATTTACAATGATTGCATATTCGCCGGAAGCTAGCGTAATTCCACCCTGCACAAATTTTAATTTATGATTTGTTCCTCCTTCAAAAAATTTCCAAAGCGAAAGATCGACAGGCGCCCCTATGTTAGAAATCTCAATCCATTCATTTCCCGTGTATTTAATTTCAGAAATGAAAACCTGCGCGGAAACCGTCTGCGCAAAAAACAGCATAAAAATAAAAATAATTTTTTTCATACTTAAGTAAGTAGTATCCCTCAAACGCCCCGTATACAAGGCGTAAGCATATCGTTTTTTTGAGCCGTACTTATTACTACGGTGAAAAAAACGATTTGTTTACAACGTAGTATACGGGCGTTTGGGGGGCTACTCTATTAATCATCCCCGCGGAGAATCGCGGTAAGCACATCCTCGGGTACCTCTTGGGGCTTTGGTGGCTGCTTCATGTCGCGCTCGCGAAGTGGCGCGGGTGGCGTATCTTTTGGTGCGACTGTTGCATCCGTCATTTTTTGCGCTTCTGGAGCGATATTCTTTGCCTCCCCTAAAACATCAGCGAGTGCGGCTTTTAAACCACTCAAACCTTCTGTGGTGGGACCCTTGCTCTTTATTGGGGAGATAACACCTCCTGTTCTTGGTCGACCTTGCGTAAGCGTTGAAAGACTGGCTCTCTCAGGTATTGCATTAGTCTCTGGTTTTTGAAATTCCTTGAATGCCTGCGCAAATGGTTTCTCAAATTTCTCTGGGTGCGGTGTTTCTTCTCGTCTTTGTTCTGATCTTTCTATCCGCTTCGGTCGCTCAAACATTGCATTTCCATCGCGAAGCACAGTGGGGGCGCGTGGTGAAACATCGGCACGAGGAGCTTCGGGCCGCGCCTCGCGAGATGACGCACGATTGGTGTCTACGGATGAATTGCCTGACTCACTCTTGGAGATTGTGTCATTTGCGCTTCCATACCATTCGGCAATTTCTTTTTCCACATCCGTGCGCGGATGCCCATAAAGAGTGCGCGAATAAGTGAGCACCTCCTCTCGGAGCGATTTTGCAGGGGGCAAAATTGGCGGCAATGTCACCGCAGAAAATGGATGTGAGGCGACGCCGTCAATCATAAGCTTCAAATATATTTGAGTGAATCCAAGACTCACCATGTCTTCCGCGGTGAAAACCGGCGCATATTCTTTTTCAAGAACCTCTGCGTCTGGCGCACCGACACGAAACATAATCTGTGTGCCCACGTTGCCAAACACCGCATCGGCGACCTTCTCGTCCATTTGTTTGATGTATTGATGCGCAACAACAAGGGCAAGCCTGTACTTGCGCGCCTCGGACAAAATGTCTGCAAAAGACTCGTTTGCAAACGACTGAAATTCGTCCACATACATGTAAAAATTGGGGAGTTTTTTGAGCTCACCCTCTGTCAGATCTGCCCGTGACATCGCTGCAAGATAAATCTTGGTAATAATCATACCGCCCAGAAGGTTCGCGTTGCCTTCACCAAGCTGCCCTTTTGAGAGATTTACAATGAGAATCTTTCTCTCATCCATCATCTCACGAAGATTGAAGCTTGAGTGTGGTTGCCCGATAATATTTCGAATGAGCGGGTTTGAAGTAAATTGACCAAGCTTATTTTGGATGCCGGGAACCGCCTCTTTTGCATACTGTTCGCTGTATTTTGCGAATTCATCAACCCAATATGCTTTAACTGACGGGTCTTTCACATTGTCGACAACCTTCTTTCGGTATACTTTATCAGTAAGCATACGACTCACGCCAAGGAGTGTCGAGTCAGGATATTCCAAAAGTGCCAAGAGTGCATTCATCAGAATGTATTCCATACGCGCGGACCATGTCTCGGGACCCCAGATTTTTTTAAACGCACTCATAAGCCCATTGGCTACGAGATGCCTCTTGTCAGGACCCACGTCCTCCATCACGTTGAAAGAAATTGGGTTTTCCACATCGAACGGCGCAAAATACACAACGTCCTTTAGGCGCTCTGGCGGAATATAGTCGAGAATGAGTGCCGCGGATTTGCCGTGCGGATCCATGAATGCAAACCCTTCCCCATTTTTAATATCCTGCACCACCATGTTTTCGATGAGTGTGGACTTTCCCATACCGGTCTTTCCGATAATGTACATATGGCGCGTACGATCATCAGCCTTAATGCCAAATGGGATACGTTTGTTACGGCGATCAGTTTCCGCAAAATAAGTGATGCGATTTTTATCGTAAAGATACATTACTTTCATTATACGCGAAAAAGAAAAATTGCACACTCGCGCAATTTTTCTTTTTCATACCCACGCTTACTCTGCTTTCAATGCTTCTTTCGTGTACAAATTCTTTGGATCCCAGAGAAACCATGAGTTAAGTCCGGAGTCGTAAGTTGCTTGAATTTGTGCGCGTACTTCTGCTGATCCATAATCACCACCATAATCAAAATCCTGAAGCCATGGACGGAGCTTGTTTCTGTCGTATATATCTTTTGTATAAACTGCAGGCGTCGATGTCCCTACGCGCTCGCCACCAAAATGAGGCACCGTTGTCGTACTTGCCTCAGCGCGATCTCCCCCCCGTGTCATTACAAATTTAATGAGGTCATAAGGGTGATTGTTGGGGTTTTTCCATCCATTAAAACTCGGCGGGTAATGTGATGGGTACACCATTGGTGCGACATAATCAAAGTACGGCATTGTGCGCTCAAGAACCTGCCCGATATTGAGATCGTCAGTGTTTGTTGTCGTCATGCCAAATAGATCGGCAGATGTTTTTGCGCCAGTGTTTTTAAATGAATCATGAAGGTACGCAAAAAAATGTTCAAGAGCTTCAGCTTTGCTCATCCCTTTGCTCCACGTAAAATCAATGTCTTTCATGTCACCGTCCGAAGGGAAACGAATGTAATCAAAATTGAGTTCATCAAACCCCATCGCGTATGATTCTTTTCCAAGTGCTACGACATATTCCCAGTAAGGCTTCGCACTCACATCCACAAAACTCAAACCTTTTCTATCCTTCCAAACCCTGCCATCGCTTTTTTTATGCACCGCAAGCTCAGGATAAGCTTTTGTGTAGTAGGGATCTTGAAAAACAGTGATGCGCGCAATCGTGTAAATTCCCTTTTTGTGAAGCTCTTCAATGAATTCACGAAGGTCCTTAGTACGGCACCCAGTTCCCATATTATCCTTCAAAAGCGGGTGTAGAGCAGAGAACGCGATTGTACCACTGAAATCTTTTACATCAATAATGATACTGTTCACCTCAGTTGTGTCGGCAATGCGCACAAGCTTTTCACGAAACGACGGCATTGTCGCAACACACGCAGTCATATAGATTGCCTTTACAGCACTTGGGGTTGAAATATGCGTAACAACAAACTCGGGCTCGACTGGTTGCGTAATTGATGCCATTTCAAGCGTGCTTGTCGCCACTGCCTCCCCCGCTATTTTTTTGGAATCATAATTTACAGAGAACAAAGTTGGGATAAAAAAATAAAAGACGGAAAATGATCCGACCGTGATTGTAGTCCCTAAAAATATGTGCTTGTGCGTTCGCTTCATTATGCCTGTGGAGGGATTAAATCTTCGTCATCTTTGCTCGCAGGAAGAGCCTGTTCGGCGTCCTTAATAAGTTTTTTGCAATTACTGCAGTAAGCAACCGAGGAAAGATATGCGAGAACCGCGATACCGAGACCGCTTGAAACAATTAGTGTTGTGCGCAGCCATCCAGGAAAACCGAGCAATGGAAGCGCCGCGACCAAAATTCCCAAAAAAACCATTGCAGTATGTTTTGTCATACTGTTAGTATACTTATTTTGGCAGAATATGGAAGTTGCCCTCCACTATTACCACAAATTCGCCCCTCACGCGGTCTGGGTTTTGAGCGAAATGAGCACGAACTTCCTCGACTGTCCCTCGCACAAATTCTTCATATATCTTTGTAAGCTCACGGGCTAAAATGATATTGCGAGAAGCTCCACAAAATTTTTCAAGAGACTCAAGTGTTTTTTCAATACGGTGAGGGGATTCATAAAAAGACATAACGCGCTTTGATTCGGCAATTTCTTTAAACAGGGTTTCTCTCCCCTTTTTATGAGGAAGAAATCCCAGGAAAGTGAATTCGGCGACAGAGACGCCAGCAGCCGAAAGCGCGGTAATAAGTGCCGACGGACCGGGAATCGGTACTATAGAAATAGTATCACCAAACTTTTCTCGAACTTGTGAAACAAGGAGCATTCCGGGGTCCGAAATACACGGCGTTCCCGCGTCCGACACGAGTGCTAGGTTTTTCCCCTCTTCGAGAAGCGCTAAAATTTTGTCTGCCTTCGCGAGTTTCGATTGCGCATGGTAGCTCATCGTCGGTGTATTGATCTCGTATTTTGAAAGGAGCCGCTTCGTAACACGCGTATCCTCACACAAAACCAAATCAACTTCCTTGAGCACACGCAGGGCGCGGAGCGTAATATCCTCAAGGTTACCTATTGGGGTACCGACGATAAATAGTGTTGCCATAGATTTAAATGTTACACTACCACACTATCTCCTATTCTGTATATATCTCCGGCTCCCATCGTAATAATGACATCATTCGATGTGGTAGTACTACGTACATATTTTTCAATGGCAAGGAAATCACCAAAGGTGCGCGTATTGAGATGATTTTTTGTAATCTCTCCAGCAAGAATTCCTGCGTTGATTTCTGAATCTGGTTTCTCGCGTGCGGCATAGATAGGTGCAACGATGACCTCGTCGGCATCGCTAAAACTTTGTGCAAAATCATTAAGGAGAAGTTTCGTGCGTGAGTAAAGGTGCGGCTGAAAAACGACGCGGATGCGGTGGTCCGGGTACTTTGCGCGAAACCCCTGCAGTGTTGCTTTTACCTCTGTTGGGTGGTGTGCATAGTCATCATACACGAGCCCACCATTTTCTATTTTACCTTTGTATTCCATGCGCCGCCATGTTCCTTGAAACTCTGCGAGGAGTGTGCAGGCCTCTATTTCGTCGACATCAAGAATACGCGCGACTGCTAGAGCAGCTCTGGCATTCTTTTTATTATGCTCCCCTGAGACTGCAAGCTCTAACTTGGACGTCGGGTTTCCAAGTGTGTAGTCGACAATCCGCGCGACTGCTTTCGTGAGTACGGGTGCCACACGAGGGTCGCTCGGGTCGCACACGATAGCGCCGTGCGCAGGAATTTTTTCTACCAACTCCGCAAATGCTTTTTGTACACCTTCAATACTTCCATAGTAGTCGAGATGATCATTGTCGATATTGGTAATGACGAGAATTTCTGGCGAAAGATTCAAAAATGAGCGTTTGTACTCGCACGCCTCAACAATAAAAATATCGCTTGTACCTGCGATAAAATTGGTGCCAGATTTGAGGAGGCTGCCCACGATGACGGTTGGGTTCTTGCTGGCACCCACAAGAACCTCTGCAATCATCGCTGTTGTTGTGGTCTTTCCATGTGTCCCCGCAACAGCGACAGTGCGCATTCCACGAGAGATCATACCGAGCGCCTCTGGGTATGAGAGCACCTGCACTCCTTTTTCCCTTGCGATAAGAAGCTCGGGATTGTCTCTCGATATTGCTGGCGAATACACAAGAAGGTCGCATTGCGCCGACACTTGAACAGCATCATGCCCGATAAAAATCATTGCACCATCCGCCATGAGTTTTTCAGTAATGAGTGAGTGGTCGCGATCGGATCCTACCACAGAAACTCCACGTGCAAGCATGAGTCTCGCAACGGCGGAAACGCCGATCCCGCCAATACCAACAAAATGCACGGCGTGAATATTTTTTAGGAAATCCTCATTCATCAGCGTGTGGTAACCCTAGTAGTATCTCCTCTGCGTGTACAATGTCGTACGGATACGCAATAGGTATCCAAAAATCACTCTCGATAACCAACATTGGGTTGTGTCTAATATATCCCTCTATCATGCCAGTCAAAAAATATTCGCCATTTTGAGCGTGTGTTGATTCATATTCAAAAATTTTGGGAGTCAGAACATACACACCGGTTACTGCAAGGTTCGATTTTGGATGTTCTGGTTTCTCCTCAATATTTTTAATGGTTCCATCTTCGTTCGTCACAACTACACCAAAACGCCTCGGGTCATCGACAAAATGCACAAGGAGTGCAGACTCATGCTCAGTGCATTGCTTAATGGCGCTCGCCCCATGGAGATCATCAGCATACATGAGCAAAAACTTTTTCTCGTTTTCAAGATGGGGCCTGCAAATTTTTAGAGCATGAGCAGTACCGAGCGGTTCTTTTTGTTCGACATACGTCACGCACTTCCCCATAAACTCATCCTTGAGAAAATCTCGCATCATTCCACTTTTATACCCAACGACAATCACCACCTCATCAATCGTATCGGGAAGGGCTTCCCATATATGCTGAATGAGAGGCTTGCCAAGCACGAAAACAAGAGGTTTTGGACACTCGAGAGTAAGCGGTAGCAAACGCTTCCCCTCCCCTGCAGCAAAAATCACAGCTTTCATATATGTTTGAAACTATATCAAAAAAAATACCAAACCAAAAGTTTTCACCTCTTACCTATTTGCATCTATAGATGCAAATAGGTACAAGACAGAGTATTATTATATATTTTTCACCAGCTTCACAAACTGGTCCCCGCGGTCGAATTCATTTTTAAAAACGCCAAAACTTGCCGCACCGGGCGAAAGCAGAATGGTGTCGCCATATCGTGCAAAGTCACGCGCTGCTTCAACCGCATCCCTCATGCTATCCACTATATATACGGGGTATGAAGTTTTCTTTGGGATTTTTGCCAGAAGTTTTTCTGTTGCGACACCTTCAATGAGCACGAGCCCTTTCACGGTCTTATGTACAAACTTAGCCATATCGGTATAGTCGAGATTCTTATCAGCACCACCAGCTATGAGTATTATGTTTTTTTTGTTTTTAGCGCCAAGAGCCTCGAGTGCGGCACGGTTGCCGTCGGGGGTTGTTGCTGTAGTGTCGTTGTAGTATTTCACCCCACCTATAGTGCATACGAGTTCCAGACGCCCAGGAACTCCCACAAAACTTTCCACTCCTTTTTTAATTGCATCTTTCGGAACATCCAACTCCTTGCAAGCCAAAATAGCACAAGCGATATTGGCAAGATTATGCTCGCCGGGAATCTTTATCTTCCACGACTTTGGCACAATGCTTTTACGCGCCACAACCCAGGAAGGACCGCCCTTCCTTTTTGCGTCCAGGAAGGACCGCCCTTCTTGGGTTTTCAAAAGTTGTTCCCCGAGCACTAGTACCTCATCTTCCTTTTGGTGCTTAAAAATGTTTGCCTTATCGTCAAAATATTTTCTCATATCACCCTTGTAGTAATTCAAGTGATCAGGTAAAAAATTGGTAAACACCGCAATATTGGGGGAAAGTTTTGCCTCACCAAAACCCTGCAATTGCCACGAATCGAGTTCCAATACAACAATATCACCGACCTTCGTTTTCCTGAGAAGCGGTAGTGTCGCTATACCACGAACATTGCCACCCACAAAAACATGTTTCGGATATGCGCGTTCGAGTATGTGTGCAATAAGATGCGTAACCGTCGATTTGCCCCTTGTTCCCGTAACACCTACAATAGTTGCTGGCGTAAATTTTGCAAAGAGTGACGCATCCATCTCTACAGGAATTTTATTTTTGTTTGCCTCGGCGATATAAGGAGAGTCGAGCGGTACCCCCGCAGCCTTGATGACCATATCGCAATTTTTGAAATCCTCGAAACGGTGCTCGCCAAAAACGTAACGAATATTCTTAAACTTCGTAAGCTGTTTCAATGATGGCGCGAGTGCTGTGGAGTCCTTCAAGTCGGTGATTATGAGCTCTGCATCAAGCTCTGCAAGGAACTTCGCCACATTGACCCCACGCCCCAAAAGCCCTAAGCCAAGCATGGTAATCTTTTTGCCCTTGAAAAAGGTTTCGTAGCTCGTTTCGTTCATATACACATCATAACAGAAGCCCACAAAATGAAAACGAAAAGATCAGGGTTTGACCCTGATCTTTTCGTTTTCATTATCGGTGCGCATGCCAAGACTCGAACTTGGGACCTCGTCATTATCAGTGACGCGCTCTAACCACCTGAGCTACACGCGCATAATACTTCCTACGTTACCTCGTCATTATCAGTGGCGTGCTTGACTCAGCAGAGTCACCTACGGGCTGACCACCAGCCTCCGCTACACGCGCTTTTTGGGAACTCCCAGAATATACCAGAAAACGCACTATTCCGCAACGGAATTTGCGCGAATACAATTCATGTGGTACTATGCCAAAGGACTCGAGATAACTCGGGATTTTTATATCACCTCCAAATAACTCTTTCACAAAGAATTCAAAAATTTCGAGCGAGCCGAAGTAAAAATACTGAGGAATATCGAGATATTTCGAAGGATTTTTGCGAAGGCGCAGCCAAAATTTTTGGATTATTGTGGATAGGTTATTTGGAGATGGTATTAGTACCTCACAAAAAAGGGCATTTATGCAAACTCATCCATCAAGAACAATGGACCGCGGGGCTCACGAAGACGCTCGTGACAACAAAAGGAAGGCAGAGAAACGCCAATTACTGCGAATAACCGACAGACCAAAGAGGAGCGAGCCCACAAAAAAACACGTATCGAAGATTCTCGCTTGCATCAGTGATAACACAAAAAAGGGCGCGCTTCTTGATTTCACAAATTTTTTCTAAAATAAGGAGAGCACTTAATGTTCACTCGAAATGTCATTTTGTTCCTTTTGGAAACCATCCCGCCTATACCTATTGGCTTAATCGAGCCATCTCGGCGCCTACCGTTCCATAAACACCCGCGCAAAAAAGCATCACCGCACCTCATTCACCAGAATGACCTACGGGATAAGCAAACATCAAACCGTGCTTCACGTATAAGACGCGGATGTAGGGGTAAGTAAAAACGCACACAAACTGCCGGGCACCTTGATGGGTGTCCGGCTAAATTTTATCTCAAAATCCATCAAAATTTGCACCAAACAAAACAATGTGGTATCTTCGGGAAGGTCACCGGAAAACAACTTTTAAACTGTTCTTTTTTAGGGAGAGATTATGAATTTAGTTAAAATAATAGGATCCTCATTCAGCAAACTTTTTTCTCGAACAATGAAAAGGAAGCGACTTCAGCAGGAACCTCGGCGCAAATTAAGCAACTTTGGGTGCCTGCTTGAACTTGAAGCACGCAGGAAAAAGAGCGCTTTGTTGGAACAAAAAAACAATCTGGGGTGATCCAACCAATCTTAACCCAAGACAAATAGCTGGCACAATGAATCTCATTGGGTCGGCTTTTTTCATGCAGGTAAATTGGACAGGTTTTAAAAAAAGAGTAGGATAAGAAAAGGCAAAGTTGCCTTGTACAAAAGGGTGAATATATGAAAAAAATAGGTCGGCCACGCAACCGCGAGAGTCGCTCTCACAGAGACTCACCTATGCGCGCCAACAAGGACGAGATAGACAGGAAAAGGCTCAACCGCCTGCCCTGCTGGATAAGAGATGATATTCGTCGGTCCAACATTTTACGGGCAAACACGCCACGAATGAAATCCTTTGAAAAGAAACGACTCCTCAGGGCGCCAGCTTGAAGCGCACTAATGACAAACAACCACAATGATAAAGGCCAGACTCTAAAAAAGTCTGGCCTCTTATATTTTGACTTGTTGATATTTTGTTTACACTAAAGATCAACAAGTACCTTTTTAGGCAATCTCTTCATCGCTTCACTGCACGGCAATAATCCGTGAGGATCATACGCACGTACACACCTCTGCGTACGAGTGGATACCTCAACCGTTGGACGATCAAGAAATCCACAAAGAGTTAAAAAACCTAAACTAAAAAGAACAACGATGACCGGAAAAATTTTTTCTACTTTCAAGACGAACTCCTAAGTAATTGAACTTTTCCAGTGTAATACACTGTATGACAAATAGCAACAAAAACAGTTAAAAAGAAGACGACCGAACATAGATTCGGTCGCATATTGCTAGACTTCCTGCTAGCTGAATGAAAATAAAAATGAAATAACAGCCCAACAAATTACTAATATCGCCGGTATTAATAACAACACCTTCCAGCGTTCCGGTGATGCCTCAACAACTATCGCAGTTGGTGGTGTAAATTTATGTCCATGATCCCCTTCCATTTTCATTCTCCTCACTTATTCATTAATGTGGACAAACCTAAACAAGTGTACCACCATATTATATAAAAGTCAAGCATTCGTTATATGCCATTAAAACTGTTACCGTAATTCCCCCGGATAGGCCACAAATGGGTTACCGTATTTCCATATGAATATGGATACAAAACAACAGATAT
>MHUT01000021.1:13780-16063 GCA_001823535.1 Candidatus Yonathbacteria bacterium RIFCSPHIGHO2_02_FULL_44_14 | reverse complement strand
CTATTAAAAACGGCTGACTCTCTGAAGGAATTACGGTAACACTTTATTTTGGCCTATAGCGCAACGGAGAGTGGTCCGCAGATAGTCACTGCCTTGCGGCACTCCGTGTGTTTGCGGTACTTCTCATTTGACGATATAATAGAAACGATGAACGAAAACATTCCACGCAAGCCTCTCGAGCCTGGTGTTTACCAAGGGACACCTGAAGGTTTTGATTCAAAAAAAACTACAGCACCTCGCCTCCTACGCACAATGAAGATCGATATTGCGGAGGCTATAAAAAATCAGAATGAAACCTCTGTTTCGATTGCAATTGCTGAAGAAAAAAAACGTGCAAAAACTCAAGCCGACGCACTTGCGACAAATCAAGCTGAGGCTTCGAACGTACCCCCAGCGCCAAAACCTATCGGCCGCATTATTGTGGTGATCATGATAATACTTCTCTTTGTCGCGCTTGGACTTACGTATGTTTTTGTTTTACCAAAAATTGGCGCGATCAAACTGCCGAGCATCTCCATTCCTTCTTTTGGCAAGCCGTCAGACACAAAGATAGACACCTCAACAACGAAGCCTGTAGCGCCCCTCGCACCGTCGCTCGTTCCCGCACAATCAGAAAAGCTCCTTAGTGTTACTAGCCAAACACGAACGCAAGTGTTCGCTGAAATCATCACGGAAGCGAAGCAGCAAATTCCTTCGGGCTCCATCAAAAATCTTTACTTTACTGAGGATAATGATGGTGTACCCACCGCGATTTCTGCTAACCGTCTTCTTATCTTTGCTGGTATTTCTGCCCCCGAGATCCTTACGCGCTCTCTTGAAAAACCCTTCATGGCGGGATTCTGGGGAGAGCAGAATGACTCTTCGGTACCTTTTGTGATACTAAAAGTTTCTAGCAATGAAACAGGAATCGCGGGAATGCTTGATTGGGAAGCAGCCCTACCACACTTTTTTGAGACAATCTTTAGCTTCAACGCAAATATTGTAAACGATAAGAGACTCCCCGTAAGGTTCCGTGACGAAGTCGTGAGAGGAAGGGACGCGAGAATTCTTAGTAATTCATCAAGCAACACAATCGCATATGCATTCGTAAACTCAAATACTATCGTAATAGCCGGCAGTCGCTCGGCCCTCGAATCAATTATCCCTCTTGCGGGTAAAATCTGAGGCAATTACTTGCGGAAGAGGCCTACACGCGTTACACTACAAACACTATGACAAATATAAACGATCTAAGAGCGAAATTACTCGAGGAAAAAGCTCGCCTTGAAAGTGAGCTCTCTGGTGTTGGGCACAAGAACCCTGAAATTAAAGGCGATTGGGAACCATCGGCTCCAGACTTAAACAATCCGACCGCCGACGTCAATGATGTTGCAGACAGCATTGAGGCTTTTGAGGGGAATGCCGCAATCGAAGTAGAGCTCGAAGCGCGTTTGCTTGAAGTAGACGCAGCACTCGCACGCATCGAAGCGGGAACCTATGGAATCTGTCGTATTTGCGGGACCGCAATCGAGGACGCGCGTCTCCATGCAAACCCTGCCGCACCAACCTGCATCGCTCACCGCGAAGGGTAGAGCGTTAATACTAAAGTTCCTAGGAACCTTAGTATTACTTCTATGCAATTTTCAAAACTATTCTCGGCTCAAATAGTCGGACTTGCAGCTCATATTATTGATGTTGAAGTTGATCTCTCAAAAGGGCTCAATGCTTTTTCTATAGTGGGACTCCCGAGCACCTCTGTCGATGAATCACGCGACCGCGTGAGCGCTGCGGTAAAAAACTCTGGCTTTACTTCGCCGAAACAGAAAAATCAGAAGACAGTTATTTCGCTCGCACCCGCTGAGCTCAAAAAAGAAGGCTCGCATTACGACCTCGCTATCGCACTCGCATACTTAATGGCGGCTGGTGAAACGATGTTCGACCCGAAAGGAAAACTGTTCCTCGGAGAACTTGCTCTCGATGGAGCACTGCGCCCCATTCATGGAGCGCTCCTCCTTGCAAACAGAGCGCGCGGCGCCGGCTTCACTGAAATATTTTTACCTGAAGCGAATTCGGAGGAAGCAGCACTCGTGGAAGGGATTACAGTGTATGGCGTGCGAAATCTTTCTGAAGCTCTGCATCATCTTGATAAAAATACAAAATTTACATTGACTCCTTCTGAACACACGGAAATTGGTAAATCAAATACAGACAATGACAAAACAATGGTCAATCTTTCACATATCAAGGGGCAAGGGTTTGCAAAACGCGCGCTTGAGATTGCAGCCGCAGGGAATCATAATCTCG
>MHUT01000021.1:0-13761 GCA_001823535.1 Candidatus Yonathbacteria bacterium RIFCSPHIGHO2_02_FULL_44_14 | reverse complement strand
TCCACACCTTCTTCCCGATCTTCAAAACGAACATTCGCTTGAGGTAACTGGTATTCATTCTGTAGCAGGAACTTTGCGGGAAAACATTATGACGCGACCCCCGCTTCGCGCACCACATCACACCGCATCATATCCTGCGGTTATCGGCGGGGGAGCGATACCCAAGCCTGGAGAAATTACCCTCGCGCACCGTGGCGTGCTCTTTCTTGATGAATTTCCCGAGTTCGATCGCCGTGTCATTGAGTCTTTGCGCGAACCACTCGAAGAAGGTCACATTCGCATCACCCGAGCAAAAGGTCACGATACTTTCCCAGCACGTTTTATTTTACTCGCCGCAATGAACCCATGCCCTTGTGGTAAATATGGTAGCGAAGAAAGGTGCACATGTATGCCAGGCACACTTGCTTCGTATACACGCAAAGTTTCAGGTCCCATTATGGACCGCATTGAGCTTTGGGTAAAAGTTTCCCATATGAGCCATGACAAACTTTCTGATGCGAGCAAAGCGGAGTCAACGGAATCCGTACGCGAACGCATTGCAAAGGCCCGCTCGATTCAACAAGCACGTTTCGCAAACCATGCACGTAAAATCACCACCAACAGCGAAATGCGTGCGGATGATATCGAAACTTTCATAAACCTCACCCAAAAACTTCGCACGCTTTTTAACACCTCTGCCGAACGCTTAAAACTTTCCCCGCGTGCGCATCACAAAACAATAAAGGTTGCGCGCACTATCGCCGACCTCGCTTCATCGGAAGATATCCACGAAGAACACCTCCTCGAAGCCCTCGCGTATCGCCCGACGGAGTTGAGATAAGATCCTCGTACGCATATGCGCTGAGTGAGTAAATAATTCTTTCTAAAAAGTTGAATATCGTATGAAACATGATATGCTATATATCGCAAATCGTTCTGATTTTTATTAATTATAATTTACGAATTTTACATGCATTTTTTTACTGAGACAAAAAGTACATTAGGAATAGCTTTTGTTGCTGCGGGGCTCTTGAGTATAAGTAGTTTTAATACAACTAATCTCAATATTGGAGTTATAGTTATTGGGTTCCTCTTTGTCTATTGGGGTGCAATGATTGATAAGTTACTGCCTCGCAGAGAAAAAACGATAGTGATTGTTCTATTTGTTCTTTTGTTTTTAAATGTTGGTTCAGTTGCCCTGTTTTTATATCAGGTTGGATTAAATAAAGATATTTGGCGGGCACTTCTAACTATTTTGTTCAACATTTACCTAATCATCAGCGTAAAGGAAGTCTCTCTTCGGGAGAGGGTATCTGAAATAAGGGGATATACACCATCAGAAAGAAATAGTACTAAGGATAAATATGTCATGCGAAACGTAATAGGTTTTCTTATTGTTGCGACGTTTTTTGCTTCCCTGTACGCGATTTGGGGTCGAGGTGACGCAACCAATGTAAATCTTCAACAAGGTGCCGACGAGCCGCTTTCACACGAAGAACGTGCTGGTCAACCTGTAGGTGTTGCATCCTTGAACACAGCCATCAACAGTGCAGATGCAGAGATTACCCTTGGCGCGCTGAATCAAGAGCTGGAGAATTTGCAGAATTTAAATACGACACGGCAATCATATAAAATCAGCGAGGAGCATGTAATGCGCGCACAGGCATATATTGATGATCTTGAGCGCTTGGGTCATGGAACAAACGAACTATCTAACATCGAATCTTCTCTTAAAGAATGGCTCGATAAATCTTATGCGGTCGGAGTAAAAATGACTTTTGCTAGTCTTCGTGCGTCAGCAGAACTTCTTTATGATCGAGACTATGATTCTACAAAATATCTAAAATTATGTAATAATGGCGCAATAAATGGCGACGATAAATTACTCATGGAACAAGTTCGAGGTTTCCTATCGTGGATGGGACGTTCATCCCAAAAAGACTTAGGAATTAAATGTGTTTCGTCAGCCGAAGGTTATGCCATATCGGCACCGCTTCCAGGGAATAATCCACTGTGGTGTGTTGACGGCACAGGATATGCTGGAACAGGAGTTGCTGATGAAGAAAGTTATAAGTGCCAGTATAAGAATTAAAAGCAATTTCGTATTCTAATCAATAGCTTGGACGCTATTAATTTATTGTACAGTCACACCTTGCGCATGTTGGGGTTTTACATGCATGCCATGTTTCCATTGTATTGCGTCCAAGCTATTAAACTATTACGGTAAACATGACTATTTGGGCGTAAAATGGTATTCTATGCTTCAATGAGTCCTGAAAATAAAACTTTAGAGAACCCAGCTCCTCTTGAACAGAGGTCAGTGAAAGATCCTTCTGTTGTGTTGGGAGTTATTTTACAAAAAGAAAAGGGTACCGTCGATACAACTAAACGAATCGAACAGGGCAATGTCGTTATCGCAGAAATAAGAGAAGAGATTGGGCTTGCTCCTGAAAATGTAAAGAAATCTTTAGAAAAAGGAATCGTCTTAAGCCCACTTTTATTAAAGGAAAAACTCCTCGACAGACTGGAGCCAATTTTAAAATCAATAGGAATTTCTGCTCATGGAGATTTGTGGACAAAAACAACCGAAGAAATAACAAATAGATATACATCTCTTAAGGATTTTAGTAATGAAGCTGGGGATTTTTTTATGGAGCTTATCCCACAGGGAATCAACAAGCCAGATGTTGCTGGTCAAAGTCGACACAATTTTACATGGAATGCTTTACTTCGAAAGGAGTTAAATGCGTTTATTCCAAACTACCGACACCAAGGCAACCAATTGAACAGAAAGGTATTGAGAGATAATCTCGATAAGTTTTTTGAGGAGAGTCTTTTTAGAAAAGACAAGATGTCATACGAAGGTGAATTAAGAGAGGAGGATCATGACGGTGTGATTAATCAAGAAATCTCTCGGGCTATGAACCAACAGGGTAGTGAAAATATTATTTATGAGCGAATAGAAAATAATATAATGAGTAGTAATGGCGTTCGGTACACCGAAGCTAACCTGGTTATCCAAGACATAAAAAGTGGGGTCTCTCTCGACATTGATGCCTTACTTCCTAAGGATTTTCATTTTACACCAGGACTGAAAGATTTGGATTTAAAGATATACGGTGGCGCGTCCGTGTCAGAAGGAGAATTCTATGAGTCCCCGACGCAAAAGGTTGTCGCATATGGGAACATTACTGAAAAAGGGAATATGTTGAGTCTTTTTCATGAGATTGCCCACTCGTGGCAAACAAATTATTCAGCGGAAATTGAAAAAGGTAAATACGCGTATACCACACTTCTAGAAGAATCTCTTCGTCTGATGGAGGAGCTTGAGGAGGCTGGACTTAGACTCGAGTCTACAACAACTGAAAAAGATAGGAAAATAGAGCTAGAAAAAATTCGTAAAATATTTGAGGACCTCTCAAGTATTGGAACAGAGACGATAGTTGAGGGCGACAAGATATTAATAGCAGAGCCGACCCCTGTTGATAAGGAGGGGGTAATAAATTTACAGTCTTTCTTTAATACAATGCCTCCAGAAAGGCTTGATAGCTGGGACATACCCCATGAACGTAAGGAGTACCTTAAAAAGAAGAGATATTATCCTATAAAGAATAGCAGGCTAGAGGATGCCATGGAGAATTACATCGCCGAAGAGAGAGACGCGTGGGCGCATGCATTGCGCATGATGCGATTTTTGAGGAGAAGGGGACTCGATATTGAGCCTGAGTTCAAAAAACTTGCCGATATTAAAGAGCACATTGATCCTTGTTTGGGGTCATATCAGAAAGGTCTTGAGTGGAGAATAAAGCTAGCTCCTGGTGATTATCGATTTTCTCGATTGCCCCAAGAATAGAGAAAAACCCGAGGATATCCTCGGGTTTTTCTCTATAATTAATTTTAAATACTAAAATGGGTTCTTTGCTCCACGGACTTCAAAGTGAAGATGTGAACCTGTCGACTTGCCAGTGTTGCCGACTGCACCAATCATCTGCCCTTTATCAACACGCCCACCCACGGATGTATACACAGCACTCAGGTGCCCATACAAAGTCTGTGTGCCATTGGGATGCTCGACAACAATGTAGTTGCCATATCCACCACCGCAAGAGCGCCCACAACCTGATGCGCGGAATTTGCTTACAATCACAGTACCTTCAGCTGCCACATATACAGAAGTGCCAGTTGGTGCTCCATAGTCTACCCCGTTGTACCCGTGGATACCTTGGGTTTTATGTCCACCTGGCACAGGGTGTGTGTAATATCCCTCATATGACGGATACGCGGCAATCGTGCGTGAACGACTCCCACTTGTAGATTTTGATGCTGACACTGATTCCGTTTCCTCTTTACCATTTGGGACAATGACAACATCCCCAATAGAAAGCTTCTGATATGCGGTTATATCGTTAAACTCAAGAATTTCGTCGATGTCTCCCTTGTATTTCTTTGCGATTGATTGAAGAGTGTCGCCCTTCTTCACCGTGTGCTGAACTCCGTCAATAGGCAATATGACAAGATGTTGACCATCACGAAGGCTTGCGCCACGTGGAAGATCGTTTGCCCAAAGAATAGTATCTACCGTAACACCAAACATTTTGGCGACTTGGGCTATGGTGTCCCCGGGGCGAACAACGTAGAGACTTACTCTCCCTTGGTGGTCTCCTGATTCAATGTCGGCGATTGTTCCAGAAGGGCCTGAGTCAGAGATAAAGGCGCTATCGTCTATAACGGTAATGTCACCGCCGCCCTTTGCAGGATTTGGGTCGAAGTTGACCGCTCCTTCTAGGAAAGCGATGGTTTGGGAGTTTTGAGCCTCTGAACGCACAGAAAGAACTACTGATTTATCAGATTTACCCCCTAAATAGGAAAGAGCGCGTGCTTGAACGGAAGCAAAGGGTGTTCCAATTCCCACAAGAAAGGCGAGCACCAAGAACCCAACACGGGGAAAAACAAAAAACGCTGAATATTTCGCCCGATTTTTCAAATACCCAAAATCGGGGTCCTGTAATTTTGTAGAAATAGGTCTAAATGATATGTGTCTTTCTGTCGTACGGTCGTGGTGGGAAATATCGTCTATTCGGTAAACTTGGGGCCAATCCCCTTGGTTATTTAAATGCTAGCACAAAAGGACCTTCTTGGGGAGGGTTATGTGGAAATGCTGTGGATAAGTAAAAAACCTTGACGCCTGCAAGTAAACTTGCTGTAATATTGATTACAAAAAACACTCACATGTAACACTTATTGCGCTACTGCGCATAAGTGTGCGATAATTCATAAGAACTATGGAAAATCCAAAACCACAAAATAGCACAGATTACAGCATTGGGGCGCAGCTTGTGGCGGCAAGCATTTCTACTCAAAAAATAAAAGATTCCGTTGGAACCGCCAACCTTATCAAAAACACGGACTTTAACAATAACGTCACTGTGGAACAAAAAAAGAATCCTTCAAAAAGCTCCCGCGATCACAAAGGGAACGGGCGAAAGGCAGACCAATTCGACCTCGCAGAAGAACTAGTTGAAATTAAAAGAATTAAAGACCGCATACAAAGGGATTTGAAACGATTTGAGGATGACAAAGCGATCATCAGCACCGAAATCAAGGAAATTGAGGCTCGCATAAAGGAGGCTGAAAACCTAGGGCAATCAAACGTCGTGAAAAACTGGGAAATTCGTCTCAAAAAGGCAAGGGATATTCTCAACATGGTTGAAAAAACAGCACCGACAGTTGACCCTGTTTCCAATGAAGCGGTTATCAATGAGCTGCACGCATACCGTCGCGCACGCCACGAACAAACACAAGCCGCCCTAAAAGGCGATGACCCAAAAGCCATTGGCGAATATAATCGTGCTCAAGCAGAGGCATTCGAAGCAAGCCAGAAAATTGAAGCACTCATAAATAAGCAGAGCGAGCAGAATCCATGGAGCATTCAAAACGCCGCGCAAGATGAGGGTGTTTCCCTCACCAACAAGCAGGCGATTGAAGACCAAAAAGTATGGGAGCTCAATCCCGGGGTTGCCCCTGAAATTTTTGCTCGAGACAGCGCCAACGAAACGATGCAAAGAGAAGCAGGTACCTTCGAGGAAAAGCATACCGATGCAACGATGCCCGCTGAACTTGGAGCGCAGCCTTTATCACCAGAAAGAGCAGAACTTAACGAGAAAACGATGAAACCAGACTTGCCACCGCTTGAGTTTACAATGGAAGAACAACCTGCTGGCATGCCGACCGGAAATGACTGGCAAGATGAGGCAATCAGAAATTTTGAGAGCAAGGGAGGAAAAGTTCTTGATGATGGCTCCCCGGTATTAACCGAAGTTGTAAGCGAATCCGTTGTCACTCCACAAGAAGAAGCGACGGCAGTATCTACAGGACCTGAAACAACTGGTGAAGATTCTAAGCTTGAAAAAGGACCTCGTCCCGTGTTGACTGCAGAACAAATCGAGATCTTTGTGGCAAAAAACAAGGAGACTCGAGAACGCATCCTTGGAAACTTTGCGCTTGTTGAGAGTAAAGTAGAAACGCGCGCTGAAAAATCAGGGCTGAACAAAGGGCTGCTCCGCAATGTGGGGGAAGCGTGGAACACGTTTCCAACCCGTTACAAGATTTTGCTCACCGCAGGTATGGCTGTTTCAGGTTTTGGGGCGGCGTTTCTTGGTGCAACAGCCACAGCGGGAACGATTGCAGCGATAGGAGCTGGCATACGGGGCGCGAGCGGAGCAGGCATGTTCGTTATGTTTGAAAAAATGCTCAAGGGTCGTGCTGAGAAGGGTGGTGCTGAACGAACGGGAGCCGCAGAAATTCGCGACACTGCGATTGCTGCCGCACTTTCGATTTTTATCGTTGGTGTTTTGCCGGGGATTGTTCGTGACTATGCTGTTGATCACGGCATGGCAGGGAAGGTATCCGGGCTTTTTGGCAGCGATACAACGCAAACAGAGATTCCATTGGCTCCTAAAAACATCCTTGATACTGGTGCGTATATCGAAACAGTAAAACCGGGTGATTCTGTTTGGAAAATGGCAGAGCGTCAGCTTGAAGCGCACTACGGGGAAAAGTTTACTGGGCTATCTCCCGAAAAACAGACATACATTATTGATGCGATCAAAGACAAGGTTGCAGTATACCCAGAGTCCTACGGGATTGCCGGCTCTGATGCAAGCACGTTAGATATCGGTGAAAATGTCGACTTTGGCGGACTTCTTGCAAACAAAACGTTTATGGACGAGGCTTTCTCTGGCGCACAAGACCTAAGTCCCGAGGAAATAACGAATATTGGAAATTATAGTGGGGAAGAAACACTAGAGCCAACCCAAACAGAGACACCAGCAAGAATGGTCCCTTCGGAGGAGCCCACCAAGGAACCCCTGCTGACAGATTTCACCGCGCCAGAGCAGGTCATCCCAGCAGAAATCACACCTCAGAACGATGTTTCCGTAGAAGGATATACATCTATGATGCCGGCAGAATTTACACCGAGCGACCCGCAAGTCCTTGCGTACGCAAACCAGCAGGTCCACGACCATATCAATAACATGTTCGGATCAAAAGGTTTTCTCGGACTCGGTGCAGAAGACGGCATGAACTCTATCAATTGGAAGGACCCCGATGTAGGTTTTGGAAACAAGACAGTTGAACAAGTACTGAACGCACAGCCAAGCAATTTCCCAGAAGATGGGGCAAGACATTTCGGCATTGAAGACTACTCTGCGACTGAAAAAATGAAGTCCTATCTCACCCTTGCTGGCAAGGAGACTGGGGTAATGCCGCACCGCGGAGAAAATGTGCAAGCTTACATCAACCGCGCAGCAGCGATTAACATTGATAGATTTATAAAAAACGGATAGTATTACAACCATGAACAACAAGGAACTTCGTGAAATTTTAATAAAAGAACTAGGGATTGATGGATTACCCGAAGAGGCGCAAGACGAGATTGTTGCCAAGCTCGGTGAAGTTATTTTAAAATCGCTTACGGTAGCGATATTTGAAAAACTTTCTAATGGCGCGCGAACAGAATTTGAGCGCATTAGCGCAAAAGGCGACCATGCTATGATTCAGGAATTTCTTGAAGAAAATGTTCCCGATCTGCACACGCTTATGGAGGAAGAGGTGCGGAGGACACTGCAAAGCCTCGCGGAAAAAGAGCAGAGCAGCGAGTAAAGACCAGCAGTACATAGGTAAAAGGGCGTGCGCATATTTTCGCGCGCGCCCTTTTACCTTTTGTGTTAAAGTGTCTCGATGGAACATCTCAAGCACCTCAATGACAAACAGAAGGAAGCGGCTCTTCACAAAAACGGGCCGATTCTTATTATTGCAGGGGCAGGAACGGGGAAAACAAGCACGCTCACACACCGCATCCTAAACCTCGTGAAAGAAGGAATCGCACCGAGCGAAATCCTCGCAATCACTTTTACCAACAAAGCCGCAAAAG
Source organism: Candidatus Yonathbacteria bacterium RIFCSPHIGHO2_02_FULL_44_14 (assembly GCA_001823535.1). Classification (GTDB taxonomy): domain Bacteria; phylum Patescibacteriota; class Minisyncoccia; order Phycocordibacterales; family UBA1550; genus UBA1550. The sequence goes on along the minus strand of MHUT01000021.1, from coordinate 5,348 downwards.
AGATGGGGGAGCGTGTAAACGAGCTCCTTGCAAAACACGGCTTTGATGCCGGTATGCGCTATGACGACGCGCGTCCGTTCATTGGGACCTTTCACTCGCTCGGCGTGCATATTCTCCGTGCGCATGCGCAGGTTTTTGGGCTCACCAAACATTTTACAATCGTGGACAAAAACAGCGCGAGTTCACTCATCAAAGAAGCAGTAAAAGAACAGGGTATCGACTCAAAACAATTTTCGCCAGACCGTATCGCAGGTGTCATCTCACGCCAGAAAGGGGCATTAATCACACTGAGTCAATATAAAAGCGATGTAGGAAATGCGTATTTCCCAATGATTGTTTCAGCGGTATGGGAAAGATATGAAAGACTTCTTGCGCGCGAAAGTGCGCTCGACTTTGACGACCTCATATTAAAAACTGTTATTCTTTTGCGTGACCACCCTGAGATTAGGAAAAACTACCAAAATAGGTGGAAATATATTCACATCGATGAATACCAGGATACCAATGCCGTACAGTATGAAATGGCGCGTTTGCTTGCCGGAGAAAAAATGAATATCTGCGCGGTGGGCGATGGTGACCAAAATATTTACAGTTGGCGCGGAGCAAACCTGCAGAACATTTTAAATTTTGAAAAAGACTATTCGGGTGCGCAGACGATACTTCTCGAGGAAAACTACCGCTCAACGCAAACGATCCTCGCAGCCGCAAATGATGTCATCAAAAAAAATACTGTGCGCAAAGAAAAAAAACTCTTCACAAGAAATATCGAGGGTGACAAAATTTCTCTCATAGAGAGCTATGACGAAGGTGGGGAAGCGCGTGCTGTTGGAGAAAAAATAAAGGCACTCATTGATAGCGGTACCGACCCCGAAGATGTTGCGGTACTCTATCGTGCAAACTTTCAATCACGCGCCCTCGAAGAAGCATTTCTTATAATGGAGATACCGTACCAAGTGCTTGGGGTTCGTTTTTTTGAACGTAAGGAAGTAAAAGACATTCTCTCTTTCATCCGCGCGGCACTCAATCCCGAAAGTTTGTCGGACATAAAGAGGATTATCGACTCGCCGCCGCGCGGCATCGGCAAAGCAACGCTTATGAAAATGTTTGCAAAAGACGAAGGGAGCCTTCCGCCCGCCGCAAAAAAACGTGTAGCAGAATTCTGGGCGCTGCTTGAGTCAATCAAGGAGTACGCGCTCGCAGAAAAAACTTCAAAGCTTATTAAATTTGTTTCTGAGAGATCGGGTATTGAAGCCTCTCTCAAAACAGGCTCTGATGAAGACAACGACCGGCTCGAGAATATTCATGAGCTCGTGACCCTTGCGACCAAGTATGATATCTTGCCGCCTGAAGAGGCGGTCGAGAAACTTCTGGGTGATGCAGCTCTTGCGAGTGACCAGGACTCAATGATGAAAAGTTCCCGTGCAGTAAAGCTGATGACTGTACACGCCGCAAAAGGACTCGAGTTCCCCTATGTGTTCGTAACCGGTCTCGAGCAGGACCTCTTCCCCCATAAACGAATGGGTCCGGGCGCAGTCTCAAAGGAAGATAGTGAGGAAGAACGACGCCTTTTCTATGTTGCCATCACGCGCGCAAAGAAAAAACTGTATCTTTCATACGCGTCAGTGCGCACTATTTTTGGGCAGCGCCAAGTCAACGCTCCATCCGAATTTCTCTCCGACATCGACGACACACTCACCGAGCGCGAAACAGGGGGCAGTGATAATGAACCGGTAATAAATATCCGCTGGTAGTTCGCGGTTGCAACAATTTAAGGGCGCACAGGGGCACATCAGATATCAAAACACCACCCCAAACCCCACCAAGCACCAAAAGCCCCAATATTACAATAACAGACGATCGTCTGTTATTGTAATATTGGGGAACATAAAATATACTTATACATACGAATGATTACGCAATCAAAAAAACCTGTACAGGGAAGACGCAGCGCTTTGCAGAAAAAAGTACTGCTTCTTTTATATGGAGGTATTGCGTTAGGTCTTACTCGCAATCCAAATCAATACTTCCGTGTGGTTCGCGAAGTGGCAAAAGAGTGGGGAAAAATTGACCGCATATCGCTCAATCGCGCAATCCAAACACTTTATAATTCCAAACTGGTTGCAACAAAAGACAACGACGACGGAACAACCACTCTTGTTCTTTCAAAAAACGGTGAACACCTCGCACTTACCTACAATATCGATAACATGGAAATAAAACCTCAGTCCAAATGGGACGGAAGGTGGCGTATCGTGATGTTTGATGTGCCGGAACGCAAGCGCCATACGCGTAATGCCATTCGCTCGCACTTCAAAAATATGGGGTTTTATGAATTTCAAAAATCAGTATTTGTTCACCCTTTCCCGTGCACAAAAGAGATTGACTATATAATCGAATTTTACAACATGCGCCGGCATATACGATTCATCACCGCAATAGAGATTGATAACGCGATTGAAATCAAGCGTCGCTTTAATCTTGCTTGAGCATTCGATGTTTTTCTAAATTCTAAAGCATTACAATAACAGACGGTCGTCTGTTATTGTAATGCTTTGATGTCAAGTCGTGTGACTGGTATACTTACTGTAGCAAATTTAATACTATGATGCGTGCAAAAAAATCACTAGGGCAGAATTTTTTAAACTCCAAGAGTGTTGCGCATGACATTGTGCGTGCAGCAAATCTTTCAGAGGGGGATACGGTACTCGAAATCGGCCCCGGTAAAGGGTTTCTCACGAAAGAATTGCTTGCTTCTGGTGCTCGAGTTATAGCTGTTGAAAAAGATGACCGAATGATTCCTGTCCTTACAGAAAAATTTGCTGATGCTATCAAACAAGGGCTTTTTACACTTGTGCATGGCGATATTTTGGAGTTTGTTGCTGACCAAGGCCCGGCCTTAGCCCAAATTCTCAAGGCCGGGCCTTGTCAGCAATACAAACTTGTCGCAAATATTCCTTACTACTTAACGGGGCAGATCATTCGTTTATTTCTTGAAGCAAAAAATAAACCTGAACGAATGATTCTCATGGTACAAAAAGAAGTCGCGACGCGGATTGTGGCCCGCGACAAAAAGGAAAGTATTCTCTCTATAGCGGTCAAGGCATATGGGTCACCCAAACTTATAAAGAAAGTTCCAGCGCGCTATTTCACTCCAGCTCCAAAAGTTGATTCCGCAGTGCTTTCTATTGAAAATATTTCAGGAAAAAATTTCTCCGATATTGCTACAGAAAAACTTTTTTTTGATATCGTGCGCACTGGCTTTGCGCACAAGAGAAAAGTTCTTGTAGGAAACCTGAAGGAACTTTTTGGAGAAAATGTTATGGCAGTACTTGAAGAGGCAAGTGTCCCAAAAAACGCACGCGCTGAGGATCTTTCCCTTACTCAGTGGTTTACTATTACATCGAAGTACCAACCACATCGATAGTCCCGATAGGGAAGTTTGCGGGCATGCAGCACCAAGAGCAGAAGGTTAAGCATGATCCGCCCGGATTATATGTCCCCAAAACCCAAGGTCCTGGTCGAAAAATTTGATAAAACGCTCTGACTGTTGAGAACCCTGGCTCATACGTAAAAACTCCGCCAACAGGTGGCCCTACGGTAATTGCCAAATTCCAACTGCAAGGACAATATTGCACAGAAAGGATTTGCCCACCAAAAGGCAAAATTCCAAGCGCCCTGCCGGACCTTACACGTAAACCAAAAGACACGGTAACTAAAAGAAATGCAAAAACAACGCTCATAAGTATCGGGTGCCTCTTTATAAAAGGGGGGAACTTCATATATACTATTCTTTCATACTAACGCCTCTTCTGCAACCACATGGAAGACACCTACAGCTCTAAATCAAAACTTTTCCCATTGCTAACACCATTTTCATTGACCACATACACCCAAAGTGGCAAGAATACTTTTTTCCCCGATTCCGAAGAAGTTGCGGTTAGGGTGCTTGGAGGGACAACAAATGACAATGATGCCCCATCGGCGGAAGAAATATCTTCAAAAATATTTGTTCCTCCGCGTATCGTGTTTCCGTTGAGGGTAAATCCAGAGCCCTTGATAATCACCCTCGCGCCACGCGCCGCCTGTGATGGACCAATGCTTTCAATTTTTGGTTCTGGAGTCACCCCATCTGTTACTACAAAAAAAGCGTCTTTGTTACTTTCTCCTTGAGAATTTTTCACATAGAGTGAATACGTACCCTTTGGCACAGAAGGGACCTTCAGGGTAATTGTCTGCTTATTCGATGACACCGCTTTTACAACAGCGTACGCGGGACCAAAGTAAACTGTATTATCATCAGTGAAACCTGCACCAGATATTGTAATCATTGTACCGGGTGTACCAGAATACTGAGAGGGGAACATGACAATCACGTCATTATTTGAAGCTTGGATAACAGCAGAGGTCTGAGAAGAACTTTTAAGTGTGAGCGCTTTCGCGCGCGTCTTTGCGCCAAAAATTCCCGTTCCAGAAACTAGACCTATTGGCGTTAATATTTCCGCACGGTATTTCTCCTGAAACTTTATGAGTGCGCGTTTTGTCGCAGGACCAAAATAGTCGGTTTCATTACCGTTAGACCCAACACCCGTTTCGGCAACACGTGTTTCCACATCAGCATTGAGAAAAATCTGGAGAGAGCGTACATCTTCACCACGCATTCCTAATTTAAGCGTGCGAGTAAAACTCTCCGAATCAGCAAGAGAAATAAGTGGTATTGCGAACAAGACAACACAAAATATAGTTTTAAAATTCATACGATTATCATACCACGCAAACCGCAAAATTATTCCAGGTTGACGGTGCCATCACTGTTAAAATCAAGGAGTTGCGCGTTGGTGTTAAACGCGGTAAGGTCAGCACCATTTACTACTTTGTCATCATTCACATCCGCGAAACCACATTTTTCAAACGCGGTACGTCCGAGACAATAATTAATAATCTGTCTGTCATTGTATCCAGTAGTGTCGAACATCATTGACTCAAACCAATCAAGTTTCCACCCAAGGGGGATAATTCCAGAGCTCCCAAAGATATCTCTCTGCATAAACTTCACAAATCCGAAATCGCGATCATCGATCACCCCATCTGCATTAAAGTCTGCTTGTGCGCATGAACCAGAGAGGGGCAAGCCTTTGCACCCGTTGAACACTGCCATATCTGCTCCTCCAGCGCCAAAATCTGCAGTTCCGTCATTGTTCAAATCATACTGTGCAATGGTTGCGTATGTTATTTTCCCGAGATTGCTTTCAATATATGGGTCTATTGGCATATCGCCTTTATTGGTTGGTCCATTCAAAAACGTTTTAATAAAAAGTGGGGGGAGGCTAACCGCGCTTCCGGACGAAGCG
>MHUT01000020.1 GCA_001823535.1 Candidatus Yonathbacteria bacterium RIFCSPHIGHO2_02_FULL_44_14 | reverse complement strand
TCTAAAATTGGAATACTGCCCATCAACACCCGCCACACTAGGAGACGTTCCGTTTGCACCATAAACAAAACCGAGAGGCATGGTGAGTAGTCCACTATTTGCGGCGCACGCGCCTCCGAGCTTAGAAAACTTCAGCCACGTCGCACCACTACATGCAACTGTTGGCGGACGAGATATTCCGCCCCCTCCACAGGATGAGCTTGTCATAAACCAATTATTCCACCCGTTTTCATTCCACCACCAGTCCCATTGCTCGTGAGGAAGCATTGCATTAATATTTGCCGTTGAGGTTTTAAAAAAACATGATGTCGCTCCAGCAGGTGATGTGCTCTCAAGCTCCAACGTTTTATTCTGGTTTACATCAAAAACACTGCCTCTCGTCATAAAGAGCACGACGTCCGCCGTATTTGTTTTTCCATCACCATTCAAATCCGTTTTTGAACACAAGGCATATGATGTATTACCAACACAATGTGAAATGATTGAATAATCATTATTGTGATCAATTTGCGCATTAATCTGCGCTTGTGCTTGCGCATTGGCGCTTGCCAAAGCAGAAGCGCTCGGAGTAGCGGGGAAGCCAACTACTGCGGTGGACGGTGGCTGAATGAGTGGGTTTGCTCCGCCAACAAGCGGGATATGAACACCGCCAGCTCCTGCCCCCACCACTGCTCCTCCTTCCGGCGCCACTTCTCCCACTGGTGGCAACATAAAGCTAAATTGCACCAGCTTCGGATTGATTGAATTCAAAAGTAGGTAAGAGGTAAGGATAATAACGAGACCAATGAGTGCGCCCCAGATACGCTCCTTGGCACCGCTCTTGGCGTCAGGTGAGATCCCTGCCGCAACATACTGCGTACCGCCGATGATTGCAAAGAGAATAGCGAGTGCAGCACCCAAAGCGATAAGGAGCTTGATTGCGCCTGATAGATACATCGAGATGTTTGTTTGCCCGGTATTAGCATCAACTGTTCCGGGGAGCGGAGCAAGGGGTGTGTAGGACTGGGCGAATACAAAACCTGCAAACATTAAAAAGATTGCTGCCGCACAAACTGGTACCAATATTTTTTTCATATTATTATCGTACCACAAAGAGCGAGGGAGACAATCTTCTTTTTAAGAGTTTTGGTCCGAAACACAAATCAGCTGATTTGGTTCAAAACACAAATCAGCTGATTTGCCTATTCTTTCTATTATGTCTCTGCTATAATATCTATGCGGAGAAAATATATGAACAAGCAATTTAAAAAAATACTTTCTGTTACACTCGCACTCATCGTTGGTTTCGGAATTATTTTCTTCGCGTGGAAAAGCACCGCCCCTGCAGGCAACAAAGTTTCGTTCGAACCTGCAATAAGCGGTGATTCGTGGAAAGGCTCTCTGCTTGCTGTTCCTCAAACATCCTCCATAAAAAATTTAGAGCAAAACGTGGCGGGCGCGGAGGCAACGACAACAACCGACATCATTGCGCGGGAGCTCCTCGTCAGCTACGCTCTTGCACAGCAAAACATGTCAACCACAACATTGAGCGACGCCGAAGCGCAGGCGCTTGCGCAAATGCTCGTTGAGAAGATAAAACTTCCTCAGGGGGTTGTATACTCGACAAAAAATCTTGTCATGTCAAGCGACAACAGCGACTCGTCGTTTGCCGCATATGCAAAAAGAGTTGGAGACATCATGCAAGCATTTTCAACTGCTCACAAAACGAATGAGCTTGCCATTGTTGCAAATGCCATCACCACCAAAGATGAAGCAGAGCTCAGAGGTCTCGCTATAATCATTACAGAATACAGAGGTTTGCAAAAAAGCTTGCTTGCGGTTTCCACCCCTTCTCTTGTGGCACCGCTTCACCTTCGCCTTGTGCAAAGCTATTCAAACATCGAAGCTGCCATTATCGGGATGCAAAAAATAATCAGCGACCCTGTTATCGGACTTGCCGCATTTACACAATATAAAAAAGAAAGCAATATTCTCCGCACCATTGATGCAGAATATCAAAATTATACATCCTCTCAATAACATAGAAACACTTCGTACATGAAACACTCTTTCAATCTTCCTAGAATTCTCGTATTGCCCCTCGCGTCAATCATGATTTTCTTTTCTCTTGGAGCACCACGAGCCAATGCTCTTATTTTTGTTCCTACGAATGATGCGATGCTCAACGCCACATCTCTGGAACACGCGGGGTTCCAAGATGTTTTTAAGATGGGAGCGGACACTATCATGTACGCCATCGGGCAACAGCTTTTAACTTCGCTTACCGACAGTACGGTGAATTGGATCAAGGGTGGATTCAATGGCAGCCCTGCCTTTGCCGTCGACCCGACAAAACTCTTCCTTGATACGGCAAACATGGTTTCAGGCGGGCTCGCCAATCAGATCCGCGGTATTGAAACGTGTAATTTTGATTTCAACTTCAACAATGATCTAGCAAACAGGGTTTCATTGTCGACAAGGAGCGGCGCAACGGCAAAGTTCCAAGACCAGATTAGCTGCCCATTTCCATCAAACATCAATGCGTCTGATTTTTCTAAGGATTTTAGTAAGGGCGGGTGGACCGCATTTGAAGCATCACTTTCTGACTCAGGAAATTCATTCGGTACTACATGGCTCACCGCACAAGAACTCAGTGCGCGCCAATCAGAAGCTCAAAATATCAAAGAACAGCAGTTGAGTTGGGCAAGCGGATTTCTCTCTATGGAAACCTGTGGGAGCACCGACCCATACACGGGTGTCGCCACTGATTGCCGCACAACAACACCAGGAAAAATCATCTCTGATACACTCTCGAAAAGCATAGGAACAGATATGGACCGTTTTGGTTTTGCAGACAATATGAACAAGATCATTTCAGCATTTGTTGCGAGCCTCACCAGCAGTGTAACCAGCGGTATTTTTTAATTAACACCAATGCGTCTAACTTTCCCCAAAATTATAGTAGCGATTCTCCTCGGAATTGTTTTTTTGCTTGGTGGAGCAGATATGGTGTCAGCAGCAGCTCCTGTGCCGTTAAATCCAGCGGGGGATGACCTTTTAAGCAAAATCTCTTGTGGAAGTTGGGATGAATGTATTCCAAAACTTCCAGAGATGATGTTTATGTATCTTTCCTATGTCATCTACATATTGACTGCGGGGATTCTCACTCTTGCCGGATACCTTTTTGATGCGGTACTCACATTGAGCATTGACGTAACCTTTATTCAAAAGCCGTTTATCGATAGTGTTTGGACCATTATTCGAGACTTTTCGAATATGCTCTTTATCTTCGTCCTTATTTATGCTGGAGTGCAGACTATATTGGGTATGGGAAACTGGCGAAGCACTGTTCTCAAGGTTGTCGTTGTCGCGCTTCTCATAAACTTTAGTCTCTTCTTTACCAAAGTAGTTATTGACGCGGGGAATGTGCTTGCGGTGGGAATTTATGAAGCTATTGGGGTGGTAAAAACAGAAAAGATTCATACGCAAGGGACAGGTCTCCAAGAACGCGACCTCTCTGCCGCTCTTGTAAAGAGTTTTAAGCCAGAAAGATTTTTAAACCCAAATATAAAGACTATATCTCCCGCTCTTGGGTTTATGCTATTTATTCTTGGAGCTGCCGTTAATCTCCTCGCTGCGTGGGCGTTCTTTCGTGTTGCTTTAATGTTTGTAGGGCGCATCATCGGTTTTTGGTTCTTGATGGTTGTCTCTCCGTTTGCATTTATTTCAACAACATTCCCAAAAGGAGATATGTTCCACTCTTGGCTTAAAAATCTTCTTGGTTTGTCTTTTGTTGCGCCAGTTTTCCTTTTTTTCCTATATCTCATAATGAAGGTTCTTAGCCCTGCTGGCGGGATTTTTTCATCTATCGCTAACCCAGACCCATCTAGTTTTGCAACCTTCTCATTTGATGTATTTTTCCTTCCAATCGTTATGGTTATCTTTATCTATATGGCACTCGACAAGGCAGTTTCATTTTCGAAAGACATGGCTGGCAGTTTTGGTGACCTTGGAGCAAAGCTCGGAGGTGCAGTGATGGGCGTTGCCGGAGGTGTGGCACTTGGCGGGGCAGCGCTTGGGTTGAGAAAAGTGGTTGGCGGGTATGCGGCCGGAAGCCTGCAAAGGGGCGTAAAGACAGAATCAGAGCTTGCAGCTATGTCAGGGGGTGAGCGCGCAAAGTACCAAAGTAGCCGCGCGCGAATGCAAACATTGACCAAGTCAAGTTTTGATGTCCGCAACCTTGGCGGGAAAGATTCTATTTTCGGAGCTACTATCGGTGGGGCACTCGCAAAGGGTGTCTCTGGCGGTGTGGGTGCTTTTGGAATAAGCACAGCAGGAGGCGGTGCCGGCGGGGTTGAAAAAGAGGCAAAGGACAAAGAAAAAAAGCTTATTGATAATGTGCCTAAATTAGGCATTTTTGAGGAGCAGGAAATATCGCGACGAGCAGGAAGAGAAGCAGAAGCAAATAAAAAAGAATTGGAAGAGGCGCAAAAAGCGTACGAGGATTCTCTGGAAGCACAACAAGTAATCGCAGCAAAGACGGCCTCTGAATCCGCAAAAACTACAGCAGAGGAGGCAAAGAGGAAAGTGGAAGAGGCGCAAAAAGCGTACGATGCCATGAGGAATTCTGGCGCGCGCGATCCAAAGATAACTCAAGCGCTGGCAGACACAGAGAAAGAGCAGAGGCAAGCCTTGGCAGCACTTAGTGCAGCTGACGCCACTCTTGCAAAAGCGATTGCGGATGATGCAGGGTCTGCAACAACCGCTGTTCTTAAAGCAGCAAAGGGGAAGGAATTGGATGCAAAGAAACTAGCAGAAACAGATATAAAAGCGGAGAACGACCGTCGTCGAGAGCACTACGCAGACAAAGTTGAAGAGTTTGGGGTCACTGCTCCTCTCGCTAAATGGAGGAAAGAGAAGAATACTCATACTGCCAACAAAATTCGAAAAGGGGAGGAGTCGGGTAATGCAAAAAAATTAAAAGAGCTTGCAAAGGATAAGAAGAAAGAAGAAGAGGGGGCAAATAGACCTGATGTCATAAAGCACATAGAAGAAAAAATTGAGGAAACGAAGGGGAATAAATAATTTATATGGAAACCGAAACAGAACAAATTTTTAAGGAACAGTTAGGGAAACTGCCCGCAGAGGTTGTTGATTTCATTTCGTCTGCAAGCTGGGAGGAAAACCTCGACGAAATTGCAGCTTTGTACAATCTACCCGAAAAAGAACAGGGCGACTTCAAGCTCGAAGTAACGCTCGTCCTTGCAGGTCTCATCCACCCCGATGCATTCAGTGAAACACTCGAACAAGAAGTCGGCATAAAAGGCTCAGTTCTTGAAGCTATTGTTCGTGCGGTCGAGCAGAAAATTTTTTCGCCAATCCGCCCTGCGCTCGTTGATTTCCTAGAAAAAGAGGCAGTGATGAGTGAGGAAGAGGAGAAACAAGAAGAGGTTATACCAGAGGAAGCAATCGCGGAGGAACCCCGCGTGAAAGCACCCGATGTCGCACCCGACAATTTACCTGTTGCTGAAGAAACAGAGCCGCTTCTGCCGCTAGTTCCTTTCAAGCTCGATGAAGAATCTACAGAACCTCTCATTCCACCAATCCCGCCAAAAACTCCTCACTTGGAAGCCTCGCTTCCAAGTGAGGTAGCCGAGCCACCACATCCTTTTGAAGAAAAAATGAAGCAAGTTTTTACTGCCGGAATGCAACCAATGGTTGCCCCAAAAAATGAGCTAATGACAGAGACGCAAACTCCCTCTGTTTACAACAACACCATTAAGCCTCTCACCCCCCACGTCGACCCATATCGCGAACCAATAGAATAGCAGTTAATAGTTTCTCGGTTTAAATAAATACGCTATACTACATGTATGCAATTTCACATTCCTCAATACATAGACATCGAGGATAAACTTTTTGGTCCGCTTACGCTGAAGCAAGCTATTTATGTGGCGGGTGGGGGCGGGGGAATTTATTTAGTTTGGCGCATCATTCCTTATATTGTAATAAAAGCGCCGATTATTTTGGCTATCGCGGTTCTTACGTGGGCTCTTGCGTTCTATCCAAAAGAAAAACTTGGGAAACCATTCATTGAAATCCTCGAGGCTGGGTTCAATTACATGATGCGCGATAAACTCTATACGTGGAAGAAAGCACCCAAGGAACCTACGACGAAGAGTGAGGAGGAGTTTATACCATCACAACCAGCGCCTACGCCCATCGTTCCATCTGGCAAACTATCGAACGCCTCGTTTAATCTTGATGTGCGCGGTCCAAAGATCGCTCAAGAAGACGAGCGAAAAAAATAAACACTATGGCAGTCAAATCAAAAGCGGCACAAGATTTTGTTCCCATTAAAGAAATTCGCGATGGCGTTGTAATTTTAAAAGATGGGACTCTCCGCATGCTCCTCATGGCATCGTCGGTCAACCTCGCGCTCAAATCGGCAGACGAACAACAGGCCGTTTTGATGCAATTTCAAAGTTTTCTAAATTCTCTCGAGTTCTCTACACAAATTTTCATTCAATCGCGACGTCTCGACATCCGCCCATACCTTTTGCTTCTTGAAGAGCGTCTCAAAGAAGAAGTAAACGAGCTCTTAAAAATTCAAATTCGTGAATATATGGGTTTCGTAAAAACTATCACGCAATCAACGAATATTATGAGTAAGCTTTTCGTCATTGTTGTGCCTTATGCACCACCTAAATCAGTTACCGCGAGCACAACTTCGGGAGGTATGATCTCTGGACTTTTCGGAAAAAAGAAGGAGGGGGGCACTACTCCGTCACAAGGTGCTGTCGAAGCCTTCGAGGAGGCGCGGACGCAGCTCGAGCAGCGCGCGGGAATAATCAGCCAAGGCCTTTCGCGTACTGGAGTGCGTATTGTTCCACTCGGCACCGAGGAACTCACGGAATTGTACTACCGTCTATTTAATCCCGGCGAGGCAGAAAAGAATGTTAGTGTAAAATAGTGATATAATTATGATTAATTTTTTTGGGAAAAAACAAAATACTGATGCAGAAAGGGAGAGAAACTCTGTCCCAGTGCTCCCACAAGACCTCTATGCAGATGCAGGGCTCAGTCTGGCTGACATCATCGCGCCATCGGCAGTAAAAGTAGAATCAAAACAACTTGTTTTGGGAGAAAAGTTTGTACGTTCATTTTTCATCACTTCATATCCGAGTGTTGTTTCCGACAATTGGCTTTCTCCTCTCATAAACCTAGACAAAGTTTTTGATATTGCAATATATATTCACCCTGTCGACACTGCGGCGATAATGAAAAAGTTTGAAAAGAAAGTGGCCGAAGTGCAGAGCCAAATAAACGTCCGCGAAGGCAAAGGTTTTGTGCGCGACCCAATGCTGGAATCCGCATACCGCGACCTCGAGGAGCTCCGCGACCGCCTTCAACAAGCGCAGGAAAAAATGTTCGATGTCGGACTTTATTTGTCGATCTATGCCGACAACGAGGAAGAACTCGGGCACGCAGAAGCAGAAATCAAATCAATGCTCGAGTCGCGCTTGATCTACGTTCGCCCTGCGCTCTTTCAACAAGAAGAAGCATTCCAGAGCATCATCCCCGTAAACGAGGATAAAATTGCGGTAACAAAAAAGATTAACTCCGAACCGCTTTCAAGCTTCTTTCCTTTTGTGTCGTTTGACCTTACTTCCGACAAAGGAATTCTATACGGCATCAACCGCCATAACTCCTCGCTTGTGCTTTTTGATCGCTTCTCTCTCGAAAACTATAATTCGGTTACCTTTGCAAAGTCAGGTTCTGGTAAATCTTTTGCCACCAAACTCGAGATATTGCGCAGTTTGATGTTTGATATCGATGTTATTGTCATCGACCCCGAGCGCGAGTATGAATCCATGGCAGAGGCAGTAGGAGGGCGCTATTTTAATATCTCGCTCAATTCCGAACACCACATCAACCCGTTCGACTTGCCAATACCACGCGAAGATGAGTCACCAGCCGATGTCCTTCGCGCTAATGTCATCTCGCTTGTTGGTCTTTTCCGCATTATGCTCTCCGGGCTCACTCCCGAAGAAGATGCTATTGTCGACCGCGCGATTGCAGAGACATACGCACTCAAAGACATTACTCCTGATTCAGATTTTTCCGCAATCGAACCTCCTCTCCTTTCTGATTTTGAAATGGTTCTTTCCGGAATGGAGGGAGCGGAGGGTATCCTCATAAAGCTCACCAAATATACGCGCGGTTCGTGGTCGGGCTTTATCAACCAACCATCAAACGTGGACATTAACCGCAAGTTCATCGTCTTTTCGGTGCGTGACATGGAAGACGACTTGAAGCCAGTCGCAATGTACCTCGTTACACACTTTATATGGAACGCTATTCGACGCACCTTGAGGAAGCGTCTCCTTGTTGTGGACGAGGCGTGGTGGATGATGAAGTCCGAAGACACAGCGGCGTTTCTCTATGCGCTCGCAAAACGTGGCCGTAAATATTATTTAGGCATTGCAACAATCACCCAAGACGTAAATGACTTTTTGAAATCACCATACGGTCTACCCATTATGACCAACTCTTCAATTCAAATCCTCCTCAAACAGTCGCCAACCTCAATCGATGCCGTCCAAAAAGCGTTCAATTTAACCGACGAAGAAAAGTTCTTGCTCTTGGAATCCGGGGTAGGCGAGGGGATATTTTTTGCGGGGATGAAACACGTGGCTATCCGATCCATCGCATCTTATACAGAGGAGCAGATTATTACCTCAGACCCTGGGCAAATCCTCGCAATCAAAAAAGCAAAGCGCGAACTCGCCGACGCGGAAGCGCAAGGGGGAATAAATTTGTAAAAAGTGTATAAATTTTGTGGACTTTTTACTCCTGTGTGCGGTATACTAGATTATATGTATCCAATGCGTACTATCACGCTTCGTACTATCCTTGGAGGATTTTTATGCGTCCCATTATTTGCGCCTCTATTTGTTTTTGCACAAACGACTGCAACCACAACCGCGGAACAACCTGTGAGTCAACTTCAGCAACAAATAGACCAACTCATGAGCGACCGAATGAGCAAGATGCCCACACTGGAAGAAGTTCGCACTAGTTCAATACTTAATTACCTTGAAGTAAAAACAGTGCCGCAAAACCCGGGACCCATTGAAGTAGTACAGGTTTCTGTCGAAAGTTATCTTACAGACCTCAATAAAGCCACCATAGAGTGGTCGGTTGACGGAAAAGTTGTGGAGCGGGCGATTGGAAGAAAAGTATTTTCCTTTCAAAACGGTCCTTCAGGAAAAACTACGCGCCTAACTATTTCCATTACGACAAACGCGGGGGAGGTGATTACCAAGAGGCTTTCATGGAGTCCTGTTGGTATTACGATTCTCTGGGAGGCGGATACTTACACGCCACCATTTTATCGTGGTAAGGCACTTTTGACCGCAGAGGCAAGCGTAAGGGCAGTTGCAATCCCAGACAATACCGCGGGCCAAAACGCGCTCAGTGCTGGGAACCTCGTTTATGTTTGGGAAAAAGATGGAGCTGTAGTTTCGGGAAGCTCGGGTTATGGAAAAAACTCATTTTCATTTACTGGCCCACGTCCTTACGAAAGGGCAAACGTAAAGGTTCGCGCGTCTTCCGTAAACGATGCGATGAGCTCGGAAACACGAGTCGACATTTCTCTTTCTCAGCCGTTCGTACTCTTCTATGAAAAGCATCCACTTCTTGGCGTTTGGTATAATCGACCGTTTGAAACAGACGTGACGCTAAATAAAAAAGAGTTTTCAATAAGCGCAGAACCGTACTTCTTTTCGAACGAATCAAGTGATGTGGCAACGCTTAGCCATGTTTGGGCGGTCAATGGAAAGTCTGTCCAGAATTACGGCCGTACGATTACGCTTAGGAACGATACTGGCGTAAAAGGAGACTCTGCGGTCTCTCTTGCGATGCGTGGATTAAAGCAAACATTCCAGTCTGCAAGCCAAAATCTCCGAGTTCATTTCGAGCAGGATACTGCTTCTCGTCCAACATTTTAAACATCCATGAAACACCTTATATCAATTCTTGTAGGACTCGCCCTTATTGCCTTTGCAGGAGTTCTCGTTGCCAATGCCCAGTCCTACACACCCCTTGCTCGGCTCCCCGGAACAGTTGATGCTAATACCGGGCAAACAAACATCTCGATGTATCTATCAGGCGCAATCAAGCTCCTTATCGCTTTGGGTGCTGCACTCGCTATTCTCTTTGCAATCATCGGCGGTACGCAGTATGTTGCAGCGGGGATCTCACCTGACGCCAAGAGCGGTGCCAAGGAGCGTATCTGGGGCGCACTCATTGGTCTCGCTATCATCCTTACCTCTTACCTACTTTTGAATTCAATCAATCCGAAGCTGGTGCAATTTAGCTTTATGTTGCCACCAGTGGGGGAAGTGGCGCCGGGGGCGGCAGTGTCGGGGGTGCCTGGAACATGCCCCATCGCTCCCCTTGAGGCTCTTACCGGTGTGGCGTTAAGTATGGAGAATGGTGCAACTGTTCTTTTTACTTCGGATGATTCGAGTGTCCAACGTAACCTTACGGAGCTAAAAAAAGAAGTGGCTAAACTTAACACTGCACTCGGTGGCAAAGTCACAGTGAACTCAGCATATAGACCAATGGCATACCAGAGGCATCTTTATGCCATTGTGAACAAGTGGATAACCCAAGGACTAAAAGACAACACCGACCCTCTGTGTGCTTCCTTAAAAAGCACAGTTGGTGCGGAGTACGCAAAGCATGGATTAGGGACAGTTGTTGCCTCTCCAGGGAGTTGCGCTCCCCACGTAAAAGGAACGGGAGTTGATCTACAAATTCCTGGGTATGACCTAAACACCATCAACTCATTTATGGTTACAAACCATATCAATCTTCGATGGCAAGGTTTAACAAACGACCCAGTGCACTTTAACCTTCAGAACCCGCCTTACTCTGGTTGCGCTGCAAGTTTTTAATAAACAAATATGAATCAAAAAACACTTATCGCAATCGCTTCGCTCGTAATCCTCCTAATCGTTGGGGTTGGCGCATATTTCTATTTCACAAAAAAACCAGCGTCCACTTTGCCCACAAGTACAACTTTCCCCGGAGAAGGGAGGCCTTCCACAGGCTTTCCTGCTACTGGGACGGGGGGAGAAACGGGGGGAGGGGACGCGCCTGCTCCCGGCTCGAGTTCGGTCCTACCACGCCTTTACGAGCTTCACAAGCTCCCTGTTGCAGGGGTGGGGTTTGCTGAGACAGGCAGGAGCCCAAACCGCACCATTTCTGCGCGCTACATAGAGCGCGGACTTGGGCACATTTTTGAAACACCGCTTGAGACGCTTGCAGAGTCTCGCATTGTGAATGAGACACGCTCGCGCATTATGGAGGCGCTCTGGGGAAACAATGGCAAAAGTGTTGTCATTCGTTTTGTTGACGAAAAAGAGGGGGGTGCAATCATTAAGGCAAGCATTCTTAATCTCGGGGGTGTTTCTACTTCCTTTGCGCGCGGCACATCGACTTCTCCCATGTCTGATTTTATAAAAACTGAAGAGGTTTTTCTGCCAGACTATATCCCTTTTATGGCAACTGCTGAGGACGGGGGAGACAAGCTCTTTTATCTGGAAAACGGCGTGGGTGTTTCCCGCGGCTCTATTGCAACATTTAAAGGTCTCGGTGTTTCAACAATCTTTAATTCAGCTTTCACTGAATGGTTGCCCCAGTTCCCAAACCAGCAACTCGTGACCCTCACCACAAAACCGTCTGCGACGGTCCCTGGTCACCTTTTCTTTGTCGATTTAAAAACAAAGTCAGTAACGAAGATACTCGGAGGAAGAAACGGCCTCACCACGCTCACAAGCCGCAACGGAAAGCTTACTCTCTTTGCAGAAATAAAGAACGGCGTCCCCGAGCTTTCTTTTTACGATGTCACAAAAAAAGTTTCTCATCCACTTTATTTGCAAACTCTTCCTGAAAAATGTGTGTGGGGCGTCAAGAATACAACGCTGGCGTACTGTGCGGTGCCTCAAACCATCCCGAGTGCAACATACCCTGACCAGTGGTATCAAGGTCTTGTAACATTTTCTGATTCGATGTGGGAAATAGACACAACAACATTCAATACTCGCAAGATTCTGGTTCCGAGCAATCTCGGTGCTCCCGCACTTGATATAATAAACCTTGCACTGTCATCAAACGATGCATATCTGCTCTTTATGAACAAAGTAACGGGTACTCCTTGGGTATACACTATTGCTGAACCACTACTACCAAAAGCGGAAGTGTCACCGTCCGCAATAACTCCCGATATGCAGAAGCTTAGATAATGCAGCGACAACAGCGTAAAGAAAAAGCCCTACCCTCTTTTGCAAAGGTAGGGCTTTTTCTTTACGCCTTAATCTTCTCTGCCTTTCGCTTTACATAAAGCTCGTGCGCAACAGAAAATAGGTTGCTTGTAGTCCAATAAAGCGCCACCGCCGCAGAAATGGAATAGGAAATACCAAACACAATAACCGGCAACATGTACCGCATCTGCACATTAAAACTTCTTGCAAAATCGTCCTTAAATGACGGCTTTGCGTCCTTTTCTGCTGGTGCCATCGCTGGAATAGAGAGTTTAATTTGGTAATACTGTGTAACCGCCGCAAACAAAGCAAAAATAATACTCTTTTTTGAGAGCATTACACCCAAAAACATCATGCTCACTGTCTCAGGAAGGCTCACAAACGAATACAGATGTTCTGCGTTGAGATTTGGGAGTCCTTTAAAGAACACAAAGTAGAGCGCAAAGATGATTGGGAGTTGCACTAAAACAAGAAGACATCCGGAAAACGGGTTTATTCCGTGCTCCTTGTAAAGAGCCATTGTTTTGCGAGCCTGCTCCTGTTTGTCATCCTTGTGTTTTTCTTTGATTTTTTCAAGATGTGGCGCAAGGGAACGCATTTTTGCTTGCGACACCACAGACTTGTGAGAGAGGGGGAGGAGCACACCGCGCACAATCACCGTAAGGAGAATAATAGCGACCCCCACATTAGCTCCGGGGACAGCCGAGAGTATTAAAACAAGGGTATTATAAAGAGGTTGATAAAAAACGGTTGAGAAAAATCCTGATTGCATCTGACTATACTACCGCAAATATCATTTTCTTACTAGGACATGCTCCGGGTCAGTGTGTTTTACACAATACACAGAGTGCTCTGTATATACTAAAGGAGCGGATCAATATGATTCTTTTGCCAAGGGTGGCAACGAAGAATTCGCCGAATCCCCAAATAAAGCCCTTTAAATGCCCCATATTTTGAAACTGCCTGCTTGGTGTATTCCGAGCATGTTGGGTAAAAAACACAGGTGGTGCCTTTTTTAAACGAAAAAACCCCTGTGTCAAAAGAAAGATACTTTTGGTAGAAACCTATTAAAATGATGATTATTTTGCTCATTTTTACGTCCGAGGATTACCAATAGAAATAGGGTGTTATATAAGTTTTGCTTGTTTTAAAGCTTTTTCTATTTCAGATTTTAAAAATGAAAAGGGAACTTTTTGAGCCTCTGATTTAGGGTAAATTACCACTGTTGTTGGGCGGATCATTTCCTTCAGATATGGCATAAAAAGTTCATAAAACCTCCTGCGTAACAGGTTTCGGGCGACGGCTGTCTTTGCTGTCTTTTTTGAAACTACGGTAGCCATACGACTTTGCTTTTCCTCTACATCATCATTTTGGTAAAATACAGCTGAAAAAAAGGGCGAAAAAACACGACTTCCACGCGCTTTATGAGTAGGGAAGTTTTTTCTAGAGATACGGTTCTTCCGTGGAAGCATGGTTTTGCCCCGGAAAGGTTATACTGTCGTTAGCTGCTTGCGACCTTTTTGGCGACGAGCTTTCAGAACGTTGCGTCCGCTCTTTGTTGCCGAACGAACAAGGAATCCGTGCGTTGTTGCGCGCTTTTTCTTCTTTGGTTGGTATGTTTGAGACATAATTAAGCATCATACACTATTTCTAAGAAAAATCTAGTGGTTGTAATTCCCTTTATTAATAGGGTACAATAGGTATCCACAAGTTATCCACACCCTATTCACTAAATCTTCCACTGTACCGCTTTCCGTATTTGTTCCACAAGGAATATAATATTGAAACAAACCAAAGAAACCTCATGACAAATAACACACAACTTTGGGAAAAAACACTTTTTGAACTCGAGGGTGAGCTTTCTCGGGCAAACTTCAGCACATGGTTTAAAAACACGGCAATTTTAAAACAAGATGATGGGATGGTTGTCGTTGGTGTTCCTAATGAGTTTGTAAAAGACTGGCTTCAGAATAAATTTCATAAAACAATATTGCGCTCTCTTAGAAACCTCTCTGAAAATATACGGGGAATAGAATATACTGTTTGTAAAATAGATGAGCCTAAAGTAGAGAAAAAACCTCAGGTGCTGGTTGGGTCTTCTCAGGGTGCCGAACTCCCATTGGTTGATCTCTATATCAACAAAGAAGACGGTTTAAACCCCCGTTATACATTTAATGATTTTATTATTGGCTCCTTTAACGAGCTTGCGTACGCCGCGTCACAAGCTATCTTAAAAAAAGTTGGCACTAATGTGTACAACCCTTTGTTTATTTATGGAAACACCGGTCTTGGTAAAACACACCTCATCCAAGCAATAGGGAACGAGGTTAAAAAACACTACCCAAACAAACGTGTTTTTTATACCACTTCTGAAAAATTTTCTGTAGATTACATTAATTCCGTACAGCAGGGGTCAAAAGCAATGGCTTCTTTTAAAAACAAGTATCGAGTTTATGATTTGCTTATTATGGATGACATTCAATTCTTATCGAATAAAGAAAAGACACAAGAAGAGCTTTTCCATATTTTTAACGAACTCTACCATAATAATAAGCAAATTATATTCTCTTCAGATAAACACCCAAATTATATTCCGGCGCTTGAAGCGCGCCTTAAATCTCGTTTTAGCGCAGGGATGATTGTTGATATTCAGGAACCGGAATACGAATCCCGTCTTGCGATTTTACGCGCAAAAGCAGAGACGCAGAAATTCTTTCCTCCTCTGGAAATCATCGAGTATCTCGCTTCTTCTGTGCAAGGAAACATTAGGGAGCTTGAGGGTCTTTTAAATGGTATTATTTGTCAATCGGAGCTTAGAAACCGCAATCTTACTTTAAACGAAATAAAACCATTCATAAAAAACACCGCAAAACCTAAGAAACTCTTATCTGTGAAGGAAATTGTAAAAGTAGTTTGTGATTTCTATAGTATTGAGGAGTCGTTTGTTTACGAAAAAACAAGAAGGAAGGAAATTTTAAAACCTCGCCAAATAGCTATGTTTATTCTCCGTGAGGATTTCAATATCTCATATCCTACAATTGGTCAAAAGCTTGGCGGACGCGACCACACTACTGTAATGCATTCTTGTGAGAAGGTGAAGTCTGATATTAAAAACGATCTCTCTCTTATGCAAGAAGTTGATCAAATAAGAGCTATGTTTTAACCCTGTGGAGTAAGTGTTAATAAATGAAAATAGTTTTGTGGATAACTATAAATAAATAATTGTTAAAATAGTATGAAAAAATTTTATAAACATTTTTTAAAGAATTATCCACATAAATTCTCTCTTATAGAAACAATTAAATATAGTAAACGAAAGGGGATTGGTAAGTTATCCACTTATCCACATACATAGTATTAGTAATAAGTATTTATATATTAATAGTAAACAATTAAAAGAATATGGACTTCACTTGTAATAGAGAAATAATTCAGAAATGCATCATGAGCGCTGATAGGGTGACTAGTAAAAATTCATCACTACCTATTCTTAGTTCTGTTCTTTTAACTACAAACAGCAAATCAATTATAATTCGCGCTACAAACCTCGAGGTTGGTGTTGAGTTTCAGATTCCCGCTGATGTAAAAAGAGATGGAAATGTCGCTATTCCAGGGGCTCTTTTTTCAAACATACTCACAAGTATTCCTGATGAGGAAACAATAACTATTTCTGTTACAGATAACGTTTGCAAAATAATTACAAAAACAAAAAATATTACCATAAAAGGATTTATTCCTGATGATTTTCCAACAATTCCTGTTATTAATGAAGGAGAAAGTTTTACTATACAATCACAAAGTTTTATCCAAGGAGTTAAGGCAGTTCTCATGAGTGCAGCTGTTTCCGACATAAAACCCGAAATTTCAAGTGTATACATATATCAGAAAGAAAAATACCTAATATTTGCAGCAACAGACTCATTCCGGCTTGCTGAGAAAAAAATAAATTATACCGGCGGGCATATCTCACAAGGAGTTATTATTCCTATAAAAAATATCATTGAAATAATAAAAATTTTTGAGTCAATAAATGAAAACATATTGTTTAAAATTACAAAAACGCAAATATCTTGCGTTAGTAAATCGGTATATATAACATCACGTGTCATTCAAGGTGTGTACCCCGACTACGAGCAAATTTTACCTAAAAACAACACCACAGAGATTCTTGTATTAAAACAGGATCTTATTAACACCATTAAATTATCAACACTTTTTTCTGATAAATTCAATAAAATTCAATTTATTATCAATCCTCAACAAAAAAAATGTTTAATTACCACAAAAAACTCTGATATTGGAGAGACAGAGTCAAATCTTACTGCGACAATGTCTGGTGAACCAATAGAAATATCATTAAATGGAAAACATTTATTTGATTGTTTAAACACAATTGACCAAGATAGTATAGTAATTCAATGTAATGGTTTTAATAAACCAGCGGTGATTCGTGGTGTAGGAGACCAATCATTCACCTACTTAACAATGCCACTTACTAAATAGGGTATTGAATATGGAATAGGATCCAAAACTCGCACCCATTCAATATTCAATACTCCATCTTCATCCAATATGATACCTCTCCACCAACTTCTTGCGCGGTTTAGTAATCTCACTAATACCGACAAAGTAAAAAAACAACTAATTATGGATATTTTTTTAAAAAATAAATTACCCGTAAATATAAACCAAATATCGTTATTAAAAAACACCTTATTTATAAAAACTCAACCAATTATAAAAACAGAGATACTTTTTAAAAAAGAAGAGATACTCAATCAGGTACAAAAAATAGCAGGATTATCGAATATTTCGAATATTCGATAATAATTAAATGATTCATTCTACGATTAATTGTGCCACAGAAACCCCTTTATTAAGGATTGAGTCATAAACAACCACTGTGACGGTATTGCTTGTTGTTAAAGAAGCGATATTATTCGGCGTAAAAGTGAATATAAATGGTTCAGTTGTTTTTTTATCAATAAGCTCATTGTTTACATAAAATTCAACACGACTAACAGGGTATTTACTTGCCATAGAAACAACCACCGTGATATTCTCATCAACCTTATGTGTTACATTGAAATCTATTCCAGACAAAGAAACAACAGGAATAGATTCATTAGTATGATTGGTATCATATTCAACCGGTACAACACTACGGTCGCCCTCCTTGATACCTTGAGTAAGAACCCACTCACGTATCGGTATTTCCCAAAGATTGTACTGTGAGTCAATTTGAGGGTTTACAGGAGGTATTCCTCTTGGAGCATCTTTGTTTACCCAATGAAGGATAGTGTGGACTTCTGGAACAACCACCACACCTCGCATTTCAACAGGCGTTAATGGCGTCGCTAGTTTGCCGGATGACTTGTCGATGATATATTTTTCACCACCTTGCCAAATACCTTGAAGCGGTGCAGGAAGAGTCGTCAAATCCTCTGCTTCAGGTGGAATGAATCTTTCAGAAGGGGTGAGTTTCATTGCTTCTACCATAAAAGCGTGCCACACCGGCGTAATGATAAAACCTGCAATATTTTTATGGAGGGATGTGTTGTCATTGTTTCCTGCCCACATACCCACTGCAATGTGTGGGGTATACCCAACTGTCCACACATCTTTGAAATCGTTGGTAGTACCAGTCTTTACCGCAACATCCTTACCAGGGAAATAAAGAGCAGAGTCGGCGCCAAACTCGGGAGTTCTCGCGACGTTGTCATTCAGTATGTTACTGATTTTACGTGCGACCTCTGTTGGAATAACCTGCTCGTCTGATTGTTTAAATTCCTCAACAACCTTCCCGTTTTTGTCTTCTATACGAAGAATCTTAACGTTCGGGTTGCGCACACCATCATTAGCAAATACGCCGTATGCGCCTGTGAGATCAAGAAGGGAAACCTCACCACCTCCAAGAACCAAAGTAAGACCGTATTGGTTTGCGGTCCCAAGGCTCTCTATTCCCATACGACGGGCTACGGTTAAGGAATCAGTGATACCTGCGAGGTAAAGAGTTTTTACAGCAGGGATATTGAGTGATTGAGCAAGTGCTTCGCGCATAGAAATAGGTCCGCGATACTTACCGTCGTAATTTTCTGGCATATAACAATCTTCTGGTTTTATTTGAGAAGAAAGGGGAACACCTTTTGCATTACAATTCGTGCTGAAATTTGTTCGTAGGTCAAAAAGCGTTGTTTCTGGAGTATAGCCTTTCATAAATGCAGTCGCATACACGAATGGTTTAAAAGTGGATCCAGGTTGTCGGTGAGCAAGAGCCACATTGAAGTTTCCTTCATTTTGAACATTAAAATAATCACGCGAACCAACCATAGTGAGAACTTGGCCGTTTGTAGGGTCTACCGCAACAAGTGCCATATTTTTTGCTTCAAAATTCTTTTCAATATTAGGGCCCAAATTATTTACAATCTCCTCAGCTTTCTTTTGTAGCTCGTAATCAAGGGTAGTAATAACACGATACCCATTTTCTTCCACAGCGAGTTCTCCGTATTTGTCCGCGAGATACTCTTTTACCCACTCGACAAAATGAGGAGCTTTGATTCCCGTCGGTTCTTTTGGCAAGAACTCAACTTTTGTAGCTTTTGCAACGCCGTATTCGTCGGTGGTTATGAAACCAAGATCATGCATACGCTGTAAAACAAAATTTTTGCGTGTCTCAAGCTGGTCGCGGTGATTTCCGTATGGAGAATAGTAAGTAGGGGCATTAGGAAGGGCGGCAAGGTACGCAGATTCGGCAAGAGATATATTTTTTGGGTCTTTCCCAAAAAATATTTTTGTTGCCTCCCCAACGCCGTAAATATTTCCTCCGTAAGGAACTTCGTTCAAATAAAGAGTTAAAATCTCATCCTTAGAGAAAGATGCCTCAAGCCTAAACGAGAGAATAACCTCTTTAAGTTTTCTTGTAAGAAGTTTTTCGTCAGTGAGGAGCGTCTTTTTTACCACCTGCTGAGTGATGGTCGAGCCTCCCTGTTTAAATCCTCCGCCAACAAGGTTGACAATAATTGCGCGAAGGATGGACTTTGGGTCGATGCCATAGTGGCTATAAAAACTGGCATCCTCGACGGCGATTGTCGCATTTTTAAGTGATTGAGGAATAGCATCAAAGGGAACAAGGGTGCGCTTTATGTTTTGGTGGACATCATAGAGAAGAACTTTGCCCGTGCGGTCGTAAATTTTTGTCGACTCGACAACCTTGCGTGAATGAAACTCTTTGAAGTCAGGGAGTTTTATAAACGATGCCCAAAGGATAAGAATGCTCGCAAAAAGAAAAGCGCAACCAACACAAAAAAGGAACACCGTTTTGGAGTGGCGAAAAAAAGATTGAAACTTTTTTTTGTGTGAAGGGGCGCGGCGCACCATAAGATAAGCGATATCATACCATAAAAAAATGGTATGGGCGAGTAGAGATATTTATGATAAAATAACATGATTATGACAGTTGAAGAAAGAATGGAAAATCTTTTTACACGAGGTGTCGCAAGTTTTGTTGATCCATCAAGTAAATTCAAAGAAAAGCTTTTAAAAAAAGCGAAAGGCGAAATTTCTGAAGAGGTTATTATAAAATTTGGCGTTGATCCAACGCGCCCTGATCTACACTTAGGACATGCGGTAGTGCTTCATAAGTTGCGTAAATTTCAAGACCTCGGCTGCAAGGTTGTTTTCCTCGTTGGTGATTTCACTGCTTCTATTGGGGACCCAACGGGTAAAAGCAAGGTCCGGCCCATGGTGGAGCAAAAAGAAATTGAAGAAAATATGGAAACATATCTTCGACAAGTTAGTAAAATTCTTTTAACAACTTCGCAAGTTTTTTCATGGATTAGAAACTCAGACTGGTTTTATGGAGTAAGTGACATGCTCCCCAAAGAGGGGCTCAATTTAGATTTTTGGGGAAGAGGAATAAATCCAAGTTCTTTTTTAGGGAAAGCTTTTTTGTACGAAAAAACTCGAATGCAAGTAAGGGATCTTAAAAAGCAAGAAGCGATAGGCGTAACTTTGCGTGGATTGTTTTGGACACTAGGACGAATAACCCATGCACAGCTTATTGAAAGAGATATGTTTCAAAACCGTCTCAATGAAGGAAATTCTTTGTTTATACACGAGATGCTCTATCCAGTTCTTCAAGGTATAGATTCTTTTGCTTTATACAATATCTACAACGGATGCGATCTAGAAATTGGTGGGACAGATCAGACATTTAACATGCTCATGGGCCGTGAGGTAATGAAAATAAACAAGCAACCAGAGCAGGCCGTAATGAGTATAGATATTCTTGTTGGGACGGAGGGAAAAGAAAAAATGAGCAAAAGTCTTGATAACTATATTAGTATTAATGATGAACCCCGCGACATGTTTGGAAAGGTAATGTCTATTCCTGATACGGTTATTTTAAATTACTACCAACTCTGTACGTCCGCTGACAAGGAAAGACTAAAGGGTATTGAGGTAAAGTTAAAAGACCCAAAAATAAACCCACGCGATATTAAATTAGATCTTGCGGAGGAGATTGTAGCAATATACCACGGAGCAGACAATGCCCTTGGTGTGCGCGAAGCATTCCTCGCGACGTTCCAAAAAAAGGAAATTCCTGAAGGCATTGAAGAAATTAGAACAAATGAAGGAGAAATCCTCGCAGACCTTTTGGTGCGCAGTAAGGCTGTTTCTTCGAAAAGTGATTGGCGCCGTCTCGTGGAGGAGGGTGCAGTAAAGCGCCTGAGGGAAGCTGGGTCTGAAGAAAAGATTGTCAACTATCTTGAGGTTGCAACACCAGGTGTGTATAAAATAGGAAAGCGGAGGTTTGTAAAAATAATTTAAAACAAAAAAGCCCCCGAATTCCTACGAGGTAGGATTTCGGGGGCTTTTTCGTTTTTACCTAGTTATTCAATCTCGCGCGAGCTTAGCTCTAGCTCGACCCCCTCGTCTACCAAAAGGTCATCGTCACCGAGATCCATATCGTCATCAAAATCAACCTCATCCCCAAGATCGATTATTTCATCTTCAATTACTTCGTCATCGGACATAGTTTTTATAAAGCAAGCCTAAAATTAATTACCCGAACCATCTTTCTATGAACGGGTTTCCATAGTTGTAGCAGAAAGTTTTTTTCTCTGCAAGACAATCTGTGGATAACTTGTGGAAAGTTGCATTTATGTAAAAAAATCCTTACTACTTAAGCATTTTTTGGGGACGCACATATGCAAAATGGGTTAGCCCAATAGCAATTGCATCCACCTCATCATCTTGTTTTATAAAATCCGCTCCCGAAACAAGTTTTTTCACCATTGACATAACCTGCGTTTTGGTCGCTTTACCGTATCCAGTCGTTGCAACCTTAATCTGGAGAGGGGTATATTCATAGATTTCGAGTCCTAAAAGTCTCGCCTGGTAGAGGATTGCGCCACGCACTTCAGCAACACGCATGGCAGTTTTTTGGTTGGTTTCGATGAAGAGATTTTCTATGGCGAGCGCTTCAGGAGAATATTCCATAATAAGCCGAGCAACCTCGCGGCCCACAAGTTCAAGGCGATTCACAAAAGGCATGGAAGCTTTTGTTTTGAAACATTCAGAAAACAGCAAGGTTTCCTTTTTGTCTTTCTTTAATACAGCAATACCAAGGCGCTCATACCCGGGATCAATAGCAATAATTCTCATAAAAATAGTTTATCATCATTGCTATAACATCACTACCCAACCCAAAAAACCGCACAATTATTTGCTATAGCAAATAATTGTGCGGTTTTTTGGGTTGGGTAGTAAGAGAAAGTTGATTACTCTGCATTTGTGTACACCTCCTGTACATCGTCGTGGTCGTCGAGTTCTTCAAGGAGGGATGATAAAGCTTCCCCGTCTTCGTCTGAAAGAGGGACGGTTGTTTGCGGTTCGTAACCCTCGGTTGTTTTTATAAATGCCCACATTGCTGCGCCTTGCCCCGCGAGAGCGAGCCCGCGTTTTGAAAGAAGATGTTTGATTTCCGCAACAGTCCTATTTTTATTGTCAGTGAGACCTTCAATTAAAATAGCGCATCCACCGGGACCGTATGCTTCATAAAGCACCGCCTCCATATTTCCTGCGTCCCCACCAGCGCCCTTTTTTACCGCGCGGTCAATAATGTCAGACGACATATACTCCTTTTTCGCGCGTTCGACGACCGCGCGAAGACCTGGTGAAGACAAATTCCCCGCAGCCTTTTTGGATTCAAGAGCAATCAAATGGGAGAGTTTTCCAAAGATTTTGCTCCTCTTGCTGTCCGTTACCGCCTTTTTATTCTTAATCTGTGACCATTTATTATGTCCTGACATATAATTTTTTGTTATTTTGCTAGCATAGCGGAAAAACCGTTTGCTGTCTAAAATAGTTTTGCAGTGTCCTCTGGCACCTCAGAGCCAAGGTGTTCGTACGCGCGTGCGGTGGCGAGGCGACCGCGAGGGGTGCGTTCGATGAGACCGAGCTGGAGAAGGTACGGCTCATTCACTTCTTCGAGTGTTGCCATTTCCTCGGAGAGTGCCGCTGCAATGGTCGAAAGACCAACGGGGCCACCTTTGTATTTTTCAATAATCACCTCAAGGATTTTTCGGTCGAGCGCGGTGAGTCCGATCTCGTCGATTTCAAGAAGCGCGAGAGCGTCTGCAACATACTTAGAAGATAGGTCGCCTTTGTTCACCTGCGCAAAATCACGCGCGCGCTTCAAGAGATAGTTTGCAGTGCGGGGAGTGGCACGGCTTCTGCGCGCAATTTCACGCGCCGCGTCATCAGAAAGGGTAATACCAAGAATGTCCGCCGAGCGCTTTACGATTTTTTCAATTTCATCTTCGGTGTAAAACTCCAATCGAAACGTCCCACCCGAAAAACGCGAGCGAAGTGGTGAAGAAATAAGCGCCACGCGTGTGGTTGCAGCGATCATTGTGAAGGGGGGAAGGTCGAGCTGAATCGTGCGCGCACTCGGACCTTTGCCGATGATGATGTCGAGTACCCCAGACTCCATTGCAGGATAGAGGACCTCCTCAATCATTTTGTTTAAGCGATGTATCTCGTCTATAAAAAGCACGTCGCCCGGGGAAAGGTTGGTCAAAATCGATGCCAAGTCGCCCACTTTCTCGATAGCAGGACCAGATGTGGATTTGACTTGACACTCCATTTCGTTCGCGATAAGATGTGCCAACGTCGTTTTTCCGAGTCCTGGCGGACCGTAAAAAAGGATGTGTTCCGGCGGGTGCGAGCGCTCTTTTGCAGCCTGAAGAAGGATTTTTAAGTTCTGTTTTATCGTTTCCTGTCCGATGTATTCGTCAAAACGGCTCGGGCGAAGAGCTTGGTCCAAAAAAGAAAAATCCTGAGTATTTTCTAGGTCTTCTGGGTTGTTTAGGGGAGTACTTGACATAAAAATTGTTTTGTGCTAGACTTGTGTCCTCGATGCGTCAAAGATGTGAATCTGCTGATTCAGAAATGCCATCGACCGTTCGTTTAAAAGATCCTATACATAAGCCTCTCCTAGTTGGGTCCTTCGGGGTTCACATGGTCGCGAACGAGGATGCACTGGTACTTCGCTTTATGCGATGACCACTGATGCTCTCCTTAGATCGCCTCCTAACTCAGTTCTTTATGTTCTGAGAACTATGTGGGGTTTATGTATCGGATTTTTTCTTGCCAATTTCTTTGACGCATTTCTTTGTTGTTTCGCTTATTTTCTTCCGCGCAGTCGATTCTGCAGAATCGCGTCGCGCAGTGTCCACTGAAGCGCGACATACAGCTTGGTCGAAAAATCGCTCACGCCTCGAAGTGCATTCAAATAAATAGGCAAGAAATTAAGCTACCATTCTTTTTTACAAGAGCTTTGCTCAAATTGTATCGGGTTTGGTTATAAAAGACAATCGAATTAAGTAGGTTCAACAAGTAAGTGCAACACTTGGTAATATATCAAGTGTATGAAATACAAGCATTTTAGCATTGAGGAACGCGAAAAGATCCAAG
>MHUT01000019.1:14063-15148 GCA_001823535.1 Candidatus Yonathbacteria bacterium RIFCSPHIGHO2_02_FULL_44_14 | reverse complement strand
TGCTAAAATGCTTGTATTTCATACACTTGATATATTACCAAGTGTTGCACTTACTTGTTGAACCTACTAGGACAGCAAATAACCTAGGTATTACCTAGGTTATTTGCTGTCCTTGTTCCAACTACATTATGTAAAATCTTCGAATCAGATTGCAAATTTGCAATTAAACTGTGAGTATTCTTTCTTTTGTTCCGTTCTTCGCCTAACTTCACCGTCCGTTCCGAAGAACAGGCGATTAAGTTAGGTCTTGGCTACAAGTAACCCTTCTTGTAAGGGAGCTCCTTTTTGAGATGAGAGAGCCATCATCTTAATCCCTTACGGGAAAAACCGACCAATTCATTATACGCTCAACCCAGAGGGTTAATGGTACATTTTATATTTTGAATTGATTCACGACCAGCTTCCGCTAGCCGTGCCTTGTTACGACTTAGTCCTTGTTACCATGCTTACCTTAAGCCCATACAAGATGGGATTTCGGGTACTCACGGCTCCCCTGACTTGACGGGCGGTGAGTACAAGACTTGAGAACGTATTCACCGCGGTATAGCTGACCCGCGATTACTAGCGATTCCAACTTCATGAGGTCGAGTTTCAGCCCTCAATCCGAACTGGGGCCACCTTTATTAGGATTAGCTCAGAGTTACCTCGTCGCGACCCGTTGTAGTGACCATTGTATCAAGTGTGCAGCCCAGGGTATCAAAGGGACATGCTGACCTGGCGTCATCCTCTCCTTCCTCCCCCGCCTCTGTTCACAAGCACAAAAAATATTTGCACTTATGCACACAGGCGGGGGCAGTCTCGTCTGACACGTATAACAGACAACGAGGGTTGCGTTCGTTGACCCACTTAAGGGGACAGTTCAAACCACGAACTGACGACGGCCATGCATCACCTGCTCATAAGTCCTTGCGGAGTTACCTAGTTTCTTAGGTCTTTCCTATGAGTTTCAAACCCTGGTGAGGTTCTTCGTTTACCATCGAATTAAGCCACCTGATCCACCGCTTGTGCAAGTCCCCGTCTATTCCTTTGAGTTTTAACCTTGCGGTCGTACTTCCCAGGCGGATATCTTAACGCGTTAGCTGTGC
>MHUT01000019.1:0-13959 GCA_001823535.1 Candidatus Yonathbacteria bacterium RIFCSPHIGHO2_02_FULL_44_14 | reverse complement strand
CAGAAACGTGCCAGTTTGCTGCCTTCGCTTTTGGTGTTCCCCATGATATCAACGGATTTCACCCCTACACCATGAGTTCCGCAAACCTCTCACACTCTCTAGTTATGCCGTTTCCTCCGCAATTCTCCGGTTGAGCCGAAGGCTTTGACAAAAGACTAACATTACCGCCTACATACCCTTTACGCCCAATAATTCCGGATAACGCTTGGGGTACTCGTATTACCGCTGCTGCTGGCACGAGTTTAGCAACCCCTTATTCATGAAGTACTATCAAAACTTTCTCCTTCATAAAAGACCTTTACATCCCGAAAGACTTCATCAGTCACGCGGCGTCGCTCCGTCAGACTTGCGTCCATTGCGGAAGATTCTCGACTGCAGCCACCCGTAGGTGTATGGTCCGTGTCGCAGTACCATCGGTGGAGGTCAGCCTCTCAGCTCTCCTAAGCGTCATTGCCTTGGTAGGCCATTACCCTACCAACTAGCTGATACTGCACAGGCCACTCCCCAAGCGATAAATCTTTACCCTTGCGGGACTATCAAGTATTAGCCTACCTTTCGGTAGGTTATTCCTGACTCGGGGGTGTGTACCTATGTATTACTACCTCGTTCGCAGGTGATGCATCACGCTACGCGCGATGCCCAGCAAAATAATCTAACAATAAATATTAAAATAATTGGAAACGTTTGCCTTTGGCAAACGTTTCATTGTTGAATATTAATTATTTAACTATTAACTGGCATCACACCCAATGTGATGCACCCCCTCTACTTGCATGCCTTATCCACGCCGCCAGCGTTCATCCTGAGCTAGGATCAAACTCTCTTAAAAAGAATTTAATCAACTCTCAAGAACGGAACAAAAGAAAAAATACTCTTGTTCCCTTCGGAAATTATTACTCACTCTCTTCACTTAATCTGCTAAGAATTAAGTGAAGAGTTTTTACTTGGACTTGCAATCCAATTTGTGAGATTGCTCCGACCTGAAAAGTCGAAACAATCTCGTAGATGTTTACATATATGTAGTTGTCAAAGGTCGTCATTATTTTCAAGAAAATCTCTTGAAAATAAAAGCGCCTTCTTTAAGCGCTCTGACAGTATATACGTATGGCAAAAAGAAGTCAAGCGCGACTTTTGCCTTGTAAAATATGGGGTTATTAGACCTTTTTACATGAAAAGCAGTGTGCGTATTTTCGACTGAACTTCTCCCAATGTTTCAAGGGATATGGTGGCTATGTATTCTGCTTTCCTGTGCCTAAAATCAACATTCCTTATTTGGTCAGACAAAATAACAGCATTATTGCCTTCAAGGTTACAAAGCACCTCTGTTACATATCCTTTCCTTTTTGTGGTAATAGGACACACCACGTGGCAATCCGTTGCCCTTTCGTATTCTTCCTTGGTGAGAATCAGCGCAGGACGCCTACCTTTTTGCTCATGCCCCAAAACAGGGTCAAGGGTGAGCCAAACGACATCTCCCTGATTAAATGTTTTCTTTACCATGGTATGGTGGCAATATCTCTTTACCGACATCAGGCCCCCAATCAAGAAGCTCGTGACGATTTTCTGGGGTCATCCCTTTTAGAAGCTCTGCGAGTGTGTACTCCTTCTTTATTTTAGGCTTCACAATCAAAAACCCATCTTCCTGAAGTTCAAGCATCACCTCGCCTCCTTGAACGAGGCCCGAATTTTGCATAAGAGTTTTCGGGATACGAATAGCGGAACTATTCCCCCATTTTTGAATCCTTGTGGTCATAAGAAAAGTATATACTATGTATATACGGTGTCAAGAAAATTACACCACATTATTTGCAAAACAATGGTGGCTGTCCCCATTTCCCTCCATTTCCCATTTACCCTTATTTTTAAGGGTAAAAGCGGAGCTTTTAGCGGACTTTTAGCCTTATTCTACTTGGCGGGATCAGGGGTTTTGATTGGACTCTACTATTTTTCCTCCTCCAAATAATCATTACTATCGATTTCGTCATCTAGTTGAATTGAATCGTTTTCATATGTCACACTTTCAGCCTCTTGCCGCTCGACATGAGGTTCTAATGTTTTTCCTTTTGAAACTGGGTTCTTGACGACCTGAAAAATGATGTACAAGATGAAAATAACGCCTGCTACAACCAGCCCAAGTAAAGCAAACCCCAAAATGAACGGTAGTAAAAAAATAAACAAAGAAACTACGCCTCCAACGATAGCCAAAATTACGATGCCGACTAAAATTGTTGCTAAAATTTGCATATCTTTGTTGTATTATCTCTTTGGCTCAATACTCCCTAGAACAACATAGTAAAAGGCTCGGCGCATAGCTTCAAAAATTAGAGCTGCGATAAGCACTTCATAAAAATCCCTATCAATCATTATAGTAATATACATCGTTAACGCAAATACAAGAAGATAGATGGTCTTAAGTCCCCTATACCAGATTTTCTCATTCAAACTAGTAACTGTTTTAATTTCAGACATATTTAATTTTGATATTATTTCTACACAAAAACAGGCACGCCTGTTTTTATTGAGCTTTTGATTTGCTTTTCGGATATTTGAGACGAGACACCAAGAACTTCTATTCCAATTAGGTTTCCTTTTTTATCGAGGTCAACAATAACCGAGTCCTTCATTTCCACAGTCTTAAAAACCTTTCCCGTGTGGAAATAAATATACATAGCGTCCGCTAATTTATCGTAAGTGATTTTCATAAATAATAAGCCGTTAAAATAACGAATTCTCCTCTTGATTTTAAGTATACAGCCACAAGAGTCTCCCCGTCAATCAAACTCCTGCATTTTATTTTCCCATTGTTAATCTCTGAAAAATCAGGATTATTTATAACAAACTTAATATCTTCAATACTAATCCCTCGTTCTTCAATTCTATACTGAGCGTGATTAGTAAATTTTAATTTCATTATTTATTCTGCCTTTTCTCAAGAACAACAAGAAGTGGTGATGCGATAAATACGGATGAATAGGTACCAACAGCGATACCAATCCAGAGGATGAGCGAGAAGTCTTTTGTCGATGTGGGGCCAAAGAAGAATAGCGTTGCGAGGACGAGCATCACGGTGAGTGACGTGTTAATCGAACGCGTAAATGTTTGGCGAAGCGACGTGCCAACTGTTGTTGCAAAATCGTTTGAAACTCTGAGTTTCAAGTTCTCACGAATACGGTCGAACACCACAATAGTGTCGTGTACCGAAATACCCATGATAGATAGGAGCGCGACCACAAAAAGCGTGTCTACCTCTTTACCAAGCCACACAAACACACCTGCGGGAACGATGATGTCGTGAAGGAGTGTTGCGGTGGTAATCATGCCGTATTTCCATGACGAAATCGGCTCTGACACATGACGGAATGCATATGCGATAAAAAGCACAATACCGAGTATAACGAGGACGATAGCGTACCAAGCTTTTGCGCGGAGTTCTGCGCCGACAGTGGGTCCAATGGAGCTAAACTTTTTTTCTTCCATTTTCGTACCATTTATTGCAATGGTCTGAGTGAGCTTCTGACGATCTATCTCTGAAAGTGCTCGTGTTTTAATCATCACATCACTATCCCCTGCCATTTGAACACGCGCGCCTTCAAATCCTGCGCCATTGAGTGCAGAGATCAAGGTTTCAATATCTGGTCGCTTATCATAAGAAACTTCAATTATCGAGCCACCTTTAAAATCGATTCCTGCGTTGAAGCCCTTTGTCGCCATCGCGTAGAAAGAGAGTGCAATCGTAATGATTGAGATGGTAAAGAAAATTTTTCGGTATTTTACGATGAACATGATATTTATTTGAGTTTAAAGAAGCCACTGCCAAATAGAGTTCGTACGATTACTCCATGCCCACTAAATGGCAGAGCAAAGAGCAGTGTGCGCGAGATTGTGATGGCGGTAAACATTGAGACAATCACACCTAGACCAAAGGTGAGCGCAAAGCCTTTAATTAAACTAGTGCCGAACCAGAACAAAATAACCGCGGTGATGATGCTTGAGATGTTCGAATCGCGAATAGACGTCCACGCGCGCGCAAATCCTTCGCGAATCGCATCATGCACACCATGTCCTTTGCGAAGCTCTTCTTTGGTACGCTCGAAAATAAGAATGTTCGCATCAACCGCCATACCCATAGAAAGGATGAAGCCGGCAATACCAGCCGCAGTCAAAGCGACTCCCATAAACTTAAATAGTGCGAGCATGATGACAACGTAAATTGCGAGCGCGAGAACCGACACCAAGCCAGGAAGACGGTACCAAAGGATAAGAAATCCTGCAACAATAACGAGCCCCCATATACCAGCCCAAACACCAGCCATCAATGCCTCCGCACCAAGAGGAGCGGATATTGTTTGTGTGGAAATAAGCTCAAGTTTGTCGACGGGAAGCGCTCCTGAGTTCAAGCGACCAACGAGCGTCTTTGCCTCTATTGCGGTGAATTTGCCGGTAATCTGCGCCTTGCCTCCAAGGATTGCCTCATTTACTACCGGCGCGGAGATTGGATTAGGATTGCCAATCTCGCGATCAAGATAGATTGCAATAGTTTTACCGACGTTGTCCTTGGTCAACTGCGCAAAAATATCGGCACCTTGTTTATTGAAAACGATAGAGACGATTGGCTCGCGCGTTGTTTGGTCAAACTCAAGAACTGCGCGTTCAAGGAAACGTCCATTGAGCTCGGTCGCAACATAAGGACCTGCGAGAAGTTCTGCAGGAATGTTAAGTGCCTTCCCCGCTGCCTGGTCAGCTTTAAATTTCTCAACTGCTTTGTTGTACACCTCAAACTCTACCTTTGGGCGCTCTTTCATAAACTCTAGTTTTGGTGTCTGTCCGATCATATCGACAGCCCTTTTTACATCAGTAACACCGGGAAGCTCTACGAGAAGGCGCTCCTCTACAGGGCCTGTGATACCGCCTTTCTCTTCAATCTGCACAATCGCCTCAGAAATACCGAACGCGTTGATGCGACGTTCGATAACGTCACGAAGTGCGTCCATTGCATTTTTTACTTCGCCTGGTTTTACTGAAGACACATCGGCCTTGTAGACAAGTTGAACACCTCCTGAGAGGTCGAGACCAAGCTTGAAAGGAAACTTTTCGGCAGTTTGCTGAAAACGAACCGTTTTGCCCTCATGGAGCTTTGGCTCTGAAGCGTAAATAAAATACCCAATTCCGGCGCCAATAATCAATAGAAGTAGTGCTCCAATTCGTGTTTTCCACATAATAAACAAAAGTATACCGTTTTTGGCCTATTTTGCAATGAGTTCGTTTTTCCGATTGCGGAATCGCTCTGTCATTGACATAATAAGTCCATGAAGCGTTAAGCCTATGACATAACCGAGAAAAAGTCCGCCGAGGATATCAACGGGCCAATGAACACCCGCAGCAACACGCGCAAGACCGATAATCACTGCTGAAATTCCAAAAAAAACAGCGAGTCGCTTATGGTAAAACCATAGAGCCGATGCGAGCGCCATAAAAAATGTCGCGTGCCCCGATGGAAATGCATAACCACTCTCGCTAACAAGCGGTGTAACCAGAGGGATTACATCAAATGGTCGGAGGGTACTGAAAGCATCCTTGAAAAAATGTGCAATGAACCATGCGCTAACTGCAGTAACCCCTACCACAAAAAGATCACGCACTCCCTTGTTTGGATTATCGCGATGCTCAAAAAGGTACACAAAGAGTGTGCCAAGAATAATAAGTCCGTACCATTTTGCAACAAAAATAATGGCTAAATCAAGCGCAGGACTTCTGTGTGCGAAACTATAGAAAAAATTGAATACTGTTTCGTTCATGATGTTTACTATTTAGGAAGGTGTCACCTTGGTAAATTTCTCCTAGCCCCCTAGGACGGTCCTAGGGGAAGGTTCATTTCAACACGTCGGCTTCATAACGACCACTCGTCTTTACAAACGCCTCACCAGATTCATATTTATATTTGAATCCATATTGCTTCGTGATCTTTGAACCATCGACAGCAATTGGGTATGAATACCCCTTCCAGCTCCCCTTTGAAGTCGGAATGCGTCCGCGAGTTAGGTGCCACATCCAAAAGAACGCGAGACGAGCCATCCAAGGTTGTATTGGGAGCATACGCTTTCCCACGGCACGCGCCATATCAGGCCCAAGCACTGCAGGTCCCGGAGGTGCAGCGTTGAACACTTCGTAATCGCCCTTGAGATTGTTGAACGAAAACAGCCCCACCATGTCGGTAATGTCATCCTCGTGTGTGTACTGGCGAAGCCACTTTGGTGTGACAGGTACCCATGAGACCATAATGGAAACGAGGTCATATACAAAAGACTTTTGCCCTTTGAGCGAGCCAGAAAGTGCCGACTGGAGACCAAAGCGAATACGGGCGTAGCGTCCGCGTGGACCAGTGATAGCTGCGGGACGAATAATAAAGACCTGCAAGCCAACGTTAGCCTTCTCTTTTGCCTCTTTGTAGCTTTTTTCGAGATTTTCCTCAACAACGCGCTTTTCTTCAGCATACAAATAATCAGTCTTGCGGAAGGGTTCTGCTTCAGTGAAAAAATGATCTATCGTATTGTCAGAATATGAACCGTATGAGGCGACCGTAGAAAAGTACACGAGTTTCTTTACGCTCGGCATTGAAAACGCAAAATCAAAAATTGCCTGCGAGCCATCGACATTCCACTTCCACTGCTTCTCTTTCTCGCCATACATTTCGCGAATTTGCCATGCGGTATGCACCACGATATCGGGATTTTTTGCGCGGACTTTTTCTTGCCAGGTGCTATCTGAAGTATTGGCAGTGATATAAGTAATTTTTGGATTGGTGAGGAAAATTTCTGGTTCAGGTTCTTTGTCCAAGCAAATAATTTCCTTTACATCTGGGCGCTTTGAAAACTGCTCCGCGAGCATTGCGCCGACATAACCAGACCCTCCAGTAATAAATAATGTTAATCCTTTTTCCATAATCCATCTACTATACCAACAAGTAGATGAAAAGAAAAATGCCCCAACTCAAAATCGAGCGGGACACCAAGTGAAACACCTTCTTAAGACAGCGCGAACGGATGCTTGTCTGAAATTTTTTTGACTTCCTCAGGAGTAACGGCTTCGGGGAAAATTTCTCATAGAAAAGGGTTCAGGTAATCACCTCTTTCAAGCGCGGCAAGGAACTCCGTATCAGTCCTGCAGGATTCCGCTTCAAGACCAGTTTGGTCATTCATACTTTCCTCCTATTCTTTATGCTACAAATACATTTACCCCCTGCTTAAATCTAGCAAACCAGTAGCAAAATTTCAATCTTGGTGCCACTTATCACTTCCCCGTTCGCGAGAGAAGAGTTTTCATCGTTTTGAGCGCGATGGTTAAATCAAGGATAAATGAGCGGTTTTTTAGATAATACAAGTCGTAGGCAAGACGTTCACGTGTTTCCTCGAGCGAATGCGGGGCAATATCCTGTTTAATTTGCGCCCAGCCAGAGAGCCCAGGTTTAATGAGGTTGCGTACGGTGTAGTACGGTAGCTCTTGAGCG
This sequence comes from Candidatus Yonathbacteria bacterium RIFCSPHIGHO2_02_FULL_44_14, assembly GCA_001823535.1. GTDB lineage: Bacteria > Patescibacteriota > Minisyncoccia > Phycocordibacterales > UBA1550 > UBA1550. Next base: position 6,455 of record MHUT01000019.1, on the reverse strand, counting down.
AGTTTTTTGCCGAGCGCTACAATATCTGGACGCGGTCCGATAAGCGAGATATCCCCGCGCACAATATTCCATAGCTGGGGTATTTCATCAATGCGACTCTTGCGCAAGAAACGGCCTACGCGCGTAATACGGTCATCCCCCTCGGTAACCCATTTGCCCTCATCGCTCCCGCTCATACTGCGGAATTTCCAAAGCTTGATGATACGGTTGCCGGCACCGATACGCTCTTGGGTTATGAATGCATGTCCATTGTCTTCGAGCTTAATAGCAAAAATTACAAACGGATACACAATAAGAGAAATAACACCCAAAACACTCGCAATCGCTATGTCCATCATTCTCTTCAGAGTGTCGTACATTGTGTGCGGGGAAAATGAAATGTTCTCAAGAAACCAATTGTAACCAACGAGCGAAAGCGGGATGCGGTCAAAAACCTCCTCGTAAACTTTATACATATCCAAGAACCGCACGTTTGAGAAAATAAGGTTATATAGCGATGGTAAGATCGCGTCCGCTTTTTCGTGTTTCAAATCAATAACAATCGATGTCACCCCTTCGCTATATACTTTTTCTACAACTTCTTCTTGAAAAGCAATACCGTCAAGTTGGTTTAAATTCACCGATGAAACAAAAGTGAGGTTATAGCGCTCGTTGCCATTCATTTCTTCCTTGAGCTCTTGCATCTCTGCTCCGGCGCCTATTAGAATAGCATTTTCTCGATTACGAAAACCAAAACGAGGGACAATCGATACGCGCCAGAGAACAATAAGCAAGAACGAAACAACAAGATGCACAGCAAGAACGGTCTTTGGAGTGATACCAAAAGAAGGAACCAGGTAGAAAAACACGACCGCGAGGAGACTGTTCGCAACCTGTGTATTTAAAATAAGGGACGGGAGTTTCCCTTTGAAAACGAGCGTGTGTTTTTCGTAGAGTCCAGCGACAAAAAACACAAACGTCCATAAGAGAAAGAGTACGGAGAACGGCGCCCAATGGTCAGCAAGAAGTTGACCAGACGGTATTGACGCGTAGCGAATCGCAAGGGAAAGCCAGAGCGCCAGAGAAAATGCCAGTAAGTCCCCCGCAAATAGTATGATGGGTTCGCGTCTATTGAGGATTTTCATGCTAGAACATCGTAGCACAAATGGTGTATAATTCCATAGCAGAACCTCCTTGAGTGAAAACAAATCCCTGCTTATTTCATCCGTCAAACACTAAAATAACCATGATTATTAAGAGAAAGAAGATTTTGTACATCATCACCAAGTCAAATTGGGGCGGAGCGCAACGCTACGTATACGAACTCGCGACAGGAGTCCCTCGAGATAAATTTGAACCAATAGTTGCTTTGGGCGGGACGGGGATCCTTGCGCTCAAATTGAGCGATATGAATATTCGAACCATCCGTTTATCTTCCCTTGAACGCGATGTGCGCCTGATGCGTGACTTCACTGCTTTTCGCGATCTCCTCCACATTATCGAGAAAGAGCGCCCTGACGCTGTACATCTCAACAGTTCAAAAGTTGGCGCGCTTGGAGCTATCGCTGCGCGGATTGCAGGTGTGCCACGCATTATTTTCACCGCCCACGGTTGGGCATTCAACGAGGATCGCTCTTTTTTTTCTCGTCTCATTATCAAACTGCTTCACTTTGTAACCATTCTTTTTTCGCATAAAACAATCGCGGTATCAAAAGCAGTTGCAAAGGAGGCCCCTGCTTGGGGGATTCGTGACAAGGTGACAGTCATACACCAGCCCGCATCACCAACACAAAATATTTTTGAAAAAGATATTGCACGAAAACACCTTATTGAAAAACTACCACTCCTTCATGATAGAGGGCGACTTTGGATCGGTATTGTTGCGGAGCTCCATAAAAATAAGGGTATTTCCTACGCGATACAGGCAATGAATGATCCAGTAATCCAAAAGAAGGCCATTCTCGTTGTGGTCGGTGGCGGACAAGAAGGCAATGCGCTCGCGCTCCAAATTCACGAAAACAACCTTGAAGAATCCGTTTTTTTGCTTGGGTTTGAACCAGAGGCCGCACGCGTAATGCGTGCTTTCGATATTTTCCTTCTCCCTTCCCTTACTGAAGCATTCGGCTATGTACTTTTGGAAGCGGGCTTTGCGGGACTCCCTGTAGTTGCTTCACATGTCGGTGGTATTCCCGAAATCATTGATGATGGAAAAACAGGATTACTGATACCACCGCGCGACTCTGAGGCAATAAAAAACGCGCTCAAACGCCTTATTGAATCTCCCGACCTGCGAGCTGCCTTCAGCGCCTCCTTTAAAGAGCGTGTTACTGATGGATTCTCCCGAGAGACTGCTCTCGCTAAAACAACGAACCTTTATGAAAAAGAATAGTGGACCATTCGACTTTAGACAGAGACCAAACTCCTATTTATACTCTATAGAAGTCTGACTTCTATAGAGTCTTAACTGCTAAACTCCCAAAAACTCATGAGTGAGAGCGCTTCGATGAATAGGTCGAGCGCTCTTTTTCATACTCACAAGAATACCGAGAGCAATGAACTCAACAAGGAGGTGAGAACCTCCAAAACTCATGAACGGGACAGTGACACCCGTGACTGGCAAGAGACCTATAGTCATGCCAATATTCACCACAAAGTGCGCAATTATAAAAACAGCAACGCCCACACCATAAAGCATCTCAAAATTTGTCGCACCAACAAGCGCAATTGTTAAAATACGCCCAATTATCAAGGCAAAAAGACCAAACAAAATGAGGACCCCGACAAAGCCCCATTCCTCGGCAAACGCAGAAAATATAAAGTCTGTTTGATACTCGGGAAGAAAACGCAATCGCGACTGCGTTCCGTACCCTACCCCTTTGCCCATAATTTGCCCTGAACCAACTGCAATTGTTGACTGATATGCATTGTATCCTGTGCCACGTATGTCAGACATAGGATGAATAAATGTCATTATGCGCGCTTTTTGATAAGGTTTGAACACCTCCATCCAAAGACCGCTAAATACTATTGCTCCAACAAGAAATACAAAAGCGAGATGTTTTTTAGAAACTCCGGATACAAGAATCATCCCAAACCAAATAAGGAAAATAATCATAGCAGACCCAAAGTCGGGTTGAAGGAGGACGAGGATGAACGGGATGAGCGCATAAACACCAGATACGACAATGTGGCGAAAATGAGCAATCTCAACATGTCGTCGGGAAAAATATTTTGCAAGAATAAACACCAAAAGGAGCTTCATCGCGTCAGCTGGCTGAAATGCAAACAAACCAACCTTGAACCAACTCTGAGCTCCTTTTGCCGAATGTCCGATACCAAAAAGAATTATGAGGAGTGCGCTCATTATTAGAAATAATGCCACCAAAACATCCGTGCGCTTAAGTATATCGGTATCAATCCGTGTGGCAAGAAAAAATGCGCCGATTGCAACAACAAACGAAATAAGCTGTTTCTCAAAAAATAAATTTTCTTCCACGAATGCATTCATTGTAATGAGACCAAAAAAAACTATGGTAACAGACGCAGAAAGAAGCACCCAGTCAATCGATGTTTTCCTTGAAAAAATTTCACTGATGAGTTTGAGTACCTGCATGTTGAATAATTTCTTTTGTTTACATTCGCGCATCCAAACCTATAGCGATGAATGTCTCTTGTGCGGAGACTAGCGAGCCTGAACCCGGGGTCATTCTGGTGAATGAGAGGCGAGATCGAGGATGATTTAGCAAAATCGCTCTTGGAGCTTTTCTAGCAAGAAAATATCCGTACTCTGCACAAGACGGTACCCGAGCGGTCTCTACTCCTCAAAAACTGCTCGCGGAGTAATTATAATTTCTGTAATGAAATTCTCTGGCTTGCAGACAGTCTCCGATATATTTTTATAGACATTTTGAAGATCTTCAGCTGTTGGCGCGTTGAAATAACGTGATGGATCCGAAGCAATACGGTTACCCAGAAATGCTTCATTTATCCCCTTCCCGAGGCCAATTGCGTAAATCTGAACACCGTCTGCACGCGCCCCTTTCGCAATCTCTGACGCATATTCTTCAGCATATGCGCCGTTTTTTTGATTTATAGGATCGAGCGGGCGATTTGCGACACCATCTGTGAGAGCCACAATAACCTTTTTTGCTTCCTTTGCATGGCGAACACTTCGTAACTCTTCGATTGCAGTTTTAAGAGCGTCTCCAAGATTCGTATTCTGCGTGCCGTTCTTATTTATAAAGATAGCCGCAATCGCGCCACGGACGCTTTCATGACTCAATGAAAGCTCATGATCAACAGGACTTGAGGGTGTTGTGGCAAAAGAAACAATTCCAACCTTATCAACAATATCAGCCGCATCCACGTACGTGGTAGCTGCTTTTTTCGCTGTTTCTAATGGCTCTGGGGGATTTTTGCCACCAATATCCATACTTCCGGACCGATCAAATACTAGCATTGTATCAACAGGACTTGTGCAAATTCCGCCCGTGGAACGCTTTGTGAACCTGCTGGGCCACGTAAAAAATATATTTTGCTCTCCGCTTTTTGGAATACGGTCGACGTATGTTTTTGAGACAGCAATCGGGTGCCGAAGCGCATCGTAAATAATCGCTCCAAGCGCTAGGTTTGCCAACTCTTTCACGGGGTCGATATTTACTAACACAGCATCAAAACGTGGCTTTGAATCAACATTTTTTAGGTTTTGGTTTTTTGTTGCCAATAAAGAATGCGGTGTAAATGCTTTAGTCCAACTCGCGAGATCCTCTGTATTAAAAGAAACCTCAACATGGTCTACAGTACCGGAAAAACTAACTCCTGTCTCAAAAAGAAGGATGCTGGAAGCTGGCGCAAGCTCAGTTGATCCACTTTTTTCAGCGAGCACATTCCCATTATTACCCAGCACGCGCATCGTGTATCGAGCATTTTTTACACCAGCGCTTGTGTTTGGATTTTCCACGTACGCACCAAGATCGTAGGTGCCACCATCTAAATAGAATGCTTTCGCCCATACCACACGCGGGAGTTTTACATCTGTCGTACAAACGCGCGCACATGCGCCACCACAATCAACTCCCACTTCGCTGCCATTTTGTTTTTTATCGAAGCAAGTTGGCACCGGGTGCGTCAGTTGATAAACCGGGTAAGACACTAGAAGTATTATTATGCCGGCGAAAACCAATGTGTACAGAATCTTTCGTTTTTGCGACCATTCCATAGAGAATATCATAGCACGCAATTTCGAAAAAAGAGAACAAAAAGCTCCGTCCTTTTTGAAAAGGACGGAGCTTTTTGTTCTCTTTTTTCGATTGAATGCTTAGTTCTGGCGGCAAGCTACTTTCCCCTTGCGAGTATCATCGCCGCTACTGCGCTTAACTTCTGAGTTCGGAATGAGATCAGGTGTGACCACAGCGCCAAACCACCAGAACTAAATATTCAATCGTTGTTGAATATATTTTTGTTTTTGTACATCACCATTTAATTACTGAAATGGTCGGGGTGAGTGGACTCGAACCACTGACCTCTCGCTCTAAGCGAGCACTCTAGACCTCCCATCTAAGTTGCCATGTGAGTCCCTGTGGCACAACTTACTACTCTGATGGTTTTCTGAGCTACACCCCGATATGTATAGACATACAAAACATTTTGGTAAAAATAAATTCTGAACAAATAATGATTGTGATTTTCAAATTCCCAATAAGAATCGGCGTATTAGTACTCCTCTGCTGAAACGATTACTCGTCTTACACATAGAGCCTATCAACGTAATCATCTCTTACGGGCCTCAAACGAATTCTGATCTTGGGGTTGGCTTCCCTCTTAGATGCTTTCAGAGGTTATCCATTCCCGACATAGCTACGCTGCGGTGCCCTTGGCAGGACAGCAGCCACACCAGAGGTCAGTTCACTCCGGTCCTCTCGTACTAGGAGCAAATCCCCTCAAAATTCAACGCCTGCAGAAGATAGGAGACCAACCTGTCTCACGCATTAGTGTTTTACATTACGCTCTGGTCTCCAAACCGCGTAAACCTCTTTTTCAAGAGGGATCGGACTATAGCATAACCCTTATTTTTACAAAGGGGTGCTGACGTTTAGTCTCTACGGGCACAATGATCTCCATTGTTTCCCTCGGAATTGCCATACGATTTCTCGTTTAGGTTTTCCCGAAATTAGTCAACTTGTCTATATACATCACTGTATATAGCCGCCGTGATTATTAATGTCATTATTGATGAGTTTAGTCTCATCGCCTCGGGTTCAAACTAAGGAGGGATGAACATGTGACAGGTGACCATTGACAGGTGACTGAAGAATTTTTCGCTTTGCGAAAAATTCTTTGTCAATTGTCAAAAGTTAATTGTCAGTTGTTCCTTCCCCCCTACGGTTTGAACCCAGCTCACGTATCTTTTTAATTGGCGAACAGCCAAACCCTTGGAAGCTTCTCCACCTCCAGGATAAGATGAGCCGACATCGAGG
>MHUT01000018.1:53309-137291 GCA_001823535.1 Candidatus Yonathbacteria bacterium RIFCSPHIGHO2_02_FULL_44_14 | reverse complement strand
GCCGGAGCTTTTTAGTGTGTGCTACTTTGCCTTCTTGGCTACCTTTTTCTTTGGAGCTGGAGAAATTGATTTTTTGATGTTCTTCCAGTGCCCACGAAGCTCTTTCGCCATCGCCTCAACCTCAGCAGGGTCAATGTTTTTTACTGCCTTGTATTTTGCGCCCACCTTCTCGATAATAGCCGCGTATTGTTCCTCGGTCACATCCTTCAGTTTCTCTACACCTTCTAGGACCTCACCTTTTGCTTTGAGCATCCACCCACGAACCTTCTTTCTGTTCTTTGCACCATCTTTTCCGTAAAGGAAATATCCTGCTGCCGCAAACGCTGCGAGTGCGGCGATTCCAGCACCCACTGCCACCTTTTCACCCGTTGTTATTCCTGTATTTTTATTCTTCATAAAATATTATTTAAATTAATCCTCTTTTCTTTTCCATCGCTTCTTCTTTTCCGCAAATGACTGCACAAATGCAACTACATTTTGCAGTATGCTGTCCCCGCCTTCTTTTATTCGGTGGCGCGCCGATGAAGCTCCTTTTGCAAAACGCTCACTTTCTTTTCGCACAATGTGCACCACCTCATTCACATCTCGCGCGGTGCGAAGCACGTAGAAGAGAATAACAGCCACAAAAACCGCAATTACCACAACTGCGACAGTGGTGACAATAAAGAAAATATCCATTTTTGCAAAAGCGTCCATAGGTACTGGTACAGTATACAACTAAAATTGATTGGCGCAAAAAAATTGAAAAATACGCCCACGATTCAGAATCCCCCACTATTCTTCTGAGCATTCCAATTTTTCCTATCGTCATATATAATTTCTATAGGCAAAATATATGACAGATGGTGTGATGTATGCCATGAGGCATACAGTATGTGTAATAAGAAATACATAATATGAAAAACTACGAAAAGGGGGAGTTGGCAAAAGAGATTCTGGTCGGGCTTGCGCTCGGAGGGTTCATTGTTTTGTGTGTGGCTGCTCCAGGATTTGCCCATATTGCAAAACTATTTAAGACAAAAGATTCACGCGACAGATACCGCCTCGCTCAATCAATGCGTGGGCTGCAAAAAAGACGACTGGTGAGTATTATTCAAAAAAATGGGCAAGATGTTATAGAAATAACAGAGTTGGGAAAAAAGAGGGTGCTTGAGTATGATCTTGATGCAATCTATGTCAAACCTACAAAAAAATGGAACGGACACTGGCACTTGATTACTTTTGATATTCCAGAAAAGCAAGCGCGAGCACGTCGAGCAGTAAGCATAAAAATCAAGGAGCTCGGGTTATACCCACTTCAGAAATCTATATTTGTATCACCGTATCCATGCAAGGACGAAATTGATTTTGTTGGAGAATTCTTTAATGTGCGAAAGTATGTAATTTATATTGAGGCTATTAATATTGAAAACGCAGAAAAAGTCCGTCGACATTTTGGAGTTTAGTTACCACGCCTGTCTGTCCAACATTTTCCTCAATCATTATACATTTTTCCTATAGGTCAGAATGTATGATGATTATGTTATGATGGCGGCGGGTATTTTTATTGAGGTTGACATTGGTCTCGAGGGGGGGGGGTAGAATGAGTGGGTTAATAATTAGCTAAATTAATTCCCAAAAATATGGAGCCAAAATTTGAACCGAAACAGTATACGCTAGAGGAGATTGCAGAGATGGAAAAATCCCGCACGATTTCGGATGCCAACCTTTTAATAAAGGGGGCGGAATATTTTTTTGATAAAAAGGGTGAAAAGAAACTAGATGCAACAAATATGCAGGAGGAGTATCTAGAATATGAAAAAATCTTGAATGAATCCAAAAATCTTAGTAAGGAAGAAAATATCAGCCGAATTGAAAAGCTTTTCAGTTCGGCAATTAGTAAAGCAAAAGAGCATAATAATTACTACAAGGATAACAATACTTTCAATCTTAACTATTATGACAATAATGGTGTGTTGCAGAAATCTAGAACTGAATTTAAGGATAACGGAGTTTTAGTCGGCACTATCTTTTCTGATGAATCCTTAAGCCAAATACCTGTTCCTAAGAAGAATACAATGTGGGTTGCTAAGGATAAGCTTGCTTCGCTAGATAGTGTAGTTAGTGTTGAAGTTTCTAATTCAGCCCCAATTTAATTTTTTGTGCAATCTCATCTGTTTCTCCTTCGCGATAATCGCGGGCCCCGTGCCAGTGAGTGAAACTGTCTCCTTGAAAGCGGGGAATGATATGGATGTGGGTGTGAAAAATGATTTGCCCTGCGATGGGATCATTGTTCATTTCAATATTAATTCCGTCGGCGTTGAGAGCGCTTTTAATTGCGATTGAAAGTTTTTTTGTCACCGTCATCATGTGCGCGAGTGTTTCATTTGGAGTTTCATAGAGGTTTGTGTGGTGAGTTTTCGGGATAACCAACGTGTGCCCGATGTTGACGGGGTGGATGTCCAGAAAGGCGAGGACAGTATCGTTCTCGTAGACTTTGGTGCTTGGAATTTCTCCCGAAATAATTTTACAAAAGAGACATGTTTTCATATATAAGTAGTATACACTAGCCTCTCCGTCTTCTTAAATCATCATATATTTTTCCTATAGGAAAAATATATGATGATTTAAGAAGACGGAGATGATGATGGTATATGGTAGAATGCCGAATATGTCATCCGACTTATCAAGTTATCCAGACATTGTGCATACGCTTCTCAAAAAGAGGGGTATCACCAATGCGGCCGACGCTGACCATTTTTTGTACCCCGATTTTGCGCGGGATGTGCGCGACCCGTTTGGGATCTTGAATATGGGAAAGGCGGTAGAGCGAATTTTGCAGGCCATTGATGCAGGCGAACGAATCGCCATCTATGCCGATTACGATTGTGACGGCATCCCCGGAGCGACCCTCTTCAATGATTTTTTGAAAAAGATAAAATATGTGAATTTTGAAGTTTATATTCCACACAGGAATACCGAAGGGTACGGTTTGAATAGTAACGCCCTCGACCTCCTCGCTTCTCGTGGAGCGACACTCATTATTACAATAGACTGTGGAATTTCTGATGTAGAAGAGGCCGCATATGCACACACCCTCGGTGTCGATCTCATCATAACCGACCACCATCTTCCGCAAGATGTTCTTCCGCGCGCGTATGCGATCGTGAACTCAAAACAGATAGGGGATACATACCACGACAACATGCTCTGCGGAGCGGCACTCGCATGGAAACTCGTTTCCGCGTTACTTGCGCGGCGTGGTGAAATGTGGGGAATCCCCAAGGGGTGGGAGAAATGGCTCCTCGATATGGCAGGGCTCTCAACAATTGCAGATATGGTGCCTCTTCGAAATGAAAACCGCGCTCTTGCGAAATATGGACTTATGGTGCTGCGAAAATCCAGACGTCCCGGACTTCTCGCACTTCTTGCAAAAATAGACATGGTGCAGGGGAACCTCGTTGAAGATGATATTGGCTTCATGATCGGTCCGCGCATAAATGCCGCAAGTAGAATGGGAGAACCAATGGATGCGTTTCGCCTACTCTCTGCGGAAACAGATGAAGTTGCTGAAGAGTACGCCGATAAATTGATGCACTTAAATGATGCGAGAAAGGGCTTGGTTGCGAGTATGATAAAAGAGGCGCGTAAACATCTTGATCTACGAGAACTTCGAGATATTATTGTTGTTGGAAATCCATTATGGAAACCCGGACTCGTGGGTCTTGTTGCTTCGAACTTGGTAGAAACGTATTCGCGCACTGTGTTCGTCTGGGGTCGTACCGAGGATGGAGTGATCAAGGGCTCGTGTCGTTCAGATGGTACTGTGAATGTGGTGGAGATGATGACGAGTGTGCGCGAAGGAGTATTTGAAGGCGTTGGTGGACACGAAGAGGCAGGAGGTTTCTCAGTTTCCAATGATTTTATTCACACGCTTGAGGACGAGCTGGTTGCTGTGTATCAAGCAGTGCGGAAAGAAAAAGAAAATGTAGAGTTTGCTGTGGATACCACATTATCACTTACTGAAGTAAATTGGGTAAATTGGAAACAAATAGAAAAGTTTGCGCCATTTGGAATGGGTAATCCGAAACCCATGTTTCTTTTTGAAAACGTGAGACTCGCGGAAGTGCGCCATTTTGGAAAAGAGAAAACACATCTCGAACTTTCTTTTGAAGACTCGTCTGTGAAAGCGATTTTGTTTTTTGCCGATGAAGAAAAATATAAGGAACTCGTTGCTGGCGACATCGTTGACCTCACCGCCACCATGGAGGTGAACACGTTTCGCAATAAAAGAGAACTTCGTCTAAGAATTGTAGAGGTGAAGAAAAAAGCGTAATATAGAAAAATGAAATCACCTGACATTATTATTTATACTGATGGTTCATCGCGAGGTAATCCTGGACCCGGGGGATGGGGAGTAATAGTCGCAACAAAGCAGTTTGTCATAGAGTTGGGGGCTGGGGATAGTCATACGACGAATAATAGAATGGAACTCTCTGCGGCAATAGAGTCGCTTTCCTATGTTCGTAATCTCGGTGGTGAATATGCAATTGATATGCATGTCGATTCACAGTATGTGATCAACGGCATCACCAAATGGGTCGCTGAGTGGGAGCGTAATGGCTGGATGAGCAGCAAAAAAGAAGAAGTGCTTAACCGAGATTTATGGGAACTGCTTGCGAACGTGGTGGCAGACTTGCAAATGAGCGGATGTAAAATTTCTTGGAATTATACGCCGGGACATGCGGGGATAGCAGGGAATGACCGCGCTGATATCATAGCAACCATGTTTGCAGATAAAGAGGACCCAAAACTTTTTACTGGTGCACGAAGTGAATACGAAGTGAATCTCGTGCCACACGCAGGAGACCCAAAACTCCTAGCCGCGAAAAAAGCGAAATCGCCAGAAGAAAAAGCGAGACAAAAAGTGAAGGCATATTCGTATCTGAGTTTAGTAAACGGAAAGCTCGAAAAACATTCCACATGGGCTGAATGTGAGAAACGCGTGAAAGGAGTAAGAGGAACAAAATTTAAAAAATCTGTAAGCGCAGAAGATGAGAAGGCAATAATGCGGGCATGGGGAGTATAACAAAACGGCTGTCGCAAAAGTGACAGCCGTTTAAGTTTTGAGAATATTGATTCTCGAAATAAGCACAGTTCGTGCTTTTGGGAGGTTAAGCGTTGAAGAACGCTTCATTGAAATTTCTGTCGCGCTTTTCAAGAAGAGGCGAAAATGATAATGAACAACTGGCACCCATTCGACAAAGTTGTCATCACGATAGCGTACCCCGGAAAGTGTAACATTGTTTATTCCAGTATCTTTTTTCCCTTGAACGTAAAGTTGCCACATGGCGAACGATGCCCCAGACCACCCATCTTTTTGAAGTTCTTTAGCAGCAGTTCCCCAGTTTTCTTTTTCCTCGAGTGTGCAAAGAGCAATAGTACTATTTATTTCCTGGCCTATTAAGTCGCGGGCAATATTACCCAAGTTTTCTGATTGATAACACCTAATAAACTCATTGGCTACCTCGTCACCCTCATTAGCAGGAACAAGGATGATTTTTTGCCACACTATTTCGTTTAGAAGGAATGTTTCACTGCGTTCGATTTTCATAGAACCCCCAATATGGATGTCTTTTACAATGGTAGCAGGTAGGTGTCATTTTGCAAACTAATGTAGAATAATAGGACATGCGTGCGGAATATTTTTTTGGTTTCATAATAAGTTTCATAGTAGGTATTGCCATGGAGAGTATTTTGAATTTTGGGTACTCCTTTGCTGTATTGTGCGCGTTCGTATCTATTTTTGTTTACCTCACAGTAGAGGTGAGGTCACAGTCCAAAAAAGTTCTTCTTGTTTCACTTGTACTCCTCGGTGTCGCATTTGGAGTTTTTCGTGTTAATGTTTCTCAGGTAAATACACCAGAGCACTCACTCACTAATCTTGTTGGTAGGGTTACAGAAATTAATGGAATTATTATTGATGAGCCAGATGTCCGAGAAGAATATACAAACATTATCCTAGGGTCAGTAGAGCCTCGTCTTGGACGTGAAATAAATAGCACCCTTAACGAAAAAATGTTAATCCTCGTACGCGTACCAGTGTATCCTGAGTTCAAGTATGGTGACAATGTGTCGGTGATTGGCAAGATAACAATACCTAGAAATTTTCAATCAGAAGAGGGTGTGCGTGCTTTTGATTATAAATCCTATCTCGCAAAAGATGACATCCACTACCAAATGTATTTTCCAAAAATTTCTATTCTTGCACACAACAAAGGAAACATTCTCCGAGAAAAACTTTTTTATTTCAAGGCATGGCTCATTGAAAATATTTCGACAAGCATCCCTGAGCCTGAGTCCTCGCTTGCGAGCGGAATTACGCTCGGAGCAAAACAGTCACTTGGCGAGGAGCTCATTCAAAAATTTCGTGAAACAGGTGTTGCGCATATTGTGGTGCTTTCTGGGTACAACATTGCTGTGGTTGTGGGGATCATTTCGCGTCTCATAATGTTTATGCCGTTTACGATTCGGCTCATTATGAGTGCGTTGGGTATCATACTTTTTGCTGTGATGGTTGGAGGTGGGACAACTGTTGTGCGTGCAACATTTATGGCACTTGTAGTGATACTTGCGCGCGTTCTCGGTCGTGAGGGTGATGCGCTCCGTGTGCTCGTGCTCGTGGGAGGACTGATGGTTTTTATGAACCCGATGATTTTCCTCCATGATGTATCGTTTCAACTTTCGTTTTTGGCTACACTTGCAATTGTGATATTTGTGCCTGTGATTGAAAAATATTTCATGTTCGTTTCTTCGCGTACTTTGCGTGAGATTGTTGTGACCACCTTTGCCACGCAAATTTTTGTCCTACCGCTCATTCTTTACCATATGGGAAGCGTGTCACTCATAGGCTTCGTCGCAAATATTTTCATTCTTCCCGTCGTTCCTCTGGCGATGCTTGCTGTCGCTTTTGTTGCAGTGCTTGGATGGGTGCCACTCGCGGGAAGCGTACTTGCATTTTCCGCATACATACTTCTCTCATATATGATTATTGCCGTAGAATTTTTTGCGCGCGTGCCATTCGCGTCGCTCAAGAACATTCCATTCTCACTTTTGATGCTCGCTATTTTATATGCATTTCTCGGTTACTTTATTTTTCGATTTCGTTCACGATTGCTGGACTATTGATATAGCGATAAAAAAGAAGAATGACGACAACTGCTACGACGACAAGAATGATTGCGTAGCGACCAAAGAGGTCTGAGGACTTTCCAAAGAAGTATCCGATAGAAATAAATCCAAGTGCCCAGATGAATGATGCGATGAATATAAGAGGTGCAAAAATCGCTCGCGAGAATTTTCCAAGTCCTGCAGCAACAGGAACAAAAACTTTTATTGCTGGTAAAAGTTTTCCAATAAAAATGAACCACGCACCCTTCTTTTTGAATGCGTGCTCAACCTTTGCGAGCTCACGCATTGGAAAAATTTTCATACGTTCAATAAATGCGCGCCCGTGTTTTCGTGCAAGTTCGTAAAGAATAATATTTCCTGTCGCGTTCCCCAGAGAGCCCGCGAGCGCTACGAGTACGAGAGCGAGGTTCCCTTGTGCAACAAAATATCCTGCAACGATGTAAAGTACTTGGCTCGAAGGAAACGACACCGCTCCGTTTAAGATCATTAGCATAAAGATTGCAAAATAGCTCCCTCCTTGAATCAGTGTCTCCATCGTGATGTCAGTCATGCTACCATAGTAACATGCCGAAGCATTTCTCAAGGAAAGTTCTTCAATATGCAATACTAATAATTTTTTTTGCTATAAATATTTTTATCTGGACAGCCACTCTGCGTGCAGATAGACACGGTGAGCTCACTGTTGCGTTTCTTGACGTAGGGCAAGGTGATGCAATCTATATTGAAGCTCCGAACGGAAATCAAATGCTAATCGATGGAGGACCGCCCTCCGGTGCTGTCTTGCGCGCACTCGGGGAGGTGATGCCGTTTTGGGATCGGTCGCTTGATGTGGTGCTTGCGACACATCCGGATCAAGACCATGTTGGCGGGTTGCCCGCAGCCATTTCTCGGATGCATATTAGCAGTGTTGTTACCACCGAGAATACTTCCGCAACGGGCGCGTACAGCGCGTTTGAAAAAGCAATTTCTGAAAAACAACCAATACATATTCTTGCTCGCACCGGCGAGCGCATCATTCTCGACAATGGTATCGTGCTTGAAATTTTATTTCCTGACAGAAACACTGAAGGTTGGGAGACCAACACTGCCTCCATCGTTGCCAGACTAGCTTATGGAGACAAGTCGTTCATCTTTACAGGTGACTCACCACAATCCGTGGAGCAGTACATTGTGGGTAAAAATGGAGGCTCTATAAAATCGACTGTCCTAAAGCTTGGGCATCATGGTTCACGCACCTCAAGCTCAAAAGTATTTCTCTCAGCAGTCAACCCGGAATACGCGGTCATTTCAGCCGGAAAAGATAACAAATATGGTCATCCGCACAAGGAAGTTATCGACCTTCTTACAAAGCTTAAAATCTCCACATTTTCAACCTCTGAAGAGAGGACAGTCATCTTTAAGACTGATGGGACCAATTTGCACATAATATAAACTAAAACCCCACCAATTGGCGGGGTTTTGAGTCTTTTTTGTTACACAAACTTAATTTCGAGATGCTTACCAACCTTCATGCACTTGGTGCAGATTTTGATGCGTGAGCCATCAGCAAGAGGCGCCCATTGGAGATTTGGGTATTTGCGCTTGTTTCCGGTAGGGTTGTACTTTGTCGCGCGGACGCGATTTGAGTAGTGACCTACTATAATTGTTCCTTTTCCGCAGGTTGGACAGACTTTTGCCATATGTATATTTCTTATCTAGTCGGCATATGCTATCATATATTTCACATTATGCAAGTAGAAACACTTTTTTTTCTTGTTATCCTTATCTTTTCGATAATTATTCATGAAATCGCGCATGGATATATGGCGGAATGGTTCGGCGACCCTACTGCTCGACTTGCGGGGCGTCTTACGCTCAACCCAATTCCACACATAGACCCGCTCGGCTCAATAATCCTCCCAGCTCTCATGCTTCTTGGTTCTGGTGGTACATTCGCATTTGGGTGGGCAAAGCCGGTGCCGTATAACCCTTATAATCTCAGGAATTTTAAATGGGGGACTGTATTTGTCGGGATTGCAGGTGTACTTGCCAATCTTGCCATCGCTGTCATCTTTGGGTTAATGCTCCGGTTTAATGTCGAGCTCGGTATCGTGCCTGGGCCATTCGCACAAATGCTTGGCACCATTGTGTTTTTGAACATAGTGCTCGCGGTCTTTAATATGATACCGTTTCCACCGCTTGATGGCGCAAAGGTCCTTTTTGCTTTTTTGCCACTTCGTTTTCAGCAAATCCACGACTATCTGGAACGCAATTGGCTACTTTTCATTGTTTTTGTGGTCTTTTTTGCGCAATATATTATATTGCCGATATCGAGCTTCATTTTTAGGTTGATTACAGGGGTTGGAATATAGGAATACTTGCAATTTCTGACACCCTATAGTAGAGTAGTCAGCACAAGAGCCGTCTGATAGGCGGTTTCGTAATTTAATTTATTAGCGACGTAGAGCGAGAGAAATGAATAAGTAGTCTTCTTCATTTCCGAGCCGAGGAGCTGATATTGTACCCAGTTATATGCCAACAACAAACCAGCTCGTAAAGCGCCCGCGCAAGACTCTTAAAAAGAAGTCTCGTTCGACTGCGCTCGGAAAAAGCTTTAACAGTATTTTGAACAAGCCAGTTTTCCACAACTCGCCTTTCAAGCGTGGAGTTTGTACAAAAGTAACAACGACCACACCAAAGAAGCCGAACTCTGCGCTTCGTAAGATCGCCCGCGTTCGCCTCACAAATGGCATGGAAGTTACTGCGTACATTCCCGGTATGGGGCACAAGCTTCAAGAGCACTCGGTGGTTATGATTCGCGGAGGACGTGTAAAGGACTTGGGTGGTGTACGCTATCACATTGTGCGTGGTGTCCTTGATGCAACATCGGTTGATACGCGTCGCAAGGGTCGCAGTCAGTACGGTGCAAAACGTCCAAAGGCAGGAGCGCCAGCGGCAAAGAAATAATATTCCCTTAATACATTCATATGCGCAGAAAAGTAAAAAATCGTAATATCCCTGGCGAAGACCTCGTATACAAATCAACGAAGGTTGAGAAGCTCATCAACTATGTTATGGAACGTGGCAAGAAAAACACAGCACGGGCAATCGTGTACGGGGCTTTTGATATTATTAAAGAAAAGAAGAAGGATCTTCTACCTCTTGAAGTTTTTGAGCTTGCTCTCAAGAACACTGGACCTCTTATGGAAATTCGTTCACGTCGCGTGGGTGGTGCAAACTATCAGGTGCCGCACGAGGTGCGCCCAGACCGACGCTTTGCGCTCTCGATGCGTTGGGTAATCAATGCAGCAAAGTCAAAAAAGGGCCGCCCAATGCACGAGAAGCTTGCAGATGAGATCCTTGCCGCATCGAACAACGAAGGCGAGGCGGTAAAGAAAAAAGAGAACGTGCATAAGATGGCGGAGGCCAATAAGGCCTTTGCGCACTTCGCCTGGTAGTCGGCTTTTGGTTTTGGCGCATTACTTTGTTGACTGCGCGCGCGAACTAACTCGTAGTACTGTTGTACAACTCAGTTAGTATCACACGCTTGTCGTCTCGTACTGCATCCAAAACCAAAAGCCTTGTGTAAGTGCCTTGCATCGCATTCAAAATAATCACGCCTTGAAGCGGTTTTACAGAAGCACATTGTTCGAATATTCATTATTAACTATTTCAATATTTATTATCCATGGAACGAGACTATCCGCTAGAAAAAGTTCGCAATTTTGGGATCATCGCCCACATCGACGCCGGCAAGACGACAACGTCCGAGCGTATTTTGTTTTACACGGGTATGACCCACAAGATCGGCGAGGTGCACGATGGTGCAACTACGACCGACTGGATGGAGCAAGAGCGCGAGCGTGGTATCACTATTACCGCAGCGGCTATTACTTGTTTCTGGAACAAGACCGACGCAAAAAAGGTACATGAAAACATGTACCGCTTCAATATTATTGACACACCGGGACACATCGACTTTACAGTAGAAGTAAAGCGTTCTCTCCGCGTGCTCGACGGAGCAGTAGTGGTGTTTGACGGTGTTGCCGGTGTAGAACCACAGTCAGAAACTAACTGGCGCTATGCGGACGAAGCAAAGGTACCTCGTATTTGTTTCATAAACAAACTTGACCGTACTGGCGCATCGTTTGAGCGTTCATACGCATCGATTCTTGAAAGATTGAACACAAAGGCTGTCCGCATGCAGATTCCCGTTGGACTCGAGGATGAGTTCGAGGGTGTTATTGACCTTCTTAAGATGAAGTTTTTCAAATTTGAAGGCGATATGGGAATACAGGTTATTGAGGCTGAAATCCCTGAAAAGTATCAGGCTGAAGCAAAGCAGTTTCGTTCAGATCTTATTGAGCGCATTGTTGAAAACGATGAAGTCTTGATGAACGACTATCTTGAAGGAAAAGAAATTCCTATGGATGTTTTGAAAGCAACACTTCGCAAGGCTGTTATCAATAACGAAATTTTCCCTGTGTATGCCGGCTCGGCACTCAAGAACAAAGGTGTACAGCTTGTGCTCGATGCAGTAGTCGACTACTGTCCATCACCGCTTGATATTCCTGCAGTTCATGGTATTGATCCACGCACTGGCGCGGAAATTGACCGTCATCCTAGCGACAAAGAACCATTTGCTGCACTCGCATTTAAGCTTCAAGCAGACCCATTCGTGGGGCAACTTACGTTTTTCCGTGTGTATTCAGGAACCGTAGAAGCAGGTTCGTATGTATACAATGCAACGACAGGCGATAAAGAGCGCGTAGGTCGCATGGTACGCCTCCAGGCAGACTCTCGTGAAGAAGTGAAAAAGGTTTTCGCAGGAGAAATCGCCGCAATGGTTGGACTCAAAAACACTCGCACCTCACACACTCTCTGCGACGAAGCAAACCCAATTATTTTGGAGGAAATTAAATTCCCTGAGCCAGTTATTTCTCTCCGCATCGAGCCAAAAACAAAAGCAGACCAGGAGAAAATGGGTATGGCGCTCAAGAAGCTTGCGGATGAAGATCCTACCTTCCGTATTTCAACAGATGAGGAAACGATGGAAACAATTATTTCCGGCATGGGTGAGCTTCATCTTGAAATTCTTGTTGATCGCATGAAGCGCGAGTTTAACGTGGAGGCGAATGTTGGTAAGCCACAAGTTGCATACAAAGAGACAATTACCAAGGAAGCAGAAGCAGAATGCAAGTACATCAAGCAAACGGGAGGTCGCGGTCAGTATGGTCATGTCAAGATTCGTATTCGCCCAATCGACAAGACCATCGCTATTGAGGATTTGCCAAAGCAGACCAAGCGCCGTGATGATCACTTTGAATTTACCAACTCTATCAAGGGAGGTGTTATTCCGCAGGAGTATATTGCACCAGTAGAAAAGGGTATTATCGAGGCAATGGACCGTGGTGTGCAGGCAGGATACAAGGTGGTGGATATTTCAGCCGAGCTCTACGATGGTTCGTTCCACGAAGTCGACTCTTCTGAAATCGCCTTCAAGATTGCAGGTTCACAGGCGTTCCAAGATGCGGTAAAGAAAGCAGGGCCAGTTATTCTTGAGCCTATTATGAAAGTGGAGATTGTTATGCCAGAGCAGTTCATGGGTGACGTTGCTGGCAACCTTTCATCAAAGCGCGCACAGATTGAAGGCATGAGCGAACGCGGTATGATGAAGGTACTCACCGCGCAAGTTCCTCTTTCAGAAATGTTTGGTTACACAACAGCCCTCCGCTCTATGACCGAAGGACGCGCATCATCTACAATGGAATTTGACCACTACGATATCGTTCCACAAAACGTTGCGCTGACGATTATTGAGTCGAGGAAATAAATATTATTATGAAAAGGGCCGCTATTTGAAAAATAGCGGCCCTTTTAGTTATCCACACATAAATTAGCGTTTATTCTTCGTAATATGATAATATAATAATACTGTTTTATTGATATTAAATAACTTTATGGACGAACGTAGAAAAAAAATACTTGTTGTCGAAGACGACGAACACATCTCCAAGGTTTACCATGTGAAGCTTTCAAAGGAGGGGTATGATACAGTTTTTGCAGTTAATGGGGAAGAGGGAATAGAAAAAATTACTATCGAGAAGCCTGACTTAATTATATTAGACCTAATGGTTCCTAAAAAAGATGGTTTTGCTGTGCTTGAGGAAATCAAAAAAAACCCAGATCTTGCGAAGATTCCTGTTTTAGTTCTTTCGAACCTTGGGCAGCAGTCCGATAAAGACCGAGCCATTGCGCTTGGAGCAAATGAGTATATGGTGAAAGTCAATTACTCAATGCAGGAGGTGGTAGATAGGGCAAGGAGTTACTTATCGTAATATTTAAATTGCATCTAAATGAAAATATCAACATTTTTTGAAAAATTACTTAGTCCGTACTCGCTGATAGCTTTTAATCTTACAATCTTTTTTTCTGCGGAATTCTTTGGTGGTGGAACATATTTTGAAGAGACTGGGCTCATGCATGCGATAGCGATTGTCTTCGTAGTGCTCATTCTCATAAGAATCTTTTCAGAGTATGCGTTTAGCGATCATATTTTGAGGCGTTTTTTGAAAATACAGCTTGGGTTTTTCTTGTTTTTGGGTTTTGTCCACGTTTATGAATATTTTGGTCTCCACTATTCATTGATCGATCATGAGGCGATAGAGCTTTCTGCTATGCTCGCGTATCTCGTTTGGATCCTAGGCGTTCTTATAGGGCTTGAATCTGTGTTCCGTATTTATTACAAAAAATCAGCAGCGTTAATTGCGACATTATATGCGTTCCTCCTTGTAGGAGTTCTTGGGATAATAGTGCTGAATGTTTCTTCGCATGAGCTTATTGAAGAAATGGAAGAATGGATCCCATTGACAGGATTCTCTCTTATTGTTGTTTTTGGCGCCCTTGCGATTGCTTCAACGAGGAAGATCAGAAAGATTATGCCCGTTTTCAAGGAGTACTCACACTACGCAATTCCCGCAATCATTCTCATGGTGCTTACTGCGCTTTCTGAGTACTTTGAATCAACACACTACTTGCTAGATGTGCTTGATATTACTGATACTCAGAACCTCTATTTTGCCCACTATTTTATGTTTGCCGCATTCAGCCTTCTTCTCATTGGTTTCGGTAAACTAAAAAAACCAAAGGGTATCTACGCGGATATGTAGTTGTAAACAACTTAATTTGTGTTCTGTAAATGCGTAAGATATAATACAAAAGTGGAAACAGAAAATGTAACATCTGAAAAAAACGAACCCCCAAGAAAAATGTTGATCATAGTATCTGTTCTGACATTGGTTATTTTCGGTTTGATTGTGCACTTCATTGTGCAAACCGATGAAGTGTCACCATTAGTAAACGAAGAGCAGACCACATCAGAAAAGAGAGCGTACACACAAACAGAAAAGCAACAAATTCTTACCGAACTTAAGGGGCCTACTTCAATTGATGCAAAATCAGTGAAGCAAAAAGAGCAGATCCTCAACGAGCTTTCGAGGAAATCCGCAGAGACACCAGTCTCGGAGGAGGAAAAACTGCGAATATTGCAGGACCTCGCTGCAAGAGCCGAACAATAATTTTAATAGAAAAAAACATCACATAATTATGCAAGCAAAACTATTCAACGCAATTAAAGTAACCGCTCTCGCCTTTGCGCTCGCGCTCGGTGTCTCATACGTTTATGCATGGACTGGACCAACACAATCACCGCCTGGGGGTAACGTTGCTACGCCGATTAACGTGAGCGGAGTAGCACAGGTAAAGGCGGGTGCGCTTACAGTCGGGAGTTTGAACGCCGGAAGTGGAGCTATTTTTACCACCGGTAATATTTCGGGTTGGAATGTGGTCACTAATTCTCTTACGACAAATGCACTCCAAATTCCGGGTACCACGGCAGGAAAAGTCCTCACATCGGATGCGAGCGGAAATGCTACATGGCAAGCTCCAGCATCGGTCGGTGGATCTCATGGAAAACAGCGCTTCACTTCAAACGGAATGTTCACTGTTCCAGCTGGGGTAACAACCATATGGGTGTCGATGAGCGGAGGCGGGGGAGGAGGCGGTGGAGGTAGTGTCGCTGGCGGTACGTCTCCTGGTCAAGGTGGCTCCGGCGGGATCAGTTCCTTTGGAACTTTACTGTCAACTAGCGGCGGTGTTGGTGGTCGCGCAGCGGGTAATTCACTTCCTTGGAATGCTGGTTCTGCCGGTGGTTCCGGTGGCGCTGGCGGTGGTGGGTCTAGTGGGTATTTTGCTGGCGCAATCGGTGGCGCTGGCGGTGGTAGTATTTTTGGAGCTGGTGGTTCCCCAACGGGAGGTGTGCATGTGTCAATAGGTGGTTCTGCCGCTGCCGGTGCTGGCTCTGGTTTTGGTGCCGGTGGTGCCGGTGGTCCCTCTGCCGGTGGCGGCGGTGGTGGTGCCCATGCTGTTATTTCACAACAAATCACAGTAGTACCATTTGCAACACATGCAATTACTGTTGGACTAGGCGGGACAGCTGGGTTTGGCAGTGATGGTCAGACCAATGCTTTTGGCGGTACTGGTTCCCCTGGGTTTGTCTTGGTTGAGTGGTAAAAATTTCACTAAAATCGACGTTTTGTCAAAAATCCCGCAAAAGCGGGATTTTTGACAAGTGCAGGGGGTTGACTATTTGTGTGCTTCTGATAGTATGTGCTTTGTATCGCGTATGCGGTACTTTTGTTTCTAATTATCAGGTATTTTATTTAAATTTCTCTTGTAATAAAAGGTTTGTTGGGACTTCTCGTGTCCAAACCTTTAGTTACAAGAAACACAAAAAATATGGCAGAAGCATTTGATCGTTCCAAGCCACACGTTAACGTGGGCACCATTGGTCACGTAGACCATGGCAAGACAACACTCACCGCAGCAATCCTAAACACTCTCCACATGGCGGGTAAGGATGTAAAGATGAAGTCGGTTGACCAAATCGACTCAGCTCCGGAGGAAAAAGCACGCGGTATTACAATCGCACTTTCTCATAACGAGTACTCGTCAGACACACGTCACTACGCGCACATCGATGCGCCAGGTCACGCTGACTACATTAAGAACATGATCACCGGTGCCGCACAAATGGACGGTGCTATCTTGGTGGTTGCTGCAACAGACGGTGTGATGCCCCAGACACGAGAGCACATCCTTCTTGCAAAGCAGATTGGTGTACCAAAAATTGTGGTATTCCTCAACAAGTGCGATATGGTTGATGACCCAGAAATGATTGACATGGTTGAAGAAGAAGTTCGCGAGCTACTCACAAAGTATGACTTTGACGGTAAAGGTGCTCCTGTTATCCGTGGCTCAGCACTCAAGGCTCTTGAGGCAAAGACTATTGATGACGAATGGGCAAAGAAGATTCTCGAACTTATTGACGCTGTGGACACATATGTCCCAGTGCCAGTGCGTGATGTTGCAAAAGCGTTCCTTATGCCTATTGAAGACGTCTTCTCTATTGAAGGTCGTGGCACTGTTGTTACTGGTCGTATTGAACGCGGAGTTCTCAAAGTAGGTGAGGAAATTGAAATCGTTGGTATCAAGGATACAGTTAAGACAACGGTGACTGGTATTGAAATGTTTAACAAGTCGCTCCAAGAGGGTATGGCAGGCGACAATGCCGGCATCCTTATCCGTGGCGTGAAGAAAGATGACATTACTCGTGGACAGGTGCTCTGTAAGCCAGGAAGCGTAACTCCGCACACAGAGTTCGAGACAGAAGTTTATATCCTTACAAAGGAGGAAGGCGGACGTCATACTCCATTCTTCAATGGCTACAAGCCTCAGTTCTACATCCGTACAACGGACGTAACAGGAGATGCAACACTCCCAGCGGGAACAGAAATGGTTATGCCAGGAGATACCGTGAAGCTCAAGGTTAAGCTCATTGTGCCAGTCGCACTCGAAGTAGAACAGCGTTTCGCTATTCGTGAAGGAGGACGTACAGTAGGAGCAGGTGTAGTAACAAAGATTATTGCATAAACACCCGAACGCTTCGTTAGTAGTTCTATTACAACCCCATGACAACAGCAACAAAAAAAACGGTTATAAAAAAAGCCACAGATAAAGAAGTAACACACAAGCTTCGTATTCGTGTACGCGCTTATGAAAATAAAGTGCTTGACAATTCGGTAAAACAGATTGTTGACACTGCTCTCCGTTATGATGCCGAGGTTATTGGGCCAATACCACTTCCAACTGAAATCAAGAAGTACACCGTTCTCCGTTCAGCGTTCATTTATAAGAATGCGCGCGAACAGTTTGAAATGCGTGTTCACAAGCGTTTGATCGACATCTTGAATCCGAATGCAAAAGTTGTTGAGGCTCTCACCAACCTTTCGCTCCCATCAGGCGTCAGTATCGATGTGAAAATGATGTAACAGAAAAATAGGGAACGAAGTGACCATATTTTTCGTTACCCAGCCCCACTTCTGTATTTTTGCAAAGAATTTTAAGATTTAAAAATTTGAAGAAATTTTTTATCTCAAAAATTCAATAGCAAAAAAATAGAAGTGGGGCTGGGTAAAATTTAAATCTCGCTTCACTCGTTAAAATTATTAATTAAAACACCAACAACCCGCTGAGGTTGCAATGGTTACCGATATGAAATTTATTCTAGGAAAAAAAGAAGGCATGTTCTCGTTCGTCGGCTCCGACGGGCGTGCAACTGCTGCAACCCTTCTTTCGGTCGGACCCGTGTCTATCACACAGGTTAAATCGAAAGCAAGCGATGGGTACGAAGCTATTCAAATGGGCTTCGGGACTCGCGCTCTAAAAAACATCTCAAAGGCAGTTCAGGGACACACAAAGGACCTCGGTCTCTTTATGACAATACGAGAGTTTCGCGTTGAAGACTCTAGTTCATGGAAGAAAGGCGATACTATCGATGCATCACTTTTTGAAATAGGCGATGAGGTAACAATCTCAGGTACATCAAAGGGTAAGGGCTTCCAAGGTGTAGTGAAACGCCATGGTTTTCATGGAGGTTCACGTACTCACGGACAGAAGCACTCTGAGCGTGAGCCAGGTTCTATTGGTTCAACAGGACAGCAGAAGATTTCAAAAGGTCGTCGTATGGCCGGACGTATGGGCGGTGAGCGTATTACCGTAAAAGGTTTGCGTGTGCTCGGGGTCGATACTACTAATGGGAAGATTCTAGTATCTGGCTGTGTGCCAGGTGTTAAGGGAGCACTCCTCGAGATAAAGTCCAATCCTGTAACGCTAAGCGCTAAAGCTAAATAAATATCATGGAAGCAACAATTTACAATACAAAAGGAAAGGAGGCAGGGAAACTTGCTTTGAATGAAAAGGTATGGGGCCTCTCGTGGAATGCTGACTTGGTTCACCAGGTTGTTGAGTCTATGCGCTCAAATGCGCGTATGTCTACAGCTCAGGTGAAAGACCGCAGTGCAGTGTCTGGCGGTGGCAAGAAGCCATGGGCTCAGAAGGGTACTGGTCGCGCTCGTCACGGTTCATCCCGTTCACCAATTTGGCGTCATGGTGGAGTTACACACGGCCCAATGAACGAAAAGGATTACTCAAAGAAGATCAACAAGAAAGTTCGCGCAAAGGCGCTCTACACTGTTCTTTCAGAGAAGTTCCGTAACGGTGAAGTTCTCTTCATTGATACTATTTCTATGAAATCTCCAAAGACTGCTGAGGCAAAGGGAATCCTCTCTGCCCTGTCTTCCGTGAAGGGCTTTGAAAAAATGCTCACCAAAAGGAAAAATGCGGCATACTTTGCTACAGGAGAAAAGTCTGAAGCTGTAAGCAAGAGTTTTTCAAACTTTGGGAACATTGATTTCGATGCAGTGGAGAATATGAACCCTATCGACCTCTTGAACCACAAATACGTCGTTATTGTGAGCCCAGAGAAAGCTATTAGTTTTATCGAAGGCAAACTACCATCAGTAGCTGCCGTCGCTACCAAGTAACTCATACCATCATGGCTATTTTCAAGAAAACAACAAAAGAAGCTAAAGCACCAAAGGTTGCTAAAGTTAAGAAAGAAGGAAGCCCTCTCGGGGAGCGCGTGAACGCTATTGTTCGCCCACATATTACCGAGAAAGCGGCTATTCTTGCTGAAAAGGGTACCTATGTATTCGAGGTTGCGCAGAACACAAACAAGATTGAGATAGCAAAGGCAATTCAGGCGCTTTACAATGTGACACCAGCACGTGTGAATATTATAAATCTTCCTGATACACGTGTGTTTGTGCGCAATCGCAAGGGTGTGAAGTCAGGTCTTCGCAAGGCGTTGGTCACGCTAAAAAAAGGTGATAAGATTGAGATTCTATAAATATGAAAAAATTTAAACCAACAACCCCCTCAAATCGCCACACGGCCATCGTGTCATACCGTAGCGTACTCACAACCAACGAGCCTTTGAAGGCACTCACGACTGGTTTCCGTCGTGGTTCTGGACGCAATGCGTTTGGTCGCATCACTACTCAACACAAGGGAGGCGGACACAAGCGTTCCTTCCGTGAAATTGATTTTCGTTTTGATAAGATCGGCATTCCCTCAAAAGTTGAGACCGTTGAGTACGATCCAAATCGCTCTGGTTTTATTGGCGTGATTTGCTATGCGGACGGCGAGCGTCGCTATAACCTCCTTCCTCAGGGAATAAAGGTTGGCGATAGTATTCTTATTGCTGAAGATGCTCCTCTAAAGCCAGGTAATCGTACGATTTTACGCAAAGTCCCTGTTGGTACGTTTGTTTACAATGTTGAACTTCAGCCGAACGGTGGTGCACGCATCGCGCGTTCAGCAGGAAACTACGCTGAAGTGGTTGCAAACGACAGAGGACAGAGCCATTTGAAAATGCCTTCAGGCGAGATTCGAAAAGTTTCAGAAAACGTATGGGCATCAATCGGCGCTGTTTCCAACGAAGAATATAAGCACCGTAATATTGGAAAAGCTGGACGTAACCGTTGGCTCGGTATTCGCCCAACAGTTCGTGGTTCAGCGATGAACCCTGTAGACCACCCATACGGTGGAGGTGAAGGACGTCAGGGTCGCGGTACAAAGCGTCCAAAGACAAAGCACGGAAAGGTAACAGGAGGTAGGAAGACACGCTCGCCAAAGAAGTACTCAAACAATCTCATTGTCGCCCGTCGCAAGACCAAGCGCTCGAAGTAGCAACAAATAATAAAAGCCAATCTGCTGTACAGCAGATTGGCTTTTATTATTTCTCAGGTATGTCGATATGTTTAGCAGTAATAGTACCGACAACATACTATCCCAAAATTCTAGCTATAGCTAGAATTTTGGGATAGTATGGTATGCTGAAAAGGTAATGAGGGATTATCAAAATGGCGAACTCGCAAAGGAAATATTAAAGGGGCTTGCGCTCGGAGGTTTTATTATTGCATGTCTTGCAATGCCAGGGCTTACTAAAATAGTGCCACTGTTTAAGCCTAAAGGAGCACGAGATCGATATCGAATTAAGCGCACAATTAGAAGTCTTCAAGAGAAGAAACTTATAAATATCTACACAAAAAATGGCAACGAAGTTGTAGAAATCACTAGAGCAGGCCAGAAAAAAGTTCTTGAATACAATCTTGACGACATGAAACTCAAAGTACCACCAAAATGGGACGGCTGGTGGCGTATCGTGATGTTCGATATTCCGGAGCAAAAAAGGAGAGCACGCAGTGCGGTGAGTCGAAAGATTAAAGAGCTTGGTCTGTATCCAATTCAGAAATCTGTTTTTGTGTCGCCATATCTCTGTAAAGATGAAGTTGATTTCATCGGAGAATTTTTCGATGTTCGTGACTATATTATCTATATCAAAGCAAAAGAGATCGAAGGAGTGCGAAAACTTAAGGAACACTTTGGTGTTTTCTAGGTTCTCCTTTTTGTCAATTTTCCACTATTACTACTATCCCCAATTCCTGGCTATAGCTAGGAATTGGGGATAGTAGTTTGTTGGGTGTTATTGGAGTGCTGAAATTCATTCCACATCAATACCATGTGGCGTAAGCCAGGGTTCTATCTTCTGAATATTCAGATTTCCTACGAAAGTAGCCCAAAAAGTTATACACACCAATTTTGTAAATTTTATTGCGGGGGGGGGGCAACATAAATGTATACTTAACGCGTGGACAACGAAAACATAATAGCAGGTGAAGGCAAGAAAAAACTTTTAACAATTATCCTCGTTAGTGTGATTTTTATTGCTGTTATTGTGGCGTACTACCGGTATCATCAAACTATCGATAGGAGAACCGCTGGAGGATCAGATAGTGTGTTGTCAACAGAACCAACGGAAACAGAGCAGTTGTTAAAATATCAGAACGAAGAATTAGACAAACTACGAGCGCAATATCAAGGACTCAACATATCACAACCAACAATCACAATGAAAGATCAAGTGAGAAATCTCGATTCTGTGCGAGTAAAACAAAAAACAACATCAGTAAATACTGGAGAAACAGCGGAACAGCAAGTCCTAGAATTAGATGCAATGCGCTCGGCAGCAAACAAGTAACAAATAATCATGAAAAATATCAACCAATTCTTAAAAATCGTTCTCGTTGCGCTGACCCTTTCTATTGGGGTAGGTTACGCTTTTGCATGGACAGTACCCACAGCCACACCTCCTGTGGGGAATGTCGCGGCGCCTATTAATGTGAGCGGAACATCCCAGTACAAAGGTGATCCTACTGCACACACAGGAGGGCTTGGAATTGAAGGATTGATTCGAGGGTACAGTAATGCGATATTTGACGGCAAGGTCGGCATAGGGACGACGAACCCTTCAAGCCAACTTCAAATTAAAAGCCCTGACCCAATCCTCGGGAATATAGGGTTTGGAGATCTTTATGGGAATATTTGGTCTGATGGCGGTATCGATAAATGGTTCACGATTAGAAATATTTCAGTGGGCGGGCGTACTTCTTTTTTTAATGACACCACTACTGAAATTATGACACTTATGAATTCAGGAAATGTCGGCATTGGAAAGGGTAACCCTAATGTAAAACTTGATGTCGCGGGTGGCGTGCGAACGGGAAGTGAGACACAGGTTACCGTTTGTAGCGCTTCGACCGAAGGCACTCAGCGCTACAATTACACGACGCACGCCCCTGAGTTTTGCAACGGAACAGCATGGACATCTGCAAGCGGTAGTGGCGGCGGTTTCTCAAATGTGACCACGTACAGTGCTGGTGCAAATCCTGGCGTGCACAAAGCCTGTTTTATGGGTTATTTCGGGGCTGCAAACGGTGGCGATGCTTGCGGTGTATCTGGCACATATAATGGCACATGGACTATAAGCTATTACAAAGGGTCCTGTGTTGTAACATGTATTGATTGATAATTTATGGTAGTATAAAATAAAGTGATATACTGTTTAGTATGAAAATATTTTTTATTTACCAATTACGAAATATTCTCACCGTCGCAGTGGTGGGAGCGGTTGTTTTCGCAGGTTATATTACAGATCCGAATTTTTTTGAAACACCGAAGGCTGAAGCCGTTTCTGTATCTGGCCCAGTGTCTGGGTGGGCATGGAGCGAGACAATAGGCTGGGTCAGTTTTAGTTGCACAAACGACAGCTCGTGCGGAACGAGCAACTATGGTGTAAGTGTCAGCGCAGCTACGGGAGATTTTTCTGGATACGCATGGAGTGAGAATATCGGTTGGATTAATTTGGCACCTTTAAGCGGTTATCCGAGTGTGCCAAATCACGGAGCTCGCCTTGAGGCAGATGATACGGTTACCGGTTGGGCGCGTGCGTGTGCGGGAACGGTCAACGGTGATTGTACGGGAGCAAGCAGAACTGATGGATGGAATGGCTGGATTAAGCTTTCAAAAGATACCAGCGATAGTGGCGCATCGTACGGCGTGACAGTCGCTCCCGCAACTGGAGTCTTCTCAAGCTACGCGTGGGGTTCAGACGTTGTAGGTTGGATTGACTTTGCTCCGATCTCTGCCGGCGCAAATGGTGTGCATCTTCCTATTCCTACCGTTACCGTTCTAATTGTTCCTGCTGCCACTACTATCCAAACGGGCACCGGGACGACTCTTTCATGGACCACAACTCCTCCAACCGCATGTATTGCATCAGGAAGCTGGTCGGGAGCAAAAGCATCATCGGGAACTAATGTTCCCACAGGGAATCTTTCTCTAGCGGGTACGTATTCTTATCGTTTGGATTGCGGTGTGGGTTTTGATTCCAAAAATGTTGTTGTAGAGGATCCTGCTCCAGTTTGTGTCATTAATAGCGTCTGTGATGCAGGGGAGACAGTCCTCAATTGTCCCACCGATTGCAGGGCCAAAGTGAAGCAGTTTTAGGGAAAATAATTGACGTTTGCCAAAAATACACTGTAAAAGGAGGGTCTGCGCGAAGCGCAGACCCTCCTTTTGTCAATTGTTACATCTTTTTTGTAATCGAGACGGATAGCGCCCGCCGTCCGATTTGACATTATTCTTCAATTTGGTAAGATACATTACGACCCAGCCCCTGCTTTGTTGCATAATTTAGGGAGTTAGGATATTATGCAGTTTCTGCGTTGTGTGCGTAAAGGTTAATTTACGCAACAAAGTAAGGGCTGGGTTGTTTTGTTTAAAGACACCCTATTATCAAATGACACGATCACTAAAAAAAGGACCATATATTGACCCAAGACTCTTGGAGAAACTTGTTGGCAAAAGCGCATCAACCGCCGCAATGATAAAGACATGGGCGCGTTCGAGCCAAATCTCCCCAGAAATGGTAGGATTCCTTTTTGGTGTGTACAATGGTAAGACACATCTTGAAGTTCGCGTGACTGAAGATATGGTAGGGCACAGACTCGGAGAGTTTTCTCCTACAAAGAAATTTGTACGACACGGAGGCAAAATGCAGAAGGAGCTTGAGCAAAAGAAGAAAGAAGCAGAAATCACTGCTGCAAAAGCCGCTAAATCCGAAACACCTGCTGCTAAGAAGAAATAATTAACCATGAAAGCAATTCTTAGAAGTTATCGTCAAGCGCCACGCAAGGTCCGCCTTGTGGCAAATCTTATTAAAGGGAAGACTGTTCCCCGTGCTTTGGTTGAACTCGACGTGCTTCCAAAGCGTGCATCAGGTCCAATGAAAAAGCTTTTGATGTCAGCCGTTGCAAACGCAAAGGAAAACGATGGCATTGCACTAGTAGATCTTTTTGTAAAAGAAGTGCGTGTGGACCAGGGTACAATCCTCAAACGCTCTATGCCAAAGTCGCATGGCACTGCACACCCTATTCACAAGCACACAAGCCACATCATGATTGAGCTCATTGCAAGTGCAGATATTGCGCCTTCAAAGAAGATGGCAAAGAAGACTGAATTAGAAGTAGAGGCACCTAAGGTGTCAAAGAAGACTGCTCTTGCAAAAGTAAAGGCTGTAGCAAAGGTTAAGGCAGCTAAAAAGACAAAATAACATGACACACATCGTACATCCATATGCGCACCGTTTGGGAATCATCCGTGATTGGAAATCACGTTGGTTTGGCGCAAAAGATGATTTCAAGAAGTTTCTCAAGGGTGACGTGCTCATTCGCAAATTTCTCGATAAACGTCTTCGTGGCAGCTATATTGCAGGTGTTGAAATCGAGCGCAATGCAAAGACTTTTCGTATTCTCATCAAGACTGCTCGCCCGGGTATGGTTATCGGTCGTGCCGGTGAAGGTTCAGTAAAGCTGAAAAATGATATCTTGAAAGAAGCAACTCGTCTCAAGCTTGATATCCCAAAAGACTTCAAGCTCGATATTGAGGAAGTTCGTTCGCCAGAAGGTAATGCCGCTGTTGTTGCAGAAATGGTTGCCGAGGGTCTCGAGAAGCGCCTACCTTTCCGCATGATCTTGAAACAGACTATTGAAAAGGTTATGGCAAATCGCGAAGTAAAGGGTGCACGTATCGCAATATCTGGTCGTTTGGGTGGTGCAGAAATGGCGCGCTACGAGCAGATTCGTCGCGGGGGTATCCCACTTCAGACTTTTCGCGCAGACATTGATTTTGCAAAGAACACTGCTCGCCTTCCTTATGGTGCTATTGGTATCAAAGTTTGGGTTTACAAAGGTCAGATTTTTGCGGACAGCAAAAAGAAGCTTGTTGCAACCGAGACCCAGACATTCCAATAGTCAAATTTTTAATATACCAACATGTTATTCCCAAAGAAAGTAAAGTACAGAAAATGGCAGAACGCTCGCAAAAGCGAGGCGAAGCTTGCCGCACCTGAAACGCGTGGTATTACGCTTGCGTTTGGCTCATTTGGACTAAAGGCTGAGACACAGGCGCGTGTGAAGTCAAATCAAATCGAAGCATCACGTAAAGCTATTGTTCGCACTATTACTAAAGTTGGCAAGATGTGGATCCGTATTTTCCCAGACCGACCATGGACGCAGAAGGGGGCACAGGTGGGTATGGGTAAGGGTAAAGGTGAGCTTCAAGGATATGTGTTTGAAGTTCGTCCAGGTCGTATGCTTTTTGAAGTTGATGGTGTTGACGAAGCGACCGCAGTAAAGGCGCTCAAGAAGGCGGGAGCGAAGCTTCCTCTTAAAACTCGTATCGTGCGACGTGTGGAAACTGCATAATTAAGCTACTCTTATGAAAGAAATCAAGAAAAAAAGCGTGGATGATTTGGTAAAACTCCTTAGTGAAAAAAGGGAGGCAGTTCGTGCGTTCCGTTTCGACATTGCAGGTTCTGCAAAAAAGAACGTGAAAGCGTCGATGCTCGCGCGTAAAGAAATCGCACGCATTCTTACTGAGCAGAACATGCGCAATCGCAACGTAATCGCATAACACTACTATTATGGAAAAAACCAACAAAAAAACTAGCACAGAAAGCAACGTAACCCGTAAGCAACTTCAAGGAACTGTCGTGTCAGACAAGATGATGAAGACGGTAACGGTCCTTGTAAATCGTTTTAAAAAGCATCCAAAGTACGGAAAGTTTATGAAAATTTCTAAAAAGTACAAAGCGCACGACGAAGAAGGTGCATTTAAAACAGGAGACCAAGTTACTATTGAAGAATGTCGCCCCATCTCGAAAGATAAATCTTTCAAGGTCATCGGAAAGAAAATCGCATAATCAAAAGTGTAGAATAGATAACAAATTTACCATGATACAACCACAAACAATCGTAAAGATAACTGATAACACTGGCGGAAAGATCGGTCGTGTGTTCAAGGTGCTCGGGAGCTCGAAGAAGCGCTATGCGATGATTGGTGATTTGGTTGTCCTCTCGGTACAGGTTGCAGAGCCACGCAAGTCAGTAAAGAAAAAGGATGTTCTTACGGCACTCGTTGTTCGTACGCGCAATGCGTATCGTCGCAAGGACGGATCTTATATTCGTTTTGATGACAATGCGGTTATTATTGTCGACAAAGTGAAGAAGGAGGCCAAGGCGGGTCGTATTTTTGGACCAATTCCTCGCGAGATTACTGAAATCGGATACAATAAAATTGGTTCACTTGCGCCAGAAGTGCTTTAACAAATATTATTTACTCTACCACCACTATGAAACTCAAAAAAGGAGACAACGTGATCGTGATCACTGGAATGGACAAAGGAAAGAAAGGAACAATCCTTCAGGTTCTTCCGCTTGTTAATCGCGTAGTCGTAGATGGTGCAAATATTTCAAAACTGCACGAGAAGTCCCGCACAAAAGGGAAGAGCGGTCAAATCATCGAACGAGCAATGCCAATCAACGCTTCAAATGTGATGGTTGTTGACCCAAAAACCGGCAAGCGTACGCGCGTTGGCAAGAAGTTGATCGATGGCAAGAATGTTCGCGTTACCAAAAAAAGCGGATCGGAACTCAAGTAGTCTTTTAATTTTAATATTATGAAATCAGCATTTAAAACAGTTAAGGAAAGACAAGCAGACGCTTTTGATGCAATGAAAGCGGAGTTTGGCTACAAGGCGAAGCTTGCCGCCCCTCGCCTTGTGAAGGTTGTTGTTTCTGCAACAACTGGTCGCTCAAAAGACAAGAATCGCAATGAGATGGTGATGGGACGAATTGCAAAGATTACTGGTCAAAAGCCCTCACTTCGTGCTGCAAAAAAGTCTATTGCTGCATTTAAGCTTCGCGAAGGAGACAAGATCGGTGTCGCAGTAACACTCCGCGGTGCGCGCATGATGGGCTTTCTTGATAAATTTTTCAACGTCGCTATCCCTCGAACTCGCGACTTCCGTGGCTACGACAAAAAGAGTATCGACGAGATGGGGAACCTAACTCTCGGTGTAAAAGAGCAGACAATTTTCCCTGAGGTTGCAGACGAAGACATAAAGGACCTGTTTGGTTTGGCGGTTACTATTGTAACCACTGCAAAGAATAAGGCTGAGGCATCTCGATTTTTCGACATCATCGGCGTTCCAACGAAGAAATAGACTATGCAAAAAGCTCAGTTCAGGTAAATCCTGAACCGAGAACCTATCCACTATCTTCCCCCAACCTAGAAACCCTTATTTTTGGCTGCAAAACTTCGTCTCACGCGAGACATAATTCATTATGTCTCGCGCTCCGACTTGTTTTCGCCTAAAAATAAGGGTTTCTAGGCTGGGTACCACGAGATAGTGATAGGTTCTCAGCTTTTTCCTTGCGTTTTTTAAACATTGGTGGGATAATACAACGTAATTGGGTAGACATGGGGTGTATCCAAGAGTTCTTTACCTAAAGGGGAAAATCATGCAAGGTGGTGTAATGAGTCCAAAGCATTTGGGATATGATGGGGTCCTTGATACCGACCATCTGGAAAACCATGGACAAGACAGCATTGTCATTGGAGGTAAGCCTGTATGTGCTTACGGCGTTCATCAAGACAATGAAAATAGCGACAACCGCCACATCGGCGGAGATGCATTTTTTGCAACATGGGGTAGGGTGGGGTTGATTCACTCATAACAATCAGCGGTTCAAAACAGACGGCCCAACCATCGGCCGTCTGTTTTTACAAGAGGACTTGTGCTTAGTACTCATATATGGGATGATGTTCGCTATCACCGCGTGTGCGTTGATATGATCTTTACAGGGGAGAAAAGTCATGGCATCTCGGAAATCTCGTCAAATTGGACAAGTTGGTCATGAACAAACCGGGCGCAATCGCGGCCCTTCACCATGGAATATTTGGGGTTTTTTGAAGAATTTCAGCCGTAATGAGAGAAAGCCTCGCTCCAGCGCGCCAGCAAGTAATCAGGGAATGTTCCCCGAAGATTCAAAAGATATTTTGTCAGGGCACAGCAGTCACACTCGTTCCGATGTTCTTTCTGTCGCGTGCCATCGCGGGTTCGAGCGACTCACTGCTACAAACCGCAAACACCAGACGTTTTGCGGTAATTTACGCATAACATAACTCGATTTTCTCCAGAATTGACAAAGGCGACCGCAAGGCCGCCTTTTTTTGTTGACATTATTTCCCTATATGCTAGGATGCTTCTACGGGTTTTTGAGCAATCCGCGCACCTCCTTTTGAAGACTTTTGCGCAAGCGAAGGTCTTCAAAAGAATTTGCGCGAGATATTGGCAAAAGCATCGTATTTTAATTTATGGCAAAAACATCAGTAACCGCACGCGCCGCAAAGACGCCAAAATTTAGCTCACGCATTGTGCGCCGTTGTTTCAACTGCAGCCGTCGTCGTGGCTACATGCGTGATTTTGATCTTTGCCGTATTTGCTTCCGCGAGCTTGCAAACGATGGCAAAATTCCCGGAGTAAAGAAGTCTTCTTGGTAATTCACTACTTTTATATGCACGACCCAATCGCAGATATGCTTATTCGCATCAAGAATGCAGGAAACGCCGGCAAGGATTTAGCCGAGATGCCTTTTTCTAACATGAAAGAGTCTATCGCTAAGGTTCTCTTTGTGGAAGGCTACATCGCTTCATATGCAAAAAAAGGCAAGAAGGTCCAAAAGACTCTCGAGGTCGGTATTGCGTATGAGGGCAAGAAGCCGCGTGTGGCAGATGTTCTGCGCATGTCAAAGCCTTCACGCCGTTTTTATCTAAAGGCGGACGAGATTAAGCAGGTTAAGAATGGTTATGGCTTGATGGTTATCTCGACTCCAAAGGGTATTATGACTGGCGATGAAGCAAGGAAAGGACAGGTCGGTGGCGAAGCTCTCTTTAAGATCTGGTAATTAATATCATTTATATATGTCACGAATTGGAAAAAAAGGCGTAACGATTCCGACGGGCACAACCGTCGCACAAAACGACACTGTAGTTACAGTGAAGGGTCCTTTGGGTGATCTTACTCGTGATTTCTCAGGTCCTGTCGATATTAAGGTCGAAGGTGCGACAATAGTATTCACTCCAAAGAACAGCTCAAAAGAAGCAAAGGCTCTCTGGGGAACATACGCATCACACCTTGTGAACATGGTTGCCGGCGTGAATACCGCGTTCATCAAAAAGCTTATCATTGAAGGTGTTGGTTACAAGGTTGAGCCACAGGGGAATGTTCTCGTCTTCTCACTTGGTTTCTCACATAAGGTTCCTATGAATATCCCCGCAGATGTGAAAGTTCTCGTTGAGAAAAACGTTCTCACTATTTCATCAATCAACAAGGAGTCGGTAGGGCAGTTTGCGGCGCAGATCCGAGCAAACAAAAAACCAGAACCTTACAAGGGAAAGGGTATTCGCTACTCGACGGAAGTTATCCGTCGCAAGCAGGGTAAGAAGTCTGCATAATCTTTAAACTAATATGACTATAAAATTAACAAAAAAAGGACAGCGTACACGTCGTCACAACCGCATCCGAGCGAAGGTTTCAGGTACTTCAGAGCGCCCGCGCCTCGCTATTTTCAAGTCAAACAGTTATATTTATGCTCAGATTATTGACGACACAAAAGGTGTGACACTTTCTGCTGTGTCAGACATGGGCCTCAAAGGTAAGACAAAGACAGCGCGCGCAAAAGAGGCAGGCGAGGCTCTCGCAAAGAGCGCAAAGGCAAAGGGTCTTTCAGCTGTAGTCTTTGATCGCGGGGGGTTCATCTTTACTGGACGTGTTCGCGCATTTGCTGACGGTGCTCGTGAAGGCGGTCTAGTATTCTAAATTTTATAATTATATGACAGAAACAACCACACAAAAGAATACCAGTGAGACTGCTCAGACGACAGTAGCAGCGCCAGCAGCTGCTGCTCCTGCACATACTCCTCCATCACGTCCATCTTTTGGTGGAGCACGTGGAGGCTCGTCAACTGGCCGCAGTGGAGCGAGGGGAGGCGCAGGCGCCAGCCGTGGCGGTTCTGGTAAGGGCTCACCTCGCGGCGGTCGCGGAGGCGCAGGTTTCGAGCGTGTGAAGCCGGAGTTTGACAACAAACTCATCCAGATTCGTCGTGTAACTCGCGTGGTTGCTGGAGGTCGTCGTTTTGCATTTTCTGTCGCACTCGTAGCGGGGAACCGCAAGGGTTCTGTGGGTGTAGGTATTGGTAAGGCTGCTGACACTGCAGCCGCTATTGAAAAGGCAACAAAAAATGCCAAGAAAAATATGATCAAGGTTCTCCTCACAAGTGGGATGATGATTCCTCATGAAGTAGAGGCAAAGGAATCTTCAGCAACAGTAATGATTATGCCCGCAGCAGGTCGTGGTATGGTTGCTGGAAGCTCGGTGCGTAATGTACTTGAACTTGCGGGTATCAAGAATGTTCGCGCAAAGATCCTTTCTGGTTCAAAGAATAAACTCAACAACGCGCGCGCTACAATAAAGGCACTTGAACAGCTTCGCGCTAAAGGAACGAAGGTTGTTGAAGAGCCAGCAACAAAGTAATTTAAAATACTATTATGCAAGCACACGAAGTAAAAACAAGAAAGCCGCGCGCTGTAAAGAAGGTTGTTGGACGTGGAGGAAAGCGTGGAAAGACATCTGGCCGCGGAACCAAGGGTCAAGACGCTCGCGCCGGACATCGCAAGCGCCCTCAGATGCGCGATACCATCAAGAAGCTCCCAAAGCTTCGCGGGGAAGGTGTGTCACGCAATCAGTTCAAGACTGAAGCCGTTCACTATGTCGTTTTGAACCTTGGTGTTTTGAGTATTGAGTTCAAGTCAGGTGATCGTGTTACGCCAAAAGTTCTCCTTGAGCGCGCACTTGTAGAAAAAAAAGGGAATAAGGTCCCTATGGTAAAGATTCTTGCTTCAGGCGAGTTCGACAAAAAACTTGATATCCGCGGATGTTTGATTT
This sequence comes from Candidatus Yonathbacteria bacterium RIFCSPHIGHO2_02_FULL_44_14, assembly GCA_001823535.1. Lineage (GTDB taxonomy): Bacteria > Patescibacteriota > Minisyncoccia > Phycocordibacterales > UBA1550 > UBA1550. Next base: position 105,993 of record MHUT01000018.1, on the reverse strand, counting down.
CAGAGTCAGCAAAAGCGGCAGTAGAAAAGCTTGGAGGTACGGTAAAATAAATACTCATGGACACACTCGTTCGCAAACTAAAGATGATTGTGCAAGACGCAACCTTGCGTCGGCGTGTCCTCTTTATGCTTGTTGCACTGGTAATATTTCGCCTTCTCGCTAATATTCCAATTCCAGCAGCTGCAGGACAAAATTTAACCTCACTCCTCGCAAATGACCAAGCTCTTGGATTTTTGAATCTCCTTACGGGCGGTGGTCTCTCTGCTGTTTCCATTGTGATGCTTGGCGTCGGACCGTACATTACGGCGTCGATTATTATGCAGCTTTTGACGATGATGTCGCCAAAGATTAAGGCGATGCAGAGCGAGGAGGGTGAAATTGGTCGCCGCAAGATGACGCAGTATTCACGCCTTCTTACGGTACCACTTGCATTGGCGCAAGGTTATGGGCTGATTGCGTATTTGACACAACAAGGGATTCTTGTTGGACTCACCCCGTTCGAGATTTTTACCAACACGATTATCGTGGCGGCGGGTTCCATGCTCCTTATGTGGATTGGCGAGCTTATTTCAGAGTTTGGCATTGGTAATGGTGTCTCGCTGATTATTTTTGCTGGAATCGTTTCAAGTATTCCCGCAACGGTAGGACAACTCCTATTTTCCTTTGATGCGTCACAAATTCCAGTTTTTATTGCTGCAATAGTTGCAACAATATTTCTTATTATGGCTGTCGTGTTTATGACAGAAGCAGAGCGACCAGTTCCTATTACATATGCAAAGCAGGTTCGTGCCGGTCGCTCAGTTGGCGGCACAATGACATATCTGCCACTTCGTTTGAATCAAGCTGGGGTAATCCCGATTATTTTTGCGCTTTCTATTTTGGTTTTTCCTACTGTTGTTGCAAACGCGCTTGCAACGATGGGTAGCGGGCCAATTCAGACAATAGCGCTTTTTGTTCAAAAAGTGCTTGCAAATGGCTGGATAAATGGCGCACTCTACTTTATTCTCGTGTTTGTGTTTACTTTTTTCTACACTGCAGTTACGTTTGATCCGGAGGCAATTTCAAATAATCTTCAAAAGAACGGAGCCTTTATTCCCGGCATCAGACCTGGCGCATCGACCGCAGAATATCTCTCAAAGATAATAACGCGCATTACACTCGTTGGCGCAGTATTTCTTGGTGCAATCGCCGTGTTGCCGCTTATAATGCAAAATTTAACCAAGATTGCCAGCCTTTCTATTGGTGGTACTGCACTCCTCATTATTGTTTCGGTCGTTCTTGATCTGGTAAAAAAGATTGATGCACAAATAACGATGAGGGAGTACTAAAACAAATATAAACAATGACCGCCCTTCTTGAATTCTTAAGGGCGGTCCTTGTTTATACGCATTTTTTGTTTTTTTAGTCTTTCCCTGCTATGCTTCCTGTATGAATTTGCAGACGGTCATATTTATCGGGCGCTCGGGTGCTGGGAAAGGAATGCAATCAGAGCACTTTCAGAGGTATCTTGGCGAACATTCCCCTGACCTACCTGTTCTTTATATTGAAACTGGCGATTATTTCAGAAAATACATCAAGGAGACTGGTGACACATGGGTACGCGCCAGAAAGATTATCGAGCTTGGTACTCGCCAGCCAGACTTTCTTGCGGTATGGATGTGGACAACCGCACTTGTAGAAAATTTTCATGGCAACCAACACCTAGTGTTCGATGGCGCACCGCGCGCGCTCGCGGAGGCGAAAATTCTTGATACCGCGCTTCCTTTTTATGACCGCATAAACCCCGTAGTTGTTTTTTTGAATGTATCGCAGGAGTGGGCAGAAGAGCGTTTGCGCGGGCGCGGGAGAGCGGACGACATCAAGCCTGAAGTGATAGCGCGAAGATTTGCATTCTTTACAAAAGACGTGGTTCCTGTGATTGATTACTATCGAAACAATCCAACATATCGTTTTCTTGAAATTAACGGCGAGCAAACTCCCGAAGAAGTGTTTAATGATATCAAAAAAGGACTTGGTTTTTAGTTTCGCAAAGCTCCATCCTGTATAAAAAGTTAATTTAAATGTCAAAACAAGAAATGATAAAAACTGAGGAAGAAATTGCAATTATTCGCGAAGGTGGCAAGCGCCTCGCACGTGTTTTGAGTGTGGTGCGTGATGCTGTCAAGCCGGGTGTGACCACACGCGAACTTGACCAGCTTGCAGAGAAGCTAATGCGCGACGGAGGAGATGAGCCAGCTTTTTTGAATTATCAACCAGAAGGCGCCCGTACTGCATACCCGGGAACGCTTTGTGTTTCGGTGAACAATGAAATTGTGCATGGGATCGGTAGTGACCGCATCCTTAAAGAGGGCGATATTATCGGTATTGACACTGGCGTCAAACATAAGGGTTTTTTTACAGATTCTGCGCTTACAGTGCCAGTGGGGAAAATAGATGACACCGCAAAAAAGCTTATATTGGCAACAGAAGGTGCTCTTGTTGCAGGTATTGATGCAGCGTGCGCTGGAAATACTATCGGTGATATTGGTTATGCTATCGAAAAATATGTAAAGGATCATGGTTTTGTAGTTGTGGAGGAACTCGGAGGGCATGGGGTAGGGTATAAGCAACACGAAGATCCGCATATCACAAATTACGGTGAACGCGGACAGGGGATGAAGCTGAAAGCTGGAATGGTGCTCGCTCTTGAGCCTATTGTAAACGAAGGAACGCGATATATTAAGCTTATGCCTGACGGCTACACTTACGTAACGCGAGACCACAAGCGCAGTGCACACTTTGAACATACTATTTTAATCACTGAAGGCGATGCGGAGATTTTGACGAAGCGAGAGTTTTGATAGAAATCGTTAAGTGATACAATGCTTAATATGAAAACGAAGATGTATTGGATACAAACTGCTACCCTTCTAGGGGGAACCGTTTTTGCGTGGACGACCGCATTGGTTGATTTTATGCGTTTTTACAACGCAGAGGGGACACTTTTGAAAATTAAAGATTGTATCTATCCGAACCCTGTTACCACGCCATGTTTTTATGGGGCCATCGCCTTTGCTGTTGCTTTTGCGTGGTCGGTTGCGCTTCTAAAAAAAGAAGGCGAGATGCGACGTAAAAGTGAAAAGTATTTGTTGGTCCTGTTGTCAGCAGGTAATGTTTTTGCGTGGACAAATTTTCTGCGTTTGGTGTACGATTTTTATACCGCATTGCCGGGGCAGGGGGTAGGATGCTCAGGGGTACCGACCGCAAGTCCATTTACCACACCGTGTTTTTATGGTTCTGCCATATTTTTTGTTGCTCTACTCATAGCGCTTATAATTCTCAAAAGAGAATCTGAGCCTCGGTCTCCTGAAACAAAGTAGATTCAAAAATACGAAGACTAGCTTCCACTTGCCTGTATTTTAGGCATTTTTAAGTTATCCACATAGGATATTTGCGTATTTCTCTGCGCAAAGTGGTATACTTTTGGTAATAAGTTAATTAAAAAAATGGAAACACAGTCACCACCGCTAGTTTGTCCGTCCCACACTGCTCAGTATATTGGAGTGCTTGTTGTTGGAATTATAGTTGGAACATGCGCATCGTTTATATATTTCAAGCAAGTATCAGCGAATACTTATCAGGCAGGTTTCGATAACGCAAAAAAGTTGGCACAAGAAAGTAATATTGGTCGCGCATTTCGCGCACCCGATGATATTCGCACTATTTCCGGTGCTGTCACCGCCGTCAATGGAGACCGAATCACTGTCCACACGCAGTCAACGAATCCGTTTGAGGACCCTGCTATGCTCGATCGAACCATAGTCATTACAAAGGACACCAAAATAATAAAAATTTCTCAAGGAGATATGAACACCTATAAGGCTGAAAGGGATGCATATATCAAAAATATGAAAGCAGGGAAAAGCTCTGGCGCAACACTACCACGCCCACCAGAGCCAATTCTTACCACTATTGATGCTTCAAGTATCACTGTTGGCATCGCGCTCGTCGCCACTGCCACAGAGAACATAAAGACACTGAAAGAATTCTCTGCAAGTGAAATTCAGATCCATTAAAAGTAATTAACTATATTATGACCAAACAAATTTTTTCCACTATTAAAGTCATCACTCTTGCAGTCGTTGTTTCTTTTGGAGTGAGCCATGCTCTTGCGTGGACAGCACCGGCATCAGTACCCCCTCTGGGGAATGTGGATGCACCAATTAACACAGGCAGTGCTCCTCAAACAAAAACCGGAACGTTGACGGTTGGCGATATCATTAGTACTGGAGATGTGTGCATCACAGGAAAATGTTTGAGTGCAATAATCGGCGCACTACCTACAGGAACTGACGACGGGCAAACTGTCCGATGGGACGGAGCTTCTCTTACTTGGAGAATATCTGACCCCGGAGATATTCTCGTAAATGGAATTACGGTAGGAGTAGGGGGTTCTGGATCAGGTGACAATACCGCGATGGGATATTGTGCTCTGTGTTCGAACATCACCGGCACCGACAACACCTCAAGCGGTTTTGCATCCTTACTAATGAACAGCACTGGTAGTCGAAACACTGCGACTGGTGGGTATGCTCTCTATGATAACGAGGACGGTAGCAACAACACCGCGAACGGATACGATGCTCTTTATTCGACCTATGGAGGCGGTAATACCGCAGTGGGTACTCAATCTCTTTTCTACAATACTTCAGGGTCCTATAATACTGGGGTTGGGATTGATTCACTTCGTTTTAACGGTACAGGCACATACAACACTGCGATTGGGGCCTTCACCTCCATGCCTTTTTCTTCTAATCTTACTAACGCTACTGCTATTGGTGCGTATACTTTCGTCGACGCCTCAAACAAAGTTCGTATTGGCAATACAGCAGTTACTGTTATCGGTGGGCAGGTAGCTTGGTCAAATCTTTCCGATGCGCGACTGAAAAAAGATGTTGTTGATTACACACATGGGCTTGATTTCATTACACGCCTTCGACCAGTATCCTTCAAATTCACAACAGACGCTACAAATCAAACTCACAATGGTTTTATCGCTCAAGAAGTAGAGGCGACTGACATTCCTTTTTATGGCATCAATAAACCTGCAACAAAGGACGGCTATTACTCGCTTTCGTACGCTGAGTTCGTTGTCCCTTTGGTAAATTCTGTCAAAGAGCTAAAGGCTGAGAACGACAAACTCAAAGCAGACAATGTGGAACTTCTTCTTCGTATAGAAAAAATTGAGTCAAGGCTTAAGTAGGCAGGAGTAGGTTATACAGAAACAAAAACCGAAAAGTAGCGGTGTTGCTCGACAACACCGCTACTTTTCGGTTTTGAGAGAACATTTTATGGTATACTTTCATGATATGAATCCAGAATACGGAAGCGTGGGGAAACAATTCCAATCTCCAGAGGAAGAGGTAGCATACTTGCGCGCCCAGATTGCGGACAAGGAGCGCGTGATGGGGATTGCTCCGGGGTCACCCGAGCGCACGCTCGAGAAGCGTGAAGAGATCGTGCGTGAAAAGGTTGCTGAATATCGCGCCGCACCTCCCGAGGCACTTCTTGAAGAAAGCTATCGTATGAAGATCGATGAGCTTGAAACCAATGTGGTGAAGCTTGGTGTTGAGCACAAGGAAGCTATTGACCAGCTGATGCGCATTGTGGAGACAAAAGGCATTAAAAATGCGCTCGCGCTCCTCGAGAAATTAAACAATCCGCATATCGAGGATGATTTTCATCGCATGCTCGTCCAGCTCATTTTGGAGACGGGGGACTTTGCTGGCATTTCTCGCGATAAGGAGCTTGCGCGTGCGCTCAAGATGCGTCTTTATGAGGTGACATTACCGCCCATAGATCCCACTGGCGAGAAACGCGAGTTTGCACAGCTGGTTTCCGGCATGGAGCACTTTTATGCCGGCATGCTTTCAATCGAGAATACGAAATCGGGCTTTGGCGACACAAAAAATTATTTTACGCTCGAACTCGCACTGTCGAATTTCAGCGAGCATATCGTATTTTATTCTGCGGTTCCACTTGAGCACGCAAACCTTTTTGAAAAACAAATTCTTGCAGTATACCCGGACGCGAGACTCAAAGAACATCGCGAAGACTATAATCCGTTTAATGAAAAAGGTGTAAGCGTTGCTTCTTTTGCCACCACAGGGGGAGAGGTTGCATACCCGCTTCGCACGTTTGAAACATTTACACAGGATCCGCTCAACGTGCTCCTCTCCACATTTTCAAAAATAAACCGAGACGGCGAGGGGGTGGCTGTGCAGTTCGTCATTCGCCCTTCGGGTAAGGCGTTCAACACTCGTTACCATGGGATAGTGGAGCAGATCAAAAAGGGCACAAAGGCAAAGGATGCGCTCAAGAATGCGGGCGCGCAATTTGCCGCAGAATTTGCAAATGTCGCAAAGAGTCTTGTTTTCGGGGTAAAGCTGCGCAAGGAGGATGAGCCAATTGAAGAAGAAGCAATAAAAAATATTGAGGAGAAAATAGCATCGCCAATTGTTGACACCAATATTCGCATTATTGCATCGGCGGATACTTCGGCGCGCGCAGAGACGATATTGAATGAACTCGAAAGCGCATTCAATCAATTTGGGAAACCACAATCAAATACTATTAAGTGGGAGCGCGATACAAAAGGAAGCGCTCTCTCGGAGGCAATTTATCGTTACTCGTTTCGTATGTGGAGCGACAAAGAAAGTTTTCCGCTTAATTTAAAAGAACTTGCAACAATGTTTCATTTTCCTGTTATCGCAACTTCTGCATCAGAACTCAAGGAGGCAAAGGCAGGAGGTGCACCGGCGCCTATCGAAATGGGGAACGAGGGAATTATTCTTGGGAAAAATATTTATCACAACAAAGAAACAATTGTGCGCATGGGACGCGAGGATCGCGTGCGACATATGTATGTTATTGGTCAGACAGGGACCGGCAAGACGAGCATCCTGAAAAATATGATTATTCAGGATATTCGGAATGGCGACGGCGTGTGCTTCATCGACCCGCACGGGAATGACGTGCAGGATATCCTTGCGCTCATTCCACCCGAGCGCGCTGATGATGTGATTTATTTTGATCCGTCGTATATAGAGCGCCCAATGGGACTCAATATGCTCGAGTATGACCACAGCCGTCCCGAGCAGAAAACATTCGTGGTAAATGAGATGATGAACATATTTAATCAGCTTTTTGATATGAAGGCAGGCGGAGGCGCAATGTTCGAGCAGTATTTCAAAAATGCCGCCTTCCTTGTCATGGAAGACACGAGCGAGCAGGCAACACTCCTTGATATTACTCGTGTGCTTTCCGACAAGGCGTTTCGCGATTTGAAGCTTTCGCGGTGCAAGAATCCGATCATTGCACAATTTTGGGCGAGCGCGGAAAAGACAACCGGCGACCAAGGACTCGCAAACTTTGTGCCGTATATTTCGAGCAAGTTCGACCCGTTCATTTCCAACGACATCATGCGCCCTGTGGTGCTCCAAAAAGAGTCCTCGTTTAATTTCAGAAAGATTATGGACGAAAAAAAGATTCTCCTTGTCAATTTGTCCAAGGGGCGACTCGGTGATATAAATGCGAAACTCATAGGTCTTGTTCTTGTTGGGAAAATCACAATGGCAGCGCTTTCTCGTGTGGATATGTTTGGAACAGGTAAAAAACCGAATGACTTTTACCTCTATATTGATGAATTTTACAATGTAACAACGCCGTCCATTGCGACCATTCTATCCGAGGCGCGCAAATATCGCCTAGGGTTAATCGCTGCTCATCAGTTCATTGCGCAACTTTCTGATGAAATCAAGGATGCAGTGTTTGGTAATGTTGGGAACATGGCGTTCTTTCGTGTGAGCCCTGAAGATGCTGAATATTTGGAGGCTAAGCTTAAGCCAACTTTTACAGCCCAAGACCTAACTCGTCTCGACAACTATAATGCATACATGAGTATGCTCGTAAATGGTCAGCCAACAAAACCATTCAATATCACAGCGATGAAACCAGAAGAGGGTGACCCTAGAATGGCAGAAAAACTCAAACAGCTTTCGTATTTGAAATACGGCGCACCGCGCGATGAAGTGGAGGCAGAGATTATGGCGCGGTTTCGAGGGGGGAATTAGGCGACTTGACATATATATTAGATATATGTAGAATATATATATATGAATACACAAGTAATTTTCAAGATGGATAAAAAGCTCAAGGAAAAGGCGATGAAAAAAGCGCGCGCCGAGGGCATCCCTTTTTCAGCAGTGCTTACGCTCGCCACCAAGTCCTTTGTGGAAGGGGGCCTTGCTATCGAGGTAGTGCAACGCCCCGTGTTGAACGATAAAACGCGCAAGATGCTTGACCGCGCGCTTAAGGATATAAAAGCGGGGAAGAATCTTTCGCCGGCATTTACGAACATGAAGGAGATGGATGCGTACCTCAATGCGCTCTAGCATGAAAAGTGTTTTCCTTCAGAAACATTTCGAGAAGAGGTACGCAAAACTTCCTCAGAAAATCAAAGATGCTTTTAGAGAGCGAAGGAATATTTTCCTTAAGAATATGTATGACCCGATTCTTAATAATCATTCAGTCGATAAGGCATATCCTGGCTGTTGCAGTATTGATATAACCGGCGACTACCGCGCCATATTTTTTGAGAATGGTGATGTAGTCACATTTGTTGCTATTAGTACACACGCGCAACTATATAAATAACACCTGCTAGCTTGTGGGAATTTTTGCTTGACTATATGGTCGGGGTGGGGGCATAATGAGGGTACTATGAATATGGAATCAACAGGAGCGGGGGCGGCAAGTACTGAGCGGGATGATTTTGCAAAGGTGGAGGCGCGACTGGATGAGATCAAAAGCACGAATATCAGTGAGATGACAGATGATGATTTGGAAAATGTTATGGCCGAGCGAAAGGCACTGCGATCGCAACAAGCTGAAATGATGAGTAGTGCGCAAGAAGAGGCGACGACAGAGGGGCAAGTTCGGGAAGTCTACGATGATGCTCATCAGGAGAATCAGGAAATAATCGAGGCAGAGAAAAAGGTTGCAGAGGCGGAGAAGGCAACTGCCGAAGCTGTCGCACAAGCTGAGCAAGCAGAACAAAGCGCCACAAGACGCCAAGCAGAACTCGCTCAGGCGGACGCATTACTAGCGGAGATAAAAGGGGTGAATGTTGAGAAAAAAGAAAACACCAATGAAGCTGTTGCTATAAATGCGATGGTGGAAGCAGCTCGAGCATATAGAGATGGGGGGAGTGTGGACAGGACGCAATATGATACTACATGGAAGAATATTCCCGATGCAATAAAAGAAGCCCCAGGGTTTAGTGATAAAGTATCTGGTGCCATGAGGGAGGACAAAGAGAAGCAGGCGCTTGTGCAAGAAAAGCAGAAGGAAGAAGCACAAGAGATTAAGGGTGGAAAGGTTGAAGCTGCAGGATCCACAGGAGTAGTTGCGGAGGCGTTGGAATCTAAGCCGATTGATGCGGTTGAAGTGAACAATAGAATTCTTGATATAAGATCTGAGGAAAAGAGGGCAGAGGCTATCAATAATCTTTCCGCAGAAGAAATATCCGCCCTTGCCAGACTCATTGCAAAGTCGGACGATATTTCAGATGTCGTGGACAGGTTGTCGGGTAGCTTCCAAAATAATCCAAAGATAGCTTCGCAACCAGAAATTGTGAATAGACTGAAGGAAGGTCTGTTATCGTCTAAAAACATTCACCTGTATACTGTGGATAGGGTAGTAGGTCTTCCTGGAACAGAAGATATGTTTAATGACCTGGAAGTTCAGAAAAATGTTCAAAATAGCGTAGGAAGGTTTGTTTCATCTCAGAGTTCAGCTGACTGGCCTCATGTTACAAGTGCCCTTGATAGGGTTGTCGAAGGAGCAAAAATAAGCAATCAAGGACTTAGGAACATCGCAGAACAGATAAAAGGGAATAATAATGCATTCACGCGGTTTGTTCGGCATTTTGGAGTCGAAAGAATTTATCCTGAAGTACTATAAATCATAGGCCATACGCATGTTTTCGGATATGCGATGTTCGAAAAACAAAGGCTTCCCTATTTGAAATACGGCGGTTGAAGAATATTTTTCTGCAACAACGGACAAGAAATAAACCAAATAAAAAACCCTGCGAGCATTGCTCGTGTGATGCTTTTTTGCTAGTATGTTCAAATCTTATTAAATAATTTTTTAACACCATGGCACATCCAAAAGAGGAGCAGGTACTTATTATCGTGAAGCCGGACGCAATCCAGCGCTCTCTTTTGGGGGAGATTACCACACGTTTTGAGCGCAAAGGTCTCAATATTGTGGGGATGAAGATGATTGCCCTTGAAGATGCGCTCCTTGAGGCGCATTACGCGCACATTGCGGACAAACCGTTCTTTGTGGGAATCAAGGCGTTTATGAAAGCATCGCCAGTCGTGGTAATGGTGCTCTCAGGTATCAACGCTGTTTCTGCAACACGTATTCTTGTTGGTCCAACCAAGGGATTTGATGCAGATGCGGGGAGTATTCGCGGTGACTTATCTCTCTCTATTCAATCAAACGTCGTACATTCATCAGACTCGGTAGAAAATGGGAAAGCAGAGGTTGCTCGTTTCTTTAAACCAGAAGAAATTTTTGATTATAAGAAATCGAACTTTGATTACGTGTACGCGGACGAAGCATTTTAGGTAGCCGTTCACACATCCACATATACTTTGTTGCGGGTACACAATTTTTTGTCACCATATCAAAAGTATGGCTCCAAAAAATTATGTACCCGCGCCTCGTATCTGTAGCGCGTGAACAGCTCCCGGCCACAGAGACCTTGCATCACGCAAGGTTTTTGTTTTGTAATGAATTTGCAATGTTGCAAAATATTTTAGTAAGCGTATATTGAATGTAGGGTTATTCGAGGTATTGTCTCCTAAATTATTGACAAGGGAGCCTCATATCTTCATGCACCTTGGTGTATGATTGCGGGCACCCACCTGGATTTATCCAGAGTCAATACCTTCAGTAGCCCTCAGTAAAAGCTCATGAGCCTCTGCTCATGAGCTTTTTCAATTTGTTGTTTGGCTGCGTGTGTAAACCAGGGTATACTTACCGAATGCCAGCACGACAGCTCCAGATTCCAATCATTCTCGTAATATTTCTTGTTGCGATTGCTGTAGTGAATGGATTAGCGGGATTATATCACTGGTATTGGACGATGCGGTGGTTTGATATGCCAATGCACTTTGCGGGGGGTATGTGGCTCGCAGGCTTTGGTGTTTGGTGGCAATACAGTCGGCGGGGGGTCACACCGCAAGGATTTTTCTCCCTCCTTGGAGTGTGTCTTGTCTACGCTTTAAGCATAGGATTACTCTGGGAAGCATACGAGGCGGTGGTAAGTTTTCTTACTGTCGGACACATGAATGCAGTACCTGATACCCTAGGAGACCTACTATTTGATATACTAGGGGGGACTACAGTTGCGATTTTAGTATTTGTACGATCGAAATTAAAACCATAAATTAATCATGATGAAACTTAAATTTTACGGTGCGGCAGGGGAGGTGACGGGCTCAAATCATATCCTTGAAGGAGATGGGGTAAATATCATGATTGACTGCGGGTTTTTCCAAGGTGTGAAGGTTTGTGATGATAAAAATAACGACCCATTTCCATATGACCCAGCCATCATTGATGCGCTCTTTGTAACTCATGCGCATCTTGATCATGTGGGTCGTATTCCAAAACTCATGAACGAAGGGTTCAAGGGAAAGATTTATTCCACACCGCCTACTCGTGAAATTGCAAAACTGATGCTCGAAGACACGCTTCGAGTGATTGCGCGCGAAGCAAAAGCCGATGGACATGAGCCCTTGTACCACGAGGACGCGGTGGGAAAAGCATTTGCGCACTGGGAAGCGATTCCATACGACAAGGAAGTCGTTTTCAAGAATGATCTCCGCGTGTGTTTTCGCGATGCGGGGCATATTCTCGGTTCTGCGATGATTGAAATGACGCATAATAGCAAGAAACTCATATTTTCAGGCGACCTCGGCAACTCACCATCACCATTGATGCCAGACACCGCGCTTCTTTCAAATGTTGATTTTCTTGTGATGGAAGCAGTATACGGCGACCGTGTTCACGAAAATCTTCTAGAACGCTCAAATCGCCTCAAGGAAGTAATCGAGGAAACAGTCGCGCGCGGAGGAACATTGATGATCCCTGCATTTTCTATCGAGCGAACGCAAGACTTACTTTTCGAATTAAACGCGATGGTAGAAGGAAAGACAATTCCTGAAATCCCTGTCTTTGTGGACTCTCCTCTTGCAATAAAAGTTACAAAGGTGTTTAGTGACAGCAAGTCGTATTTTAACAAAGATATTCAAGATACGATGAGTGGTGGTGATGATATTTTTAAATTTCCAAAACTCCGCTTTACGGAGCGCTCGCAAGACTCAATTGCAATAAAAGATGTCCCTAACCCCAAAATTATTATTGCAGGATCGGGCATGTCGAATGGCGGTCGTATTATGCATCACGAGCGCAATTACCTCCCTGATCCAAAGAGCACCCTGCTTCTTGTAGGATATCAGGCCGTCGGCACGATGGGACGCGCACTTCAAGAAGGAATAAAAAGTGTTAGGATCTTTGATGAAGACGTGCCGGTGCGCGCAAAGGTTGTTACTCTCCAAGGATATTCAGCGCATAAGGATATGAACGCGCTCCTTGAATTCGTGACTGAGATGCAGGATTCAGTAAAAAAAGTTTTTGTAGTGCATGCGGAATTGGGAGCTGGACTTTTCTTTGCACAGCGTGTGCGTGACTATCTCGGGATAGATGCCCGTGTCCCAAAAACAGGCGACGTCGTTGAAATCGACTTTTAGCAAACAATTTGACTGAGGTCATGGCTGAGGTTTTGACTGAGGTGTGATTACTGATAGAATGAGCAAATATGGGAACCGAAAAACATCAACATTTTAAAATAAAAATCTGTGTATCCGGTGCGGCAGATACGACGTACTGCGGCGATGATGCAATAGAGAATGCAAAAGAGCTCGGACGTGAGATTATTCGCCAGGGTGGTATTTTGGTGACCGGTGCAACAACCGGATTTCCTTTGTGGGCGGCAATGGGAGCAAAAGAAATGGGCGGTGTCTCCATTGGGATGTCTCCCGCGTCGAGTGAAAGAGAACACGTCGAAACGTACGGACTCCCGCTCGATTATTTGGATGTTATTATTTACACTGGCTTTGGATACTCTGGTCGCAATCTTTTGCTGACTCGAGCATCAGACGGGGTAATTGTTGGGTGCGGTCGTATTGGTACGGTAAACGAATTCACCATTGCTTTTGAAGACCATAAGCCGCTGGGAGTTCTTCGTGGCCCATGGGAGATGGACGAAGTTTTGGAAGATATGCTTGAAAAAAGCCACCGTAAAGAAGAGGGCATTGTTGTTTTTGACGAGAGTCCAAAACAGCTTGTTGCAAGACTTATTGATGCTATACAAGGACGAAAAGTTTGCGACCTCGGCGAAAAATGCCCTCAATATGTTTATGAAAATTTTGACGGAGTTGGAGGAAAGGAAGGGGAGAGAGTCATGTAGAACACCAAGCAAAAAGCTCCAGCTTTTTTTAAAAGAAGCTGGAGCTTTTTGCTTGGTGTTCTGAGTTATTACTTTACTTCATTCACTACGTTTACAAATGTTTCTGGATTATTCTCTGCAAGGTCAGCCATAATCTTTCTATCGATGATGATGTTCTTTTTCTTGAGCGCATCAATAAACTTGCTGTATGAAAAGCCAAGAGGTCGGAGGGCCGCGTTCATTTTTACAGTCCAAAGGCGGCGGAATACATTCTTCTTGTCGCGACGGTGAGCAAAAGCGTAAGCTCCTGCGTGTGCAATAGCGTCGTTCGCTTGGATTTCTTTTGTGCTACGTCCAAAACGGTAGCCCTTTACCTGAGCTAGGACGTTTCGGCGATGTTTTGCTGAAGTTGTTCCTCGTTTTACTCTTGTCATAGTAGATTATTTTAGAAGTCCTGGTAAAAATCGCGCTTTGTCCTTGTTGGTCATAGGAAATTCGCTCATGCGCTTGCCTGCGAGCTGTTTCGAACGGCTTGCCTTTGCGTTAAAGTGGTTCTGACCCGGCTTGCGACCAAGAATCTTTCCAGTCTTTGTCACCTTGAGTCGTTTGGTAAATGATTTGTTTGTTTTCATGTGGTTGATTTTTAGGGAGCACGGCGACCATAAAAATCACCACCCAGCCCCACTTTTATATTGTCATACCTTACTATAATTTAGTGTTATTTACAAGTCGTTTATTTAAAGACGGAAACCGATAAAAGTGGGGCTGGGTAGGAAAATCATAATCGCTCCGCTCATTGATTTTCACTACTTCTTTGATGCGCGTTCAAGTGTGACTGAGAGTCCCTTTGGACTTTTGAGTGGCTCGCCTTGCAATCGGTATTCCTCCGAAATGAGGGTTAAAATTCTGTCGAGTCGCTCCTTTTTGAACCCCATATCTGCGTATTTTGATCGTCCTACAAGGAAAAGATCGATTTTTACGCGGTGACCTTCCTTGAGCCATTTCGATGCGTTTTTTGCCTTTAGCTCGAGGTCGTGTTCCGAGGTGCCGATCTTTACCTGCAGTGTTTTGGTTTCCGTAACGTGCGCGCGAGCTTTTGCTTCCTTTTGTTTTTTGCTCTGTTGGTACTGATATTTACCATAATCCATTATTTTCGCAACTGGCGGTTCAGCATTTGGGGAGATCTCAATGAGATCAAGCCCGAGTGATTCTGCTTTTGCGAGCGCCTCCGAAAGGGAAAGGACTCCAAGAATTTCGCCAGTATCCGTAATAACACGGAGTTCTTTTGCGCGGATTTGATGGTTAATTTTCGTCTTTGGAGTCAATGGATTTGAGAGCCTATTTCAAAGCTCTTGGGTAAACTAACAACACCGCAAACACATTGCGGAGTCAGGAAGATTGTAGGTTATTTTGAAATAAAAGTCAATCAATTTGGGGTATTATGGGGGGGTGCCAAAAAAGTCACTATAAAGTGACTTTTTTGGCACCCGAAACGAGTATTTTAGCGATTACTTTTTATTAACGTGTTGCCAAAGCCAAACAATTGCGAGAATTCCCACAACGAGCCAAACACTCCACATCATTATTGCAAGTAGCCCAAAACTTCCCATCATCCCTCCGCCATAACCCATCATTCCGTAGCCACCATCAAGACCCCAATCGGAAAAGCATGCGCTTGCAAGAGTTGGTACCAAAGCTACTAAACCAAGAACCGTATATGTGATTGTTTTCATAATATTTCTGTTTAATGAATTACTAAGACCTTTATTTAATCATACACCTGCATCCATGCACTAGCTAGTGAAGTTTTCAACAGGGTGTCATCTTGTGTGCGTAAAAAATCTGGTACACTATATGCAATGGAACTAGAACATTTTAATCCAATTCAAGAACAGCAGGAAGTTATTCTCGCTGCACCACCACATAAATTAACATCATTGCCCAAGTTCTCGTTTATCCCGCCGGAGCTTCTTAAAAAAACAGATGGGCCTCGAGAGAGATGCGCATTCATCGGAATGATTCTTGGTGCGGTTGCAATGATTTCATGGATTGTGATTCTTTTTGGTGTTGTGTATTCGTTGGCAGGTATTACGCTCTCTATTATCGGTCTTCGGTCATTACGTCAAAAATGGGCACGTACCGGGCTTATATTTTCAATCATCGGACTCATTCTTTCTGTTTGGTATATTTTTGCCGCGTACCAGGGAATGATTAACTACAATTATTTTACAAGTGAGTTTTGGAGCAGATAAATAAAAAATCCCGCATTTGTTCGACCGAACAAATGCGGGATTTTTTATTTATCTATTTCACCAGAGTACCCACTTCTTCACCGTTTGCGATGCGCTTGATATTGCCTTTTGTGAGAAGCTCAAAAATTCGAAGTGGAAGCTTGTTGTCCATAGCAAGAGAGATTGCCGCATTATCCATTACTGAAATGTTTTCATCTTTAATAACGTCGAGATGTGACATCTGTGTTATTTTTACCGCGTCGCTGTGTTTGTTTGGATCTTGTGAATATACACCGTCTACTTTTGTTGCCTTGAGGACAATGTCGCATCCGAGCTCAAGAGCGGTGGACACCGCTGCGGTGTCGGTGGTCACATAGGGGTTGCCGGTTCCTCCGCCAATGACTACGATACGCCCTTTTTCAAGGTGACGAATTGCGCGCCTGCGAATAAATGGTTCAGCGACCGAATCAATGCGAATACGCGTCTGGAGACGAGCGGGCTGACCAAAATGCTCGAGGATATCCACAAGCGCCATGCCGTTCATGACGGTTGCGAGCATTCCCATATAGTCGGCAGTTGCGCGCTCGATAGTCGCTTCATTTTTTGAAAGAGCAGCTCCGCGAAGAAAGTTTCCACCACCGACAACAATAACGATTTGCACTTTGGTTTCCGTGACCACTTCGTGAAGCTCGCGCGCGAGGTCGAGAAGGAAATCAGTATCAATACCAAAGGCATTTTTACCAGCGAATTGCTCGCCTGATAGTTTGAGGAGGATGCGATGAGGGGATGGCATGGGTGTAGTATAGCATGGGGGATAGGGTAAAGAAAAAGCCATCCTGGAATTACGGATGGCTTTTGATTTGATCGATTGTTGTTATGAACGATTTTACAGGGGAGTTGTGAGCAAAAAAAGCTTTTCCATTTGATGTTCAATAGCGCAGAGTTCCCCGAACAATTCCGCACCCCGTGGATTCTTTTCCATTTTTCCCCTGCGGTTGAGTGCGAGAAAGTGGTACGCATAGTATGGCGTTGGAGGGAGTACGCTCAAATTAAATTCTTCTGCTCCATATACCTCCCGAATGTTCTGCCAAACCTGATAAAGCTCCGGGAAGAAGGTGAAAGTTTTTTCGTGAGCATACGCGCAAACACGCAACTCTTCATCCTCAAAATCTTTATCAAGCAGACCGATGAAGTCCTTGAGAATGCTTATCCTGCTTGGAGTGAGGTGAAATGATCCGTACTGTATCGAGAGGATAAGAAAAGTGCGGGGTATAAGATCGCTGTGCTCAAGGTTGAGCACCGCACTTTGAATGAGTGAGTTGCATTTGTTATAGCGTGTAAATGATGCAAGCATACTCCACAAGTCTTGCAAGAAATTTTCTTTGTCCATTCGTCTGTTATAGAATCCCCCGAATTGCGAATGAGCTAAATCCAATAACGTTTCCTTGTTGTAGGAAATTCGTTCCTCATACATGATAACCTCCTTGTGTGAATGAAAGGGCAAACCCTTTTGCATTTATACTACTTTTTTTTGTTTTGTAAAGTGGCACAACAAACTTTCTTATATCATAATACACGAAGCCCTATACAAAACATTCAATATATGATACAATATTTCAGTTATATTTATGCAATAAATGGGTCATATTTTCGAACAGTTTTTTGAAAGGGGAACAAAAATGAATGTAGAAAGAAGGGCTTCCTTGCCCTATGCACGGAAAATCACTCCATCTTTAGGGATGGCTGAAAACGCAAGATATATTGCAATGCTGCACCTCGTTCATTTTTGGAAACCACCAATCAAAGAGGGTGTCACGACACCCCAAGGTTATTCGCCCGATTTCGACGAAGTGTTGGATCCGCATGAGTTAGCGGATGTTGTTGATCAGCAGGAACCCGAGGCACAAGGCGGCCGTGCAGCAGTGTTATTGTGGGAGTTGCCACGCCACCAAGAAGTTCGGGATGCCAGTTGTGTATCTTGTAACAATATCTGGTGTCTCAATGCGTTCACCGGCACTTGCCCCAATGAAGGCGAGGCCGAAGAAGATTTGGTTTGTTGATACACTTGTTCTTTTTTTGAGATTTTTGACAACGCGCTTCTTCGGAAGCGCTTTTTACTTTCAGCCTAACTCGGATACCATGTGAGTACACAGGGTATCCGCCTGAGCTTTTTGATTCAGGGTTCATCGGTCACGGATTACTAAATGTTCTCGGGCGAGTACGCCCTGCGAGCATTAAGTATCCGCTACCCCGACTCGGCTCCTTCGCAGAAGCCTCGGGATGCCTCCGTCTTTCGATTCCCCCACGCAAGACGCACAGGCGTCTTTGGGGTTCATCGGCTACAAGTTACTAGGTGTTCTCGTGAGAGTACTCACTGCGAGCACCAAGTACTTTCAGCCCCATCTCAGCGACCCAGTGAGTACACTAGGTGCCCGCTTCTGCTTCTCGATTCCCCAGGTTCATCGCCTCAGAATCGCGGAGTTTTATTTCATCCTATCGGATTCATAAAACATCTCGCGTTCTTTGGCTGCCTCTCGCATTTTTGTTTGCAGGTGGCAAACAAAAATATGCTCCGAGGCTTCGATTCCCCCACGCAGTGTGCGCAGGCACACTGCTCATCTCCACAAATATGCAAAAAACCCAGAACGCTTGTTCTGGGTTTTTTGCATATTTGTGGAGATACGCCAAAAAACATTAAACCGTGTAAAAACCTATCTTTCTCGCTTTTGGACATATTATCAAAGCAGTCCTGCGCTACAATTAGCCCTTGCAAATGTTTGATTAAGCAGTCATCAGAGGGGCACAGGTAGAGTATTGAATTAAGTATTAGTTAGAATGGGTGGGAAAGTCAGGCTACACAGTTAATGGTCATTCAGAGCTCTATATTTTGAGAACCAAGAGGTTTAAAAGGTGCTTGTAGGGTCATAAAACAGGCCATATGAGATGTTTTGAAGTCACACGATGTTGACCACGTGAGAATATAAGAATTTGATAATAAGTCAGCTGGCGATTGAGTAGCGGTCTTGTGTGATTGGGTGCTATAATATTTAAATCATGATTACTTTAAGGGAGAAGATGTGGGACTCAATAACATCAAAGACCCTTTTGTATTTTCAAAAGAACAGGACAGATTCAAAAACAAACAGAAATAACGGGGCAATTTCTGCTGAAGATTTTATAACAGGATTATATAATATTCTATACGAAAAGGATAACCCAGAATATATACCAACAAAAAAATTAAAAGTAAATTATCCGGGTATTGATGTTCTGAGTACTAAAAAGAAGCAAGGCATTCAAGTAACTGTTCAAAAGGATTTATCAAAGATCAAAAATACCTTCACAAGTATCCCACCCTTTTCTGAGAATAAAGATTTTTCAGAGGTTCTTTTTGTAATTCAGGATACTGATTTACCAAATAACCTTAAAAAATTTGCTCCGTCTTACGAAGGCTATTCTTTGAAGATTTTGTCTGCAGCCGAAATATTCCGTGAGATTGATAATGCAGATGATGAACAAATGAAGAAAATATGTGCGTATGTCGAAGGATCTATTGTTATGCCAGAAGATGTTATTTCTAACAGAAATGTGGATGCCGAAGTGTTCAAAATGTTATTCAATTCTCTCAACCTCTCGTTGAGAAATAATTCATCGGAAAGTAATATTGAGAACGAGGAGCTGGTGTACATAACAAGCCCTGCGGAAAAAATGAAAAAATATAATGATGAATGGACTGCGTTGGTCCAGATCTATAAAGCCTCCATTGGTTTAAAAGACGATGGGTCTGAGATTGAGAGGTTTATTTCCTACCACAAATATGTAGAAGAAGCATTTTCTCAGGATCTAAACGAGGTCGACAAGAGTGTTATACAGGGATATCTAAGAACCAAAAGTACAATTTTGCTTCACGCGAATAACAACGACCCAGTGAATGCTATTAACCAGATGGCCTTACAAATGAGAAATGAGTTAGGTTTGGGATTTGTCCCAAGTTCACATGTCTTAAGTTTCTTGCTGAATATGTTTTTTAAATGCGACGTTTTTCCTTTAATTAAGATATAATATGAAACAAGTTTTAGTAGAAAAGGAAAATGTACAGCTTTCGCTTTTTAACAAGCATGCCCGGATTACTTCAAGCCCAATATATCTTTGTTATTTACTTTTGCGAGATAACGTTCGTGCCCCAGGTATGTTGCGGGAGGACAAAAATATCCCAATTTATACTTTATTCAATCAGATAAGAAAAATCAGCCCGCGTGTTCCTGGAAGGCAAATATATTTCGCAATATTTTTAATGTATGCACTAAAGTTAATCGAATTTGAAAGACCGTATATAACTATTAAGAAACATGATAAGAATCAATAGAGTCTGGTCTGAGGAAAATAGGTTTAAAGAACTCGTTTTTAAACCGGGGATAAATTTTATTGTTGGAGAAAATTCAAAGGACAAAAATGGCAATGTAAATGAGCAGCGAAATGGGTCTGGGAAAAGCCTCTCAATTGAATTAATTAATTTTGTTTTGATGAAAAGAGAGAGCGAGGGTCGCATACACGGGGTGCCAGATAGCATTCTCCCTCAGAATTCCTTCGTGTACATGAACCTTACCATTAACGGGAAGGATGTTACGGTAGCGCGAAATAAGAAAAATGAAGTATTGATGAAGGTTGATAATGGTGAGTTCCAGGAGATGTCAGAAAAAACTGCTAAAGATGAACTTGCTAACATCTCAGGGTTAGGTAATGATATTTCTTTTAGGGAACTATGTAATTTTGTAATTAAAGAATCTAATTACTCTTATTCTACTTTTCTTTACTTTTTTCCGTCTAATGTAATAGATAGGTTGCGCACCAGTTTATATTTCTTTGGACTACCTGTAAAATTATTTGAACAACTTCGATCAAAGCAAGATGAGTATGACAGCCTAAGCACTGTTTCAAGGGTGACAATAAAGAAAATAGAAGACAAGGGGCTTGATATTAATAAACTGCGTTCTCTACAATCGGATTTAGAGGAGAGAATAGTAAAAATAGAGCAAGGGTTGTCCTACGACGAAATCTCAAAAGAGGTTTCAAGTAATTCATCAAAGTTGCAAGAGGCAGAGGACGCATTGACTGACACCCTTAGACAGAAGGGTAGGATTGAGTACCAACTTAGTGAAATCGAGGAATTTCTCGGGCATCAAGATGAAGATACGATTATCACAGACAAGCAATTACAACGTTTTTTTAATAAGTATATTGCAGGACTCGGAGATTTTGTGCAAAGAGATTTAGAACAGTTGAAAAAGTTTAGGGACGAAATCCATGTTTTTGAGGCGGAGATGCTCTCAGGGCAAGAAGACGCTCTCAGGGGTAGCCTTGCACGCTTGGAAAACGACATCACTACCCAGAGGGTTAATACGTTGAAGTATCAAGCAATTATTACTGAAGGGAGAAACCATCTTCAAAGAGGGCTGAAGATTTCTCATGAATTAATAAATGATTTTAATGATAATGGGAAACTTATAGAAACCTACGATGAATATGACCAGAATGCAAGAGAGGTAAATTCTGAGTTTCAAACACTGTATTCAACGCTGGAAGCCGCCTTCTTTGTTGTCAATGGAAAAGAAGTATCTTTTCGTAAAACTTTTCTTGATATTCACGAGAAAATCTATGGCAACAAAGATGGAGTATTTGCTTTTGACTTAAGCCTAAAAAGAAATATAAAAGATAAAGAGTTCTTTAAGATAAAAGCAGAAGCACATCGGCAAGGGAGTGAAGGAGTAAATCGAGTTAGGCAGATAATTTACGATCTGAGCTTACTGGTTAACGAGCACACATCTGAAAAAATGCAAAAATTATTAGTCCACGATAGGCTACTTTTTGGTGACATAGACAACGATGCTACTTTCAACATCGTTAACTATATACATTCTTTGGACGAGAATTCTTTTCAGTATATTGCGACCTATAATTCTGATGTGATGCCTGATGCTTTAGCTGACAAAGAGCTCAAGTTTGATGTTCGAGATAGACAGGTTGTAAAACTCAGTGTTAGTGATCCTTTGTTCTATAAACAGTTTAAACAGGCTATCGACTATGAAGAGTCGAAAGAGTAGTTTTATTATTGATGTAGTTTATTAGTTTTTGATTTTTTTGCGTCAATCTTACTTTCAAGGTGGTCAATTCTTTTTCCTATAGAAAAATAGAGGACTATTGATGCAACTACGACTGGCATAGCTTGGCCCCAGTTAGTTGAACTGTCAGAAAATAGTATGACAGTAAGAGCTATCACTACCCATATTAAATTCCAAGCGACAAAAGGTTTGTTCATGTTTTTTTGATGTTCAAATTATTTCGTTATTTTGAGTAAAAGGCATTATGTATGTTTTGAATTAGTCCTTGTGTTTCGTAATTACCAACAGTAAGCCACGTGGGGATTCCTAAGACGCACAACCCCCTTGAATCCTTTGAAAACGCAATTCCACCAGAATTACCACTGTCGATTTTTGCTGAGACGAAATAATTGACGTACGGCAAATCGCCAAATATGCCAGTAACTGAAGTGTCATGAGCGCTAATTATGCCATTGGTAATCGTTCTGAAAGATTTGTTTTGAGAAGATCCAAAGACCTCTATTGTTTTTTCTGTAAATGCTGGGAATCCTAATAAAACAATAGGGGAGCCGGCGGGCATCTCTTCAGGACACTTTTTTAGCGAAGAAATTTTATAGTTTAAGCCTTCAATCGGATTGCTAATTTCTGCAAAATTTTTGTTTTCAATTGGATAGACGGCAATGTCCACCTTGCTGTTCACTGCCTGTTGATATTTATAAGCAAATCTTTTAATTGGATTAAGGTCATATACACCAATAGTGTTAAAGTCACCAGAGATTTTGCTTCTCTCTGAGTCGCTAATCATTACCCAGCATGTCCCAGTCGCTGGGTAAGGTTTGGTTACAACATGCTTATTGGTCAAAACGACGTAACCCACGCCGGGTAGATTCCACAAAGAGCCGCTACCTTTAGTGTCTACACAGTCAATTTCGACTACACCAGTTAAGTAGGGGGCAAGTTCTGTTGATGATATCGACAAGTTTTGTACACTCGATTTGGCGGCATCGCCAACCCTCTCTTCAAGGCTTGTTTGCTTTTGTTTAGCCAGCTCGCTTTCTTGTTTAAGTTTTTTAATTTCTACGGCTGCATCTCTTAAGGCAATGCTTTGCTCTTGTGCTTGCTTTGCTTCGCCAACCCTCGCTTCCTGATAATTTTGATATTGCCTTACACTGACATAACCAACACCACTCAAAGTTAGAATGCTCGCAAAAGCGGTGGTGAGTATTAATATTTTGTTAGATTTCATTTTTATTGGATATACAAAAAGCCCACCACGGGTAGTGGCCTAAGCCACTCATACCGGTTTCCCGATATGGCGAGTTAAGCGACCCCATGATGGGTTCTTTATGCTTAACTCGACTTATTCACCATGCCACCGATTGCTCAATGGTTTAGGATACTTCCTTATTTGGTTGTAGGGTTATTTTATCATCAAACGGCATAGGTGTACACACGAACTCCGATGGGGCATTAGGTGTATGTCTACGGATTCGAAAAAGGTTAAAAGCAAAGAAAGATTATCATTGATAATTAGGGTGTTAATTTTTAAATAATACCCTCACTGTAAGGGTTTAATGAATTTTATGTATAGGCAGTCAATGAAAAGAAAAGGTAAATTGCATGGATAATTTGTCCTTGACTGCGAAGCGTAAATTCCCCAATAATGCCTTAGTTAAAAGGGTTAGTTGGTTTTTTGCAAAGAAAAGCAAGGAAAAGAAAAGGTGAATTTCATGGTTAATTTCACCTTGAATGCGGGAGCGTAAATTTAAAATAACGTCCTAATTATAAGGACAGATCTGTTTTTTTGTAAAGAAGAGCAAGGTTAAGAAAGGGTGAAGGAAAAGGGAACATTGTCCTTTTCTAAAAAAGTAAAAATCGCTGAATTACGGCTAATTTAAAGGTCCGTTTGGTTTTTGGTGAAAAAAATAAAGGATAAAGACTTTGGGTATATTGGGGGGGCTGATAAGGGAGATGAACATGGAACTATTTGGCTTTGTGGACAAGTTGTTTGATTAAAGCTTACATCTATGTATAATTTAGTATATGAAGAAAAAAGAGATATCAGGTGCCTTTGTTGAGAAAAACGAGAATCGTATCAATGATTTTAAAGAGTATTGTTCTTCGCCAGAATACGAAGTATTTTGGGAGAATATGAGGTCAAAAAAATTTACAGTAAGCGACACTGAGGTTAACTACAGAATGATACACCATTGGGCTACAAATAATTTGTTGCCAGATGGGGTTATTGAGGGAGGTGGTTGGAGAAAATTTACACTTGTTGAACTTGTTTGGATAAAGGCAATTGTCAGAATGAGAGAAGCGGGATTATCTTTAGATAAAATTAAGTCGGCTAAAGAAAGTCTACTTAAATTAGATAAAAAAAGCGGCAGTTATCTTTTGTTTGAGTTTTATATCGCCAAGGCTCTAAGTACATCAGATGATCCTTACATTATTATAATTTCGAACGGGGAGGTCCATTTGGCGGCTCCGTCTGAGGTGCAGTTTCTTAAAATACTTAAGAGCCATTACGATGTTACCCTAATCTCTCTGGCGGCGATTCTTGAGGACTTGGGGCACAAAGTGGTTGGTATGCATTTTCTTGACTATCTAAACGCAGAGGAGCAAGAAACTCTTTCAGAATTGCGCTCTGAGGAGAATAAAAAAGTCTCGGTTCGTTTAAACAAAGGAAAAATATTTGAAATAGAAAGCACTAAAGTGTTTCAAAATCCCCAGTCTTATTTGGATGTACAAAAAGAGATAAAAAATAATCGAATGTATGGCAAAGTTGTTTTTCAGGCGGAGGACGGAGAAACTAAGTCTCTTGAGGTAACCAAGAAAAAAAGATTTAAATAAAACATTCTGCTATTGGGAAAAACCAAAGCATTATAAAAAAGATATGTGCTATCAGGAAAAACTGAATCAGTATCGCAATCATGAAAATACATGGTTACAGTTGAGGAGTATCGCAAGATACTGAATGATCAAAAGACATCGGATGAAAGTATTACTAAACGCTTAAAGTATCTCGAAGCATTTTGTCGAAATGTTATAAAAACCGAACTACAAACACACCTCAGTGTAGATGAGAAGGAAGTAAACAAAACACATGAGTAAAACTAAAAAGAAAAAGAGTTTGTTTGATAAAAGTGTTATTAAATATGACCGAGCACTCATTTATTGTCGCGTGTCTTCTGATCGTCAGGCAACAGAGGGGCATGGGTTAGATGGACAAGAACAGCGTTGCCGTGAATATGCTTCACGCCAGGGTTATGTTGTTGAAAAAGTATTTCGTGACAGTTTTAGTGGTGGTGGAGATTTTATGAACCGCCCTGCAATGTCTCAGTTGATTGAGTATCTTGATAAGAACCCGTCTATCCGATTTGCTGTCATTTTTGATGACTTAAAAAGGTTTGCACGAGATACACAATTTCACATTAAGTTGCGCATGGCACTAAAGGTGCGTGATGCAAAGCCAGAATGTTTAAACTTTAACTTTGAGGATACTGCGGAAGGTGAGTTCGTTGAAACAATATTTGCCGCACAGGGACAGCTCGAAAGGAAACAGAATACACGACAGGTAATTCAGAAAATGAAGGCTCGCCTTGAGTCAGGATACTGGACGTTTGGCAGTAAAAAGGGCTACACGATGATTAAAGACCCCTTGCATGGCAAACTTGCGGTGCCGCATAAAACAGAGGCACCATTGCTCAAATACGCCCTTGAAAGCTTTTCAACGGGAGTCTTTGTAAGAAAAATTGATGCCTGCAAGTATCTGGTAGAGAATGGGTTTTGGGGAAAGCAGTCGCCAGAGAAGTACATTGATAAGTTTTCGATAATACTCAGAGATCCGTTTTACTCAGGGTCTATCGAATATCCCGAGTGGGAGGTTGAACGACGCAAGGGGCACCATAAGGCAATTATTTCTTTAGATACATACGAGATAAATCAAAGAAGGACTAAATCTCAAGGATTGAGCAAGAGAATACGAGTGGATGTCTCAGATGACTTTCCGTTGCGTGGTTTGCATGTGTGTGGCGAGTGCAACAAACCTCTTACTGGCGCGTGGGTCAAAGGAAGGTCTAAAAAATACCCGTATTATTATTGTCAAAACAAGAATTGCGAACAAAATGGCAAGATGATAAGGAAAAAAGATATGGAAGATGCCTTCACCTCTCTTTTGAAAAAACAAATATTGGGTGGAGGTGTAGATGTCTTAGTGCAAAAAGTTTTTAGTGGGGTCTGGCAAGAAGAGGCTGGAGATATTCGTAAGTTAGAGGATCTTAAGCAAAGAAAGAGGCAAGAGCTTGAGGTAAAAATTAGTGAACTTACTGATTTGATTATAGCCGCAAAATCAGATGCGGTTAAAAGAGCATACGAGGGCAAGCTTGAGGAAGTAGTAATTGAGTTCGAGGGAATAGGGGCTGTTGATATCGATTTGTCTGATACATCGGTTCCTTATCAAACCGCCCTCAATAAGGCTACAGGATTGCTTAAAAGCCCATACAAGATATGGAGCTCTGTCGATGTGCTTGAAAAACACAGGCTCTATTTCTTCATTTTTGAAGAGAAACTGGCGTATAGCAAAAAGACAGGCTATCGAACCGATAACCTGCCTTGTGCTGTAAGGCTTTTTGAGGAGTTTGCGTGTGTAAACTCCCACGATGTGGAGATGGGGGGAATCGAACCCCCGTGCAGACGATGCTCTTGTGGGAATCTACTATGCGTAGAATACTTCTTTTGGGTTTAAATAATGTATATATAAAGTATTCTAAATTATACACTATCGATGCTCTATGTTTTTTCACTTCGTAGAGTCATTCAAAGCGATGAGCCCTCTTTTTATATCACCCGCAACTCCCTAGAGGGCGTATTGAGCGCGAATGCTACTTAGGCTAAAGCGTAAGTAGGAGCAAAGTCGTTCGCCTTAAAGAAAGGTGAAACAATTGACTTTGCTTTTGCAACGAGGTTGTTTTTTGCAACTAGGTTGGTACTCGAGGTTTAACGAGATCTCGAGTATTCTCGGCATAGCACCTACAAGAGGGAATCGCCTGTCTAGGCCGATCATCCCCGTATTAAAATGCTTAACTAAATTATCAACGTGCGTCGCGCTTCAATCGACGGTGCGCGACATGACTCCGCAGAATCATCTATCTTGCGGATTTAATGTCGCGCATCACATCTCTCTCGGCCTCACGTTTTTTGATTGTTTCGCGCTTGTCGTGCGTTTTTTTGCCACGTACAATCGCGATTTCAACCTTGAGCTTACGGTTTTTATTATACACCGCAATAGGCACGATTGTCAAGCCCTTTTTGGACTCCTGTGCCGAAAGCTCCGCAATCTCTGTTTTTGTCAAAAGTAGCTTACGGTTTCTTGTCGCGTCATAGTCTTTCAGCGTATTGCCTGCCTGATATGGTTGAATTGTCGCACCAATAAGGTACGCTTCGCCTCCGCGCACGGTCACATGTGAACCTTCGAGCGAGCCACGACCAGCCCGCACAGCTTTAACTTCAATACCAAAAAGCTCGATACCTGCTTCATAACGTTCCAGTATTTCGTAGTTAAAGTGTATTTTTTTGTTCTCTATGAGGGACATGAGGTCATTCTAGCAGTCTGACGGGGATTTGTGTATACTGACAATATTATGGAAATTTTGAAGAATAACAAAAAAGAGAAAAACAAGGGTAAAACAGGGGGGAACAAAACCAAGCCACCCGTTCCAGGGATGTTTGGAGGAATGCCAACTGGCGGGCAGTTTTTCTCAAACCTTCTCACTGCTGTCCTTATATTTCTAATTATTTCGACGCTCTACGGAGCCGTAGTGGGCAATAAGGGCAAGGTTGAGGAAGTGCCTGTTTCAAAAATCGCACAGGATATTTCAAGCGGTACCGTAAAAAAGATCATTGTTGAGGGCGGAATGATCAATGCCGAATATGTTGATGGATCAAAAAAGAAATCCAAAAAGGAAGTCGAATCCTCTCTATTGCAAACACTGGTGAACTATGGCGTGTCAGCTGAAAATTTAGCAAAGATTGAGGTTGAGGTGAAAAACGAAAGTGGTTTCGGTTACTATGCGCTCAATATGTTGCCGTTTCTCTTGCCGATCCTTCTCATCGGTTTTGTGTTCTGGATGCTTTCGCGACAAGTAAAAGGGGCAGGAATGCAAGCGTTTTCTTTTGGGCAATCCAAGGCGCGCATTATTGATCCGAACGATCAAGGACAAAAAGTAACATTCAAAGATGTCGCTGGAGCAAAAGAGGCGAAAGAGGAGCTCGTTGAAATTGTAGACTTCCTCCGCAATCCTAAAAAGTTTTTGGACATTGGCGCGCGTATTCCAAAGGGTGTGCTCCTTATGGGAGCACCGGGTACTGGCAAGACTCTCCTCGCGCGTGCGGTAGCAGGGGAGGCAGCCGTGCCATTCTTTCACCTCTCTGGTTCTGAGTTTGTGGAAATGTTTGTCGGAGTCGGCGCATCGCGTGTGCGCGACCTTTTCAAGATGGCAAAAAAAGCTGCACCTGCAATTATTTTCGTTGATGAAATCGATGCAGTCGGACGTGTGCGAGGCGGTGGCGTGGGTGGAGGAAATGACGAGCGTGAGCAAACACTTAATCAAATTCTCGTTGAGATGGATGGCTTTGAGCCATCAGAAAAAGTTATCGTGATGGCGGCGACAAACAGACCTGACGTACTCGATCCCGCCCTGCTTCGTCCAGGTCGTTTCGACCGACGTGTCACACTTGAGTTGCCAGACCGCGAGGGACGCGAGGAAATTTTGAATATTCATGCACGCAAGAAGCCGCTCGCCGAGGATGTTAATTTGAAAGTTGTTGCCGAGCGCACACCTGGATTTTCTGGTGCTGACCTGTCGTCACTTATGAACGAAGGCGCTATTCTTGCGGCGCGTGAAGACCGAAAGACGGTTGCGCAATATGATCTTATTCGTTCTATTGAAAAAGTAATGCTCGGACCCGAACGCAAAAGTCATATTCTCTCGAAAGAAGAAAAGAAGATTACTGCATACCACGAAGCAGGGCATGCACTCGTTGCGTCAGTGCTTCCTCATGCAGATCCGGTGCATAAGGTATCAATCATTGCGCGCGGGAATGCGGGCGGGTACACTCTCAAACTTCCCCTCGAAGAAACACGCCTTCAGTCTAGGAAAGAGTTTTTGGACGACATCGCGATGTCTCTTGGCGGGTATGTTGCTGAGGAGATGGTTTTTGGCGACATCACGACTGGGCCATCAAATGACCTGCAGGTGGCAACCGCGCTTGCACGCGATATGGTCACGAAGTACGGAATGTCAGAAAAATTAGGGCCGGTGGCGCTGGAGGGATCGGGTGGACGAGCGCTTTTTGGCGGTCGCGGAGTAGACAGTCGCGATTATTCGGAGGATGTTTCTGCAAAAATTGACGCGGAGGTATCTAAAATCATGAATGATGCGTTTGCGCGTGCGCGTGAGGCTTGTACAACGCATCGCAAAACGCTTGATGCCATTGCGAATGAGCTTGTAGTGCAAGAGTCCATCGAGCGCGAGGATTTTGAAAAGATTCTCATCGCAAACGGTATCACGCCGAAGAAACTTAATAAAGAACAAATTGCATAAACATGAACGCACACATTATTATTTTTACTTTAGCGCTTGCAGGGGTCGCAGAATCGCTCTACCTTTTTTATCAAAGAAAAAAGAAACGCCCGCCTGTTTGTGTGATTGGCGGTGATTGCGCTCTTGTGTGGGAGAGTCCATACAGCAGAACCTTTGGCGTTGGGAATGAGGTTCTCGGCATTATTTTTTATGCAACGGTAGCAGTGCTCGAGTACTCCATCATTTGGGGACCATATGATCCTTTGCTTGTGCTTGGAGAGACAGTGCTTCTTTCTGGCGGGTTGATAATGTCGTGTTATTTTTTATATGTTCAATGGCGCCTGATTCGCTCGTGGTGCTTTTGGTGCACATTGTCGGTGTATTTGGTGTGGGGGATGGTGTGGGTGTGGATTATTTTGTAGGCAGACCTGTTTTGGCTTAAATGTCGCTATTGGTTAAAAATGTTAATGAGATATTCATTAATGTCACGTTGTGGAACATCGTAGAAGTTTTTGTTTTCAGTATGCAGTTTTAGCGCCAAGGCTTTTCCGACAAATCTCCAGTGCCAGGGTTCAAAAATGTAATAAGCATTCTTTTTTGGATATGAAAGGATGAACCCGTATTTGTAGGCGTTTTCTGTGAGCCATGTGTAACTTGCTGTTTTTTCAAATGTGGAAAAATTAGAGCCTATTTTTAAGGTAGTAAAATCTACTGTGGTGCCTAGCTGGTGTTCGGAATATCCTTGGTCGGCAGAAAATCTGTTTGAACCAGAGCCGTAGGAAACGGTGTAGGCAGATTTTAGTTTGCTCTGCGTATCGAATGAGCGAAATGCGGAAGCAACTTTCAAATCAATGTTTGTGGTACTTGCATCGTCGATCATTTTTTGAAGAAATGGCCACACTTCGGACAAGATCATTTTCTCTCCGTCCCCATTATATGTGTATGAGGGAGGTATTGTGACAGAATGTTTTGGGCTATAATTTTCGTTCAAGAAATACACTCGTGAATATTTTGCTAGAAGTTCTCGGTCGGTGTTTGCGAGTCGCTCGTAGGATCCCAGTGTGTTTGACATTGCATCGAGTACTTCTTGTTGTTTGCGAACGTCTTGTTCCGCGTTTACTCTTTCGGCTTGTGTTGCGAGGAGAAGGTCTCTAAATGCTGCGATGTCGCCCATAAGTTTTTCTGTTGTTGATGCAAAATCCTGTTTTGTGTTCACAAGCTCTGTTTCAAGCAAAAGCTTTGCTTGGTTGAGTTGGTAGTTTTGGTAGCCCAAATATACCGTTGCACACATAAAGACAATAGTGAATAATATCAAAAAAATATTTACTTTGCGTGGTGTTTTATTTTCCATTTTTGGTCAACCCACTTGGACTCGATACCCTCGACCGCGGAGATATATGGTATTTAAATTCTTTGTCCGTCCACCAGGACTTGAACCTGGGACCGCAGAGATATAAGCTCTGTGCTCTAACCAACTGAGCTATGGACGGACAAAAAATTTAAAGTACCATATAATGACAGCACTCTGACGTTGTGTACGAGAGTACTCGTCCACACGCTCCTCGTTCGTCATTATTGGCTCCGTGCTCGAATCAGCAAATTCACCTAAGGGCAAAGCACCGACTCTATGGCCTAGCCACGAATCAGCTGATTCGGCTACGTGCGATAGATTTTTCAATAGTATAGCAAACTCGGTACTCGGGCAAGTTTATTTACTCCCAATGGGTGTCGCGATGATTTGTTTTGATTTTAGCACAGAGGAGGGGATAGTTCGTGAGTTCGAGGTCTTCTGCGATAATTCGCGAAGCTTCAGTGCGGGCGGCTTCTACCATTTTTATATTTTTTATCGCTTCCATTCCGATGTCGGAGATGCCCCACTGCTTTCCACCAGAAAGCTCGCCAGAACCTCGGAGAGTGAGGTCTAGTTCGGCGAGCTCGAATCCATTTTTTGCAGTAGCGAGCGCTTTGAGTCGCTTTTGAGATATCTCACTCGTGCTCTCTGTGAGTATATAGCAATAGGCTTGATGATTACTACGAATAACACGCCCACGAAGCTGATGGAGTTGCGCAAGACCAAATCGTTCTGCACCCTCAATGGCAATCATTGTTGCATTTGGCACATTCACACCGACTTCAATGACGGATGTTGCAACGAGAATATGTATTGCACCCTTTTTGAATTCTTCCATCACCCATTCTTTTTCATCAGGTTTCATTTTGCTATGAAGAATTCCTACTTCAAATTCTGGGAATATGTCTTCCGCGATGCGCTTTGCTTCTGCAATAACTGATTTTGCTTGGAGCGCAAGTTCTTTTTCTGGATCAGGCTCATCAATGCGTGGACAGATGATGTACGCCTGTCGCCCGTTGTTTATCTCCGCACGAATATGCTCCTCCATTTTTTTGCGATTACTTTTAGCGACTAATTCCGTTTTTATCGGCAAGCGCCCCATGGGCATTTCGTCGAGAAGGGTGAGATCGAGGTTGCCGTATATGGTTAGTGCGAGCGTGCGGGGGATTGGCGTAGCGGTCATTGAAAGAAAGTGCGGGATGATCATGTCCTTTTTTGTGAGCTTGCCGCGTTGAAGTGTTCCAAACCGGTGTTGTTCGTCAACGATTGCAAGTCCAAGATTTTTGAACTGCACACTTTTTTGAATGAGCGAATGGGTGCCGATGAGGATGAGGAGTTTCCCCTCGGCGATCCATTTTAAAAGCTGAACCCTTGAAACCTTGGTTGCCTCGCTCGCATTGGTTTTTGATGGAAATTTTTTCGCACCACTTCCCGTGAGGAGCCCAATTTCGACAGGTAATCCTTTGAAATACTCGATGAAACTTTTAAAATGCTGTTCCGCAAGAATCTCTGTCGGTGCCATATAGGCAACCTGAAGATTACCAAATTTATTGTCAGCAGGTGCGCTTGCAGCAACGGCATAGGCCGCCGTTGCTGCAACGAATGTTTTACCGGATCCTACGTCGCCTTCAAGGAGTCGTGCCATTGGCACACCTTTTTTTATGTCAGAAAAAATATCTTCGAGTGCATGAGTTTGCGATGCGGTGGGTTTAAAAGGGAAACGTGCGGTAAATTGAGCAAGTGCCTTTGGCTCGGGGTCAATGATGAAACCACGGTGCTCTTTGGTTTGTGCGCGTTCGCGTTGCCTCGCGAGTTGGATCATAAACACTTCTTCAAATGCGAAACGCTTTCGTGCAGCCACGGCATCACTTTCTTTTTGAGGAGTATGAATCCACACGAGTGCTGTTTTAAGAGTTGGCAGGTGGTACTTAGTGAGGATGTCTTCTGGTATTGGGTCAACGATATTGCCGAGCGCGCCTTTGCTAAATAGTTTTTGAATATGATGATAAATGAAACGCGAGGTGATGCCTTTTGTTTCTGGGTAGACTGGATAAACGAGCATCTCGTGATTATCTTCAAAAAGTGAACCGCTTGCATCAAGGGGGAGTTCATTTGTGCGCACGAGCTCTGGGTTTGCAAGATAGGGGACCTCGCCACGTTCTTCAACGTGTCCCGAAAGTTTCACCATCATTTCAGGCACGAGCATCTTTACAATGTACGCCTGATGAAACCATACGCATTTAACGCGCCCTGTCGCATCCTCTATAATCGCTTCCGTCATTGGAATTTTCGTGCGAAAACCTTTTGAAGTTTTTGATGATACAACACGACCGTAGATTGTCACATCCTCACCTTTTGAAAGGTCGGCAATGTGCTTTATGTCTGCAATACTCGTGTAACGTACAGGAAAATAACGAAGCAGATCTTCGACAGTTGTGATGCTAAGTTTTGCAAGTCCAGTTTTCTGAATAGGTGTGAGGCGAAAAATCGTCTCAAGCGGGGTTTTTGGTGATACAATATCTCCTTGCTTCATGGCGACATTGTATCACGCCTGCTCTTTTTCTTACTTAACTCCGATTTCTTTTAAGAATGCCTTGTTTGATGGCGTGCGACCAAGGAATCCCTTTACTAAATCCATTTCATTCATACTCCCGCCCTTTTCAAGAATCCACTTTTTGTAGTCGGAGCCGGTTTTTTTGTTCAGAATTCCTTCTTTTGCAAAACGGGTGAACATATCTGCGGCGTATACTTTTGACCAGAGGTAGCCATAGTATCCGGCATCGTAGCCGTCGAGATGACCAAAGCCTGCAGGGAAGATTGCGTCTTTCGAGATTGTGATACCTGTATATTTTTTCACCATATCGCGATAAAGTTTTGCCGAATCAAGAGTCTTGTTTGTGGTGTGTAAGGTGAGGTCAAAAATTCCAAGAATAAGTTGGCGCAGAGTTGTATAGCGAAGGAGATGGTCCTCGCTCGCAATGAGGTTTTTCAAAAGTGACGGAGGAATAGGTTTTCCTGTTTCGTGATGTGCGGACAAAAGTGCCAAAGATCTTTTGTTCCACGCCCAGTGCTCAAGCATTTGCGATGGCGCTTCGACGAAGTCCCATGCGGTATGATAACCCGATTGTGAGGCGTATTCCCCGGTCGTGAGAATGCAATGTATGATATGCCCGAACTCATGGAGAAATGTTTCAACTTCGTTGTGCGAAAGGAGGGACGGATTTTTTGCAGATGGTTTCGTGAAATTGGTGACCATCGTTGCAAATGGTGCGATATACGTGTCATTCGTAAACAAAGCCTTGCGCCCACCAACAATGCCAAACGCTGCAGCGTGTCCGTATTTTCCGTCGCGCGGATGCAGGTCGAGTGCAAAGTATGACAATATTTCGCCATTTGGTTTTTTGACTGCGTACAACTCTGCGTCACGGTGCCAGAGCGGGAAGCCGGAAAGTTTTTCAAATTTTACACCGAATAATGTCGAGTAAATTTTGAATGTTCCTTCGAGTACTCGCGCAAGGGGGAAGTATCCGCGTACTTCCTCGCTGTTAAATTTGAAACGTTCCTTTTGGAGTTCGTGTCCATAGTAGGCGATGTCGTGGGAAAAAAGTTCCGCATGCTTATTTTTTGTAACCGTACGCTTGAAATCGCGGAGTTCGTCGAGGTCATTTTTTCCGCCGGTTGCGACTTTTTTGAGAAGCGACATTTCAAAATCAAGAGCAGTCTTGCCGGATTTCGCCATACGAAGTTCTGTTTTATAGTCGGCGTGCGTTTTGTACCCAAGAATGCGTGCGTGCTCTGCGCGAAGTGCAAGCATTTCACTGAGAACTTTCATATTCTTTATTCCACCTTTTTGCAGGTATTTATTATTGAGCTCTTCTCGTTTGCTTTCGTTTTGTGCGAGCTCCATAAAGGGAACATAATCGGGGTAGGCGAGAGTTATAATATAGTTTTCCTTTTTGTCACGCTTGAGCCCTTGCGTGTAGCGCGGAGGCAACCCCGCAGCTTCTTCCTTCCTAACAATGATGTGATCTTTATAACTATTGATATTATGTCTAAATTCATTTGATATTTTTGCGAGACGCTCCATTATCTCCTTTAAACGTTCTTGTTCTTTAGGAGCAAGATCAAAGCCCATGCGCTTGTAGTTGAGAAACATATCATGAAAAAGTTTTTTGGCTTCCGGAGCGAGGGCAGACCCCTCTTTTTGCCATGCACCCCGCTCGTATTCTTTGAGTGCAGCCCAGATCTTTGGGTCGCGTTCAATGCGAATCATTTGTTTCTCGATTGTTTCTATTGCGCGTTTAGCGGCGTCGCGAATCGCTTTTTCGAGCGAAACATTTTGTAGAAGGTCGATTTTGAGAATCGTCTCTGAAATGCCGTAATCAGACGCTTCAATGGCGTATACCGTATTTTCGAAATTGCGCACTTCTGCGGGGACTTTTTTAATTATTGAAAGACGCGCTTTTTTCTCGGCGAGAATATTAGGCGCAAGGGCTTTGATGTCTGACGCGGACCATTTTGTCCATGCGAAATCTGCAGGTGTGTATTGCGGGCGTTTCATTTTGTTTTACTTTATATCGCACGATACACTACCAGAGATAGAAGTGCAAAGAATATCGCCGCGTAGAAGAAGTATTGCGCAAATACGAGAAAGAGGGCGATGTTCCAGATGGCATAAATAAGAACTGCGCCGATGCCGAGTGATTGCAGAATCATTTTGAGCTTGCCTGTGTTTTCTGCTTGAATAGTTTTTCCATAAAAACGTTGCTGAACATAAGCGCTCGTGATAAGAATAAGCTCTATTGAAACTATAGCGAGCATAATGCCCCAGTCTAAATAGCGCGGAATGAGAATAATTGCAGCGGTAGCCACAAGGAGTTTGTCAGCGAGCGGGTCGAACATTTTCCCAAAATCGGAAACAAGATTTCTCGTGCGCGCAAGTGATCCATCAACTGCGTCGGAAAATGCAGATATAAAGAAAATAGGAAGTGCAATCGCATAGCTTTCGTTCCATAGGAAATACCCAATGAACGGCACGCTCCAAAATCGAAGCCACGAAACAAGGTTTGGGGTCATCCAGTGAGGAATTATGCAAAGAAGCGTTTTTGCAAGAATTTTGTCGGTGATAGTGAGGTTGTGTTGCATACCTATTATCATAGCAAAAGAAGAGAAAATATGATAAGGTGGCTTTGTTTCAGATACAAATATTTGAAATATTCTGGAGACGTGGCTGAGCGGCCCTAAAGAAATAAGTCACCTCAGTGCCCCCGTCTCGTATGTGCGTGAACGGAGAATTAGAATGTGAGAACAGTATAATAATGGAGACGTGGCTGAGCGGCCGAAGGCACCTCACTGCTAACGAGGCGGGGTAGTAATACTCCCGTGGGTTCGAATCCCACCGTCTCCGCCAAATTAACCCCGAAAGGGGTTTTAATTTTGCGGAGACGGAACGAGCCAACTGCTTGGCTCGTGTTGGGATTCGAAAGGCGGAACATGTCGCAAAGCGACAGTGAGCCGGGGTCGAGAGTTCTTATGAGCGGAGCGAATTAGAAACTCGTGACCGACCCACCGTCTCCGCAATAAAAAATAACCGAGCGGGCCTCGGTCATTTTTTGTATCTGTCGGAAGACATATGTGGGATCAAAACTAAGCTTTATCAATATTATTTGAATCTTCAAAAAACTTTATTGCAAAGTTTTCTTTTAAGTATTTTTTGTTTTGTTTTATTTCGTCCAATCGAGCTCGCATATTAGTTAAATTTATGGGAGAACCAGAGCCATAGGTGTTAATAGAATTTTCAAGATCCCTAGCTTCTCTATCCATGGCACCTACCGTAAAGATTAGCATTTTCTGCATCCACGGAATCTCGTGCGGTTTAATCATTATTCCACCTTCTTTTGTCCTGAGATCGCGCATCTCTTCGTCCAGCCCTTCTAGGGGCTGACCGTGACTGTCTATAACTTTTTTAAGCTGACTATCTAGGTTCACATGATCAAAATCAGGGTAAGGGAATGTCATAGTTTTTATTAAAAAATATATTGTAAGTGTATTCTTCGCCGACCTGAAGTCAAGGGTATAATTTACTTTGGCGTTAATGCGCCACCGCATACGCGCGCACTGTGAGCGCGCCGGCGCGCAGAAGCGTTTTGTGCGCTTCCGATAGTGTCGCGCCTGTTGTGGTGACATCATCGATGAGTATGATATGTTTGCCACGCACGAGTGCAGAGTTTGTCACGAATGCGCCGCGGAGGGTTTCAAATCGTGCCGCGCGTTTTTCAGACTTTGCTTGAGGTTTTGTCGCTCGTGTTCGGGTAAGCACCTCTGATGCGAGTTGAAATATTTTTGCTGTGTCATATTTGATAATTTCACGTGCGAGTAGCTCGCTCTGGTTGTATCCGCGTTCTCGCAAGCGTTTTTTGTGAAGGGGAACTGGCACAAGCAAAAAAGCTTCGTTTCCTAAGACGTTTAAATCGTCACCAAGCTCGCCAAGTATCTCTTCATAGAGTTTCTCCCCAAAATATTTGGCAAGCACTTGCGCGTTTTTGTATTTGAATTTCCAAATTACTTCACGTATGGTCGGATTTCGATAATCAAATATCGCAGTAATAAATGAATGCGCCGGTTGCTCTGCTTTTGGGATACGTGACATGCAGTTTTCGCACAAAATAGTGCTACGTTCCCCGCACCCCACACATTCTCGAGGGAATACAGTATCGATGAGGTATGTAAATATTGATAGGAGCGTCTGCATGTGGATAACTTTTTGATTTTAGTACACCGACAAATGCGATGAACATGCTATACTATATGTACAGTATACAGCAGCATGACTTCATTATTAGAATCAATCAAAGGAGTTTTGGGTGCGGGGCACAAGGGGCCTGTCCTCGGTATCGACATTGGATCATCCTCGATTAAAGTAGTGTTGCTTGAAAAAGCAGACGAAAAGGTGGTGTTGCGAAATTATGGAGAACTGGCTCTTGGTCCAAGAGGTGGCGCCGCAGTAGGGCAGGCAACAAATCTTTCGACAGAAAAGATCTCAGAGGCCCTCCGCGACCTGTTGAAGGAGACGGGCATAACCGCGCGTCATACGCTTATCGCAATCCCGTTTAGTGCGAGCCTCCTTACGGTGGTCGAGCTTCCTGATGTCGGAAGGAAGGAGCTTGACTCGATGATTCCCATTGAGGCCCGTCGGTATGTTCCCGTGCCCATTACCGAAGTATCACTTGATTGGTGGATTTTACCCAGGCGTAAGTCTGAAGAGAGGCCGGTGTTAGCTACCGGAGTCGCGCCTGTGAAACAAATCGGCAAGATAGAAGTCATCGTTGCCGCAATTCACAATGAAATCATCAAAAAATATGAATCAATAAAACGCGATGCTCAGATTCCCGGAGAAGCATCGCATTTTGAGATTGAGATATTTAGCACGCTTCGGGCTATTGTTGGTCGTGACATGGCTCCTGTTTTGGTTGTTGATATAGGTGCGGGGAGCACAAAACTCGCACTTGTTGATGAAGGAGTTGTGCGCGGCTCGCACGTCATATCGATGGGTGGACAGGATATCACGCTCGCGCTTGCTCATTCGCAGGGAATTTCTTTTGACAAGGCGGAGGAGATTAAATGCCGTGCGGGCATGATTGGGGAGGAAGAAGGTCGAGACGTCCTGGCGGTTGCAGAGCTTCTTCTCGCAAACATAATGAATGAAACAGTGCGCTTTGTAGAGAATTATGAGCGGAAGTACAGTACAAAGATCACGAAGGTAATTTTGGTTGGTGGCGGTGCGCGTCTAAAGGGGATAGAGAAACTCGTTGCTCAAAGTTTCTCGACCGCATCCATCGCTATCGGTAATCCATTTGTACGGGTCGATACGCCAGCATTTTTAGACACAACCTTAAGAGAGCTAAGCCCAAACTTCGCCGTCGCAGTCGGCGTAGCATTAAAAGGACTAGAAGAATAAATACAAAGTATAGTATACTGTACTTACATTATGGACGGCACTAACCCAAAAGTTTCATTCATCCCAAAAGGCTCGCTTGTCCGCGAGGAATCTTTTTTGGAGCGACGCCGTCCGCGAAGTGCGATTGGTGTCATTGCTATCTCTTTTTTTATTTTGAGTATTGGCACCTATGCCGGATTGTACTACAACAACAACTCACTAAGTCAGGTGATTGCAGCAAAAACAAATGAGATAAAAATAGCACAGAAAGAGTTCAGCAGTACCCCAGAGGTGGAGGAAGCAAGGGTGTTTCGCGCGCGAGCCGACCTTGCGCGCGAGCTTCTTAATGCGCACAAGGTCACGTCTCCAGTCTTTGCTTTTTTGTCAAAAAACACAACAGAAAGTATCTTGTATAATAAATTTTCTTTCAAGAATAGTCCTGACGGTTTAGTGCTGGAGCTTTTAGGCGAGGCGCCAACTTATTCGGCGCTCGCGTATCAGGCGGATGTTCTCCGCAGTCAAACTGCGGAGATTTCAAAATTTTCCGTGCGAGATGTTGTTCTTACGAAATTTGATACCATAACATTTGCCATTGAAATGGTGTTCAACCCGGAGTACTTATTGTATACAAACAACTTAAGCAGTTTGGTTGTGGCTACATCTACTCCTGTTATTAATCCGCCGGCTTCTCTAATTAATGCACCTATACCTCCCGCATCGACTACAAGCACTCCCACATTAAAAGCAGTTGAGGATTATCCAGTAGAACCGCCATCGTCTAATGCGGAGGCTAGTTTCGTTCCAGACTCCGGAGCGAATAGTTTGGTAAATGATTGGACTGTTGCTCCACGTGACACAGCAACAACAAGCGAGGCTGTAAAAACCACAGGAGAACAGCCTGTTTTAATGTTACTCTGGTCGAAGTTTAAATTTTGGTAAGATACTATTATGACTAAACCAATCACCTCATTCGTTGTCTTGATACTCTCTACTGGTTTTATATTTTTTTATGTTGTACCAGCATACAATATTAATCGGGAGCGCCGTGACAGCGTCGGGTCTCTTACAAAGACACTTAGCGCTTTTAGCGAAATTAGTATGCTGGTTGATAAAACTAAGAAAAATCTGAGCAGTATCGGGCCCGCAGAGATGTCTCGTTTAGAAGTGTTCCTCCCTGAAAAAATCGATGAGATTCGTTTTGCAAATAACATACAATCCATCGGAACAAAGAATAGGATTAGTTTATCGAATATAAAAGTCGAAGGGCCTGCAAATGGCACACAAAAAACAACTACCGTGAGTGGCACCAATGCTGCGCAAGGATTAGTAGGCACCCTATCTATAAGTGATAAATCTACAGCCGCAAAAATAAATAATACAGAATTCGCGGTGACAAAGAGTTCCGCAGGTGCGGCAGTTTTAGCAAAAAAATACGCAACCACAAAAGCAAAATTTACATTTACTGCCACCTTCGAGACATTCCAACTCTTTTTAAATGATCTTGAAAAAAGCTTAGGACTAATGGATATAACATCTCTCTCTTTTGTCCCTTTACCAGAAGACAAATCTGTCCCACGAACGGGCCGCACTTCAGCTGACTCAAAGCCGAAAGGCCCCGTGTCTCCAATTTATCAATTTACACTGGAAATGGAGACTTACTTGCTTAAATAAACATATGTCACGCGAACAAATAAAAACACTTCTTGTAAATATCACTACTGCAGCAATCGCAATAGGAGTCCTTGTTGTAGGTTACTTTGTTTTTCTGAAAAAAGAGACTCCTGTTGTGGATTCAGTTCCATCGATTGCTGCAATAGTAGAAGAAACAGCATCTATCGGTGCCGAGATTGATGAAACTGTGAGGGGGCTTGGAGACCTCGAGCGCGCAGTAGCGGGTGCGACAATAATTTTTGACATGCCCGCTTTTAAAAATTTACAGAATTTTTCAGTCGAAATACCGGTTGAGGCCACAGGAAGGCCAAACCCGTTTGTTCCAACTGCGTGGAAACTAAAAATGAAAACCCTTGAGTAATCCCCTAGGTAATCCTGTTCCTAAAAACTAAAATAACCACATATGGCCATCCTCGATACATTTGCAATTCACGGTATCATAAAAAAAGAGTCCATTCCAGATCTTTCAAAGCGCATAAATGAAGGAGCTCTTATTGATGATGTGCTTGCAAAGGCGGGAGTATCAAAAGAAAATATTCTCAAAGGGCGTGGGCTATATTACAACCTTCCTACGCGCGATTTAAAAGGTAAAGGCGTAGATTTTGAAATTTTGAAATATATTCCCGAAGACTCGGCTTCATATTACCATTTTGCTCCTATTGGGGTCGTAAACGAAGTTCTAGAGATTGGCATTACCGACCCAGAAAACATTGAGGCGCGCGATGCGCTTCAATTTATCGCGACTAAGCTTGGAATGCCGTTCAAGATATTTTTGATATCAAACGATGATTTGAAAGTAATTCTCGAGAGTTACCGCGGGCTTACAGGGGAAGTAACAAAAGCACTCTCCGAACTTGAGGTTGATATCAATGAAGTTGATAAAGCGGCGCTTATTAAAGAAGGTGGTGAAAAGGAACGCGCATCCGCAAAAAAAGAAGCGCATGTTGTAGAGGATGCTCCGGTCGCAAAGATTACCGCAGTGATCTTGCGTCATGCGACAGAAGGTGGTGCGTCTGATGTACACATTGAACACACAGGTGAAGCCGTGCGTGTGCGTTTTCGCGTTGACGGCGAGCTTTTTACGAGCCTCGTTTTGCCAATCGACGTACACAACTCGGTTGTGGCGCGCATTAAAATTCTCGCTTCGCTCAAGCTTGACGAAAAGAGGAAGCCTCAAGACGGGCGTTTCTCGGCGCGTATTGACGGGCGCAAGATTGATTTTCGTGTTTCTACATTCCCTGCATATTATGGAGAAAAAGTAGTAATGCGTATTTTGGACTCGCAGAAAGGCGTTCAACTGCTCGATAATATTGGGTTCCGACCGGAACACCTTGCTATGGTACGCAGTGCTCTCGCGCGTCCGTACGGAATTATTTTGATTACCGGACCTACGGGGTCCGGTAAATCAACCACACTGTATTCTATGTTGAACGAACTCGACAAAGAGACAAAAAATATTGTTTCACTCGAAGATCCGGTTGAATATAATATGGTAGGAATCAGTCAGTCGCAAGTACGCCCAGAGATTGGCTACACTTTTGCGACAGGGCTCCGCACTACGCTTCGTCAAGATCCCGATATTATTATGGTTGGTGAGATTCGCGATGCGGAAACAGCACAGCTTGCTATTCAAGCAGCACTTACGGGACACCTTGTTCTCTCGACACTTCACACCAATACCGCTATTGGTGCCATTCCGCGTCTCGTGGACATGGGTATTGACCCATACCTTATTGCGCCAACATTAATCCTTTCGGTCGCACAGCGCCTCGTAAAAAAGATTTGCCCAGGCGGAGCAAAAGAAATTCCCAACGAGGGGGCAATCAAAATGATGATCGAAAAACAGTTTCAGGATCTTCCTCCAGAATTTAAAAATAAACTTAACCTCACGGGTCCACTTCACGAAGCTGTGTCAACTTCTGAATGTTCATCAGGGACTCGCGGGCGACTTCCAGTTTTTGAGGTCTTTCCGGTGGATAAGGATATTGAAAAGATTATTTTGGCTGAACCAACAGATGTTCGTCTCTCTGAAGCATCACGCAAAAAAGGAATGCTTACCATGAAAGAAGATGCCCTCTTGAAGAGCATTGATAAAATTGTTCCGTTTCAGGAGATAAATACATTGTAAGTTTTGTGGACATTTTAAACGGTGTCGTGATATACTGACACTATTATGGAACCAAATCAGATATCCAAAAAAATATTTATTGTTGACGATGACAAGTTTCTTCTCGATATGTACACTTTTAAGTTTAAAGAGAAAGGATTTGAAGTTATTCAGGCGTTTGGAAGCATCGATGCATTAAACAAGTTAAAGGGTGGAATTGTTCCCGATGTAATTCTTCTCGATATCGTTATGCCCGCAATGGACGGCTTTGAACTTCTTGAGCTTATAAAATCTGAAAAACTTGCGCCAAACGCGAAGATTATCGTGCTTTCAAAT
This sequence comes from Candidatus Yonathbacteria bacterium RIFCSPHIGHO2_02_FULL_44_14, assembly GCA_001823535.1. GTDB lineage: Bacteria > Patescibacteriota > Minisyncoccia > Phycocordibacterales > UBA1550 > UBA1550. The sequence continues at coordinate 63,116 of MHUT01000018.1, read as the reverse complement.
TTAGGTCAACCTGCTGATGTTGAAAAAGGTCGCAACCTTGGAGCAAATGGGTATGTAATAAAGGCATCAGCGACCCCATCTGAGGTTGTCGAAAAAGTTGTAATTGTTTTGGGCGGCGAAGAATCGTTCGCTCAAGTAGACTAATATCTATACCATTTCTAAAAATGCCAAATCGTAACTATAAAGAGGAGATTGAGGTTCTAATCATGCGCGCCATTTCTGACGGCGCATCGGATGTCCATCTCGCAGCAGGGCGTTACCCTACTTTTCGAATCTCTGGTAGTTTGGTACCATTGATGAATCTATCTGTACTCACCCCCGAGGACACGATGGGAATGTTGACCCAGATCATTGCACCCGATTTCAAGGAGCGATTTCTGGCAAACAAAGAGGTCGATTTTTCGTACGAATTTTTTAACAAGGGTCGTTTTCGTGGGAACGCTTTTTATCAGAAAGGAGCAGTAGGAATCGCTCTTCGTGCGATTCCTACTCACGTAAAGACGATTAGCGAGCTCAACCTTCCTCCTATACTCGAGGTGTTCACAAGAAAGAAACAAGGATTTTTTCTTGTTGTGGGGCCAGTAGGGCAGGGTAAGTCTACAACTCTTGCATCTATGGTCGAGCTTATCAATCGTGAGCGCTCAGAACATATTGTGACGATTGAGGACCCAATAGAGTACTTGTTCAACTCACAAAAAGCGACAATAGATCAGCGTGAGGTCGGTATCGATACCAAGGATTTTAGGTCAGGTCTTCAAGCGGCGTTTCGTCAAGACGTTGATGTTATTATGATTGGTGAAATGCGTGACCCCGAAACTATTTCTACCGCAGTAACAGCCGCAGAGACTGGGCATCTCGTTCTTTCTACTCTTCATACTAACAATGCATCACAGACGATAGATCGTATCATCGACTCGTTCCCCGGTGATCAACAGCCGCAGATTCGTGTTCAGCTTGCAGGGAGCTTAATCGGTATCTTTTCACAGCGCCTCGTTCCGCGTATTTCCGGCGGACTCATTCCTGCATACGAGCTTTTGATAAACAATACCGCTGTTTCAAGTCTTATTCGTGACTCACGCACCCACGAGGTCGATATTGTCATCGAGACAGGGATGAGAGAGGGTATGATTGATATGAACCGAAGCCTTTCAGCACTTGTGCTCAAAGGCGAGGTTACTCCGGAAAACGCGCTTCTCTACTCCTTTAACCCAAAGGGACTTGAGCGAATGCTTCAGTCGTAATTTACACAATCACAATGCTTTTTGCATACAAAGCAGTTACAAAAGAAGGCGGAGAAACCTCTGGCAATATCGAAGCACAAAACCAGGATTCTGCAATCAATGCGCTTCAAAGAAGTGGCCTCGTGGTTATTTCAGTGCGAGACATCGACAAAAAAGGCCTCTTTGAGATAGATATTAATATTTTTAATCGTGTTTCTGTAAAAGAAATCTCGATTATTTCGCGTCAAATTGCAACGCTTCTTGACGCGCATGTTCCTGCGCTAAAAACATTTCGCCTGATTGCTGCCGAGGCAGAGAACCCATTAATCACAAAGAAGTTTACTGAGATATCCGATGACATTCAAAACGGTGTTCCTATTTCCGGCGCTTTTTTGAAGCACCCAAGTCTATTTTCAGATTTTTATGTAAATATGGTTATTGGAGGAGAAGAGTCAGGTAAACTCTCGGAGACTTTTGAGGCTCTCGCGGACTACCTCGAGCGATCGTATGAGCTTATGTCGAAAGCGCGCGGTGCTCTCATTTATCCGTCTTTTGTTATTTTTACCTTTATTGTCGTGATGGTGCTTATGCTCACGTTGGTAATCCCAAAACTTTCAGATGTTATTACTCAGGGCGGGCAAGAAGTGCCGTTTTATACGACAGTCGTGATTAAAGCCAGTTTTATCCTCGTAAATTACGGTGTATTTGTTCTCATGGTCCTTGTCGCAGGAATCTTTTTTGTATGGCGGTACACACGCGGTACAGCCTTTCTAGCGCATCTGAAACTCTGGCTCCCTGTCGTCGGCAATCTCTATCGCATGCTCTATTTATCTCGCATTACAGACAACATGCATGTGATGCTAAGCAATGGTATCTCTATGGTGCGGTCCATCGAGATCACCGCGAAAGTAGTTGATAATCAAATTTATCAAGACATTCTATCGAAAGCAGTTATCGCCGTGAAGGGTGGTGCACCGCTTTCAGCTACGCTTATGGGGCACCCTGAAATACCAAACGTAATGATTCAGATGGTCAAGGTTGGCGAAGAAACAGGAGAGCTCGGTAATATTCTTCAGAAACTCTCGCTTCTTTATCAGCGCGAGGTAACAAATGCCATCAATACAGTGATTTCTATGATTGAGCCAGTCATGATTGTGGCGCTCGGTATCGGTGTCGGCGGAGTGCTTGCCTCAGTGCTCATTCCTATTTACCAGATTGCGGGGAATGTGTAGCCAGAAGCAAGGCTTCTTGATAACATTTGACATTTGACACCGCCTTGCAAACCCTTCTTGTGTATTCCCGTCAAGAGTACCTGTCAGATGTCAATTATTCTACGACACTTATCCCCAACTCCCTTGCACATAAAATAAGATAGGTGGTATAATATAGGAGTGATAGAGAGGGTGGCCGATGGCCATGCCACTCTCTCTCACAAAAGAGAATTTATCAGGTTAATTACTCGTTTTTAAAAATATGAAATCAAAAGGTTTTACACTTATCGAACTCTTGGTTGTTATTGCAATCATCGGTATTCTCGCATCGGTTGTTCTCGCGTCACTCAACAGTGCACGTGCGAAGGGTTCAGACGCGGCTATTAAAGCAGATCTCGCAGGTATTCGCGCGTCTGCTGAGGTTCTGTTTGATACGATTGGCAATAAATACAGTGGGACAGCAGCCGTTCTAAACTCTGCGGCTTGCGGAGCCATTGCAGTAGTAAGCCCTATTACGACAGCAAACCATATTTTCCAGGATACTAATGTTCAAGCTGCAATTGATCATGCTGTATCAACGAACGGTGGTACAGACGCAACATGTAATATCACTGCTACTGGTGACGCCTATGCAGCTTCAGTAAAATTGAAGGGAGCAGGTTATTGGTGTATTGATAGCATGGGTGCCTCTCGCGCAAATGCCGCACTCATTGCATCAGGCGTAACTGTTTGCTCAGCTTCATAGTCAGTTTTTTGAATCTCGCAGGAAAAGCATTATGTACGCTTTTCTAAACAAAGCACCTGCTATACGGCAGGTGTTTTGTTTTGCAAGGATTCGTATTTATTGGTAGAATAAAAGTGTTATTAGCAATATGAAGTGGATGAAGGGGTAATCGTCCATTGCTCTTAAGTACCTAATAGCATCCTGCAGACCACCTGCGTTTCTGAGCCATGAGGCTGATATCGGTGCTAACACATTTATTAACAATTGACGAGACATTATTTTATGAAATCAAAAGGTTTTACACTTATCGAACTTCTCGTTGTGATTGCCATCATTGGTATTCTTGCATCGGTTGTTATTGTATCGCTCCAGGCCGCTCGCGCAAAGGCCGCAGATGCGTCAATCAAGACAATATTGGGAGATTTTCGTACACAAGCTCAGAATTACTATAATACAAATAATAATTATGGCACTGCCGGAGCTCTTGTTTATGCCACTACCGTTGCTGCCTGTTCAACTGCGAATACTGTGTTTGATCCGGCGGCAACATTAAGCATCAACCCTGCTATCGTTGCAGCAGAGAAACTTTCAGATAGTAATGCAACATGGGTCGCTACTTGCGCTATGTCTGCCACGCGTGATGCGTGGGCGGTCTCAGTTCCGCTAAACACCAACGCTGCGCTATCTTGGTGTGTTGACAGTCTAAATATAGGAAAGCAGATTACGGGACCCATTCCAGCAAACACAACTTTTTGTCCGTAGGCTCGTTTCACCAAGAATTATCAAGGTTTAACATTGATAGGTGAGCATTTTGTGCGAAGCATGTGGTAGAATGGCATCATGGACGTTTTAATTCTCATTACCGTTTTTATCTTCGGTTCTATTATTGGAAGTTTTTTGAACGTCGTTATTTATCGTTACAATAGTGGAAACTCGCCACTCACTGGCCGTTCGCATTGTTTTTCGTGTGGTAAAACATTGTCGTGGCGCGAGCTCATTCCTATTGTAAGTTTCCTTGTTTCAAAAGGGCGCTGCGCAGAATGCGGTGTACGATTGTCGTGGCAGTATCCTATCGTTGAAACCCTCACCGGGCTTGTGTTTGTTGCAGTGTTTCTTCTTAGTAAGTCAGTTTCTGAAACAACGCTCCTGCTCTCTATTTTTTCGACGCTCATCGTGATTGCGGTGTATGATTTGCGTCATCAAATCATCCCTGATGGTTTGGTTGCACTTTTTTCCATATTTGCGCTCGCAAATTTTTTCCTCACAGTCGATATCTCTAGTGCATTTCACTTCCCTTATGTGTGGACACTCATCGCAGGGCCGATGCTCTTCCTCCCATTTTGGGCACTATGGTTCGTTTCGAGCGGGCGATGGCTTGGGCTTGGCGATGGTAAGCTCGCGCTCGGTATTGGGTGGTTCCTCGGTGCAACGCTCGGCGGTTCGGCAATAATGCTTGCGTTTTGGATAGGTGCGACGTGGGCAATAATGATTATGGGGATACAAAAAATTCCCTTTTTGTTCCGTTACTGCACAAATGGAAAACTCTCGATGCAAAGTGAAATTCCATTTGGACCATTTCTTATTTTGGCTACAATTATTGTATACTTTACAAAAGTTAACTTTTTTGACGGCTCGGTTAATTTCTTTACTTTTATATGAACAAACACCCACAACAATCATTAGGGTTCACACTTGTCGAGCTTCTAGTTACTGTCGGCGTTTTTGTGGTGCTGACCAGTGTTGTTTTGGCAAATTACCGCGGTTTTGATACAAATGCGAAATTCGCGAACGCCTCCGAAGATATCGTTCTTGCGATCCGGCAAGCTCAGGTGTACGGTGTAGGGGTGAAAGGCGAGGGTGCTTCGTTTACAATTCCATACGGAGTATACTTGAAGCAGTCAACGCCAAATCAAATTCTACTTTTTGCAGACAGGGATGCAGCGCCTGACGGGAAATATACAACAGCTGACAACCCTATTGTTGAAACGATAAACTGGCAAAATGTGATTACCTCTTTATCTATAAGCTGTGACGGAGGTCCTTGCGGAGGCAATGAGCTCAGTGTAACGTTTAGGCGGCCCAATGTTGATGCAGTCATTAAGGATGGAGCTGGCACTGTGTATAGTATTGCTACGGTAACAATTACAAAAGGTACAAAGACCAGCATCGTTACAATAAGCCGCGCTGGGCAAGTATCTATTCAATAGTATGAGTATATTGCAAACAAAAAAAGGATTTACTCGCCAAAATTTTTCAAAGAAAAACTTAGGCGGGTTTACTCTTGTTGAAATGACTGTATCAATTGGGCTATTTACCATTGTTCTCTTTATTGCAACAAGCGCATTTCTTAGTATTGTAAACGCCGACCGTAAGTCGCGCGCGGTGCGTATTGCCACCGATAATCTAAATCTTGCGCTTGAGGATATGTCGCGCAGGATCAAGACAGGGTTGGATTATCATTGTGGCGCTGTTGACACTGCGACTCCCGCCGACTGCCAAAACGGCGACGGTACGTTGTATTTTACAGGGCAAGATGGTTTGCGGATAAAATATACTTCAAGTGGGGGCGCTATTTTGCGAAGAATAGCGCCAGAGGTGGCTGATACACTCACTACTGCACCCGAGATTAATATCACTAATCTTAAGTTTTTCGTCAACGGAAGCCTGCCATACGGGACTGGTGCAGGCAATGACAAACTCCAGCCAGTTGTCACTATTGTGGTTGATGGGGAGCTTGCATCAGGAAGCTCGTCTCAAACAAAGTTCAAGATTCAAACGACAGTAGCACAGAGATTATATGATCATTAAACAGCCTGTAAAAATTAAACATGGATATACCTACCAAAATTTTTCAAGGAAAAACTTAGGCGGGTTTACTCTTCTTGAGACGATGGTAGCAATCGCGATACTTCTCGTTGCGGTGACAGGTCCCATATCTATAATTGGTGACTCACTCCATAAGCTTTACTATGCAAGAGATCAAATGGTTGCTGTTAACCTTGCGCAAGAAGGAATTGAGAGTGTCCGAACAACAGCAGAAACCTCGATGCTCAATAATAAAGACGTGACAGATAAGGTAATGGAAAATGCTACTGGCGGGGTATCAAATTTTGTTATTGATCCATACGCTGTCTTTCAATCAGGGTTGGCAGAAAAGTCTCTCCTTTCCTGTGATTCGGCCTGCATAGCGACTAAGCAGGATGTTTATCTCGACTCTGCTATTGGTTTGTATCGGCAAGACAAAAACAGCCCTTCTGCTGGATGGACAAAAACGCAATTCAAGCGGCTTGTCACAAATACTGAAGTTGTCGCCGGTAAAGAGGTCAAGATTGAATCAAAGGTGACATGGAATACTGGAGGACAGCAAGGTTCTATTACCGTCACGGAAAATATTTTTAATTGGGCATTATGATCACAAAAACAAACACAGCAAATCGTGGCGTGGCCCTCCTCATCTCTGTCCTTGTGGCGTCTGTCGCTCTTGCCGTAGGAATGGGGGTATATAACCGCACATATAAAGAGCTTCTTTTTGCCTCATTTTGGAGACAGGCACAGGTGGCATTTTCGGCGGCAGATACGGGTCTTGAGTGCGCAATGTATTGGGACTTGCATCCTGCGGCAAACTATACTTGCTTTGGAAATATTGCAGCATCATGGCCAATAGTTGTTGTTGGCACACCACAAACAATCTCGATGGATGTGTATGGCGGGTGTGTGCGAGTTGAAATTGCCAAGAACGCAGCTTACCCATTTACGACAATCAATGCGCGCGGATATAATGTTTCCTGTTCTGCTGTTACATCGGGGACAAATCCGCGTATTGTTGAACGCGGACTCCGTGTTGACTACTAGCGTATGAATTATCAGGTGCCAAAAACAAAAATCGAAGCGCAAGAACGTCTTAAGAAGCTTCGTAAAACGATAGAGCACCATCGGTATCTTTATCACGTACAAAACATCTCTGAGATTTCACCAGAAGCACTTGATGCGCTTAAACACGAGCTCGTGCTAATCGAAGAAGTGTATCCCGATCTAGTTACGCTTGACTCACCCTCACAGCGAGTGGCTGGCGAGCCCCTCAAGGGTTTTAAAAAAATAAAGCATACGGTACCTCAATGGTCGTTTAATGATGCGTTTTCTCCTGATGAAATGCGCGGATTTGATACTCGTGTGAAAAATATGCTTGCAAAGGAATATGGCCGTAAAATAACACCTTCGTATGTGTGTGAACTTAAAATCGATGGACTCAAAGTGGTGCTTATGTATGAAAATGGATTGCTTGTTACTGCCGCTACTCGCGGTGACGGCACGGTTGGCGAGGATGTAACTGCGAATGTAAAAATGATAGAGTCTGTGCCACTTTCACTTCACCAAAAAGTATCAGGAGTTTTTGAGGGCGAAGTATGGATGGCAAAGTCGACTTTAGTTCGTCTGAACAAGGAAGAGGCAAAAGCCAGTCGTGAGCCGTTTGCAAATCCGCGCAATCTTGCGGCGGGAACGATACGCCAACTTGACTCCTCAGTGGTGAAAGCGCGCGCGCTTGATACTTTTATTTATGACGTGAGCGCATTTGACAGGGAGATACCAAAAACTCAAACAAAAGAGCTCGCGCTTTTGCAGGATTTGGGGTTCAAGGTGAACAAGCACTTCAAAGAGTGTAAAACAATCGACGAAGTGATTTCTTTTTGGGAGAAATGGCAAAAGCGAAAAGATAAAGAGGATTACTGGATTGACGGCGTGGTGGTGAAGGTGAATGAGAAAGAGTATCAAGATAAGCTCGGCTATACAGGCAAGGCTCCGCGCTTTGGTATTGCATTCAAATTTCCTGCCGAGCAGGTGACGACGGTCATTGAAGACATTGTGCTCCAAGTAGGGCGCACTGGAGTGGTGACACCAGTGGCGCATCTCCGACCTGTGTCGGTTTCAGGGTCTGTGGTGTCCCGCGCAACACTTCACAACGAGGACGAGATCGCGCGCCTCGATGTGCGTATCGGTGACACTGTGATTTTGCAAAAAGCAGGGGATGTAATCCCGGATATCGTACAAGTCGTAAAAGAAATGCGTAATGGGAAAGAAAAAAAGTTTGAGTTTCCGAAGATCGTCCTCGATACCGACGGCACCACGAGCGCAATAGAGCGTATTCCCAGACAAGCGGCATATCGGTGTGTGAATAAGAACATGTTTGCGCAAAAGCGTCGTAAATTCTATTATTTCGTATCAAAAAAAGGTTTCAATATTGACGGGTGTGGCCCAAAGGTCATTGATGCGCTTCTTGATGCCGAGCTTATCAGTAATTTTGACGATCTATTTACACTGACCATTGGCGATGTGCTTTCCTTGCCTCGTTTTGCAGAGTTGTCGGCAAAAAATTTTATTGAAGCAATCAATAATGCCCGCACGGCCACTCTTGGCAAATTTTTGACCGCCCTTTCAATCCCGCATGTGGGTGAAGAAACAGCACATGATATCGCGCAAACATTTGGCAGTATTGAAAAAATTCACGAGGCGTCGTTTGAGGATTTTAATAATGTGTACGGGGTGGGGGAGGTGGTGGCGCAGTCGCTTGCGGATTGGTTTGCCGATGAACACCACAGCGCACTCCTCGACCGATTACTTGCTCAAGTAAAAATAGTAAACCCACAACGCAAAGCGTCGAAAGGTAAACTCGCAGGTAAAACATTTGTGCTTACGGGAACCCTTACGACACTTGGACGCGATGAAGCAAAAGAAAAAGTTCGCGCTCTTGGAGGTGAAATTGCCGAAAGCGTATCATCGAAAACAAGCTATGTGGTTGCCGGTGAAAATCCGGGCTCGAAATACGATAAAGCGAAGTCGCTCGGCGTACCAGTACTTGATGAAAAAGCTTTTCTGAAGATGCTTAAATAAGGGTTGAAGTTGTGATATACTCGCGGATATGGCGATTGAACTAAAGGACGTTGAACACCTCGCGGGACTTGCCCGTATAGCGGTTTCAGATAGTGAAAAAGAACTCCTTCGGCACGACCTCGAGGAGATTTTGGCGTATGTGTCAAAAGTGAAGGAGGTTGCTGCAGAGCCCGGTACACCCGAAGCGGGAGAGCTTCATAATGTTATGCGCCCAGACGGCGAACCGCACATGCCAGGAGCCTTTACTGAGGACATTCTTTCTCAGGCGCCAAAGCGTGAAGGCAATCGCGTGTTTGTAAAAAAGATTCTTTAAGTCATGGATATTAAAAATCTCACTATCAAACAGGCGCATGAACTCCTCATTAATAAAAAAATGAGCGTACTTGAACTTTTGGAAGCCGTACTCAAAGAGGCAGAGGCAACTCGCGGCCTCAACGCGTACCTCGAGATTTTTTCTGATGTGCGTGTGCAAGCAGAAGTTTCACAAAATATGATCACCGAAGGGAGGGCTACACTGCTTACCGGGATTCCGTTTGCAATGAAGGATAATATCTTAATTAAGGGAAGGATAGCAAGTGCATCATCAAAAATGCTCGAAAATTATGTTGCGACCTATGATGCTTTCGTGACCAAAAAACTTCGTGATGCCGGGGCGGTGTTCATTGGTCGTACGAATATGGATGAATTTGCGATGGGGGGCTCGACTGAGAATTCGGCATTCGGAGCGACAAAAAATCCCCACGACGAAACCCGCGTGCCAGGGGGT
>MHUT01000018.1:50607-53253 GCA_001823535.1 Candidatus Yonathbacteria bacterium RIFCSPHIGHO2_02_FULL_44_14 | reverse complement strand
CCGCCAACCTGCGGCGTTTTGCGGTGTTGTAGGACTCAAGCCTACTTATGGCAACGTGTCGCGTTCTGGGCTCATTGCTATGGCGAGCTCTCTCGATCAAGCGGGGCCGTTTGCAAAAACAGTAGAAGATGCAGAAATTATTTTTAATTGTATAAAAGGGCACGATCCGATGGACAGTACTTCGTACCCTGATGATTTCCCTCGAAAAGATTTCAAGAAACCGAAGATTGTTGGCGTGCCGACGGAGTTTGTGCGCGCAGAAGGGGTAGATCCGCGTGTCTTGAAAAACTTTGAGGAGTCAATTGAGCAGATGAAGAAAGCAGGATATGAAGTGCGCGAAATCTCCTTGCCTTCACTTGCGCACGGACTTTCTGTTTATTATATTTTAATGCCTGCTGAAGTTTCTTCAAATCTCGCGCGCCTAGACGGCATGCGATACGGCTATCATTCAGGTGGTTCAAATCTCCTTGAGGACTACATGCGCTCGCGCGGAGAGGGGTTTGGACGTGAAGTGCGCCGGCGCATATTGCTCGGCACTTTCGTGCTTTCGTCTGGATATTATGATGCATACTATAGCCGCGCGTGTGCCGTGCGTGAAATGTTCAAAAAAGATCTCGAAGAAGCATTTAAAAGCGTGGATATTATCGCAACGCCGACAACGCCAACCCCAGCGTTTAAGACCGGCGAAAAAACGAGTGATCCCCTTCAAATGTACCTCGCGGATATTTTTACTGTTCCCGTGAATATTGCAGGGGTACCGGCCATATCAATTCCATCCGGTTTTGTAGAGGAGGGCGGTTCAAAACTTCCGCTTGGTGTTCAGTTTATCGCTCCGCATTTTGCCGAAGACGCGCTATTCGCGGCAGGAAGGGATTTTGAAAAAGCCCGCGAATTTACTATTATTAGTGTATGAAAGAGACCCCCGTAGAAGATACCGCAATTCGGGACGGCGCAATATTTCTAGGTATTGTCCTCCTTGTTTATGTGAGTACCAACATTACTCCAATAACTTTCAGTACGGTTGCTTCAGGGGAGGCACCTGCTATTTTATTAGCGCTATTATTGGGTAAAGTAGACCCCGTAACGATTCAAAACTTCTTCCTCTCCCTGCACAGCTCACTCGCAGTGCTTGGAATTTTGTTTCTTGCAGGTAGTTTTTGGGCGACATTAAAAATTCGAGAAATTCACCACAAAGAGCAAGAAAAATATGAACCGATTCATCTTGAAGAGGTAGCCGCAAAAGAAAAATTTACCCAATGGCAAGTAATACTGGATCATGTTAATTCCGAGAGTCCGGCAGAATGGAAACTTGCGATTCTTGAAGCCGATAATATTCTCGATGAGATTCTTGAGGATCAAGGATACACAGGAGAGACAGTTGCCGAGAAATTGAAAACAATGAGCCCTACAAAAATAGCTTCCTATGACGATATTTGGGCAGCGCACAAGCTTCGTAATCAGATTGCTCACGGAGGGGCGATTGATATGGATCTGTCAAAAAAGAGTGCGCGAGATGCGATTACAAAGTTTGAGAAGGCCTTTAAGGAGTTGGGGTACCTTTAGGGAACACTTGGAACATGGGGAACAACTGACAGGGGAATGGGTGGGCGCTACGCGCCCACCCATTGCAAAATTTGAGGAAGGTGGTATAGTTGCACTCATAGATAGCGGGGTAGAGAAGCGGTATCTCATCAGGCTCATAACCTGAAGACGCCCGTTCGATTCGGGCCCCCGCAACACGAGAAGCAAAACATCCAGTTCTTTCTAGAGGAACTGGATGTTTTGCAAATCGGGATTAAATTGTGTATTGTGGATTTGTGGTGTTATGTCAAATGTCACCTGTCAGTTGTTATCAAAATATGTCGGCGTAGCTCAGTTGGTTAGAGCACATCACTCATAAAGATGAGGTCGGAGGTTCGATCCCTCCCGTCGACACCAGAAAAACTCGTTTACGGGTTTTTCTGGTGTCGACGAGCAAGCAAACTGCTTTGCTTGCGTGGAGGTCATAAATTTAACAAAACTTTGTTTTTAAAATTTTATGACATGATTTTTGGAGTGCAAAAATCAGGATCGAAAGGCGCAGTGATATTTTTGTACTCAAAAATCACGAGCCGGGGTAGCGAACACTTTGTATTTTGTGAGTAATCGAAACAAAATACTTAGTGATTCGTGACCGACCCTCCCGTCGTTAAACCGTCGACACCCGCAGGTTTGTTTTGCGGACTGTTTCCTGTTAGAATGCGCGAGTGTTAAATTTGCGGTCGTAGCTCAGCTGGTTAGAGCGCCCGCCTGTCACGCGGGAGGTCGTGGGTTCAAGTCCCATCGACCGCGCAAAATCAAAAAGAGCTCGGCGCTGTTGCATCGGGCTCTTTTTGATTTTTATTGAAAAAGTAAGCTAAATAGTGTATCGTGTCGGGGTGCTGAAAGAAAATCATATAGGCCGATGTAGCCGAACAAGCTTGTTCGTGGCTCAGCCATAAACTTTTGTAGGTCGGCAGAAACACTGCGATTATCGTTATTGTGAGATGTGAGAATAGAATATAAGCCGATGTAGCTCAGTTGGTAGAGTGCGTCCTTGGTAAGGACGAGGTCTCCGGTTCAATCCCGGACATCGGCTCCCGCATAGACGGAAGGTTTGTAAACATG
>MHUT01000018.1:35617-50597 GCA_001823535.1 Candidatus Yonathbacteria bacterium RIFCSPHIGHO2_02_FULL_44_14 | reverse complement strand
TTCGACAAAGTCGAGTTCGCGCACTTTTCTGTTATACTCTATACGAAATGACAAAAGAGGAAATGCAAGCAAAAATTGTTGCGCTCGAAGCCGAGATGGTGTCAGGTGATTTTTGGTCTGACAAAACACACGCACAGGCGGTCATCAGGGAAATCTCCGAGTTAAAAGAAAAGCTTGCAGGGGTAGGCAAATACGATCGAGGGAACGCGGTGATGACCATATTCTCGGGAGCGGGCGGGGATGACGCTGAGGATTTTTCGAGCATGCTCCTCAACATGTATCTTAAATTTTTTGAAAAGCAAAATTTTGAAGTGAAGCTTCTTCATGAGAACAAAAATGACCACGGCGGTTACCGCAACATTACCCTCGAAATTCACAGCAAGAATGCGTACGGAATGCTCAAGAACGAATCCGGTGTGCATCGTCTTGTGCGCATTTCGCCGTTCAATGCAAAACAGCTTCGTCATACGTCATTCTCGATGGTCGAGGTTATCCCAGATTTCAAAGACAATGCTAATAATGAGATCGTTATTCCCTCGGACGATATCAGAATTGAGTTTAGTCGTTCATCAGGCCCTGGCGGGCAAAATGTGAACAAGCGCGAAACCGCCGTGCGCGTGGTGCATATTCCCACGGGCATTGCTGTGCACGTGGAGACTGAGCGTTCGCAGGAACAAAACCGCGAAAAAGCCGTCCAGATTTTGAAAGGCAAACTTTTTAAAATGCAGGATGACCAGCGCAAGGCGACAGAGAGCGGAATGTATATCAGTAAGACAACTGAAATAGAGTGGGGGAACCAGATTCGCTCTTACGTGCTTCATCCATACAAAATGGTAAAGGATCATCGCACAAATGTGGAGACTTCAAATGTTGACGCGGTGCTTGAAGATGGCGAGATAATGGAATTCATTGAAGCAGAAAAAGATTTATAGAGCAACATTTCCCACTAGTACAAAAATTTGCTAAAATTGACCTATGATTTATTTCGACAGTGTTTCAAAGACCTATCCTGACGGGACCACTGCACTTGATGCTGTAACCCTCTCGGTAAAGCAAGGAGAGTTTGTATCAATTGTTGGGCACTCTGGTGCGGGCAAGACGACACTTGTGAAGCTTCTTTTGGGGGAGGACCACCCTACGAGCGGGAGCGTGTCTTTTGACTCTGTTAACCTAAAAAAAATAAAGGCAAAGGACGTACCAAAGCTCCGTCGTCGCATCGGTGTCATCTTTCAGGATTTTCGTCTTCTTCCAAATAAAACTGCCTACGAAAACGTGGCCTTTGCAATGGAAGTTGCGGGCAAGTCAGATGAAGAAATCGCTTCCGATGTGCCCCACGTGCTTGAGCTCGTGGACCTCACTAAAAAAATGTGGAACTTTCCTCGCCAACTTTCTGGAGGGGAGCTTCAGCGTGTTGCCATTGCGCGCGCTATTGTCAACCACCCAGACCTCATCATTGCCGACGAACCCACGGGTAACCTCGACCCCATTAACACCTACGAAATCGTCCAAATATTAAAAAAAATCAATGATATGGGTACCACAGTTATTTTGACTACACACAACAAGGGTGTCGTGGAGGCACTCGGAAAGCGAGTAATTACCATGGACCATGGCAGGATTACGCGGGACGACTCCATGGGGAAATATGCCTTGTAAATTAAAGCGGCGAAGCCGACTATAAGTTACAAGGCCCAGCCCCTTCAGACACTTATAGAATTATTGTTTCGCATTACGATGCTGGTCGTGTTACTATTTAGTAGTTAGATAAAAAAAGAAGGAGCTGGGTGGTGATTTTTATAGTCGCCTTGCTTCTTAAAAATCAACGATGCTCTGGACAACTCTTAAGCGAATCATAAAAGCAGGATTTATCAGTTTTTGGCGAAACGGCAGTGTTTCGCTTTCCGCTGTTTTCGTGATGATTATAGCCCTATCTATGATTGCATCGACGCTCCTCATTACTGCATTTCTCGGCACCACACTCAAGGATCTTCAAGATAAGATCGATATCAATATTTATATTGATACAAAGGCATCGGAATCTGCAATTATGGATTTGAAAAAACAACTTGAAACTTTACCAGAAGTAAAGACGGTTGTTTACACTTCGCGTGAACAAGTACTTGAAAATTTTCGTACACGTCACGAAAACGATCATCGTATTATTCAAGCACTTGATGAAATCGGTAATAATCCACTTCCTGCCACACTCGCCGTGAAAGCACGTGAGCCTTCACAGTACGTAGGTATTGCAAACTTTCTTTCAAATAAATCCGAGCTCTCTACGGGAAGCACTCTTTCAATCGTAAGCAAAGTGAACTATGAGGACAACAAAGATTCAATCGAAAGTCTTTCAAAACTTATTGTGGGAGTGAAAAAGTTTGGCAGCATTATCACCGCGATAATGATTGGTATTTCCATTTTGATCACGTTTAATACTATCCGCCTCGCTATCTTTATTGCGCGTGATGAGATTGGAGTCATGCGTCTCGTGGGTGGAAGCAATGAATATATTCGCGGACCGTTTGTCGTCGAAGGTATTCTCTATGGTCTCGTGTCTGCGTTCCTTACTCTCATTTTATTTTACCCGATTACATACTGGCTCAAAAATACCACCCAGGTATTTTACGGGGGTGTTGATTTGTTGCATTACTTTGTTGCAAACTTTGTACAAATATTCCTCATCATCGTACTTTCAGGAATAGCGCTAGGTGCTGTTTCAAGTTATTTAGCGGTTAGAAAATATTTAACATCAAAATGAGTAACTGCTCACACATCCTCGTCTACCGCGTTGTAAACAAGTAGTTTTTTTCACCGTATCAAAGTACGGCTCAAAAAAAACTATATGTTTACGCCTTGTATACGAGGCGCGTGAGCAGTTACAAAAATAATTTACATATCCTTATGAAGAAAAAAACACGCAAGTATATTTTTGTGGTAGGAGGCGTGATTTCCGGAGTCGGCAAAGGTGTTACCACTTCTTCTATCGGCAAGATTTTGCAGTCCCACGGATACCGGGTTACCGCGATGAAGATTGATCCGTATGTAAACGTGGACGCAGGCACGATGAACCCCACCGAGCACGGAGAAGTGTTTGTTCTCAAAGATGGAGATGAGACCGATCAGGACATGGGCAACTATGAACGTTTTCTTGATACCTCGCTTACTTGTGACAACTACATGACGACCGGGCGTGTGTATTTGTCCGTCATTGAAAAAGAGCGAGCTCTCGCGTACAAGGGCAAGTGCGTACAAGTGGTTCCGCATATTCCTTACGAGGTTATTGACCGCATCAATCACGCGGTGGATAAAGCAAATGCCGAGATCGTAGTCATTGAAGTAGGTGGTACTGTGGGTGAGTACGAGAACATTCTTTTCCTTGAGACAGCGAGAATGCTTAAAATCAAAAATCCAGACGATGTGCTTTTTGCCATTGTGAGCTACCTGCCGACACCTTCCAAAATTGGTGAAATGAAAACAAAACCAACTCAGCACGCCGTGCGCGCCCTCAACAGTGCAGGAATCCAGCCGGATTTTATCATTGCGCGTAGTGATATGGCACTAGACGTAAAACGTAAAGAAAAACTTGCGCTATTTTGCAATATGCTCCCCGATGGTGTTATTTCTGCGCCCGATGTGGATAGTATTTACGATATCCCTGGTAATTTTGAAAAAGATAGACTTGGTGAAAAGATATTGAAACGCCTTAAACTCAAATCACGCGGTAGTAACGAGAAATGGAAAGAATGGGAGGCGTTTGCGCGAAAAGCAGGAAAGGTTAAAGATGAAGTACGCATTGCGGTGGTAGGAAAATATTTTGATACGGGGGACTACGTCCTTGCCGACTCCTACCTGTCCATCATTGAAGCACTTAAATATTCGGCAATCGCTCAAGGGAAAAAAGCAAGGCTCGTGTGGCTTTCCTCGGCAACATTTGAAGGAAAGAACCCGCCACTTACGGAACTTATTGGATTTGATGGCATTCTTGTGCCTGGCGGTTTTGGCTCTCGCGGTGTAGAGGGCAAGCTCAATGTTATCCGCTTCGCGCGTGAACACAAGATTCCGTACTTTGGTATTTGTTATGGTATGCAACTTGCGGTCATTGAGTATGCGCGGAATGTTTTGGGTTTTAAGGACGCGACTTCGCGAGAGATTGATCCAAAGTCAAAACACATCATCATCGATATAATGGAAGGACAAAAGGAAAATATTGAAAAAGGAAACCTGGGCGGCAGTATGCGCCTCGGCGCGTATCCCGCTGTACTTAAGAAGGGGACCATTGCGCGCGCCGCGTACGGTAGGGACTTGATTGTTGAGCGCCACCGTCATCGCTTTGAGGTTAATCCAGAATATGTTGGCGCGCTCGAGGAGAAAGGCCTTGTGTTCTCGGGCAAGTCGCCCGACGGGCTACTTATGGAGATTTCCGAGCTTCCCGCGAGCGTGCACCCATTTTTCCTCGGCACGCAGTTTCATCCCGAGTTTGAAGCCCGTCCCCTAAGTCCGCACCCAATTTTTAACGCATTCATCAAAGCCACGATAGCGCGAAATAAGCAGTCAAAGTAATTTATTAAGGGGCGGGGCTTAGCAAAAGTAGAATCATGAAAAAAACACTTATTATTATCGCCATAATTATTGTTATTGCAGGATCTGGTATTGTATGGGAGTTAACATGCAATACTAAACCAGTCGTCGTAACAAATTTTGAAGAATGCGTGACAGCGGGAAATCCTGTTATGGAAAGCTATCCCCGACAGTGTCGACACAGCAAGGAAACATTTACAGAAAGCGTCGGCAACGAGCTTGAAAAAATGGATTTCATTCGTCTTGCTAATCCTCGTCCAAATCAAGTTATACAAAGTCCGCTCACTATCACCGGAGAAGCGCGCGGAACTTGGTTTTTTGAAGCAAGTTTTCCGGTCATACTTACTAACTGGGACGGACTAATAATCGCGCAGGGTATTGCACAAGCAGAAAGCGACTGGATGACGACGGATTTTGTGCCGTTCAAAGCAACGCTTAATTTTACTGTAGACAAAAATGCATATAGTAATAAAGGGGCTCTGATACTGCGCAAGGATAATCCGTCAGGTCTTCCAGAGCACGACGATGCTCTGGAGATTCCAGTGGTGCTTCAAGGTGTCACGGACCGTATTTAATAAGGAAATTAACCATGGTTGATAAATATACAGCAGTGTGGGTATCGCATTCGTCGATGGGGGACTTTATCAAGTGTCCCCGCTCTTATTATTTGCACAATATGTACAAGGACCCACGCACAGGTCACAAAGTTTCTATTGTTAATCCGCATATGTCACTCGGTGTTGCGGTGCATGAGGTGCTCGAAGGGCTTGCCGAGTTTCCCGCAGACACGCGCATGGACAGGGATTTGTTTGCGCTCTATGAATCGGAGTGGAAAAAAGTTACTGGCAAAAAAGGAGGGTTTACCAGTGACACTGAAGAGCGGGAATTTAAAGCACGCGGTACAGTGATGCTTGAAAAAGTCACTGGCGACCCGCGCTTCCTCATAAACAAATGCATAAAGCTCAAACGCGACACAATGCCCTGCAACTTTTATTTGAGCGAGGAGCACAATATTATCTTAAACGGACTCGTGGACTGGATAGAGTATTTGCCTGAAACGGATTCGCTCCACATCGTAGATTTTAAGACGGGCAAGGTTGAGGAAAAAGACGGTTCGCTTCAGCTTCCTATTTACCTGCTTCTTTGCAACGCGCTCCAAAAGCGTAAAGTAACCAAAGCAAGCTATTGGTATTTGGAAAGTGATAAGCTTACCGAGAAAGAGTTGCCAGATATTGATATCGCTCGCCGTGACGTGCTTGAGGTTGCAATGAAGGTAAAAGAAGCGCGTGATATCGCAAAACGTGAAGGACCAGACAAGACTTTCGTTTGCCCACAAGGCGCGTATGATGTGGTAACCAGAGATGGCGGTTGTAACAGTTGTCGCCCTTATGAACTCATCTTCGCTCGCGACCCACTCGCCGAGTCTGTTGGGGTTGGTGGCTTTAGTCAGGACATGTACCTGATGCGGAAATAAAAAATGAGTCATGTTCGCGAAGCGAACATGACTCATGGTTACAAAAACGTACCTTCAGGAATTTTTCTCATAACAGCTCTAATTTTCCAAAGATAGGACTTATTCAAGATTTCTTCCTCTGTGTAATTTTTTACCCGAGTAGGACCATCCGAATATGCGACGATTGCTTGATAGGGGTCAGTAAGCCCATATCTACCACGAAGCACTGTGAGATATTTTGTACCTTTCATAATGCTTGTAGGGCAGTCAAAGCTGTCATGTCCTTGCATGTTTATTTCAACATCTGTTGAAGGAAGTGTCTGCATGCACCCACGAGCTCCTTTTGATGAGAGAGCATAAGGGTCTCCCATACTCTCTACTACAAGAATAGCTACGATGATGTCGGGGTTAACATTAAACTTCCGCCCAGCCTCCTCGACATCCTCTTTGTAGTTATTTATAATTTTTGGCAATGCTCTTTGCATAGCCACCTCCCATTTTGTCGGAGCCCTAAGCACTTCCTTTTTTGGTAACTCCGGCGATTCCTTGGGTTTTTCAAAAAAAACACCAAAGCATATGCCTGCTATAATAAGTACGAATATTATTCGTGCCATTACTTTCCTTTCGATTTAAAGAACAGTGCAAATCATAACACAAAACCCTAAAATGTCTCAATAGAGTGTTCGTTGCTTGAAAAACAGGCGATTTTGGGGTATTGTGACTCTACATTGCCGAATGGCGCTGTAATTTGCGAAAATGCCGGTGGTGGGGAATGAGGAATATTGCGAGATCGTCTAGTGGCGGGAATGAAAAGCAATCTGCTTTGCTTTTCATCCGATTCTTTCGCAAGAAAGAAATTCCACTTATTTTTGTAGGCAAAGCTGCGAGATCGTCTAATGGTAGGACATCGCCCTCTGGAGGCGAGTATCTTGGTTCGAATCCAGGTCTCGCAGCTTTGAATAGAAAAATGTGGAATAGGCCCTCTGGAGGATGTTATCTTGGTTCGAATCCAGGTCTCGCAGCTGTCCTGGAAATTTAGCACACAACTCTAAATTTCCAATAAACTAAAGAAAAGAAAGGATTTTTTATGGATTGTAAATTTGCCTTCTTGGCAAATTTGAAGAAGGGCTGTCTAGGACTCGAACCCGATGTTAAAAGCATCTCACCCAATGGGTATATAATTCTTACCGGGTTGTTAAATAATGCATCTTTCTTGGTGTTGTAATATCTTGCATAATATAGGGAATATGCTTTAATGTGATAAATAAGCAAAATGAATTCGGTAAATAAAAAAGTCCACAAAGAAATACCTCTCCGTCTCTACGACCCGGATTGGGGGTCTCCGCTTGCCGGCGTCATTATTGAGCTTGAAAAACTTCGTGTAAAAAAGCTCGGTGGCCCCGTTCCACCGTACATCTTTTTCCAGCTGAAAGATATTTTTCAGATATTTGAAAGTCTTGGTTCTGCCCGTATTGAAGGCAACAATACAACCTTGGCCGAGTTCGTGGAAAAGATCATTGAAGACCCCTCGAAGAAAGCAGGGGACGAAGGCCTCAAGGAAATCTACAACATCGAGCGCGCTATTGATTTTATTGAAGAACACGTAAACAAGAAAACCACTTTTGATCGTGCGCTCATTTCCCAAATTCACCAGATACTTGTTGATGGCCTTACGCCGCCTCCTAGTGGTGAGGGGTCACGGTACCCAGGAGAATTGCGACCAGTCGATGTTTCCATTAGTGGATCATCGCATGTGCCACCTGCTCCGGTAAAAGTCCCTGAGTATTTTGACGAGCTACTGGCGTTTGTTAACGATCAAACAGCTACTCAATATCATTTGCTTGCCACCGCGCTTGCACACCATCGTATGGCATGGATTCATCCATTTGATAATGGTAATGGTCGTTTGATCAGAATGTTCACCTATGCGCTTTTGATCAAGCAGGGATTTCAGGTGAAGAGCGGTCGTATCTTGAACCCCACGGCGATCTTTTGTATGGACCGTGATAAGTATTATGAGATGCTCGCATTGGCGGACTCAGGGGAACGAGACAAAACTCTCGCGTGGTGCTTCTATGTGCTTGATGGTTTGAAGAACGAAATCGAGAAGATCGATAAGTTGCTCGATCTGTCGTACATGACCCCTCATATTCTACTTCCAGTATTGGCATTTGCCCTCGAACGTGAACACATCACCAAACGAGAATTTGCAATACTGAATGCGGTCGTGAAAGACCCCGATATGTGTATCAAGTCGAGCAGCCTTGAAAGTATTATTGGGAAGGAATCTTCAGTTCAACGGTCGAGGATTATCGGAAAGCTTAAGGAAAAACACATGCTAATCCCCCTTAAAAAGGGCGGAAGAATTTATACCATTGGGTTTGCGAATAATTATCTTTTGCGTGGCGTCATGCATGTCCTCGAACAGAATGGTTTTATTCCGGCGTCGCTGAATAAGAAATAACTTTTTGTTGCGCCGGTTAAGTTTGCAGTGACAGTTTGCCTCTCTGTCAAAAACTCTCGTCTATGTTTCGAACCTGAATTTCCCTAGCATTAGACGATCATGAGATTGAGTGAAGCTGACCTACATGAGTTTATAGAAATTTATCGGGAAGAATCCGGTGAGACACTTTCACTTGCTGAAGCGAGTGAAATGACTTTTCGTTTAATCCACCTGTATACACAACTCACTAAGGCATTGCCTAGCGAGCAAAAAGATGTCTCTAATGAAGAGGACTCTCCTTCTGGTTAGGCCTTGTACACATCTGGGTAACGTGGCGCACGAGACGCATTATGTGTAAAAAATCAGAGTCCCTATTTTCGTGTAGTGTGCGAATATCCTCCAAGGCTGCCAGCAAATCAAAAAACACCGAGTCCGTCTAAGTCGGACTTGGTGTTTTTGTCAATTTGTGCTCATTGAGTGCGCTTATGCTAAAATGAATGCATACGATGAAAAAGATTATGCGTGCGATTTTGATGGTTGCAGCCCTAGGGCTCGTCTCATTTTTTGCTGTTTACATCAGTAGTAATAATATGGGCGTTTTTAATCCAAAGGGGATTATGGCACTCGCAGAGCGAAATCTCATTATTACGGCTACGCTTCTCATGCTCATTGTGGTCATCCCGGTATTTATTCTCCTTGCTGTTTTTGCATGGAGATACAGGGCAAGCAACACAAAGGCAAAATATACGCCCGATTGGCAAAGTAATAAAGCACTGGAAATAATTTGGTGGACTATTCCGACAATCATCATTATTACGCTCGGAACCATAACATGGAAAAGCAGTCATGACCTAGACCCGTTTAAACCGCTTCTTTCAAATGTTCAGCCGATTACGATTCAAGTGGTTGCGCTCGATTGGAAGTGGCTCTTTATTTATCCGGAGCAAAATATTGCCACGGTGAATTTTGTACAGTTTCCAAAATACACCCCGGTCAATTTTAGAATAACCGCCGATGCGCCGATGAATTCATTTTGGATCCCGCAACTCGCAGGGCAGATATATGCGATGGCTGGAATGGATACCAAGCTTCACATTATGGCAATAGGGGAGGGTGAGTACGCCGGCTTGTCCGCAAATTACAGCGGTGCGGGATTCTCGGGGATGAAGTTTGTTGCGAAAGCAAGCTCGCAGGAGGAGTTTGATCAGTGGGTACAGCAAGTTCGTCAATCTCCAAATACTCTAAGCCTTTATGAATACAACAAACTCGCAGAGAAGAGCAAGAATAATGTAGTTGCGTATTATTCGTCAGCCGAAGATGGCTTATATGGTAAAATAATAATGAAGTTTATGGCACCAACGAAAGCATCGCCATCATTATCAGAGCCGACTGCGATGCCAGAAATGGGAATGCAGTCCAATATATGAATCAGATTATTAAAACAAAAGACGCGCGGTTTTGGATCATTGTTTTAATAGTCACTGTTTTTTTGTTTATGACACCAATGCAAAAAACACACGCAGGCGAGCTGTTGTTGAACGGCGTGGTTGCCGGCGAAGGCACTCACTTTGAAGTCGTTGACAGCGACTACTTGAACATTGTTTTGGAAAGTTCTGAATCGATAAGCATACGACTTGAATCGGTTCCAAAGATCATAACCTTGGTTCTGCGCGCGACTGTCCCAACGGCAACTTCAACAACGATAACAATTGGAGGGCTTTCTACGGAAACCACATATTACAAATATGAGGACAGCTATCGCAACCTGACTGAATTTACCGCTGATGAAACCGGGCGCTATTCATATGTGCAAAATATTGTAACGCCACATGTTGTTTTCATTCAGCCGATCAAAAGCACAAAATTTATTCGCGATGATGCGACGGGTGGAGATTGCGCCTCTTTCGGCTTTTGGGACAATCTCGCAAAAGTTTGCACCTTAACGCAAAATATTTCAGAAACCATAGAAATTGATTCAAATAATATTATACTAAACGGAAATAATTTCACCGTTTTCGGTTCACATACCGGATCGGGAGTCTATCTTAACGGCAGGTCGGGTGTTGTAATTAAAAATCTGCGCATTGAGAATTTTTCTTACGGGATTAGCGTGTATAATTCAAGCAGTAATCGTATCGAGAACAACAATTTTATCAACAATGATAATCAGGCAATCGTGTTTTCTAACTCCGGCACCAATACCACAACAGGGAATACTGTGTCGCTCCTCATTTTTTCGTTCAGTCGACATCAGGGATTTGTACTTTATAATTCTCACGGTAATATTTTTCAAAACAATGCGATCGCCTTGAATACCCGCACGATCGCCTCCGGGCATCAAGGCATCCTTCTTTTTAGTTCCAATAACAACAACTTCATATCAAACAGTGTTTCTGATGCGTACCAAGGAATTCTACTCTTTGACTCAAACGGTAATGATTTTGCATTGAGCGCGGTTGCGAATACCTTTCAAGGCATGCTCTTGTTTAATTCTTCCAATAATATCGTGCATGACAGCATAATCAGAGATAGTCAAAACGCGGGAATTAAACTTCTTTCTCCGTCAAGCGGAAATCAGGTATATCACAATAATTTTATCGAAAACCAAACACAGGCAACGGTGAGTGATGCTTCAACAAATATATTGAGCCTACCGAAACCAATCGGAGGAAATTACTGGAGCAATTATGATGAGCCAAATGAAGGATGCGACGATATAAATGCAGATAAATTTTGCGATCTGCCGTACGTATTTTCCGGAAAACAAGACGATTTGCCTTGGGTGATGCAAGATGGCTGGAAAATTCCCGTCAATCAATCACCGACAATTTCCAGTTTCGGACAGCTCAAATCGGACGGCATCACCGCCATTTTTGAAGGTGGCATCACCGGCGAACCAACTGTGACCTTCAAAGCAACCCTCACTGATCCCGATAACGATCAAGTGAAACTGCAAGTGGAATTTAAAGGAGCAACTCAACCATTTGACGGCACTACGCTCTTGGGAAGCGATTTTGTTGCTTCAGGTTCCAGTACCACCACTGTCAAAAACCTCATCCCCGAAGGCACCTACCACTGGCGCGCGCGAGCGGTGGACCACAAAGGGAATGCAGGCGCATGGCAGGAGTTTGGCACGGTGGGGAATATGGATTTCGAGGTGAAGCTGGTGCCGTTGTATACGCAGGTGAGGTCAAATTATCCGTCGGATGAAGCCACAGATGGTTGGGCTGTTTTAGATTATGCAGACGGTGGCATAGGAACGTATCCTTGCGCAAAAAATACTAACGCTACGATAGCTCGCTGCGGTTGCGCTCTTGCATCCGCCGTTATGGTTGCTCGATACTATGATGTCACTCAAGCTCAAGGGGGCGACGTAAACCCCAAAGAAATGAACCACTGGCTTCAAAGCGAACCCAGTGGTTACAAAAATGGAGACATAAACTGGGATGCGGTTTCAAGATACACAGGCTACAAAATCAAGTACGAAAAAACGAATAACACAATAAATAATTATGCTCTCTTAGATCAAAAACTTACTAATAATCAACCGGTAATTGCCAAACAAAACAGTGGAAGAGGTGGCATTTTGCGCACCCATTTTATGGTCATCGACAACAAACTCGCAACAAACTATGGAGTTAAAGACCCTGCTTGGTACAACACCAAAACATTAAATGACACTACGAACAGCGCCGACAAAGTTAGAGGGTATGAAAACGGGTTTGACGGTTTGAGAATTTACAAAAAAGGCGACGGTATCGCGCAAAGCTCCATGAACCTTACTTTGGGTTCACCTGCAGAACTTTTCCTAACTGATCCTCAAGGTAGGAAGCTTGGGAAGGATAAGAATGGGACTAACTACGAAGAAATTCCCAATGGCGCGTATTTCCAAGACGGTTTTGACGATCCGCTTGGCGACACCCCAGTTGCTCTCGACAAAAATAAACTTATTCAAATTTTAGATCCCATTGAAGGTCAATATCGAGTGGAGGTTATTGGCACTGGTGCAGGCAGTTACGGCCTTTGGTCATCATCCTGTGACGCGGCGGGGAACGCTCAAGGTCAGGAGTTTCATTCCGAAACGGCTCCCGGATACACTGCCACATACAATATCAATTTTGATTCAACAAATGCCACCAACACCGTCACTCGGCTGTCTGATGAAATTCCTCCGGAGGTAAAAATCTCTTTTAACCCAATTCTTCAAGAGTTGGGTATTCAGGGAACGGACAACACTACCGTAAATCCCGCCGTTTCATCTGCTCAACAAGGCAAAGAAGCAATCTACCAAATCAATGACGAAGCGGGAAACACCATTAAACTTGCCTTCTCCAAGATTAAACAGGAAGGCAAAGAAATCAAAGCAGAATTAAAGTTCGTTCAATACAACAATGTTCCAATTAGCAAATTTCCCAAAACAGAATTGAAATACGAGTGGTCGATAGACAAAAAGACGGGAGAAATCAAAGAACTTGAACAAAAACTGGAGGTAAAAAATACATTCAAAATCAAAGTGAAATACGGTCGTGAGAAAAATGAAACAGAGGTAAAAATTGAAAAGAATGGTGAAAAAGAAACCAAACAAACCCTATCCGGGCTGGTGATTATTAAACTGACCACTGCGTCGGGGGTGTTGGGATTTGAATTTTAACATTATGAACAAAAAAACTTTAATTTTGAGTATTATTGTTATCGCTTTGTTTGCAACTGTAGCAAGCTGGGTTTACTTTGTTTTTTCAAAAAAACCAGTTAGTCAGCCAGTTGACAATCAAAAGCAGGTTACACAAAAAGAATTGCCCCCCAATGGGTGTTTGGAAGAAAATGAAATAGCAGGATATAATATTAAAGAAAAAACAGGTGAGAATGGCGGTATTCTAGCTATAGATGTAAAAAATAAATTAGACAAGAAATCGATACAATCTTTTGAAATAAAGAATGTACGCATAAATTATCGCCCAATAGAAACTCATAAATGCGGTGTGTATATAGTAAGACAATTTAACTATAATCCTAATACTCCTAAGCAAAGTATTGGATATAAAGAAGAACTCTGGAGGTATGTTTATAATGGTGTGGGGGAGAACATTCTTTTACTTGCTGAGAAACAAAATGAGTTTATATCATACTTTGCATCCGACTTTCGCGTTTCCCCCTCAGAAAAATACATCATCTTAGAAAAAGGTTATCTCGGTAAAGATGACTACGCACTCGTCATTAAAGACCTAAAAACCATGGAAGATGTCTTTGTTTTGTCGGCAAAATCAACATTTGCACAGTATCCAAATATGGCAGGAAGTTTCGGTTTTGATAAGTGGACAGACGACAGCAGATATTTCTGGGGAGATATTTTTGACGGTGCCTATGTTAATGGTTACTTTAGGATAGATACACAAAATTGGAAAGCTGATATCTTTGAATCCCCGGATGGTGCCATGGGCGGTTCTCCTCTTAATATCAATACTGGCTATCTCCCAATTCAGCCTGGACAGGTTTGGACAGGCGATTATGAAATAACACAAGAATTAAAAGAACAACACAAAAGAGAAGGCAAAAAATCATTTCTTTATCTCTACAATCTTTTTACGAAAGAAAAAAAACTCATAGAAACAACGAACGAACCCATATTTTGGTTTAAGCCTGAATGGCTCTCTGACACCGAACTCCAATACGAGTTGCCTTCTGGCGAGAAGAAAATCTATAAAATTAATGAATAACATGCTGATAAAAAATACCAACAAACTTGCTTTCAAAAAATTCAAACAAGAAAACCACGAACTAAAATTGGAACTGCAAACCCTCACCTACAACAGTGTATCCACAAGTGAAATCCCGAAAACTACGCTACAATATGAATGGTCTACCGACAAACAGGGGAATCTTAAAGAATTAGAACAAAAAGCAACGGTGGGTACTCTGAAGATTGAGGCACACTATGATGCGAAGAAAAACATTACCAAAATTCAAAAGAATGTGAAGAGGAGTGATAAAGACTACGACGACGATGGTGAAAAAGAAAACAAAGAGACATTTGAATGACTCAGGATTCTGAAGGTGGTGACGGACAAGGGAATTGCTAGGGTAGATTATTAATTTAAATTTATATTAAAATTGTGATGAGGAAAAAAAATGTATTGTTTGCAGCCCTTGTTTTGACGGCTATGTTGGTATCTTTGTTTTTTGTAGCTCAAATTCAATACTGTAATTACAATTATGATGGTTATGAAACATCATGCATGAGTGCTCTCGGGTACATAGAGAGAGTGTTGGAGCCATTGAGTTTCGCACTATTTCTTCCACCCATCCTCCTTCTCCTCTCCCTCCTCACCTACCGCATGAAAGAAGAAGTCTTCCTCTCTTGGTTCAACTTCGCAAAGTGGTGGGTGCCGGTGATTATCGGGGTTACACTTTGGATAGAGAACGCAGGCGGCGGCGGTGGATGGGGTATGAATGGAGGAGCATTCGATGTCTTCTTTATCGGTATCTTCTACTTTATTTTTTTGTTGTCT
>MHUT01000018.1:0-35606 GCA_001823535.1 Candidatus Yonathbacteria bacterium RIFCSPHIGHO2_02_FULL_44_14 | reverse complement strand
ATCGTACGGGCGTACTTGAGGACGAAAAGAGAGGGCAAAGGACAAAAATAATTCTCCCGTATCTCTTTCAGCACGATAACTTGAAAACTCTTTAAAATAACTATGTTTGGAAACTTGACACTATCAGCGTTGCCTCATGAACCAATCGTTGTTGGAGCGGCTTTTTTTATGGGCGTTGTTGCGCTCAGCGTTATCGGCGCTTTGTTCTATTTCAAAAAATGGAAGTGGTTATGGACAGAGTGGCTCACGTCAGTTGATCACAAAAAGATTGGGGTGATGTATATCATTCTTGCTTTTGTGATGCTTCTTCGTGGATTTTCCGATGCAGCGATGATGCGCTTGCAACAGGTTTTGTCCGTCGGCGATTCAGTGGGGTTTTTGCCACCGGAGCATTACGACCAGATATTTACCGCG
The DNA here is from genome assembly GCA_001823535.1 of Candidatus Yonathbacteria bacterium RIFCSPHIGHO2_02_FULL_44_14. Classification (GTDB taxonomy): domain Bacteria; phylum Patescibacteriota; class Minisyncoccia; order Phycocordibacterales; family UBA1550; genus UBA1550. The sequence goes on along the minus strand of MHUT01000018.1, from coordinate 35,192 downwards.
CACGGCGTGATCATGATTTTCTTTGTTGCGATGCCGCTTATGTTTGGGTTGATCAACTTGGCGGTACCGCTCCAGATTGGCGCGCGTGATGTTGCGTACCCGTTTCTCAATTCGCTGAGCCTTTGGCTCACCGTCGCGGGTGCAATGCTTGTAAACCTATCGCTCGTCGTGGGGGAGTTTGCGGCGACAGGATGGCTTGCATACCCGCCACTTTCGGGGATATTGTATAGCCCAGGCGTTGGAGTGGATTATTATATTTGGGCTTTGCAGATTGCGGGAGCGGGGAGTTTGATATCGGGCATTAACTTCTTTGTTACTATTCTAATGATGCGTTGCCCCGGAATGACGCTTATGAGAATGCCGGTGTTTGTTTGGACCGTTTTTTCCTCAATGGCGCTCGTGATTATTTCTTTTCCAATTCTCACGGCAACACTCGGCATGCTTTCTCTGGATCGCCTCATTGGTATGCATTTTTTTACCTCAGACTTTGGCGGTAATGCAATGATGTATGTGAACCTCATCTGGGCATGGGGGCATCCGGAAGTGTATATTCTCGTGTTGCCTGCATTTGGTATCTTTTCTGAAGTGGTCGCTGCTTTCTCGCAGAAAAAACTTTTTGGCTACACCACCATGATATGGGCAACGGTAGCAATAACATTTTTTTCATTCGTTGTTTGGGTGCATCACTTTTTTACGATGGGCGCAGGCGCAAACGTAAATGCATTTTTTGGAATTATGACAATGATTATCGCAATTCCTACGGGAGTGAAGGTGTTTAATTGGTTATTCACAATGTTTCGCGGACGCATTATTTTTGCATCACCGATGCTATGGACGATTGGTTTTATTGTAACCTTCACGCTCGGTGGTATGACGGGAGTTTTACTTGCGGTGCCCGCTGCTGATTTCCAGTTGCACAATAGCCTATTTTTGATTGCGCATTTTCATAATACAATCATCGGTGGGGTGGTGTTTGGCTACTTTGCAGGGCTCACTTATTGGTTTCCAAAGATTTTTGGATTCAAGTTGAATGAACGTCTTGGTAAGGTTGCATTTTGGCACTGGATTGTTGGGTTCTTTGTTACTTTTGTGCCGTTGTACATACTTGGACTCATGGGAATGACGAGACGTTTGAGCCACATTGATGCGGGTACAGGTTGGGACCCTCTCCTCTATGTTGCAGGCGCTGGTGCTTTCATTATTGGTATTGGTGTGGTATTGCAAATATTGCAAGTTGTGGTGAGTATTAGGGATCGCAAGGAAAATATGGACACGACGGGGGATCCATGGGGTGGCAGGACACTGGAATGGTCGACATCATCACCGCCACCGTTTTACAATTTCGCGATCATCCCCACGGTGCACGGGAGACATCCATTTTGGGATATGAAGTACGGCACCGGCGCGAAACCCGAGAAACTGTACTATGAGGATATTCATATGCCAAAAAATACCGCAATGGGACTTTATATTGCCAGCGCGAGCTTCCTTTTGGGTTTTGGTTTGATATGGCACATTTGGTGGCTTGCAACGACGGGGTTGCTCGGTGTTGTTGCTCTGCTCATGATTCGGTCGTTTGATTACGATACGGAGTATCGCGTGTCGGCAGAAGAGATTGCAAAAATAGAAGCAGCGAGAAATTAAAATTATATGAGCACTGAAATTCTAGCGCACCACAAGGAGCATCATCGCAGCACCCCAAAATCCCTCTTTGGATTTTGGGTGTACATTATGAGCGATGCACTCTTGTTTGCAAGTATTTTTGCAACGTACGCGGTACTTCGCAATAATACATACGGTGGACCTTCGGCGGGTGAGCTTTTCAGTATGCCGTTTGTTTTAACGGAAACCCTCATTCTTCTTGCAAGCAGTTTTACATACGGACTTGCATCTCTCTATGCGCACCATCACAACAGCAAGCGTAAAGTTCTGGCGTGGTTGCTGGTAACGTTTCTGCTAGGCGCTTTGTTCTTGGGGATGGAGATCTCTGAGTTTACGAAGCTTGTGAGCGAAGGAAACGGTTGGCAGAGAAGCGGGTTCTTGTCCGCATTCTTTACGCTTGTTGGTACACATGGACTCCATGTGACTGCAGGGCTTGTTTGGATGGGAGGTCTCATCATCCAGGTTCTCTACCGCGGAATTACTGAGGCGACAATGTCAAAAATTTCAGTCTTGGGTTTGTTCTGGCATTTCCTTGACATTGTATGGATATTTATTTTCACGTTTGTGTATTTAATTGGTGCAATATAAAAATACCTGGATATGATAAACGATTTTAAAGTAATTGATGAGCAATACGAAGCGGGACGTAAAGCCCTGCGATCGTATGTGATCGGGTTTGTGTTGTCGATTATCCTCACGCTCATTCCGTATTTTATTGTCGTGAAGCATCTCATGGTGAACCAGACTGCTGTTTTTGCGGTGGTTGGTTCCGCGCTCGTTCAGCTCTTGGTGCAGGTAGTGTTCTTCCTCCATTTACACAAAAAATCCAAGCCACATTGGAACCTAATCGTTTTTATTTTTACGATATTGATCGTCATTATTTTAGTGGCTGGGTCTCTATGGGTTATGTATAATTTGAATTATAATATGACCGAAGTTTCTCCTTTTAATTCAAACGAAGGATATATACCTGAATAAACTATAATAAGCAAATTTGATAAAAGATTACTACTTCATCACGAAGCCGGGGATAGTTGGCGGTAATGCCATAACTGTTATTGCTGGTTTTTTTCTTGCATCAGGAAAGTCTATTGATTGGTTGCTTTTATTTGTCACGCTCGTCGGACTCTCTCTTGTTGTTGCGTCAGGGTGTGTTTTTAATAATTACATCGACCGTGATATCGATGGGCGCATGGAAAGAACCAAAAATCGCGCTCTCGTGAAGGGAATTATTTCTCCTCGAAGCGCGCTCATCTATGCCACACATCTTGGAGTGCTCGGTTTTTTTATTTTATTTTTTTATACAAATTTATTAACGAGTATCATTGCACTCGTGGGGCTTTTTGTATACGTTATCGTATACAGTCTGTGGCTTAAAAGAAATTCTGTGTATGGAACTATTGTGGGAAGTATTTCTGGGGCAGTTCCTCCAGTTGTTGGTTATTTAGCAGTGAACAATACCGTTGATATGGGTGCTGTCATTTTATTTTTCATCCTTGCATTTTGGCAGATACCGCACTCCCTTGCAATCGCTATCTACAGGCTGAGTGATTACACAAAAGCAAAGATTCCCGTGTTGCCGGTGAAAAAGGGTATCCGTATCACGAAGATGCACATGCTTGTCTATATCGCACTGTTTATTATCGCAACACTAATGCTTCCCGTGTTTAGCTATGCCGGTTACGCGTATTTTTTTGTGATGACTTTGCTCGGTCTCGTGTGGCTTGGAATTGTGGCAATAGGTTTTTATGTGAGCGACAATATTTCATGGGCGCGCGATATGTTCGTTTATTCAATTGTGATTTTAGTGGTATTTTGCGTGATAATTTCTGCAGAGAGTCTTTTGTGGTAAGAAAAAATGCGGACTAGGTTCAGTCCGCATTTTGGCGCGAAGGTTGTAACTGCGAATTACGATTTAAGTGCTTTGATCATAGAATCAATCCGCTCCAGTGTAGGCATTTTGGGATTGAATTCTGGGCGTGTGTCCCCGTCGTTTGGGTCTGGGTTTTTACACCTTCTTATTAAACTATTTTGTATTGCAGGCGAATTTATCAACTTATGAAACCATGCTTCTAATGTTTTGCGTTCAGCGTCAGACATAACTCTGTTGCCCATGACTGCTCCTTTCGCTTGTAAAAATAATTATGTTAAAAATACTACTAGCCAACTTTAAGATTATCATAAATGATAATAAAAAACACGCTTCGCTTGCATAATATTGCCGGTACCACACGTTAAACAAGAATCGAGGTAAAGTAAAAATAAAATCTCAAAAATCCTCGCAAACTAAAAGTTTGCGAGGATTTTTTGTATTTCTTTCATCGTCACACAATAGATGCTATAGCATCTATTGTGTGACGATGAAAGAAATAATAATTTAGTGTATGAAATTTATGTTCTTGGGTCCACGTGGTCCCATTCCGCAAGATTTCCTGCACGAAGTTCAATTGCAGAGAGTGGTCGAATAAGTTTTTCGTGACCTTTTGGTACAAGGGGAAAGTGTGGTGACTCATCAAGCGCTTGCGCGATGTCCCACAAACTTTTTTCTGAAGTGATCCAACTGACCCCGAAGCGTTTTAGTGAAAACGGGCGAGAATAACTCCGCAATGTTTTTTGCCCCGTCTTAAGAAGCGTGTATTCATGGAAGTAAGATAGCGCAATTTCGCGAGGGCTTTTGTAAATAGGGTCACGAAAGCGGAGCACTGGATGATTCGTTTTACTAATTGCTCCCCAGTAACCGTTTTTTTTGTAGAGTGCCACTACGTGGTCGTAATCAATGCTTAAAGCCTTGAGGTCGAGGAGAAGCGGTTTTTCTCCATGAAGCCAGAGTGCCACCGCAGCAATGAATGCACCTTCAATACAGTGCGCCTTTCCTTTTTGCAGAACCATTCTCGGAGAAAAACATGTCCCACCTTTTTTGTCGAGATTGACAGGGAGAGTGTCGAGAAAGTCCTGTATCTTGTGCGGTGTAGAGAGTCGCTTAAAGACTGAGAGTTCTTCGTGAGATAGTCCGAACATCACTCAATTATGACAGAGTTGGGTTGCTTGGACAATAGACACTTAGTTTAATTTTTTTGATATAATGAAGTTATGTGGAAAATGCTCATCTTGTTTTTGTCAGCGGTGGTCATACTTGTTGCTGGCGCAGTTTTGTTGAATGTGAACAATAATGACGTGCAGCCTGTTGCCTGCACGATGGAAGCAAAGCTCTGCCCTGACGGAAGCGCTGTGGGTCGTACTGGCCCAAATTGTGAATTTACCGCGTGCCCCGATGAGGTGGCGCAACCTATTCCAACAACGGGTGACGTAGTTCTTGGTGTGGGGCAAAAAGGAAAAGTAGACGATCTAAACATCACTGTTAATTCATTTGTATCGGACAGCCGTTGCCCAATGGACGTACAGTGTATTTGGGAGGGAGAGTTCAAAGCTAACGTCACTCTTGTAGGCGCCTCAAAATCTGAAACGAGAAACATGTCATCAATTGAAGCGCCGTACTCGTTCGACGGTCATATCGTATCAATTATTACCGTTCTTCCTGCGCCAAAGAGTAGAGAAAAGATTATAGCGAACGACTACCGCATTACTTTTCATGTTGCTAAGGATGTAAAAAAAGATTCGGGAAGTATAGGCACTATTAGTGGACGAGTAACGCTTTCACCAATATGCCCCGTAGAACGAATGCCACCAGACCCAAAGTGCGCACCAAAGCCATATCAAACAAAGATAGATGTATTTTCTTCAGAAAGTGGAAAGTTGATTAAAACAACACAGGCGGGGAGTGACGGAGCTTTCTCTGTTGTGCTTCCATTCGGGTTTTATAAAATAGAAGCAGGAACAGAGACTATTCATCCAAGCTGTTCGCCAGTAGCTGTTCACTTGCAAACCGCCACGACCTCGGTTGATATTTCTTGTGATACGGGGATTCGATAAAGATTTATGTTAAGAAAAAAGTGAAACTTCGAATGATAATTCTCGGTGTACTTTTAGTAGCGCTTGTTACGCTTAGTATTTACTATTTTTTGCGTACTACACCAATCACGAATTATCCATCAAAAGGGACGGATGTCATCGCCTTTGGCGATAGTCTTGTTGAAGGAGTTGGGTCTACAGAGGGGAACGACTTCGTGTCCTTGCTCTCTAAAAAAATTGGGCTACCAATTATCAACATGGGGCATGCAGGAGATACAACGGCGGATGGGATTGCGCGCATTAGTCAGCTCGACAACTATAATCCTAAAGTAGTACTTCTGCTGCTTGGTGGAAATGACCACTTAAAAAAGATTCCTCTTTCTGACACGCACAAAAATCTCGCAGTCCTTATTGAAAACATTCAAGCACGCGGAGCAATAGTAATTTTGTTGGGGGTTCGTGGCGGTCTTTTTAACGACCGTTTTGATACCGAGTTTGAGAACTTGCGAGATGTCTACCGCACCGCTTTTGTAACTGATGTACTTGGTGGGATTTTTGGGAATTCGCAGTACATGTCGGACGCAGTGCATCCTAATAATGCCGGTTACGGGATAATAGCCGAGCGTATCTATCCCACGCTTGCTAGTGTGGTAGAATAAAAAGTATGGAAAATATCAGCTCAAAAAAATTGAATGAGCTTTTGCATGACGATGATCATGACGAGATCCTCGTGGATGTGCGCGAGCCGGCTGAGTACAAAGACCGCGCTATCCCTGAAGCAGAAAATATTCCTGCTGGTGAAATAGGAAGCGCGGTAGATCAACTGAAGAAGTACGGAACTGTTTATGTGCACTGCGCGAGTGGTATGCGCAGTAAAAAAGTGTGTGAAATTCTTGAATCCCAAGGGGTACACGTAGTGAATTTAGAGGGAGGATTGAGTGCGTGGCAGCACAGTGGACTTGCGGTGAAGGGAAACGGCAACCGCCTACCGATTATCCGCCAAGTGATGCTAGTCGCCGGACTCCTTATTTTACTTGGCGTACTCTTCGCATATTTTGTGCATCCGTACTGGGTAATTCTTTCGGCGCTCGTCGGTGCCGGACTCACTTTTTCGGGTGCAACTGGATACTGCTTGCTCGCATACCTTCTTGAGCTCATGCCGTGGAATAAGTAACCGCATATCTTGTTTAAAAGCCCACACTTTGTGCGGGCTTTTTACATTGTGATATACTTTTTGTATGAAAAAATACTAATGGTGACGGGAGTAATTATCCTTGTTGCAGCGGTGGCGAGAGGGTATTGGGTATGGCGACAAACACAAAGTAATGTTTCAATACCTATTGCTTCTACGAATACAAAGATTAAACTTACTGACACTATTCGTGATGCTAATGATCAATCATTCGATTTCAACGATGTGAACCACCTTTTTTTGAAAAATGTTAACTGGAGTGTCGCCACAAGTAATTCACTGGGCGTAAGGGCAGCGATTTGGAGGACAGAAAAAGATATCTTTTTCCACCAAGACGTTAATTTTTCCGGGAAAGAATACTTTTTGAAAGAGCGTCAGATAAAGGAAGGAGATTTACCAGTTTTCGTCGACGAAAAAACTCTTGCTAATCATGGATGGGTCGATGGAATGCGAACTGATGTTAATTACAAAAATTATCACCTTGTTTTTGTAATAGACGAGGCTCCTTATTCTGGTACACGGCGATACTTTCGAATTAAAGACGACAAATTACAGACATACACATATAACTGGAATACCAGCTACAAGTATATTCCTTGTGCTGATGGGATATGCGATATAGTTGCGGGTTCTGGTAGGGAGACCTCTAGGATTTTCGTAAGTGACCCTGTTTTCCTTGCCGATATCGTACCAGCAAATATTGATATATAGACTGCATGCAACCTTCAGTTCAAACACAGCTTTATCGACAAGGGTTCTGTGGTAGACTAAACGCACAATGACCCAAGATGAAGCATTTGAAATACTGAAAACTGGACGCAATGTATTTGTGACTGGACCTGCGGGAAGCGGTAAAACGCACCTTATTAACCGCTATATTACGTACTTACGCGAGCATGACATCGATATCGGCATTACCGCGTCGACAGGTATTGCGGCAACCCACATGGGGGGCGTAACGATTCACTCGTGGGCAGGGATTGGTATCGCCTCGCATTTGTCGCCTTACGAACTTGAGGCTATGCTTGAAAAAGGATACCTCTACAAGCGATTTGAAAAAGTGAAGGTGCTTATCATTGACGAAGTTTCAATGCTTCATCATTTTCGTCTTGATCTTGTGAATACTGTGCTTAAGACAATGAAACACAGCGATAAGCCTTTTGGCGGTGTGCAGGTAATTTTATGCGGGGACTTTTTTCAGCTACCGCCAGTTTCGCGCGCGGGGGAACCTGAAACTCATTTTATATACAAGAGCGACGCATGGCGTGAGGCAGAATTTACCATCTGCTATCTTTCGGGGCAGTTTCGCCAAGAGGACGATGTTACCATTTCAATACTCAATGAAATTCGCTCAGGCGAGGTGTCTGATGATGCGCGCGAGCACCTTCGTTCGCGTCATAACGTGCGTTCGCCGAAATTCACAACCTCCACAAAACTTTTTACACACAACGCCGACGTGGATACATTGAATGACACCGAGCTTGAGAGAATTGAGGGCGATGAAATTGCAACGTATATGATGGAGAGTCGTGGCAAGGAAGCAATAGCCACTGCGCTAAAAAAGTCGTGCCTCGCACCTGAAACACTCCGTCTGAAGCCGGGTGCACGCGTGATGTGCGTGAAGAACAATTTTGAAGCAGGGTATGTAAACGGCACGCTTGGCGTGGTGGTGTCGTGTGACGAAATGGAAGACCCAGTGATTAAAACCGTATCAGGAAAACGAATAGTTATTCCGCGCGCCTCGTGGAAAGTAGAGGAAGATGGAAAAGTGAAAGCGGAAATTTTGCAGTACCCGCTTCGTCTTGCGTGGGCTATTACTGTGCACAAAAGTCAGGGGATGAGTTTGGATGCGGTGGAAGTGGATCTTTCAAAATCGTTTGAACCGGGGATGGGATACGTGGCGCTTTCTCGCGTGCGATCGCTAGAGGGACTTACAATTTTGGGAATAAACGAAAATGCGCTTCGGGTGCATAAAGAGGTGCGTGAATTGGACAAGGATTTTCAGGAGCTTTCAAAAGTAGCGCGAGAGGAATTGAAAAAGATGGACGCAAAAGAACTCGCTCGTATACAGGAGGAATTTCTCGCGCGCTCTCGCCCTCCACAAAAAGAAAAGAAGCTCGCCACACACAAAGAAACCGAGCTTTTGATTGCGGAGAAAAAAAGTTTGGCAGAAATTGCGGAAGCGAGGGGAATGACTGCCGAGACTATCATTTCTCACATTGAAAAACTAATTGAAGAAGAATCAAAAGTGGGTATGGAGTATTTGAAATACGAAATTTCCCGTCCGCATTTTTTGAAAATAGAGAAAGCGATAGAGGAACTTTTGAAAGAAAATAAACTTTTGCTACTTACGCCGATAAAGAACAAAGTTGGCCCGAATGTCTCATTCTTACATATCCGCCTCGCCCGCGCTCTTCTGGGGTACACGCCAAAAAATGAGAAATAGTAGTGTATAATAAGTGTATGGCAACGCTATATACCTGTCCCATGCACCCAAACATCGTGCGTGAAGCGCATGGGATGTGTCCCGAGTGCGGGATGACGCTCGTGCCTGTAAAAAGAGAGGAGCACAAAGAACACGATATTATTGATAAGCACGCGGGACACCATACGGAAGATTTTTTGAAAAAGTTTTGGGTAGTGCTTGCACTCACGATTCCTATTCTCGTGTATTCTGAAATTTTTGCGCAGGCGTTCACGTGGCAACCGCCATACTACAATTACATAGGGTTACCCTATGTAATACTCGCACTTGGCTCAATCATATTTTTTTACGGCGGTTCGGTGTTCCTCCTTGGCGCATATCGCGAGCTCCGCGCAGGGCTTCCCGGGATGATGACGCTTATCGCGCTTGCAATCACCGCAGCGTATTCGTTCAGTGTGTTTTCGGTTTTGACAGGTCGTGAACACACGCTCTTTTGGGAGCTTTCCACACTTATCGCAATAATGCTTTTGGGGCATTGGATAGAGATGAAAGCGGTCAGGGGTGCTCAGGGCGCGCTCAAGGAACTTGCAAAACTTTTGCCGGATACCGCAGAGGTCATGCGTGATGGCACTACTCAAACGATTTCAATCGCAGAGCTTCGCGTAGGTGAACGCATACTCGTGCGTCCCGGTGCGAAGGTTCCCGCCGACGGCGTGGTTGTCGAAGGACGCTCAGAGCTTAATGAATCAATAATTACCGGTGAATCAAAACTTGTTTTAAAAGTTGTTGGTACGGAAGTAATCGCGGGGTCTATTAATGGCGATGGGAGCCTCACAATAGAAGTTCAAAAGATTGGCGAAGGAACTTTCCTCGCAGGGGTGATGCGTTTGGTTGCCGAGGCAGAAGCGAGCAAGTCGCGACTTCAAATTTTGTCTGATCGCGCGGCGCTCTATTTGACGGTTGTTGCAGTCGTGGCGGGCACTGCTACATTTGTTGCATGGATTTTTCTAGACGCGGGAATTGTGTTTGCTACCGAGCGTTTGGTTGCGGTGCTCGTGATTACCTGTCCCCATGCGCTTGGACTCGCGGTTCCACTCGTGGCATCAATATCCACCACAATGGCAGCGCGTAATGGGTTCCTTGTGCGCAAGCGTATAGCGCTTGAGTCGGCACGCACCATCGACATCGTGCTTTTTGATAAAACGGGGACGCTCACCAAAGGCGCGTTCGGTGTTCACGCAATTATTCCCGCATCGTCTTTTACCGAGAGTGAAGTTCTTCAAAAAGGAGCGGGACTGGATCAAGGCTCTGAGCATCCGCTTGCAAAAGCGATTGTCACCGAGGCGCATAAGCGCGGGATTACACTTCCCGCAATGAAAAGTTTTGAACGCGTCGCAGGCAAAGGCGCGCGTGGAGATGTGGGGTCAAGCCGCGAATTTGGTAATTCGGAGACGGTGCTTGTGGGGAATGAAGCGTTTATGAACGAAGTGACGATTATTCTCGCACCAGAGATTATTTTAAAAACTCATGCGCTCGAAAGTGAAGGTAAGACGGTGATTTTTGTGGCATCAAAGGGTCAGCTTGTCGGCGCTATCGCTCTTGCAGATACTATTCGGGAGGAATCACGAGAGGCGATAGAGGCGCTTCGTGAGCTTGGTATTCGCACAGCAATGATTACCGGTGATTCTCCTGATGTTGCAAAGTGGGTTGCGCATGAGCTTCGCATCGACGAATATTTTGCGCGCGTGCTCCCGCATGAAAAATCAGAGAAGGTAAAAATGCTTCAGGCAAAAGGACACAAGGTCGCGATGGTAGGGGACGGGGTGAACGATGCGCCCGCACTCACGCAAGCAGATCTCGGCATCGCTATCGGTGCGGGGACAAATGTTGCCATTGAGTCGGCGGGAATTATTCTCGTCAAAAATGACCCGCGCGATATTCCTAAAATCATTCGCCTCTCACAACTCACCTATACAAAGATGATACAAAATCTTTTTTGGGCAACGGGGTACAACATTATTGCACTCCCTCTTGCTGCTGGCGCGCTTGCTTCCAAGGGTGTCATTTTACAGCCATCTGTCGCAGCGGTATTCATGAGTGCGTCGACGGTGATTGTGGCTTTGAATGCGTTATTGCTTCGGAGGAGAAGTTTGAGTATAATATAGGTACAATGGAATTTGACTATACAATGACTACTATAAAACCTTTTGACGTTGCGGTTCTTGCGGTGGAAGAGGAGATAGTAAAGGCTGGCATGCGCGTTTTGTATGTTCACGATGTACAGAAGTCTTTGGTTGAAAAGGGTTTTCAAAGAGACCAGTTTAAAATCGTTGAATTCTGCAACGCCAAGTACGCAAATGAGTTTTTGAATGCTGATATCAAAATCGGTCTCTGTATGCCGTGCAAGATAAATGTGTATGTTAAAGATGGGGAAGCTTTTATCTCCGGCATGCGTCCTATCGTTTTATCTCAGTTTTTCCCGCACGCCGACTTGGGCGAGATGCCGAAAGAGATTGATCAGATTATTCGAAATATCATTGATAATGCAAAGTAGTAAAAACAAAAAAATACTCTTACAATATATGCAGATATGGGAGGTTGAGATACTCTCTTTTTAAGAGCATTTGTGCGATAAATTTGAATAGGGTGTATACTTGAATTTTTAAAAGAAATGGTGTTAGTATGGGAATATATGAAAAAGTTTCTGATTTCACTATTGGTTATTTGGTTCGCTGGAGGCGCAGTCTCTGGTCTTTTTGTGATGAATCACAATAGCGCTCACTCTACGAACGGGCAGTGCTCTATTGCGTCTCTCCATACTTCGGTCTGCCCCGACAGTGTCTTGCCTGTAGCGCAGCATTACATTTCGATGTACCAGTCGTTTACTGATGGCATTGTTTCTTCTGTCATAACAGAAGTGTCGATGGTGTTTCTCCTATTTGCAGTCATCGCGTACGCGTTCTTGGGTAGATACGTCGTTTTGCTAAACGCACTTCTTTTAGTTGTTTCTCTTCGCCTGCACCGCAATTTTAACGCGAATCTTTACAGACCGCAGGCAATTATTCGCTGGCTGTCGCTTTTGATAAATAGTCCATCTCTCATTTAGTTTGTTTTTAACAGATCAATACCATTCCCAACTAATCAATTCTGCCAATCCTCCAAAATAGCGGAAAGCATTGGTTAGGGAGGGTGTAACTAATTGAGAATATGAAAAATATAAAAATTTTGATTGCGGTAATCGCAATCACGGGAGTTGCCACTCTTGTTTTTTACGGGAGCGGAAATCAGAAAAATGAAAAGATTTCTTCTAAAATGTCAGAAAAAGTGTATGTTGCTATCGAGGGCTCTGGAGAGATTGTAGTGCTTGATGCGCGGACAAGGCAAGTTTTGAAAAGAATTGATTTGTCTGAAGATAAAGGCGAAGCAACGGTTGGCTATATGCCACACAATGTGCAGGTTTCCCCCGACAATAAAAGTGTGTGGGTGACAGCCAACGCAGATGACAAGAAAATGAAAATGTCCCTTCGGATTATACCGAGAGCCGAGGCGAGTGCGGGGCATGGTGACGAGATAGCAGATACGGGGAAAAGTAACGATGAGGTAATCGTCATTGATCCGTTCTCAGATGTGGTTATAAAAAGGATTGAGATTGGGCAAGAGCTACACCTATCGCATGTTTCTCTGACACCAGACAGTTCTTATGCTATTGTCGCATCGCAGGAGAAGGGAGTCATATACAAGATAAACACAGCTTCGTTTGCCGTAGAAAAAGAGGTTGCCACAAAGAAAGGCGGCGGACCTCATGGACTTCGTATTTCACCAGACGGCAAGACTGCGTATATCGCAATGCTCGGAGGAAAGAGTTTGGGGGTTCTTGATATCGCAAGTTTCAGCATGAAAGATATTTCACTCAGGGGCGCGGCAGTACAGACAGGAGTTACGCCGGATGGGAAGTACGCGCTCGCTTCGGTGTATGATGCAAAAAGCTTGGCGGTGTATGATATTGCTTCCACCAAGCTGAGCTACATTGATCTGCCAAAAGAGGCGAAGGGACCGGTGCAGCTCTATCCGACACCCGATTCTCGTTTCGTGTATGTGGCTGATCAAGGGTTCTATTTTGATCAGCCAATCAGCGACACAGTCTACAAGATTGACCTAAAGGAAATGAAGGTAGTAAGGGCAATTAAGGGTGGGTCGGCTCCGCATGGTGTGATTGTTTCCCGAGATGGAAAATTTGTGTATGTGACTAATCTCAAGAGCGATGATGTGTCGGTAATCGACACAGCTACCGAAAAAGAAGTTGCAAAGATAAAAGTGGGCACAGCGCCGAATGGAATCAGTGTATGGTATGGCGGTACAGGGGTTTCCGGCAACGGGAATTACAGCGCGCTCGTATCAGAAGAAAAATCTTTTGATTTTGGCATCGTATCAATGGCGAAGGGTAAAGTTGAGCATTCGTTCAAGGTAAGAAATACCGGAAGCACATCGGTAAAGATTTTTAAAATCTATACTTCTTGTATGTGCACGGAAGCGACATTGGTAAATGGCGCATCTCGCAAGGGACCGTTTGGTATGCCTGGACACAGTGGATTGTCGAGCCTAAGCGAGTTGGTTGGTCCGGGTGAAGTGGTAAGCATTGAAGTGTTGGTGGACCCGGCGGCGCATGGGCCGCAAGGCACCGGACCGGCAAAAAAAATTATCTACATCGATACTGACTCGGCAACAACTCCGACATTAAAACTGGAGCTTGATATCAATGTTACTCCGTAAGAAATAAAATTATGGAAAACGAAACACAAGATAAAATAGCTGGAGATTCTACGCGCATTGGACAGAATAGAGAAAACTACTTGCTCCCTCTCAGTATTCTTGTCTCGTCAATAATTCTTGCCGGGGTAATCTATTCGACAGGGTCAAGCGACCCAGTTCTCACTGAGCAAGGTGTGGGGAAGGCGCAAGCATCCGTGTTGGAGGAGGAAGTTTTGCCGTCCAAAGGCGTTGTCTTGCCCGTAGCATGGGGCAATCGTGGTTCACGGCTTGTCAAAGCTGGAGCGATTGATGTCGACAAGTTTAAGGCGATGTATGAGCAGAGAGGAGCATTTACCAAAGAGTACGAAACGCTACTTCTCTGGCAAAGCGATGGCAAGCTTACAATAACAAAAGACAATGCTGGCTATCTGCTGAATTTGTTTTGGGCACTCGGTCTTGCAAGCAAGAATCCTATCCTAGATTCGGGTGAGATGACAGACAAGGTATACGGTGGCGCTGGAAACTTTGCATCAACGGGTGGGTGGACTCTTGCGAAAGGAAATTCTATGGATCACTACAGCAGGCACAGTTTCTTCGCGTTGACCGCCGTACAGCAGGCGCTCGTGGATAAAGTGTCGAGAGGTATATACCGTCCATGTTGCGGGAACTCAACACATTTTCCTGATTGTAATCACGGCATGGCGATGCTGGGACTCCTTGAGCTTATGGCGTCGCAGGGCGTGAGCGAACAGGATATGTGGAAGACTGCTTTGACGGTCAATTCTTATTGGTTCCCTGATACCTATCTTACTATCGCAACTTACATGCAGAACAAGGGAGTTGAGTGGAAAGATGTGTTTCCAGAAGAAATGCTCGGAATCGATTATTCAAGCGCCTCTGGATATGCAAAAATTGCTTCCCGTGCTACCTTGTCGAAACAACAAGACGGCGGTGCTTGTGGCGCATAACGTAAATTTCTGATCGTTCAAAAAATACCGCATTCGTGCGGTATTTTTTGTATTGAGAAGGTTCTTGTCTCCTCGTATGATACACTAGTATTATTATGTGTTTTTCAGCAACAGCAAGTTTTGTGGCAGGAACAGCCTTGTCAGTGGCAGGTGTAGCAACTCTCAAGAAAGTAAATATAAAAAAAGAGCGCGCCTTTGCGGCAATACCGCTTTTGTTTGGTGTGCAGCAAATCATTGAGGGTACCGTCTGGTTGTCATTTCAGTATGGTCTGCCATTTCTAAATCAGATAGCAACCTACTCATTCGTGATTTTTGCGTATGTTTTATGGCCGATACTCATTCCGTTTTCGATAGGGTTTATGGAGCCTGATATCCATCGTAAAAAAATACTCTTTTTATTCCAATTTATTGGCTCTGCTACGGGTCTTTACCTCCTATATTTTATCTTGACGCACCCAATATCTTCGTTAATCGTGAACGAGAGTATTGCGTACACAGCACCAATAAAATATGGTGTTCTTTTGGTGGCATCGTATGTGCTAGCGACCTGCATCAGTTGTCTTTTTTCTAGTTACAGAATAATAAACATGCTTGGGATTATCGCAACACTATCCTTGACGATAGCGTATTATTTTTATACTGCGTCTTACGAGTCAGTATGGTGTTTCTTCGCGGCAATTCTCTCCGGCATGGTGTACTTGTATTTTAAGCGTGACTAATTATGTTGAGTAAACTTAAAAAGGACCTTCGTAAGGTGGCAAAAAAAGAAAAAGCGAAAGCCCTTTCGAGGTTTTTTAAAGCAGGCAGGGGGCAATACGGCGAAGGGGATATTTTTCTTGGGGTAATGGTGCCACAGTCTCGTATTGTCGCAAAAAAGTATGAAAATCTTCCCTTTGTTCATATTCAGAAGCTTCTTGATTCACCGATACATGAAGAGCGTCTTGTCGCGCTGCTCATTCTTGTAGAACAGTACCAAAAAGGGGATACAACTCTGCGTAAAAAAGTTTTTGAGTTTTATATAAAGAACTTGAAATGCGCAAATAATTGGGACTTGGTGGACTTGTCGGCGGACAAGATTTTAGGTGCGCAGCTTTTTAGGCAAATGGTAAGTTGTCCCAAAAAGATGCGCACCCTCTTCTCTAAACTTTCTTCATCCTCAAACCTCTGGGAACGCCGCGCTTCAATCGTCGCCACTTCTTACTTCATCAAGCATGGAGAATTTGTGCCGACGCTTGATATTGCCGAGCGTCTTATCGCTGACAAGCATGACCTCATTCACAAGGCAGTCGGTTGGATGCTACGTGAGGTCGGTAAACGCGACCTTGGAACTCTCGAATCATTTTTACTTGAGAAATCGCGCTATAAAACAATGCCACGCACCATGCTCCGCTACGCCATCGAGCGTTTCCCTGAACCAAAGCGCAAAAAGTATTTATTTGGTACAATGTAGATATTAGTAATTAATTTATACATCATCATGTTTAATCTACAAGGAAGAGTTGCTCTCGTGACAGGTGCGCGCAGGGGAATGGGTAGGACGCACGCGCTCGCTCTTGCGGGGCAGGGGGCGAAGGTTGTCATTACTGATATTGACCTTGCAGAGTGCGAGCTTGTTGCTGATGAAGTGCGCGCAAACGGTGGAGATGTGATCTGTTTTAAGATGGATGTTTCAAACAAAGCAGATGTGGATAATGTGTTTGACCAAGTCATTGCGAAATACGGACGCTTGGATATTTTGGTAAACAACGCAGGCATCTATCAGTCAAAGGCGTTTTTAGAAATGACTGAGGAAGAATGGGATAGAACTATTGATATCAATTTGAAAGGATACTTTTTCTGCGCGCAACGCGCCGCAAAAGAGATGGCGAAAAATAAGTGGGGTCGCATTGTGAACATTGCTTCTATTGCTTCGGGCGGTGTTGGAGTCGGGATAGCAGGGGGCGCGCACTACACCGCATCAAAAGGTGGCATTATAGGAATGACGGAAACACTCGCTGTTGAGCTCGCTCCTCTTGGCATCAACGTAAACGCAATTGGCCCAGGCGCTATTGATACACCAATGGTAAGCGCGGCGCAACTTCCGAAAGAGGTTATGGACGCAATGCTTGCGGGAGTGCCACTTAAACGTATGGGTCGCCCCGAAGAGGTCTCCGCGGCGGTGGTCTTTCTCGTATCAGAAGAAGCAAGCTATGTTACCGGCGCGACACTTTATGTAGACGGCGGTTGGCTCGCTGCGTAATTGTGTGGGTTGTCGGATATTAGAGAAGAGGTGTTCACAACACTTCTTTTGTGTGTTATTTTGTTTTTTGTCTAAAATGCGGTAAGGTGGAGGACTAATGGCTCAAGGAGAAGTTATCGTACGATTTGAAAATGTATCGTTTGAATACGGGCACAATAAACCCATCTTGGACGATGTGTCTTTTACTGTGCGTCGTGGCGCAAAGCTTACACTTATGGGGCAAAACGGTGCTGGCAAGTCATCACTCTTCGCGCTCATTACGGGTGCGAACAAACCCGAGGATGGAGATATCCACATTGGAAAAGGTGTATCCATTGCTATTTCCAAGCAAGTTGTTCCTCGTGATCAACTCGAGCTCACAGTGCGTGAATTTTTTGAGAAATGTTTTCCAAAGAAAATCTACGACCTCGATCCGAAAATCGACGATGTGCTCGAAGTGGTAAACCTGAAAGGTCACGAGAAAATGCACGATCGCATCATCAAGTCTTTTTCTGGTGGTCAGCAGGCGCGCCTCCTCCTTGCTTCAGCGCTCATTCAGGATCCAGATGTTCTTCTTCTTGATGAGCCTACCAACAACCTCGACAAGGCAGGCATCGCGCACCTTACTGATTTCCTAAAAGAATACAAAAAGACTGTTATCGTTATTTCTCACGATGCGGAGTTCCTCAACTCATTTACTGAAGGAGTTCTTTATTTGAATATTTATACGCGTAAGATTGAAAACTATGTCGGTGACTATTTCGCGGTGGTAAAGCAGATTACGGCGCAGATTGAAAAGGAAAACATGAAAAATGCTCAGCTTGCAAAAGAAATTCAGGCGAACAAAGACAAAGCAAACTTCTTTGCGATGAAAGGAGGGCAGATGCGTATGGTCGCAAAGCGTATGCGTGAAAAAGCTGAGGAGATGGAAGAAGCGAAAGTAGATATTCGCAAGGAAGACAAAACCATTCGCGCGTTCACCATTCCTTCACAACCTGAGCTTCCCGGGGAGCTTTTGAAGATTACATCGTTCTCTGTTTTGAAAAACCATAAACCTGTAGAGCGCGAAACAAAACTTTCACTCAAGAAAAAGTTTCACCTTCTTCTATCTGGACCGAACGGTATCGGAAAGTCCACACTCCTTGAGTCTATCGCAACGGGAAAAGCAAAAGGCGCAAAGATTGCCGAGGGTGTGCGTATTGGTTACTACCGTCAGGATTTTTCTACACTCGACTTTAATGACACGGTGTATCAGTCGCTTGCGCGCGCAGCGCAGGCGGTAGACGGCAAACTTGATGAGGAACGCATGCGCGCGGTTGCGGCGAGCTTCCTTATCACCTCTGACGTTATTTATACAAAGATTGGGAGTCTTTCAGAGGGACAGAAAGGTCTTGTGGCATTTGCACAGCTTGTGCTAGAGAAACCAGGCCTTCTCATTTTGGACGAGCCGACTAACCACATCAACTTCCGTCATTTGCCCATCATTGCAAAAGCGCTCGATCAATACGAAGGCGCAATGATTCTCGTTTCCCACGTTCCTGAATTTGTAAAGCAAATTCGTATCGATGAAGTGCTGGATCTGGGGAAGTAGATATCTTGAAATTAAAACTCACACCATCACGTAAAAGAAGTCATGACTTCTTTTACGTGATGGTGTGAGTACCCCTTGTGTTTCTAGAGGCTTTTAGGTAGTCTCAAAGAGGACATTAATTAAGGAGAGGTACCATGACATTCCATTCAGTAGTAATGGGCAAAAAGCTGCCAGAGGTTTATCATTTTGGTTATAACGGTACGCATTTTCAAATTTTGATACCCTTTATGTATTGGGTTCAATTTGTCAATCTTACCGGGAAAGAAACACAGTATGCTTCGGATCAGGGTCAAGCATATGTTCCGCCTTCTGTCTTGGGTGGATCATTTGGGCAACATGGTTGCGCGCGTTTTTCAAAGACACTTGGGCGCTCGGCGGTTATCGAAGTACCGGCATTTCTTGAAAACCCCGATGATGAAAATCAGATAGTTGGGATGAGAGACCTTGGTCATACGCTTTCTAGTATTTTGTTTATTCTGCAACATATATTGCACGATGCAGATGAAGGAAAAAAAGATGTAGCGGAACAAGAGAGCTCTCCGGTCCTAGACACGAAGCCTGCTGGTTCGCAGTTGTTTGTGCTCGAAACTATTGTGGCACGAGAGCCTGGACAGTTTCATGGGGCGGGGCTTGGACTTTCACTGTCTCCAGTTGCTCGGAAGTATCTTGAGAGTCTTGGAAAAGGGGTTGATCTTGACGGTGCGATGGAATCAATGAAGGAGCATTTCTTCATGCCATATGCAGATGAAAAATTCCGAAACAGAGCGTGGCATGGTGACTTTGTGATACGTTTACGTGAGTATGGTGTGTTGCATTTGAACACCCGCGGAAATTGCGCCTGCATGGGAACAGAGCCTAAGGATTTTGGCGACAGAGGATATTCGCTTTTGAGTCACAATGTTGATACGGTAGCCCAGCAATTCAATCTCCTTGTGGGAATAGCAAACGTTTGGCAAATGGTGCGGGGTGGGCTTCGCGCGCAGTCCTAAAAATATGATCTATTATATGTAGTTTTAACCGCGAGCGAAGTAACTTCGCTCGCGGTTTTTGTTTGACAACCCCTTAGCACAGGCGTAGTATTGTGTAAGGTTAATTCTTTTAAAAGGAGAGCATCATGATTACCGCGAGTAATGATAGTGACTATTTCACTCCGAATGAATTGTTTGACTACAGAGCACATCTCGCAAAAACTGACCCAGAGCGCTTTGAGGCAGAGAGAGAGGCGGAAATCGAAAAAGTTATTTTAAGCGCAAATCCAGAGCGTCAACAGGAGTTGCGCCAGCTCCAGTGGCGTATTGATATGGAAAGAAGGCGCGCAAAGAATCCAATCGATGCGATGGTTCGTCTGCAAAAAATGATGTGGAGACAATTTTATGCAGACGACGGGTTTGTTTTCGCGGTAAACCAGATGGTAAAAGTATGCCACAGTACAAAGGAATTATTGGAAACATTAGAACCAAAAAATGCAGTAATTCTGCCGTTTGAAAAAGATTGAAAGCCCAGAATCAGCAGATTCACGTCTCGGACGTAAACTGATTCTGGGCTTTTTTGTTGTTGACAAAAAGGTCTAAGTAGTATATACTTGTTTTACCTTCATCTCATAGAGTTTTTGTCCAGGGCCTTGCCCTGAAAGGGTCTGTCCTAAAAGAACATTCTTCGTATCGCACAGAGGCTTCAGAGAAATTAACGAAGAATTAATTTAAGCCTGCAAAATCAGGTCTTTTAGAACAATATATGGAACCAAAAAAATCATTTAGCAGGGGAGCTGGCTCATCTGCAAATTCGCGTCCAAGACGCGAATTTGCTAGTTCGAGCTCGAGCTCAAGTCCCCGTACTTCATCAGCAAGCTCATCTTCGAGCTCACGACCAAGAACCGGCTCAAGCTCGTTTTCAGGACCACGACCATCAAGTCCCCGTCCTTTTTCTTCGCGTCCGCCGCTTGGTCGCAGTTTTAACACATCGCGTGGGGGTTCATCTAGTTCGCGTCCAAGACGTGAATTTGGTAATTCAGGCGGCAAGCGCGGCCCACGAAAAGGTCAGCATATCGATATTTCAAAATTCATCAATAAAACTGTCATTACGGAAGAGGCGGTGGTTTTTACCCCTGAACATTTGTTCAAGGATTTCATCATCGACGAGCGCTTGAAGACAAACATTATCGGTAAGGGCTACGAAGCGCCAACACCGATTCAGGATCGCGTAATCCCGCACATTTTGCATGGACACGATCTTGTGGGTATTGCGAACACGGGTACTGGCAAAACGGCAGCATTCCTTGTTCCACTCATCGACAAGGTCCTCAAGAATCCAAAAGAGAAGGTTATTGTAATGGCGCCAACGCGCGAACTTGCTCAGCAGATAGAGATGGAACTCAAGGGTTTTGTAAAAGGATTCAAAATCTTTTCGGTGTGCTGTGTAGGTGGTGCGGCTATTGGACGCCAGATCTCTGACCTTCGTTACCAACATAATTTCATTATTGGTACACCAGGTCGTATCAAGGACCTCATTGAGCGCAAGTGTATCAACCTTGCTGAATTCAAATCAGTAGTACTAGACGAAGCGGACAGAATGCTAGATATGGGATTTATTAATGACATGCGTTACATGCTTGCGCTTATGCCAAAGGAACGACACACTCTCTTTTTCTCAGCAACGCTCTCTCCAGAAATCGCAGTGCTTATTAAAGATTTCCTCAAGGAGCCAGTGATGGTTTCTGTGAAAACACAAGACACTTCAAAGAATGTTGAGCAAGATGTGGTAAAGATTAAAGCAGGGGAGGACAAGCTCGAAGTGCTTCATGATCTTTTGATTCAGCCAGAATTTAAAAAAGTTCTCATCTTTGGACGAACCAAGCACGGCGTAGAAAAGCTCGCAGTTGCTCTCGGGAAGAAAGGCTTCAAAGCGCAATCAATTCACGGAGACAAGAATCAGGGACAGCGTCAGCGCGCACTTGATACGTTCAAAAAGGGTATGGCTCAGATTCTCGTGGCAACAGACGTTGCGGCGCGTGGACTCGACATTGCTGGAGTGTCCCACGTGATTAACTTTGATATTCCTGAAACCTACGATGACTACGTACATCGCATCGGTCGTACTGGCCGCGCAGGTCAGAAGGGTAAAGCGCTCACCTTTATTGGATAAATTTATTAAAACAGCGCACGGTTATAACCGTGCGCTGTTTTTATGCTAAAATAACGTAATGAAGAATTTTCTTTTCATTATTTTGTTTGCATTAGCAGGGGCATCGTTTGTAGAAGCCAGCGAGCCGCCAATAAAGAACGCGGGATTTGTTCCTTCGAATATTTGGTATTCGAAGGATCCATTTTTTGCCGGTGAAAAAATACGTGTTTATACGGTTATTTTTAACGGGAGCAATTATGATATTGAAGGCACTGTCGAATTTTTAGACAACGATGCGCTCATTGCAAAAACTAATTTCTCTTTGGCTTCTGGAGGTCGTGTGCGTGATGTCTGGGTTGATTGGACGGCTAAAGAGGGTAAACATACCGTAACCGTGCGTCTTGCGAGTACAACAGCCTCGCTCGCAGGCGGTGCAAAGCGCCCAATTGAGCTCGACAACACCGCGACAGGGAAAAGCGAGCGTATCGTAGATCTTGATACAGACATTGATGGGGTTGGTAATACTGATGATACCGATGACGATAATGATGGCATCCCTGATGTGGAGGAATTGCGGGGTGGTACAGATCCACTTAATAAAGATACCAACGGAGATGGTGTTTCTGACGGTAAGGAGCTTGAAATTGCCGTAAAAAATAAAGCAGAGGCGGAGAAGCTTCTGTCGGGGAACAAAGAGTCGGCGGGAACAATCATCGGCATTATAAAAAAAGTTGAAAATGCCATCCCTGTTCCAATAAAGACAAGTGCGACAGACGGCATGAATGTGCTTGAGCGTTTTCGTGTAGGCGAAGGGTATCAAGCGCGCCTCGCAAAAGGAGAGGTGGCACAAGAGATTACTGCTTTAAAAGCACGAGTCCTTGGGTCGCAGAAAACAAATAATGCGAAGGATGCGATTTCAAGTTCTGTTGAAAAACCATTTGCTTATGTGAAATATGCATTCTTTGCAGTGCTTCAATATTTCTTCGAATGGCAGATTATTTTTTACAGTGTCTTCTTATATATCTTGTATCGTCTTGCTCGCTCTACTCTAGGGCGTGTTTGGGATAGGTAAACAAAAAGCCCCGATGTTCTCTGAACATCGGGGCTTTTTGTATTCGCTGTCTTTCTAAGTGACTACTTCTTCTCTGTGTACGAGAGAGTCATTTTTTGATCCTTTGCATCAAAGAGGGTAATCGTGAACGAGTATGTGCGGCCAAGTTCGAGCTTCTTCTTGAGCTCCTCCTCTGTGCCAAATTCAGACACATGCACGAGTCCTGCAATCCCTTCTTCGAGAGACACGAGCGCGCCATAGTTGTTGAACTTGATAACAATACCTGTTACCGTGTCGCCCTTTTTGTAGCGTTTCTCAGCATCTTTCCATGGGTTCTCTTTGAGAGCTTTGAGGGAAAGTGAAATCTTGCCGTCTTTGATTTCGATAACCTTTACACGAACCTTCTCGCCAAGCTTGAACATCTTGCGTGGATCATCCACGAGTCCCCAGCCAATTTCAGAAATGTGTACGAGGCCTTCAATACCATCCTCAAGCTTCACGAATACTCCGAAGTCTACGATCCCTGAGATAGTACCATCGAGTTCATCGCCGTTTGAGTATTTGCCAGAAATCTCGCGTTTCTCTTTCACGCCCTGTTCTTTCTCCGAGAAGATAAGCTTTCCTTCTTTTGGTGATGCGCCGATGATGGTCACCGCAATGCGCTTGCCAATAAGCTTCTTGAGTTCGCTGAGAATCTTGTCCTTGTCGCCGTCATCAATGCGAGGGTAGTGCTCGCTCTTAAGCTGTGAAGCAGGGAGGAAACCTTGAATCCCTTGCCACTCCATAATGAGTCCGCCCTTGTTTGCCTCCTTTACTGGGAGCTCAAGAGTTTTCTTTGACTTGATAGCTTCTTCTGCTTCGCTCCAGATAATAGCTTGGCGCGCCTCCTTGAGCGAGAGCTCAATGTAGCCGTCCTCATTGTTCGTATCGACAACCTTTGCGGTAATAGTGTCACCGATGTTCAACTTCTTGATGACATCGCGCGCATTGATAAACTCACGTCCATAAATGATACCGGTGCCGATAGGTCCAAGGTTCACATACACGCATGATTTTGCAACGCTAATTACCGGGCCCTCTACGAGGGAGTCGTTCTCTGGCAATGCTTTCACATCTGCCATGAGTGTCGCCATGAATGACAACGGAGCGTCTACTTGTTCGCGTCCAAGACGTGAATCTACTGATTCATCTGTATCTTTTTTCATAATATAACTGGGTACAATATTTTCTGCACTCGTTCGGAAATAAAAATTGGTATTTTTGTTTCGCTCACTCGTTTGAAAATAAAATAAAAATCCCATCAAACCTACGTAACGTAGGACAAGCGGGATATGTGAGCTTTAGGTCTCTTGGTATCGGTCGTGTCGGAACCCAAGAGGGTTACTTCAGTTCGGCTTGTTATTAACTCGTCTAATATACTGGGAAATGGGTAAAAAGTAAAGGGGCTCTTTTGGAACCCCTGTGGTTGGTGATTCTGGGATGGTTAATCCTCCCAGGCTTCGTCCTTCATGATACTATTCAGGCTGCCATCACATGTGGCATTCGTCTTCTTTTTCATTATATCCTCCTAAAAAGTACAGTTTGGATAGCGTGCTTTCTCAAGGTTACCTCACGGCAGCTCGAGGGTCGAACAAGGACTGGATCACCTGCCTTTCCCGTGGTTGAAACTAACAATAGTATAGCAAGCAGGCTTAAAATTTGCTATACTGCGTTTTATCATGATTGTCACATATTACGGAAAGCAGTATTTCAAGATTCAGCTCGGCGACCGCACCATCGCCTACAACCCCATCGGCAAAGACTCAAAAGAAAAAGGGTCGCGCTTTGGGGCGGACATTGTCCTCTCGTCACTTCGTCATCCAGATTTCAATGGCGCAGATCAGTGCGCCTATGGTGAGCGTCAGCCGTTTGTTATTTCTGGGCCGGGCGAGTATGAAGTAGGAGGAATTTTTATTAAAGGTTTCGGTACCGACACAACATACGACAAAGAGAAAAAGATAAACACTGTTTTCTCGGTAATGTTCGAGGGTATCAACCTTTGCTTTTTGGGATCACTCTCGTCTGTAGACGCACTCTCGCGCGAAGTCAAAGAAGGTCTAGGAGAAATCGATGTCCTGTTTGCGCCTATTGGCGGGGGAGACACACTCTCTGCCCCCGATGCGTACAAGCTAACCCTTGCAGTAGACGCAAAGGTTGTCATCCCCATGGACTATGAGCACACAAAAGGAAGCCTCGAGACATTTGTCAAAGAGTCTGGCGAGAATGCCGAAACAATGGAAAAGTTTACATTCAAAAAGAAAGACCTCGAAGATAAGGAGGGCGGGGTGGTGATTCTCAAGTCAGCTTAATTACAATAATGAATACTCAATTTCATGGCCAAGCCACGAATCTACTGATTCGCTTGAGGGCGAAACCGAGTCACATAAAACAGATTATATCTATCGTTCTTACGCTTGCAATTTCCTCCGGTATCCTGTTCGTATGGGTTTCTTCATGGGATGCGCGTTCGAGCGAGCTTGAAGTCCGTGAAAAAACAGTCTCTCCTGTGGACGGGGTGGCGTCAATGTTCGGTGGATTTGTGGAGGGACTTAAAGAAAGAATGTCCGAACTCCCATCATTTATGGAAGCAAACAGCAAAACTGCCACCACAACCCCAACTGACAGCTTCGACCTTTCTGGAGTGGTCATAATCGACCAATCAGCAACCACAACAAAGGCAACGAGCACCTCTGCCGGACTTTAATAGTAACGGAAATTGTGCTAGACTAGTTTAATATGGCGCGTAAAAAAGAAGAAAAAGAGATACCCGCATTCGCTCCTGAAGAGCGAATTAACGTTATCCCACAGGACATTTCGAGTGAAATGCGCACAAGTTTTATTGACTATGCTATGTCGGTTATTACTGATCGTGCACTTCCTGATGTGCGTGATGGTTTGAAGCCGGTTCATCGCCGTATTCTTTTTTCTATGCACGAGAAGGGCTTGACCTTCAATGCAAAGTTTAGGAAGTCTGCGACAGTAGTCGGAGATGTTCTCGGTAACTACCACCCTCACGGAGATTCTTCTGTATACGAAGCGATGGTAAAAATGGCACAGGACTTTTCTTTTCGCTACCCGCTTGTAATTGGACAAGGTAACTTCGGTTCTATAGATGGAGACTCAGCCGCAGCGTACCGCTATACCGAGGCGAAAATGTCGCGCATTTCTGGTGAACTTTTGAATGATATTGATCGTGAGACAGTAGATTTCAAGCCAAACTATGATGGTACAAAGAAGGAGCCAGTGGTGCTTCCTGCGACACTTCCAAACCTTCTTTTGAATGGAACTCTCGGTATTGCGGTGGGTATGGCAACAAATTTCCCTCCGCACAATCTTGGTGAGCTCGTAGATGCAACCAGCTACCTTATTGACGAACCAGAGTCAACATCAGATGACCTCGTTAAGTTTGTAAAAGGGCCAGACTTCCCGATGGGCGGAATCGTATTTGGAGAAAAAGATATCAAGCATGCGTACTCGTCTGGGCGTGGCGGTGTTGTTGTGCGTGGCGAGGCGGAAATTATTGAAGACAAGAATCTCAACCAGATTATTATTACCTCACTTCCTTTTCGTGTGAATAAGGCAAGTCTCATTGTAAAGATTGCAGATCTCGTGCGCGAGAAAAAACTCGAAGGTATTCGCGGACTTCGTGATGAATCCACAAGAGATATTCGCGTGGTTATTGACCTCAAAAACGGCGCATATCCGCAAGTTGTGTTGAATTATTTATACAAGCATACTGAGCTCGAGTCCACTTTTCATTATAATATGGTTGCTCTTGTGGACGGCGTACCACAAACGCTATCGCTCAAAGGAGTACTTTCAAATTTCATTGGACACCGACAAGTCGTCGTTCGCCGTCGCACTGAGTATGACCTCCGTAAAGCGGAAGAACGTGAGCATATTTTGCTTGGTCTTAAAAAAGCACTTGATCATATCGATCGGGTCATCACGATTATTCGCGGATCAAAAGACACTGCGACTGCGCACGCAAACTTGATGAAGGAATTCAAGTTCTCTGATTTGCAGGCGTCGGCAATTCTCGAAATGAAACTGCAAAAGCTCGCTGGTCTTGAGCGCAAGAATGTCGAACTAGAGCTCAAAGAGAAGCAGGATTTTATAAAAGAGTGCAAAGACCTTCTTGCAAGCCCAAAGAAAATTTTGGCGGTGGTGAAAAAGGAGCTCGGTGAAATGAAGGAGAAATACGGCGATGCAAGGAGAACACGTGTCGTGCGTCAGGCTGCTGGGTCTATTTCTCTTGAGGACATGATTCCCGACGAAGAGTCGATGCTCGTTTACACAAAGGGCGGCTATATCAAACGCACAAACCCGGGTGAGTATCGCCAACAAAACCGCGGTGGTGTGGGTGTTGTTGATCTGGATACAAAAGAGGAGGACTTCATTACGCTCTTTATGTCGGCAACAACGCATAGTGACATGCTCTTTTTCTCAGACAAAGGCAAGGCATACCAGATCAAGATGTATGATATTCCCGAAGGTAAGCGCGCAACGCGTGGCAAATCTATAATGAACTTCATTGCACTTTCGGGTGAGGAAAAGGTCACCTCAATCCTTTCGATGCCGAAGTCACTCAAGGATTCGAAGCCTTCACTTTTTATGGTGACTAAACAAGGCACCGTGAAAAAATGTTCCGCAGAGAGCTTTAAGGACGTGAGAAGGAACGGCATTATTTCCATTAAACTTGAAGCAGGGGACGAGCTCATCGCGGCGCTCTTTACTGAAAAAGGCGATGACATTATTCTAACGACTGCCAAAGGTCAAGCGATTCGTTTCAAGGAGTCTGATGCACGCGAAATGGGACGCGCAGCCGGTGGTGTGCGCGGCATGAAGCTTGGTAAGGGAGATTTTATTGTTGGCGCTGATGTTATCAAAAAAGATGCTGAAAAGCCGGAGCTTTTGGTGATGAGTGAAAACGGCTACGGTAAGAAAACAGCTGTAAAAGAATACAAAGTGCAGAAGCGTGGCGGTTCAGGTATCAAGACCGCGAAGGTAACCGCAAAGATTGGACAGCTTATGGTAGCAAAGGTAGTTACTCCGGCATTTACCGAACTTGTTGCTATCTCAAAAAATAGCCAGGTGATTCGCATTACCATGAAAGATGTGCCAACTCTCGGACGTGATACGCAAGGGGTGCGCATTATGAAGCTTAGAGAAGGGGATAGTATCGCAAGCCTTTCTTGTCTCTAATATAAAACTAAAAGTCCGCCGTTCTCCGAACGGCGGACTTTTAGTTTGCGTGCGGTTCCCGCGCAAGGTATACTATAAAGTATATTTATGGAACTTCCTGCATTTACAAACCCAGAAGACAATATCAAGGCGCTCGGAATCTATGAGGGGATGGTTATCGCCGATCTCGGCGCAGGAATAGGCGCGTATACGATTCCACTTGCAGAGAAAGTTGGTGAGACTGGGCGTGTGTATGCTGTTGAGGTGCAAAAGGACTTACTTACGAATATCAAAAATGAAGCTGTTGCGCGCGGGCTCAAAAACGTGGAACTATTATGGGGCGACATCGAGCATGTGGGGGGAACAAAAATCAAAGATGGAGCTGTAGATGTTGTGGTAATTTCTAATGTACTATTTTTAGCCGAGGACAGACTAGGGCTTCTCCGTGAGGCAAAGCGCATCCTAAAGACCGGAGGAAAGCTACTCCTTGTCGACTGGAGCGATTCGTTCAATAACTTAGGGCCGTCGCCTAGAATGATTATTACAAAAGATGTGGCACGCACGATGTGCGAAGCAGAGGGATTTGTTCTTAAAAATGAAGTTCCTGTTGGAGCGCATCATTACGGCTTTATAATGTTAAAATCATAATCACCATCTTATTATCATGAAGCAGCCAAAACTTTTTCAAATAGTCGTTATTGGTTTTTTCGTAATTTTGCTCATTCTCGGTTTTCTTGCTTTTTCCGGCAAGCTCCCTTTTTTGCCTACAAGCAAAAGCGATGTTAATTATGGCGAGGTAACATTGTGGGGGAGTGTACCAAAAGCAACAATGCAGACACTCATTACCGACAATCTCCGTGCTGAAAAAAGCGTTAGCATTAAATATGTTGAAAAAAGAGCGGAAACTTTTAGCAGTGACTTTGTAGAAGCGCTCGCTTCTGGTAATGGCCCCGATATGGTGATACTTCCTCAAGACGAGCTTGTTAAAAACCTCAACAAGCTTAGCGTTATCCCATATGGAACAATACTCGAACGCGATTTCAAAAATACTTTTATAGAAGAAGGGGAAATGTTTTTGCGTCCAGAAGGGATGGTAGCGATGCCGTTTATAATAGATCCAATCGTGATGTATTGGAATCGCGACATCTTTACTAGCGCGCTCCTTGCAGCACCACCATCGTTGTGGTCAGAATTTTATAGTCTTGCGCCAAAGATCACCGTTCGAGATCAGTCGGGAAATATTACCAGAAGCTTCGTTTCATTTGGCGAGTATCGCAACATCTCAAATGTAAAGGAATTGCTCTCTATTCTCTTGATGCAGGCAGGAAGCCCTGTCGTTGAAAGTAAGAATGGCGCACTTAGGGCGTCACTCGTTACTCAAGGACCGACAGATATTGAAAATCCCGTTATCACCGCGGTACGTTTCTTCACAGAATTTTCAAAATCTAACAAAGACTCCTATTCGTGGAACCGATCGTTGCCACAATCTCGCTCGATGTTTGAGGCAGGCGACCTCGCGCTTTATTTTGGTTACGCAAGCGAGTATCAGTCGATAAAGCAAAAGAACCCGCACCTCAACTTTGATGTAGCAGTGGTGCCACAGGTGAGCCGAACGGCAACTAAACTCACTTTTGGCCGTATGTACGGTGTTGCACTTGTGAAAGCAAGTCAAAATCAAGCGGGAGCCATGCGCGCAACGACCCTTTTGTCGGGGAGCGGTGTTATTGGAGGGATTAGTGCCTTGACGTTCCTTCCGCCTGTGCGCCGTGATCTTATCAGTCTTCGTCCAAAGGACCCGGCATCTTCGGTATTCTACGACTCTGCGCTCATTTCGCGCGCTTGGTACGACCCATCGTCTGCAGAAACAAATCAGATTTTTATGAATATGATTGAAAGCGTAAATTCTGGCAGAAGCAATATGAGCGAAGCACTTTCGGTTGCGCACAACAGCCTAGGGAATCTTTTACAGGATTATTAGAAACAATGAATATGAAAATAATCAATCAAAAAACTTTTGCAACAATATTAGCAGTCGGTTTTTTTGCGGTTCCCGTGTTCGTGTGGGCGCAGGTAGGAATTCCGTGTGGCGATATAGCTGCTGGCCAAAAAATGTGCGGTTTTGATGACCTAATAATTCTCATAAACAACATCATAAAATTTCTCATGTTCAAGGTTGCAGTACCGCTCGCTGCACTCGGATTCATGTTTATGGGTGCAAAATTGGTAATCAATCAAAATAAAGAAGGTGCTTGGACAGAAGCAAAAGCTGGGCTGGGGTATATTGCTACCGGTTTTTTTATGATGCTCGGGGCGTATATTTTGATCAAAACCATCCTTTTTGCGCTTTTGAGCAACGATCAGGTCGCTTTTATGCAGTTTATGTTTCAATAATTAATAAGATAATATATAATACACAGTATGAATACTATAAAAAAGACTTTGGGGGTTATTGCGATGACCGTTCTGTTTCTTCCGATGACATTTGTAGTAGCGCAGCAAATCACTGGTTCAACAGGGTCTCCTGGAAGCACTGCACCTTCAGCACTCTCGGCAAACGCCAAAATAGAGAATCCTTTAAATTATGATACATTTTCTGAATTTGCAGCTGCTGTTATCGAGACTGCAGTTAAGGTTTTGATGCCATTCATCGTCCTTGCTTTCATTTATTCCGGGTTCCTCTTTGTAAAGGCACAAGGAAATAAAGAAGAATTGGCGGAAGCAAAAACTGCAATCTGGTACAGCGTGATTGGCGCGTTCATTCTGCTTGGTTCGTGGGGCTTCGCGCAGATTATTGGCGAAACGATATCGACGATAACACAATAACCTACTATGGATTTTGAAGAATTTATAGATTTTATAATTAGCAGTCTTATAACACCACTGTTCTCGCTTTTCCTTGCTGCGGCGGTCGTGTTCTTTTTGTGGAACATCATGGGGGTAATCCAAAAGAGCGCTCAGCCGGAAGAGCTTGCAAAAATGAAGGAAAAGGCGATTTGGGGCGTTGTTGCCATCGCGGTGATGGTGTCTATGTGGGGGCTGGTTAACTTCTTTACCGGATCGCTGAAATTAGACACCGCTACTCCTTTGGATCTGCAGCGCTTCAATACAATATAGCTTTCAACTTATTGAGTTTTCCCTTGTAGTTTTTGCAGAGGTTTCGTATAATTACAAACATACGATCTTTATTATCAAATCGTACGTAAGCATTATTAATCATTAAAAGCGTCGCGCTTCAATCGACACTGCGCGACGTAATTTTGTAAAATCACATATGAAAAAAGTTATTGCATTCGGTGCTCTATTTGCACCATTCATGGCATCAGCGCAAATTGCGCAAGGTGCCAGCACGGTAGGAGGCCTTATTAGTTTTTTGAAGGACTTTCTTAGCACCGCAACGGTGATTATCCTCGCGGCGGCTGTCGTGTATTTCTTGTGGAACGTATTCGGATATGTAATGTCTGCAGGTGAGCCAGAGAAGCGCGCAGAGAAGCAGAGCGGTATTATCTACGGTGTTATCGGCATTGCGGTAATGGTGTCGATTTGGGGTCTCGTAAACTTCTTTACAACTTCAGCAAAACTCGATACATCAGTGAAGTCAGCACCTGGGTTGTCACTTTAATTATCACTAGAACTGCTTTGTTATGAACATCATGCAGAGAGTTATTGACGGCATCCTTCAGCCATTAGTCTCACTTATTATGGCGGCCGCTGTGGCGTATTTCCTATTTGGGGTTATGATGTTCGTAAAAGATCAAAACAGTGAAGAAGCTCAAGGAGAGGGAAAGAAGCACATGTTGTGGGGAACTATCGGTCTTGCTATCATAGTTAGCGTGTGGGGAATACTCAATATGATCAACTCCTTCGTACTTGGATTTTCTTAAAAGTTCTTTAAATCCGCTTTTTAACCAAAAAACCAACGTTTTACAACGTTGGTTTTTTGGTTAAAAAAAAGCCTTACAGCGTAGAACGCTGTAAGGCTTTTGAGTTTAATTGCAAATATAACTTAAGAAGTAATCTTTATTCTTATCTTTATTGGTGTTTCCGTTTTTGAAGAAAAACCGATGCGGAAATTGTGTAGATTTTCTCCGACTTCGATACTGTTGGCACAATCGTAGATCACCCCTTGCGGCTCGTCGCGATGAAAGACTTTTGCAAGCCCACCATCAGGACAGTCAATCGAGAAATGAACTCCAGAGGGTATTTTTACCTCCGTAAATCTTTCCTCTGTGGCAACCACTTCGATTGTCCGCGTTTGCGGCTGGTAGGCCACTGGCGCTTGTGCTACATGTGGCGGTGCTGTGGTTGCTTTAGGCTCCTTTCCGTAGTTTTTGTCAGCAGATTCCATTACGTCACCTACGTTCGCCATCACTTTCTTGGAAAGACCCCAACTAGCGTCGAAAATTCTCGGCGCATCCTTCGGGTAACCCCATGCCAAAACAAAATAGGCGAGCATTCCAAAAACAACGGTCCAAGTAAGTGTGCTTATTTTCCCTGTCGAGAGGAACGTCCATATGATATGGACACCAATGAGCGCTACTGCACCTCGATAGATTGTTTCTTTTCCCTCCGGTGCTATGTAACTAGCGGCGTAAGCAAGAGTGATAACGACGATGTACCAAAAGAATCTTTTTCCATCGCCATCTCTTTTTGCCCACCACCCATTTAGACCAAACGTTCCAATTTTTGGGAAAGTAAGTCCTTTGACGTCATCTTTCGCGAGCATTGAGATTGCTTGCTTCTTGTTCAGTACATCAACTTTCCGTATTAGTCCCATTTTATATCCTTTCAATCTTAGGTTTGCTTTGCGGTTGGGTGATTGCGAGTGGCATTCTATCGCCACCTAGGCTCAGTATGTCGCCTTTAAACTTTTCCAATCCATCAGTAAATATTTCTTGCTGAAGAACCCCAGTGCCACCGTCATGATCAGAAGCAATCTTTAAACGTGCACCAAGAGCTTCAGCACGAGCCGTACCAATTACGGTGATACCGCGCGCTCTTTCTGTGTCAGCATCTGCTTCTAATCTTGCGATTTCCAGAGCTGTGATTGCTTTCTGCTCTTCAGGACTTCCTATTACGGGATCGTAACTTACGAAATCAACTGCATGAACAGCTACACCATAATTCTCAATAATCCCTGGCATATTGTTCGTTGAGTCATTGATTTGTTTTACTGCCATCGAAAAAGCGCTGTCCCCACCCTCCTTATCTTCCTTGCGGAATGCATCGAGGGTTTTTCCCTGTCCGAAAGTAGCGATAGCACCTTTTACAGTTGCGTTCACAAGGCGCGGCCATTTTGCCTTGAAGACAAAAACAACAAGAATCGGATTTACCATGCGAAACGTGACATTAACGAGAATGTTGATTCTCAAATTTCCTTCGAGTTCAACTTCTTCTGCAAGAATGGGGTATGTATAAAACAAATACAATGAATTTACATACTCCAAAGGATGATGGTCAATGACATAGTCTTTTTCGCCTTTGGTGGGGTCACCCTTGCGTAGCTTATCCCACTCATATTGATACACATGGATTTCCTTGAGTGGGTAGAGCAGACTTACCAAATAGACACCAAGGATACTGTGTGGGGGATAAATAATTCCTCTTTCTCCCTCAACAGTAAGCCCCGTATCGTAATCGTAATGATAATTTGTACCATCAAGATTGGGAAGTACTTTTACACAGGATTCTCCCGCCACCACAAATTTTATCTCTCCAGTTGGTACGTAACAAGTTTGTTTCTCATACTTCGCTCCAAAATAGAGCAGCCATACAAGAAGAGCTATTATTGCTGCGACAGTAATAACTATAATAGTTCCCATGACACTCTCCTTTAAGTTAATTTGCAATTGTCAAAGACCGATACTTAATAAATTATAGCTAATTTTATCAAAAAAGTCAAGCCCTTGCGAATGGCAGGAAAGGCTTATAAAAAGGAGCTAAATATGTGGGCGTGGGGGGACTTGAACCCCCAAGGATCACTCCATGCGCTTCTGAGACGCACGCGTATACCAATTCCGCCACACGCTCAGGCAGTGCCATATTTTAGCACAAAAAACAAAAACACCTACAAAAGGTGTCCATGTTTATGTTGGTGCCGGGGAGAGGACTTGAACCTCCATGGGTTGCCCCGTCTGCTCCTAAGGCAGGTGCGTCTACCAATTTCGCCACCCCGGCATATGAGTACAAGGTACACTAATTTGCGTGTGGTCACAAGTCACTAAGTATATTGCTTCGAGTACTCGCAATCTACGTAAGTGCTCGCGACCCCGGCTCACGGTTTTGTCTGCTGACAAAACATCGTTGCGCCTCGCACAAGCTAAAAGCCTGCCATTTGGCAGACTTTCTTAACGCTTGTGCGCCCAGTAGGATTCGCCTCTCTCCTTGCAGTCGAGACCATCCATTTTGTAGCGATTCGAGGATACTCTCATCGCCAAAATGGTGGGCCTTCGGTTCGTATCCTACTGAGCACACATTGATAACAAAAAAGACAGGGGAGATACCCTTTATTTTTTGTTATTGTGCGCCCAGTAGGATTCGAACCTACGACCGTCTCGTTAAGAGCGAGCTGCTCTACCAACTGAGCTATGGGCGCATAATACTCCGTGCTAATGACCATCGTGGTAAATCTTCTATATCTACCAAAACAGCTATGG
Source organism: Candidatus Yonathbacteria bacterium RIFCSPHIGHO2_02_FULL_44_14 (assembly GCA_001823535.1). Lineage (GTDB taxonomy): Bacteria > Patescibacteriota > Minisyncoccia > Phycocordibacterales > UBA1550 > UBA1550. Next base: position 431 of record MHUT01000018.1, on the reverse strand, counting down.
GCGCATGTGAGTGATGTTATCATAAAAATGATAAATCCTCAAATTTTTACGGGATGGGACTTGGTCACGAGTTACTAATTCGCTACGCTCATAAGTATCTCGACCCCGCCTCGCCGACAAGCACTCACTGCACTCGTCTTGTATACCGGCTCCGGCTTTCGAGTCCCATCCCAGACTACAAAATTAAAGACCCAAAAAGCATTCGTTTTTTGGGTCTTTAATTTTGTGTCCGGGATGGGACTCGAACCCATAAGCCTTGCGGCGGGAAATTTTAAGTCTCCTGTGTATACCATTCCACCACCCGGACATATCTACTCACGAATAATTGTTTTTCAATTATTGAGGCGTGGGCGAGAATCGAACTCGCGTATAGAGGTTTTGCAAACCACTGCCTTACCACTTGGCTACCACGCCTTGTATTCAGTTGTTAC
>MHUT01000017.1:4237-7803 GCA_001823535.1 Candidatus Yonathbacteria bacterium RIFCSPHIGHO2_02_FULL_44_14 | reverse complement strand
GAAGCGCTCGAGCTCAAAACCGTAGCGCAGGAGCTCAAAGCCTCGTGGGAAGAGCTCGGCGTGCCAGTGACTGTGCGCGTCTTTGCTACCGGTGATCTCAAAGAAACCATAGTGCGTCCTCGTAAATTTGATGCGCTTTTCTTTGGTCAGGTTCTTGGGCAAGGGGGCGACCCATATCCATTTTGGCACTCGAGTCAGCGTCTCGATCCAGGCCTCAATATCGCTTCATATATAAATGCGCGTGTGGACAAAATTTTAGACGGTGCGCGCGTGGAAACCAATAGCACAAAACGGGCTGCTCTCTACAGTGACTTCAGTAGCGAAGTCACGAAGGATGCGCCTGCAATATTTATGTACGCGCCGGAGTTTTTGTACGTGCTTCCTAAAAACGTACATGGGCTTCTCCTTGGGTCTATAGCAGCCCCCGCTGAGCGATTTTTAAATATTTATGAGTGGTATATCAACACCGATAATGTGTGGACTATATTTACGCGCTGATGTTTATGCCCAGGGCATGTGTCCAGACACGGCTCTGGTGACCCGCCAGCTGGTTCGGAAATTGTTTCAGAAATGAAAATGTACGGTGCTGAACCGTCGTGGTCATCTTTGAGATAAGTTCTCATAAAAATAAATAAAAAAAATAATGAACGATGAACAACCAAAAAAAGTAGAAGGAGGAGGAGATAAGAATAAATCTGCACAAACAGGAGGTTATAGTGCGCGACGTTTTCCCCGCAAGGACAGCAATGCGCGTGGTCCCAGAAGTGCAGTGACGCGTTCTGCAAATCGTGGCAATTATCGTGGCATCCCGCGCCAAGGAGCACCTGTTACAACGGGTAACGCTCCCCGTCCACAAGGAACAAATTTCCGCGGACCCCGTGGCCCAATGGGGGACGCAGCGCGCACCTCGACTCGAATGAAACATTCAACAGGAAGAGAGAAAGCAGATTCACGGAGAATGATGGCGCCATATCCATCAAAAGATGCAGAAAATGTAGTCATCCCCCCTCTCAAGGATGGCGACATTCGCATCATCGCACTTGGCGGTGTGGAGGAAATCGGTCGCAATATGACCATGGTCGAATACAAAGATTCGATTGTGATTATTGACGCAGGACTTCAATTTCGTGAGGAAAATACCCCAGGTGTCGACTACATTCTTGCCAATACAAAATATCTTGAAGACCGCAAGCACAAAGTAAAAGCTGTTATGATCACGCATGGACACCTCGACCACACAGGTGGCATCCCCTACCTCATGGGGAAGATTGGCAACCCGCCACTTTACACGCGTAACCTGACCGCTCTTATGATCCAAAAGCGCCAAGAAGAATTTTCACACTTGCCACCGCTCGATCTTCGTATAATCGAAAAGAATGATCGCGTCACGATGGGTGATTTCAAAGTGCGTTTTTTTGCGGTAACCCACACGATTCCCGATGCAATGGGTATCATTGTCGAAACACCATACGGCAATATCGTTCACACTGGCGACCTCAAGCTCGACCATGTGGATGGCGTGCCTACAATGGAGGAAGAGGATGAGTTCGACAACATAAGTCGCGGATCAAACACGCTACTCCTTATGGCAGATTCGACAAACGTTGAGCGTCCCGGATACTCGTTCCCTGAGCGCACCGTACTCAAAAACATCGAGGACATCATTCGCAACACGGAAGGTCGTATCATTGTTGCAACATTTGCCTCACTCCTCGAGCGTCTTGTAAAAATTATTGACGTTGCAGAAGTTCTCGGCAAGAAAATCGTACTCGATGGACGCAGTATGAAAAACAACGTCGACATCGCTAGGCAATCCGGACTCCTTAAAGCAAAACTCGAAACTTTTATCCCAATTGAGGACATGGAGAAGTATCCGCCAGATCGCATTATTCTTTTGGTTACCGGAGCGCAAGGCGATGAATTTGCATCGCTCATGCGCGCGGCAAACAAGGCACACAAATATTTGAAGATTAACAAACGCGATACGGTTCTTCTTTCATCATCAGTGGTACCCGGCAATGAACGCAGTGTTCAAAAACTCAAGGACAATCTTTCACGCCAGGGCGCGCACCTCATCCATTACGAAAATGCAAAAGTGCACTCTTCCGGCCACGCACACCACGATGAATCTCTTTGGATTCACAAAAGGCTCGCGTCGCGTTTCTTTATGCCAGTTCACGGATACCACTACATGCTCCGCTGTCACGCAGACATTGCTCGCGAAGCTGGTCTTCCTGACGAGAACATAATCATTCCCGACAATGGTATGATCATTGAAATCCAAGAAGGAGGCGCGAAGATTGTGCCACTGAAAGAGTGTGCACCAAAAGGCCTCGTGCTTGTGGACGGATTCTCTGTTGGTGATATGCAGGAAGTTGTACTGCGTGATCGCCAGATGCTTTCACAGGATGGTATCTTTGTGGTTATCACCACGCTCGACGTCGCCACAGGAAAGGTAACCAAATCCCCTGATGTGATTTCGCGCGGCTTTGTATACCTCCGCGAATCGCCGGACCTTCTTCGTCAAGCGCGTTTCCTCACAAAGAAAACCGTTGAGGATATGGTTGGCGGTTCAAAGCAGATTGACTTTGACTATGTAAAAGACCATGTCACCGATGCAGTCGCGCGCCTTCTCTTCCAAGAGACCGCAAAGAGACCGATTGTGATCCCGGTGATTCTGTCGGTGTAAAGGTCTCTCGCTAAATTCTTTTTAGGGTACTACTTTTTTGAAGCTTAAAAAAGTCTGAAGTGTTTCGTGTCGCCACACTCACAACCCCCTAAAAAGTAATTTAGCTCGCTCTGAGGAAAACCAAAAGCCCCACCATTTATGCAAATGGTGGGGCTTTTGGTTTTTAAATCACTCTTCAGATACTATTTAGGAGTAACGGGGAAACGATCTCCCTCCGACCTACTGACCCATGACACAGAATCTAAACGACGCTCATCAGAATTTACTCCAATGACCCAATGACGTGGGGCAGCGTGGTCATGCTTGCTCCCCAAAGCAACAAGTAATTGTTCATTGCTAGGATTTGCAATCACATACTGGATCAGTTCCTCATATGCAAGAGGTCTTACTCCTAGGTTATTCATTTCGACAATAACATCATCACTATCTCGGATAATTTGGTCGAATTTCATTATCATGACATCGAGGTTCTCCTGTTTAGGCATAGTATATGGAAAATTTTCTTGTATGACACTGTAGCGAATTTCACCACCAGAATTCCTGTACTCACTAAGTGCCTGTTCTTCTGTAAGCGGTCGAATTTCTAGGTTGTGTACCTCTTTCCCCTCAAACGACGCGTCGAGATAACCTTTCTCTCGAAGGCGGGAAAGAACTGGCTCAAGTTCATGAGAAACAACGGCTTCTCCCACCTCGTCGGTTACTCCTTTGATCTCGGCAATTTCACGCTTGTACGAACCAATTGCTGCTTCTGCGTTATTTATCGCCTCATTATCGCGATGACCCTCATCATACGCTTTGTCTAGCTGTTCCTGAATTCCCTCTCGGTGATGTGGCTGCGGTGCGTGATCCATGGTATTTTCTATACGGCTGATTACTT
>MHUT01000017.1:766-4228 GCA_001823535.1 Candidatus Yonathbacteria bacterium RIFCSPHIGHO2_02_FULL_44_14 | reverse complement strand
CATTCCGTCAAGAACTCCCTACTTGGACGTCGGGTTTCCAAGTACTGTCATATAAAACAAGTCATGACTTGTTTTATATGACAGTACTTTTACTTAGTTATGAATTTGCCGAAACATGACCAATTTGTTATTATTCGAATATGAAGAAGTCTCAAGAACTCCAATTTAATGTCATGTTTCGCCCTGAGCCAGAGGGTGGTTTTACCGCAGTCGTTCCATCTCTTCCCGGGTGTATTTCGTATGGAAAAGATCTAAAAGAAGCAAAGGATTCCGTTATTGATGCGATTCGTGGATACGTCGCTTCTGTAAAAAAACATAATGGAAAAGTTCTTCACGATGAAGGAAGTTTCATGAGTTCAATTCAACTCTCAACAAGCGAAGCAAGACAAAAATACCTAAGCTTCCAGTCCTTACGTCAAAGAAACTTTTAAAAATGCTTGCGGAGGCTGGATTTGAAATTGATCATACAACTGGTAGTCATTATATTTTATATCGAGCAAAGGATAGCGTTCGCGTGACTGTCCCCTTTCACCGAAAAGACCTCCCAAAAGGAACACTTTATACCATTATGAAATCTGCAGGCCTGCTCTAGAAAAAATGATGAAAAATCCTATTAACCAAGCAACGGTATCTTTCCCTAAAAAACTAAATATCACCGACCAGGAAATCGATATCTCTTCCCTTTCCGATGCTCAGAAAGAATATTATGTTGACCTCTTCGAGGAGGTTGTTCGCCTGTATCAAGCAAAGAAAAAAGTGCGCGTGATTGTAGGACTATCTGGACCTGCGGGAGCTGGGAAGTCTGTCATTGCGGCTATTTTTCACGAGATTGCTAAACAGCGACCACTGCCATTTCGGTTTGAAAGTATCGGGATAGATGCATTTCACTATCAAAATGATTTTCTCATTTCAAACTTGTCAGACGGAGAGCCTCTCAAAAATCACAAAGGTAGATTTGATACCTATGATCTTCCGAAACTCACCGAAGCGCTGACGCATTTCTCTTTGGGACACAGCATCTCTTTACCTGTGTATTCTCGTAAAATTCATGACCCCATTGAAAATGTAATGGATATTAAAAGGGGCGAGCCAGCACTACTTTTAGTTGAGGGGCTGTGGCTCCTTTATGATAAAAACGGATGGGATAAAGTCGGTAAACTTTTGGACTATAGTATTTTTGTTGAAGCGGACAATGACGCAGTACGTAATAATGTTCTCAAGAGACACGTTCGAAGAGGCAGATCAATTGGAAACGCATCAGAATATTATGAAGAAAACGAAGGGAAAAACTTTGATCTTGTCATGAAAACTAAAAATAAGGCTAACAAAATAATCCCTTCATATTATGATTTAGGGTAGAAGATTTTTAGATTAAAAATACGTGCTACAATAGTAAAATGAAATCCCTTAAGAAAAATGTTGCCTATATAGACGGCGCAAACCTTCACAACGGGATTAAAAGTCTTTCGTGGAAATTTGATTACGCGCGCTTCCGCGTGTGGCTTCATGAAAAGTATGGGGTAGAACAAGCATACTTGTTTCTCGGAATGATGCCAAAATATAAGGAATTATGTAGAAGCCTACAGGAGCAGGGGTACACACTCATATTCAAAGAAGTAATTTACAACAACGATGGCAAAGCAAAAGGAAACTGTGATGCAGACATTGTAGTGCTTGCGATGCAGGATGCCTACGAAAATAAGTTTGATGGGACGGTTCTTGTTTCTAGCGACGGCGATTACGCCCCTCTAGTAAAGTTTCTAATTAGTAAACAGAAAGTGACAGCTGTTGTATCGCCCTATGAGACAAAAAAGTGCTCAATATTACTAAAACGAACAGAGGTAAAGATTTCTTATATTGCTGATCAAAGAACTATTTTGGAATCCAGAAAAGAAAAAGCCCCCAATGCGGACGGAATCGCATAAGGGTCTTTTTCGTAAGGATAACTAAAAGATACCAAACCACAATAAATAAGTCAATCAACATTCCACCCACTATCATGACCCCACCAACATCCAAAAAAATATTATTCCTTCTCGTTTACCTCACGAGCTTTTTGTATTCATTCCACTACGCGCTTCCGCTCTATATTGAATCCTCGTTCATTTCGCAATTCATATCAACAGAAAAAGTTGTGGGGCTTATTTTTTCATTTGCTGCCGTTTTTACGGTTATCTGTACATTTCTCCTGCCACGCATTCTTCGGCGTTTTGGAAACTACAGAGCGACACTTGCGGTTATGGGCGCAGAGGTGTTTGCACTCCTTGTTCTCGCGTACTTTTCAAATCCGATAATTGCCGTGAGTTTTTTTATCATACACCAAGTCCTCACCAACATTATTTTCCTAAACCTTGACTACTTCGTAGAAGCATTTACTGAAAATGAAAAGACAGGGAGCATGCGTGGTGTCTTTATGACGGTGCTCAATATTGCTGTTGCGGTAGCACCATTTGTAGCGGGTCTCATGCTTACTGACCACGACTTCTGGAAAATATATCTCGCCGCTGCAGTCTTCATGACGCTCGGCTTCATTGTCATCGCAAAATATTTCAAAAATTATAAAGACCCGCACTACGTAATCCCTTCTTTTAAATCAACTTTCTATATTATTCGAGAGAGCCACGATCTCCATTCTATTATTTTTATGCATTTCCTCCTATCGTTTTTCTACGTGTGGATGGTCATTTATATGCCTATCTATCTTAACAAACATATGGGTATTCCCATGAACGACATCCTGGGGACGATTATTCCAATTGCACTCATTCCGTTTATTATTTTCGAGGTGTTCCTAGGAAAACTTGCTGATACCAAATTAGGCGAAAAAGAAATTTTAACCGCGGGGTTTATTATTATGGGGATTTCAACTGCGGGAATTTCATGGGTCACAACCAGTAGTGTTATTTTTTGGGCAGGACTACTATTTATTACCAGAACGGGCGCGAGTGCTGTTGAATCCATGACGGAAAGTTATTTTTATAAGCAAGTCGGTCCCGCGGACACGCACCTCATTACTTTTATGCGCACTACGCGTGCGACGGCCTATATTATTGCACCAATTGTAGGATATTTTGTCCTTTCATTTACAGATTTTCATTATCTCTTCCTCATTTTAGGAATCTTTATGCTCACCGCGCTACCATACAGCTTATCGATAAAGGACACAAAATAAAAAGGCATCCGGAATGAACCGAAATGCCTTTTTGTGGGTAAAACTAACCCACACTACTGTATTACCGCGGTGCGTACGAGTTGCCGTATTTCTTTTTCCGCGCAGCATCCTTCTCGGCTTTCGAAGGGACGTAACCGGTCGGGGCTGGCTGACTACTCACAAAAGTTTCAAAAGCCGGGTCCGGTGGCGTGGTACGTTCCGACGTGACTGCCGTTTTTGTTGTGCCGGGTTTGATATCCACTGTTGCTAAACCTGTCTTGGACATTTCGCCAACCAGAGAGTCAAGCCCT
>MHUT01000017.1:0-758 GCA_001823535.1 Candidatus Yonathbacteria bacterium RIFCSPHIGHO2_02_FULL_44_14 | reverse complement strand
GAGCCCGGCAACAATCCGTCCTTCGGGAGTTCGTTCGAATTCACCGGCAGCGTCCAAACCTTTCAGAAAGCGACCGCCGGCAATTTCATCTTCCAGAGAAGCATCCGTTGAGGTTGTAACCGTGAGGAGCGTTTTTTTGCTCTTCAGGTCAACTACCGTGAGGGTTACTTTTGCGGAATTGAAGTTTACACAGCGACCACCGTAACTACCGAAAAGTGCGTAGGCACCGCCCACCTGAACACCGCACATTGCGCCAAGCATTTTGCCGGTGACATCAAACGACGTCTTCACCTTGTATAACGCGCCTGTGGTCGTACCGCATCCAGACTTGGAAAATGCCGTTTGTACGATTGCATCGAGAGACGGTTGGCTTGAAATTAACATCGAGCCGCCGTTCCGCAATAACTCCATCATGTCGATGTTGTCAAAGACTAAGGGGTATGCCTTGGCGCAGGTGGCCAAGTAAATCGGCTCTTCATTTGCACTGTGGTCCACCATGTCCCGCTTCGCCATCTCGGCGCATCCAGAAAGAGTGACGACGAAAAAAACAAAAACTAATTTTGAAAAGATCTTGTTCATAGAACACCTCCTTTGTGTTTAAAACATTAAACAGCGAATGAGAATGTTGCCTCCCATTTTTAGTGTAGCAGATTTAACGAATTTGTCAAGTCCCAAAGCGGTACATTCAACCCTGAAGTGCAACACCTGTTAGCTGATAGAATACCTCATACGGAGTTTTAAAGCCAAGCCTCTTTCTC
>MHUT01000016.1 GCA_001823535.1 Candidatus Yonathbacteria bacterium RIFCSPHIGHO2_02_FULL_44_14 | reverse complement strand
GGTTTCTGATGCCAAGGAAGTCGTACTTGAGGAGCCCGGCATCCTCAACCGCGTGCATGTCGTATTGGGTGATGATCTTTCCACCCTTGGGGTCGAGCTGGGTAGGGGCGAATTCATAAAGTGGAGTAGGTGAAATAACGACACCTGCGGCATGTACGGAAATGTGTCGAACGCATCCTTCGAGTTTCTTTGCAAGATCAATAATCTTTTTAGTGTCCGCATCATTTTTATACAAATCAGCGAGCTCAGGAGTCATCTTCATTGCCGTATCGATGGTCATCGGAAAGCCCTGAGAGCCTTCGGGTATGAGGCGGGAGATTCGATCTCCAATCGCATAAGGATGTCCAAGCGCACGCGCCACATCACGCACTGCACCTTTTGCCATCATCGTACCAAAGGTTCCAATTTGTGCGACATGATCATGTCCGTATTTTTCACGTGCATAGTTGATCACTTCGTCACGCCGGTTGTCGGCATAATCCATATCAATATCAGGAGGTGACGGACGCTCTGGGTTTAAGAATCGTTCAAAGGGAAGGTTGTATTCAAGTGGATTTACCGAGGTGATGCCGAGGAGATATGTTGTAATTGACCCAGCGACAGATCCACGAATGTTGGTGAGTATCCCATTCTCTCGCGCAAAACGAAGAAGGTCGGCAACAACAAGAAAGTATGGAGCGTATCCCTTTGTGCGAATGACACCAATTTCGTACTCAATACGCTCAATAACCTTCGGGTCCTTTTTGTCGAGGCCACGAAAATCAATACCATCGTAGGTAAGACGATACAGCTCGCTGTCATAGGTAGTTCCTTCGGGAATTTTGAGGTCGGGAAACACCCATTTGCCGAGCTCAAGATCGATGTTACATCGGTCAGCAATCTTTTGTGTGTTCCATACCGCTTCCGGTGTGCTTGCAAAATATTCGAGCGCTTTTTCTGTATTGATAAAATCAAATAAGTCGGCCTTCATAGAAAATCGATTTTCGTCGTTCAAATCGCCGTTGGTCTGAATCGCAAGTAGCGTCTCGTGCGCATCCTGGTCATCTTTGTGAAGATAATGCGAATCTTGAGTAGCAACAAGAGGAATGTCGAGTTTCTTTCCTAAACGGATGATTTCTTTTCGAACTTCCTCGATATTTTCCACGCCAGGGTGGTGCATGATTTCGAGGTAATAATTTTCCTTGCCAAAAATATCCCGGTGTTCACGTGCTATTTTTTCTGCACCTTCAATGTCTCCGCGACGAATTGCTTTCGAGAATTCACCTCCGAAACACCCAGAGAGGCAAATGAGCCCGTCACTGTGTTTGCGCAGTATTTCTTTGTCCATACGTGGCTTGTAGTAATATCCCTCAAGGTTTGAAATGGTCACGAGACGCATGAGATTTTTGTATCCCTGTGTGTTCTTTGCGAGGAGTGTGAGATGAAAACGCTCGGTGTCAATGCCGGGGCGTTTGTCGTAACGAGAGCCTGAGGTGACATATGCTTCAACACCAATAATCGGGTTGATGTTTTTTGCTTTACATTTTTTATAAAACTCTATCGCTCCGTACATATTGCCGTGATCGGTGAGTCCTATTGCGTTCATCCCGTTCTCTTTTGCCAATGCGACCATCTCATCGATCTTTGAAAGACCGTCAAGGAGGGAGTAGTGCGAGTGGGTGTGGAGGTGGATGAATTGTGGGTTCTTAGTTTCCATATTGAAGTCAGTATACCAGATTGTGTGAAGTGCTTGAAAATATGAACGGAATGTTGACATAATTCAAAAAATACGCTATTATTTCAATTAGATTAGACAAACAAAACTCGGTTAAACGTATTACTTAAAAAGGAGTTCTCGATGAGTGCCTGGCATATATTCCTTAGTATAGTTCTGTTTTTGATTTGTTGCTCCTATGCTGTTTTGACTCTTATTGCTCAAGATTTTGAAAGCAGCACAATAGAAGAGCTGACTTTTGAACAGCATGAAAAATTCATCCGCAGTATGAAAAACTCGGCGAAGAGTTTCACTCTTTGGCGAGGATGGCTCGCTGTGGTGGCTACTGTGATATTTGCAATTTTTAACTCTAGGCCGCTGTTCAATGGTTCACAATCATTGTTCATTATTCTTGCAATGTTCTGTGCGAGTCTGGCGGCCTTTAGTTTTTACCGTTATCGCCAAATATAAATTTATGTTTTTTCTCAAAAGACCGTCTTGTACGGTCTTTTCCTTTTTCAGCTATACTGGAGAAATATGAAAAAACGTGCGTCTAAATACATAATTGGAATCGACGAGGTGGGTCGCGGGCCTTTGGCGGGACCAGTGGCAGTTGGCGCTGTGTGCATTTATGCTGAGCACTACAAGCGTGTCTCGAAACTTTTCCCTGTCGTAAAAGATTCAAAAAAGCTTACGGCAAAAAAACGTGATGAATGGTGTGAAAAAATTCGTGAAGCAGAGGCAATGGGGTTTTTATCGTGTGCAGTTTCGTTTGTATCGCCAAGCGTGATTGATAAAAAAGGGCTTTCGTATGCGGTTCATACTGCGCTCGAAACATCATTGAATGCAATCGAACACAATGTGAACGAAACAAAAGTGCTTCTCGATGGAGGACTTCATGCGCCACTACACTATCTTCATCAAGAAACAATTATTAAAGGTGACGAAAAAGAACTTTCAATCGCGCTCGCATCGATTGTTGCAAAAGTTGCACGTGACGCGAAGATGGTACTTCTTTCAAAAAAATTCCCCGCATATGGATTTGAAAAGCACAAAGGCTATGGCACGAGTGCACATTATGCAGCAATAAAACAAAACGGCATCACGTCGCACCACAGAAAAAGCTTCTTGAAAAACGTGGTAAAATAGCATCAATGCGTAAAAAACTTCTTGATTCATTTAAAGGATGGGGAATCTCATGGCGATATATTTCGGCGAATCGACAGGCAATTGTGATTCTTACATGGCTGGGGCTTTTTTCTGCGCTCGCAAATGGTTCAGTACCATACGTCGCTGGTAGATTTTTTGATGCAATAGTGAAACCAAGCACTGTTCTTGTGTGGAATACAAATTTACCTTTTTGGGCGGTTTTACTTTTTGCCTGGGGAGTTTTACAACTGATAGCCCTTTCGGTAGATTGGGTGTGGGATATAAAAAATGAAAGATTCGGAATTGGCATACTCACTGATTATAAAGCAGATTCGTTCTCTCGGCTCTTGTTTTTAAGTACCGAATTTCATAAAGGAAGAAAGACGGGAGAGGTAATGGAGAGTATCAATCGCGCTGGTAACGGGTTGTATTCGATTGTTAGTCGTGTCGTTGTAGACCTTGCTCCTAAATTTCTTTCTATTGTTGTTGGCGTAGGTTTTACTTTTTATATGAATAAGTCACTTGCAATTGTGCTTCTTTTGGGAGTGGTATTGTACATTTTTATTCTTATTCGTACCGTTCCAGAAGCAGTGCCTTTGCAGCGTAAAACTAATAAATCTTGGCAGAAAGCATATGGTGCTGTGCATGAGGCGGTTGATAATATTGCAATGGTTAAGCAGTTTGCTGCTGAGTTTTTTGAAAGAGCGAAAGCACGAAAAAAGTTTGAAGATGCAAAGTCTATAGGACTCACCTTGGAGCGCATTTGGACGAACATTAAATTTTCAAGTCGCACTATTGTGTTTGTGGTTCAGCTCATTATCTTTATTCTCTCTGTTCTTTTTATACAAGCAGGGCTAATGACCATTGGGGAACTCCTTGCTTTTAACGCGTATTCAGCAATGGTTTTTGGGCCGTTTGTGATTCTTGGACAGAATTGGCAAACACTCCAAAATGGTTTAGTGGCACTTGAAACTGCTGAAGATGTGCTCTCTCTCCCTAGTGAGGAGTATGAGCCAAAGGGATCTGTTGTTCCGAAAGTGACCCACGGCGCAATCGAATTTAAAAATGTTTCGTTTTCCTACAAAAAAGGCAATGAGGTGCTCAGTGGCGTTAGTTTTACGGCGATGCCGGGACAAATGGTTGCGCTCGTAGGAGAGTCTGGTGCAGGGAAGAGTACGCTTATCGACCTCGTCTCTGCATATTATTTCCCAACAAAAGGCGCAGTGATTGTCGATGGAGTGCGAACTGACAAATGGAATCTTAGAGCGCTGCGCGGAATAATCGCGATTGTCCCACAAGAAGTTTCGCTTTTCAATGATACTCTTGAGAAAAATCTTGCGTATGGAGTAAAGAAGCACACTAAGGCAGCTATTGAGCGTGCGGTGCGCGAAGCACACGCAGACACCTTCATCGAAAAGTTCCCTAAGAAATACGCACAAGTCGTGGGGGAGCGCGGGGTGAAGCTTTCGGTTGGGCAGAAGCAACGCATAGCTATCGCGCGCGCAATCCTGCGTAATCCCAAAATTCTTATTCTCGACGAACCAACAAGCGCGCTTGATAGCGAGACGGAAAAATTTGTGACTGAAGCACTCGACCGCGTGATGGCAGGGCGTACCACGTTTGTGATTGCACATCGCTTGAGCACGGTGCGTCGCGCGGATAAAATCCTTGTCCTTGAGGGTGGCAAGATTATCGAGTCCGGCACCCATGACGAACTTATGTCGATTGAAGGCGGCAACTATCGCCGTCGCTACGAGCTCCACGTCGGGCTTGTGTAATACGTATGAAAATGGCATAATAGTTCCTTGATTGTTCTTTAGAGTGGAAGGGGGCTAACATGACAAGCGAGTGGAATACGACAGGCAGGAAAGCAGTTTCAGGTGATTCAGGTAAAAGCACTTCAAGTATTACGATATCACTTAAGTGTGCAGGAGTCTTGTGTATCGAAAAAAACGGGCCACAACTTTTCAAGCTTATTTACCGAGATTGTTCCGGGAAATCCAACCCATGCTGTGCCGGTGATATTCGTCGCCAAACTCTTGAGGATTCGTTGCATTTTTTTGATTTTATTACAACGAGTATTTCCACAAAACTTGGAAAACTTGTAGTGAGTAATCGCAAGGAAGTGCGTAATTTAAGGGTGTGGTTAAGCAGTCTACAAAAATAAAAATGAATAGAATTAGCAAAGGCGACACTGAAAAGTGAGCCTTTTTGTTTGATGAATCCTTGTGAGTGCCCGCTATAGGCCAAAATAAAGTGTTACCGTAATTCCTTCAGAGAGTCAGCCGTTTTTAATAGATTTTTACTGCATTTGGCTCCCGTATTTCC
>MHUT01000015.1 GCA_001823535.1 Candidatus Yonathbacteria bacterium RIFCSPHIGHO2_02_FULL_44_14 | reverse complement strand
GCGTCGCTTGAAATGAGGGCGGGAACATCGACGTTATACAATACGTTTATCGGTCTTGGTGCAGGGCAGGCGAACACCACCGGCTACAAAAACACCGCCACCGGCCCCTACTCCCTCTTCTCCAACACCACCGGCTACTCCAACACCGCAAACGGCCCCTACTCCCTCTTCTCCAACACCACCGGCACCTCCAATACTGCCAACGGCTATCTGTCCCTCGCTTACAACACCACTGGCTCATACAACACCGCCCTCGGCTATCAGTCCGGCTACAACGTCACCACTGGTTACGACAACATCTTCTTGGGACACGACCAAAACACCGGCGGCACCGCCATCACCACCGGCTACAACAACATCGGACTCGGCTACAACATCAAATTCCCCGCGGTCTCCTCGAGTAACATGCTCAATCTCGGCAACTTCCTCTTTGCAAATCTCCCTGCGACGACGACCGCAACCACGATCGGGAATACTCCGCTCACCGGCTTACTCGGTGTCGGCACATCATCACCGTACGCCAAACTCACCGTTTGGGGAGGGGATACGCTTTCGACATCGAAAGCATTCGAAGTTGCGAATAGTGCGTCGACAACGCTCTTCACCATTTTGAATAGTGGCAACGTCGGCATCGGCACCACGTCGCCTTACGCAAAACTCTCGGTCGTGGGCGAAGTGGTCAGCGCATACTTCACGGGAACGACGACGGCAAACAACACCTTCCCCAATCTCGTCGCCACGAACAGCACCACCACCAACGCCACCACGACCAATTCCTTCGCCACCACCGCATCATCAACCAACCTCTTCACCACAAACTTCACACTCGGTTCACTCAGTGGGTTCTTGAAAGCCACCGCAGGGAGTGTGGGAACCGCACTCATTGACCTTGCGTCAAACGTCACCGGCAATCTTCCCGTCACGAACTTAAACAGCGGTACCGGCGCCTCCGCCTCCACCTTCTGGCGCGGGGACGGCACATGGGCGACAGCAGGGGGTGGTTCTCAAACTCCATGGACATCTGCGATTGACGGCGGAGGGTTTGCGCTCACCAATGCAGGTGCTATTACGGGGACGAGTTTCACGGCGACAAGTACGACCGGTGCTTCCTCTATTGCGTATCGTTTGGGTATTGGCAACACCACCCCCGCATCCCGCCTCGACATCACCAACTCCGCCACCTCATCCGCCATCATCACCCTCCGTGACCCGCTCGGCAATGCGTCGCTTGAAATGAGGGCGGGAACATCGACGTTGTACAACACGTTTGTTGGTCTTGGTGCAGGGCAGGCGAACACCACCGGCTCCAACAACACCGCAAACGGCTTACAATCCCTCTACTCCAACACCACCGGAAACGTGAATACCGCAATCGGCGAGGGTGCTCTCTACTCCAACACCACAGGATCTGGAAACACCGCGCTTGGCGAAGCTCTCACTAGTAACACCACTGGTGGGGATAACACTGCTGTTGGTACTTCCGCTCTTTATGCCAACACTACAGGTATCGAGAATACAGCTATCGGAGCTTTTGCTGGGGAGTATAACGTAGAGGGTTCTCGTAATACTATTATTGGCTACAATGCAGCGGGCTATGACACACCTTTCGGTTCATCGTACTACGATAACACTATTTTAGGAGCCTATGCTGGTCGTTATTTGGATACCGGTTCCTATAACACTCTGCTTGGTAGATCCGCCGGCTCAAGCAACACCACAGGAAACTACAACACTGCCTCTGGTTACCAGTCACTCTTCTACAACACCACCGGCTCATACAACACCGCCAATGGCCCCACCGCCCTTGGTAGAAACACAACAGGTACCGATAATGTCGGAGTTGGTCTCGACGCACTTTTTTGGAACACAACCGGCTCTTATAACGTTGCACTTGGTTCTGGAGCTGGAGCTACCGGCTTAGGGGTTCATGAGAGAAATACTTTTGTTGGCGCGCAGACAAACTACAACGTATCCACACCTATATTAGACACCACTTCGCTTGGCTATCAGGCTGGGTACAACAACACCGGATGGAACAGCACGTTCCTCGGAGAATACTCGGGACGAAACAATACCTCAGGGAATAATAATATTACTATCGGATTTAACGCTCTTGTTCCTTCGCCAACTGCAAGCAACCAGCTCAACATCGGTAATATCATTTTCGGTACTGGTCTTGCCGCCACTTCTTCATCCGCTACTGTCATCCCTGCTTCTACTGGCAATATCGGCATCGGAACTACAGCTCCTTCCTCCCGCCTCGACATCACCAACTCCGCCACCTCATCTGCTGCGATCACGCTTCGTGACCCGCTCGGCAATGCGTCGCTTGAATTGAGAGCAGGGACGTCGACGTTGTACAACACATTTATTGGTTTTGGTGCAGGGCAGGCGAACACTACAGGCTCCTCCAACACCGCAAACGGCTATAAGTCCCTTTTTTATAATACTACTGGCTCTTCCAACACCACCTCCGGCTACTTCTCCCTCTACTTCAACACCACCGGTGCCCAAAATACTGCGAATGGCCACTGGTCTCTCTTTTCCAATAGTACTGGTTTCAATAACACCGCAAACGGCCTCTACTCCCTCTACGCCAACGACACTGGCGCTCAGAACACCGCGGATGGCGTAATGTCCCTCTACAACAATAGTACTGGTTCCAATAACACCGCCAATGGCATTCAGTCCCTCTACTCCAACACGACAGGCTCCTACAACACCGCCCTCGGCTATAAGTCCGGCTACAACGTCACCACCGGCTACGACAACATTTTCTTGGGGCATGACGCAAACACCGGCGGTACCGCCATCACCACCGGCTACAACAACATCGGCTTGGGCTACAACATCAAATTCCCCGCAGTTTCTTCGAGCAACATGCTCAACCTCGGCAATTTCCTCTTCGCCAATCTCCCTGCGACGACAACTGCCACCACAATCGGCAACACCCCGCTCACCGGACTCCTCGGTGTCGGCACCTCAAGCCCTTACGCAAAACTCACCGTCTGGGGAGGGGATACGCTTTCGACATCGAAAGCATTCGAGATTGCCAACAGCGCTTCTTCTACACTTTTCTCTGTATCAAATAGTGGTAATGTTGGAGTTGGAACGACTTCGCTTACCTACTCACTCCACGTAGCAACGAGCACTGTGGGCGGAGTTGTGGCGCGGTTTGAAAACGGCACCGGCTACTGCGATATCAACCCTACGACCACGGCGCTCGTATGTACTTCTGATGCAACGCTGAAAAAGAACGTGGCAACGATAGATAGAGCACTTGATTCTATTACTGCACTCCGTGGGATCACTTTTAACTGGAACAATGAAGATGAGCAAGTACAGAGGCACGTTGGTTTCCTAGCGCAAGAAGTGGAAAAAGTACTTCCAGAACTTGTCGCGACCGACACGATGAGTGGCAAGAAATCAGTGAACTACATTGGCTTTACGCCGGTTTTAGTGGAGGCGATCAAAGAGCTTGCGACGAGAGTATCCTCTCTCGAGGCGCGTATTTCACAAGGAGTTTCTCGGGGGATCGGTGATTTAAAAGACCTTATTGTTGATACTCTTACCGCACGTAAGGTGGTAACAGATACGTTAGAAATGAAGGATAGTGCAACCAATGAAATTTATTGTATAAAGATAACCAACGGAGAATGGGATAAATCGAAGGGCGCTTGCGGAAATACACCTGAAAACAATCAGGCATCGGTCGTTCAAGCAACAGAGAATGAACCTGTAGTGCCAGAGGAGCCGGCAGCAGCCACATCGCCAACGGAATCAGAAGCAGATCCCGCGCCATCAATAGAATCCGACGCAATTGAACCTGTAGCTGAGGTAATTACCGAAACACCTACACAACCTGCGGAAGCCCCTACCGTAGAAACACCAACCGCGCCCACAGAAATTGTAGCAGAGCCCGTGGCAAGCGCGCCCGCTGAGGAGCCGGCACCGAGCGTGCCCGCAGAAACCGTCGCGGAGCCTGTGGCAAGCGCACCCGCCAATCCCGCACCCGAGACTGAGTAAAAACAAGCAAAACATTTCAATGTTATGAAAAAGATATATGTCATCATAGCGATTACCATTGTGCTCGGAGCTGCTATTTTTGTCACTTGGAGGCAAGGCCTCCAAATAAATATCTCTGATAGTAAAAAATACACAGATGAATTACTTGGTTTCTCTTTTGCTTATCCCGTAACATATTCAATTAGTTCATTTGGTTCCCCTGA
The DNA here is from genome assembly GCA_001823535.1 of Candidatus Yonathbacteria bacterium RIFCSPHIGHO2_02_FULL_44_14. Lineage (GTDB taxonomy): Bacteria > Patescibacteriota > Minisyncoccia > Phycocordibacterales > UBA1550 > UBA1550. The sequence continues at coordinate 16,126 of MHUT01000015.1, read as the reverse complement.
CGACAATGCAGGCGAAACTATTTTGATACAAAAAGAAGGAGGCGAAAAAGGCATTCAAGTGCTCATTACGCCGTTTGATGAAGATATTGTGCTTACGGAGACGCGTATCCGTTCTGATATTCCTGATCTTGCGATTACTGATGTCTACACACAAAAGGTTGGCACAAGGGAAAATGCTGTGCAGACAGTTGTTTTTACGAGCATAAATTCACTCATGGGTAAAAGTAATGAAGCGTGGTTTGTGTATAAAGGAAAACTGTATCAGATGAGCGCACCAGTCGATGTACACGACGTCTTTGCAACAATGCTCAATTCGTGGGAATTCTAATTTGTTGGCATACTAGACAGGTATAACATGCAGAAAAAACAAAATAATTATGCATTTATAGACAGCCAGAACGTAAACCTTGCCATTCGTGCGCTTGAGTGGAGGCTGGATTTCAAAAGATTCCGTGTTCACCTGCGCGAGACATACGGGGTTTCTAAAGCATTCCTTTTCATTGGTTACATTGAGGGCAATAATGACCTATATGTATCACTTCAAGAGGCAGGCTTTATTTGTATATTCAAACCAACTTTGGAGTATAAAGATGGAACAACAAAGGGTAATTGTGATGCCGAATTGGTGTTACAAGCGATGATGGAATATCCGAACTATGATAAAGCGGTTATTGTGACCGGGGACGGAGACTTCTATTGTCTCGCTAAATATCTTATTGAAAGAGAGAAGCTCGAAGCATTATTGATACCCGACAAATCTAGATTTTCAGCGCTCTTGAGATTTAAGATATTTCGCCCCCATCTTCGATTTATGAATGATCTTCGAGAAAAGCTCGCGTATAAAAAAGAAAGACCCCGCAAGGACGGAACCTTGTAGGGTGATCTTTCTCGTTGGTGATTAATCTATGATATACAACCGTACACACAAAGTCAAGAGATATTGGGGATTTTTGCCTCTTCTCATTTTTCTCTTATCTGCTTCATCTGTTTCTGCCGCAACCCTCCAAAAACCACCAAACAACCTTGGTCTTGTCGGCTACTGGCCGATGAATGAGGGCACGAGTACGCAAGCGGGAGATTTTTCGGGGCGAGGGAACACGGGAACGCTCACTAATATGGCAAACCCGGCAACAGGAACGAGCGGGTGGGGGAACGGCAAGTTGGCGGGCGGGCTCAACTTTGACGGTGTGGATGATTCTGTGGACATTGGGACAGGCAGCAGTTTGAATGTTAGTGGTGCCGGTGCTGTCAGTCTATGGTTCAAGCAAAATGGAGCACCTGTGGGGTATCATGCTCTTGTTAATAAATTTAATACTAATGGGTATCAACTTTATATCACCTATAATAGTCTTTTTTCTTTTTGGAGTGGTAGTACAATAAATTCAACATACACACTTTCTTCCTCTGATTTATCGTGGCATCATTATGTTGTAACGACAAATGGCACAACGCTAACCTTCTATGTAGACGGTATACAAAAAGGAACTGGCAATATGGGATTTGGTTCAAGTGTGCCAACGGTGCATGCTCTTGGTGTTTTTGGTTCGAACAAAACTAATGGCGTGATGGACGACGTCCGCATCTACAACCGAGCGCTCTCTGTTGCGGAAATCGCCAACCTCTACCAATCCGGCTCGGCAAAACTGAACACTTCCCAGAATAACAAAGTCACAAACGGCCTTGTGGGTCTCTGGTATTTCGATGGCGCGGATATGTCGGGCACCACCGCCTACGACCGCTCCGGTTCGGGCAACAACGGCACCCTCACGAACGGCCCCCTCCGTGCCATCGGCAAAGTGGGGCAGGGACTTTCTTTTGATGGATCGAATGATTATGTGAATTCTGCTAATAATTTTGATAGTTCAGTGTTCAGTGTTTGTGCATGGATATACCCGACAGCAAGCAATACTTTAGCGAGAGTCATTACTACTCCTTCTGGTAATACAACAAAATGGTCAATTATTTTTAATACCTCAAAGGTGAGTTTTGATGTAAATAGTGGAACTGCACCAGGGACTTCCGCGCTCGCCTTAAATAATTGGTATCATGTATGTGGAACATACGACGGGGCAAATAAACTTCTTTATTTAAACAGCATAAACCAAATTGCTTCAGGCGCAGGCAGTATTGCATATGATGCGGGAACAGGTATACGAATTGGAGCACGGCATAATACTTCTCGATTTTTTGCTGGTGGAATCGACGATGTCCGTATCTATAACCGCGCACTCACACAAGCCGAGATCACTCAGCTTTACAACATGGGCGGCTCGAAGATCAATGCTCCACAAAACAACATCCCCGGGAGCACCCTCCAGTCTGGCTTGGTCGGTCTCTGGTCATTCAATGGTCCTGATATGTCGGGCACTACTGCGTATGACCGTAGCACGAGCGGCAATAACGGCACCCTCACGAACGGTCCTCTTCGTGCAATCGGCAAAGTGGGGCAAGGACTGTATTTTGACGGGACGGATGATTATGTGGCAGTACCGCACTCTGCAACATTAAACAGCTACCCATTAACTGTTTCTGCTTGGTTCAAAACATCAATGACCGGTAATGCTGGCATTGTAAACAAATATGTGTCTTCTTCTGCAAATGGGTACCAATTATATTTTAATAACGGCACTCTTTGTGCATGGTATATAAGGGATGGCGGTAATCATGTATGGAATGGAGGAAATTGCTCGTTAGGTGCTGGTGGTCTCAATAATAACACTTGGCACAATGCTGTATTTGTAGTTGATTCCTCAGGCGGAGCTATGTATGTTGATGGAACTTTACGGGCAACTCAGGTATGGTCAGGGTCTCCTGGTGTAATAACAACAACACAGGGTATTTCGATTGGTTACTATCCGAATTCCGCAGGTAACTTTCGTGGCTTCATCGACGATGTCCGCATCTACAACCGCGCGCTCACCCAAGTGGAAGTCACCCAGCTCTATAACATCGGTCGTTAACTATATCAACTATTTGGAGGCCTTGCCTCCAAATAGGGAAATAATATATAATGACGATATGTCAGTCAGAAAAGTACCATTTGTGAACGGGGAATATTACCATGTGTATAATCGCGGGGTTGACAAGCGCATCATTTTTTCGGATGAGGATGATATGTCTCGATTTATACAAAGTATGGTTGAGTTTAATGTCGTAGAACCAATCGGAAGTATTTACGAGAAGTCCTTTGCCGAAAAACGTTTTGGAGGCAAGGCCTCCAAAACGGAGGGAGAGAAACTTGTTAATTTCGTTACATATTGCCTTAACCCAAATCATTTCCACTTTGTCCTTGAGCAAGTGGCAGACAACGGAATCGAAAAATTTATGCACAAAATGGGAACTGGGTATACAAGATATTTCAACGACAAGCATAAGCGATCAGGGGTATTGTTTCAGGGGAAGTACAAAGCCACGCATATTGATTCTAATGAGTATCTCCTTTACGTGAGCGCATATGTGAATTTGAATGACCGCGTGCACCGACTTGGAGGCAAGGCCTCCAAGTCGGTGAAGAGTCGGTCGAGTTGGAGAGAGTACGCAGGGGGATTGAAAGGAGAACCGAAAACAGGTTTTTGCGCCAAGGATATTGTTCTTGACCAATTTAATAATATCGAGGGCTATCAGGATTTTGCCGAAAGTGCGCTCGAGAGCATATTGGAAAGGAGGGAGGATATGAAAGAGATGGAAGGGTATTTGTTGGAGTAAACAATTACTTGGATGCAAGGCCTCCAAGTAATGGGTGGGTTATGCATAACATTGATTAACTGTAAAGAAAACATTACAATGACATCAAGTGAAGCTTTAAAAATTACAAACTAAAATTAAAAACGAAAAAACGAAGTATTACAATAATATGGAAGAAGAAAACAAAAATGAGGCCGGTGCCGGAAATGGGCGGTTGAACGTATTGCGCAGGTTTATGTCAGCTGATCTTGATGCCGCTTCTTTTCGCGTTTTGCTTTTCGTCATCTTTCTGTTGCCATTTTTTGCATTGCCGTTTGGTATTTTTGCGGTTGATTTTAATAAAGCGATGTTGTGGTACATCGGTATTTCTTTGGCGTCCATATTCTTTCTCCTTGCGCGATTTAACAAAAGGAATACCCTTTTTCCGAGAAGTTTTCTTCTTTCAAGTATGTTTTTTGTCGCGTTCGCGTGGCTCATAGCATCCCTGTTTTCCAATAACACAGCACTCTCTCTTGCTGGGATGGGGTATGAAACAGGAACATTCGCGTTCTTTTTGTTTTTAGCGATAACAGCGTTTCTTGTCTCTGTCCTACATCGTTCAGTGGAGCGTATCACGTTATTGTATGGAATTATTTTTGTTTCCGCTTTAATCCTCTTTGTGGTGCAGTTTTTGCACACAGGGTTTGGGGTACCGCTTCCTCCGTGGGAGATGTTCAGCAGCAGGGTTTCTGGTCTTTTAGGAAATTGGAATGATTTAGGAATTTTTTTCGGATTGATCGCAATCCTCTCGCTCTCTTGCCTTGAGTTTATGAATGGAGAGAAGGGGGTACGCACTTTTTTGTGGACAGTGCTGATTACCTCATTATCCGCAGTATTTTTTGTTAACTTTCTCAAACTCCAGCTTGTTCTTGGTATTTTTGTTTTGGCACTTTTGGTGTATCGTCTTGTTGTGCCAGTACATATGGTAGAGGGGGCAGAAGTAAAAAAGTATGCTTTTTTAAGACCTTCCTTTTTTGTTTTTATTGCAATAGTGATTTTTGGTTTATTAAATAATGCAATTGGCGGTCTTGTTGCACCGCTCGGTATCCAGTTTTCGCAAGTCTACCCTTCGTGGGGAGCGACTCTCGGTGTTATAAAGAGCGTTCTGTCTCACGATTTGTTTTTTGGCTCCGGTCCAAATACTTTTTCTTATGACTGGTTTATTTTTAGACCAGATGTTGTTTCCAATACTATTTTTTGGAACACCCCATTTCAATCGGGGGTAGGGAGACTGCCTTCAATGGTAGCCGAGGCGGGGGTATTGGGCGGCGTTGCGCTAATTACTTTTATTTTTTCCTTGGCTTACAAGGCGAAGACCGTTGTTTCTTACAAGGAGCAGAATTTAAAAAGAATGCTTCTCGCATCTTCGTTTTTTGGCTCTGTGTATTTGTGGGTCTTTGTCATTATTTATGTGCCAGGTTTTCTCATTTCTGCGCTCGCAGGTATTTTTACCGGGGTATTAATTTCCTCCGTCAATTTGGCAAATGGTGTAGCGCTTGGAGAAATGCAGTTTGAGAAAGGAACAAAAAAAAGCTATGTTTTCTATTCTATAATAGTAATCCTGATAGGAGGTTTTGTGTGCAGCATTTATTTAGCGGGAACAAGGTATGTTGCAGGATATTTTTACAGTGCTGCATTAAAAGAAGCCTCGGTGAAGAATAATCTGGATAAAGCAGACGTTTATTTGAAGAGAGCAACGATGCTTGCTCCGCAAGATGTTTATTTTCGAAGCGCCACAGAGATTAGTCTCGCTAAGTTAAGACAATTATTCGCCCGTTTGAATGAAACAAACAACCCGACTGACACGGAAAAGGCGCAATTCAACAATGTTCTGAAGGAAACAGTACAAAATGCACAAAATGCCACAAGGGCAAACCCTCTTGATGCAGAGAATTGGATGGAACTTGGAAAGGTTTATGAGACGATCATTCTCTTTGATACCGAAAAACTAAAAGCCTCAGCAATCTCTGCATACATGGAAGCATTGCGCGTATCACCGCACAACCCGACACCACTCTTGGCACTCGCGCGCGTAGAGCTTCAAACAGGGAATCAAGGCAAGGCACTGGAGTATCTCAACGAAAGTATAAAAATCAAAAGTGATTTTACTGCAGGACATATAATGCGCGCTCAAGTCTCGGCTACCAAAGGAAAATTATCAGAAGCGATTTCGGAACTTGAACAAACTGTTCTTGCAAATCCAAATAATCCTGAAAATGGGAATATTATTCTCTATATCGGCATCCTTTATTACCAAGATGGATACTACGAAAGAGCACAAAATATCTTTGAAAAATTAGTATCAGCAAATTCAAACTTCTTGGATGCGCGGTACGCTCTCGGACTTGTGTATGATAAAAGAGGAAGAATCGAAGATGCGATTGCACAATTTGAGGCAATAAACACATTGGTTCCGGAGAACAATGAAGTGCAAACAGTATTGAATAATTTGCGCACAGGTCGGGGTGCTCTAGGAAATATTGTTGCTCCGGAACCTGAGCCAGAGGTCTCCACAAAAAAGAGTGTGAACAAAAAATAATGCAAACGGGGGCGCGAGTGACGTTGTTGAAGCCTAGCTTCAACAACGTCACTATGGAGAAGAAAACTGCGAGGGCGAGGCTTAGGGGAAGATAGCGGATAGGTTCTACGCATCCCCATTTTCTCTGTGTTAGAATTTTGGTATACTATTCGGTAAGACGATGACCGTTAACAACAAACAGCTCAAAGATTTTATTGCAGACTCAGGGCTTGTGCCACGCACGGAGCTCGATGACGCGGAAAAGCGCGCAACAGAAAAGAAAATATATCTTGGAGATATTCTTGTTTCTGATGGAAAACTTTCCGAAGATGATCTTCGTCGCACTGAAGCATATATCCTAGGTATCCCGTTTGTGGGATTGAAAGGACAAAAGATTGATTTCGAAGTTCTATCGCTTATTCCTGAGCCTATCGCGCGCAAGCACAACATTGTTGCGTTTAAAAAAACAACAACGGAACTTGAGGTCGCCATGCTCGATACTGACGACCTCGCTGCAATAGAATTCGTTAGAAAGAAAGTAGGGTTAAAAATTCTCCCGCGCCTCACCGACAAAGATTCTATGAAAGGCGTGCTTTTGCAGTATCAAAAAAGTCTCAAGGCGGAGTTTGGCGATATTATTGAAAAAGAGGCAGGCGCACTGAAGATTGCCGTAGAGGGCGATGAAGCACAAAGTGAAGAAGACTTGAAAAAGCTTGCTGAAGATTTGCCAGTCGTGAAGATTGTGGACACACTGCTCAATCACGCAATCATACAAGGAGCATCAGATATTCATATTGAACCAATGGACACGCAAGTGGTGATTCGTTATCGAATTGATGGAATTCTCCATGATGCAATGGTGCTTCCCAAGACTGCGGCGCCGGGTATAGTGGCGCGCATCAAAGTGCTTGCAAACCTGAAGCTCGATGAAAAGCGCTTACCACAAGATGGTCGTTTCAAGATTGAGTCGGCGGGGGAGAAAGTCGCATTCCGCGTATCAACACTCCCTGTCTACTATGGCGAGAAAACAGTGATGCGCCTTTTACGCGAGTCGGTGTCTGGTTTTACGCTTGAAGGACTTGGTTTTCACGGCATCAGCCTTGAGCGCATTTATGGGGCGACCAAACAGCGCGTTGGAATGATTCTCACCACTGGACCTACGGGTTCTGGCAAGTCGACGACACTCTACACAATCTTGGATATTTTGAATGAACCCGATGTGAACATTTCAACCATCGAGGATCCTATCGAATATCAGATGACGCGCGTGAACCAAACGCAGGTGAAGCCGGAAATAGGGCTTACGTTTGCGAGCGGGCTTCGCTCTCTTGTGCGTCAGGATCCGGATATTATTATGGTCGGCGAGATTCGTGACAATGAAACGGCATCACTTGCGGTAAATGCGGCGCTCACCGGGCACCTCGTGCTTTCGACACTCCACACCAACTCTGCCGCAGCAACAATGCCACGCCTTCTCGATATGGATATTGAGCCATTTCTTATCATTTCGACGGTCAATGTCATTATTGCACAGCGTCTTGTGCGTCGCCTCGCTACAGCGAGGGAAAAATATTTTCTTAGTCCTGCCGAAATTGAAGCACTCAAAAAGTCTGTTGATCTCGACCGTGTGATGAAAGTCTTGAAAGAAGAAAATATCGTCTCGCCGGAAGCCCAATGGAAAGATGTTCCGTTTTGTCATCCCCAAAAATCCCCTGAAAGCGAGGATGGATATAAAGGGCGCGTCGGTATTCATGAGGTGTTAAAAATGTCTCCCGCAATACGCGAACTGATCATCAAAGGAGCAGCACCCGTTGAAATTGAGGAGCAGGCGAAGAAAGAGGGAATGATCACGATGCTCGAAGACGGTATCGTAAAGTCGGTGCAAGGATTGACGACAATCGAGGAAGTGCTTCGTGTGGTGTCGGAGTAATTATTGTATAATTGTTTTGACGCTCTAAAGATTAGCAGAAAAATGCCAAAATTTAAATACAAAGTACGCGAACTGTCAGGCAATGAAACAGAAGGTGAGATGGAAGCCTCTGACCGTTTTGCGGTTGCATCTCAATTGCGCAGTGCGGGGAAATCGGTAATTTCGGTTGAGGAGGTGAGCAAGGGGTTTGTCCTCAATATGGATACGATCAATGAGATGCTTTCTCGAGTAAAAGAGCAGGAGTTGATCGTGTTTTCGCACAATTTGAGTGCGATGATGAAAGCGGGACTTGCTCTGTCTCGCGGACTTTCTATACAGGAAAGACAGACAAAAAATCCTGCGCTCAAAAAAACATTGAAGACGCTCATCGATGAAATTAGCCGAGGGTCCACACTCTCGGCTGGTATGGCAAAGTTTCCAAAGGTATTTTCACCGATATTCGTTTCAATGGTGCGTGCAGGCGAGGAATCAGGACGGCTTTCGGACGCCCTCCTCGTTGTCGGTGACCAACTTGAAAAAAGCTATCTTTTGAAAAAGAAAATAAAGGGCGCGATGATATATCCTGCTGTCGTTATCGTGACCCTTATTATTATTGCTGTATTGATGTTTATTTATGTGGTGCCCACGCTCGCGGCAACATTTAAAGAGCTCAACACGGAGCTTCCTACGAGCACAAAGGTTATTATGTGGATCTCCGACACGCTTTCAAACCATCTCCTTTTTGGAATACTCGTTGTTTCAGGTGTTGTTGGCGTGATTGTTTTGGGTCTCCGAACAAAGGCAGGGATGCGCGCCCTAGAGACAGTGTCGTTTCGTTTGCCTGTTGTTGGTGCTCTTGTGCGCCAGTCAAACTCGGCACGAACCGCGCGAACATTATCATCACTCCTTTCATCAGGCGTCGACATGCTCGAGGCAATCAACATCACAAGAGACGTGTTACAAAATTCGTATTATAAAGAAATGATGACGCTAGCGGGAGAGCGTGTACAAAAAGGCATTCCATTGTCATCAGTGTTTGCCGAGAACGATATTTACCCCCTTTTGGTGAGCGATATGATTGAAGTGGGTGAGGAAACAGGAAAGCTTTCCGATATGCTCCTTAATTTGGCGCTCTTTTTCGAAAATGAAGTTGATGAGGCGACAAAAAATATGTCTACAATCATTGAACCGCTCCTCATGGTTTTCATTGGCGCATCAGTCGGATTCTTTGCGGTGTCGATGATTTCACCAATGTACTCGGTGATGAGCAATATTTAACATTATGAAAAACAACCGATCGCGTGGATTCACCCTCCAAAATTTTTCAAGGAAAAACTTAGGTGGGTTCACTGCACTGGAGCTTCTAATGGTTATTGCTATTCTTGGGATTCTTTCAGCGATTATACTCACTCCGTTTAAAGCGTTTCGTAACAGTAAAGTACTCGATACTGCTTCCGAGGAGACACTCGCCCTTCTTTCTGAGGCTCGCGGAGACACCCTTTCTGGGAAAGGCGGTTATCAATACGGGGTGCATTTTGAAGCATCACAGATTGTACTCTATCGCGGTGCAACATATTCAGCAGGAGATGCGAATAATAAAGCTGTGGTACTCGATAACGCACTTGAGGTCTCGTCTATCGCGCTTGCGGGAGGCGGGGCCGATGTCCTCTTTGATCGCTTGACGGGAAAAACGGCCCAAAACGGCACCGCTGTCATTCGTGTAAAGAGCGACACATCAAAAGTGCGAACGATTACCATCGAGAAAACAGGAGTTGCAAGTGGGTCCTAGTGCATATGACTGCAACAATGTTATACTAAACAGATATGAACCGCGGATTCGGACTCACTGAAATTATTATTGGGAGTGCAATACTCACTACCTCTCTTTTAAGTATTTCTCTCTACTATCAGCAGTCGATCAAGGTAAGTCGATCAACCGCACAAGTCGCACAAGCAAGCCTTCTTCTTGAGGAGGGTCTTGAAGTGGCGAAGTTTTTTCGTGATACGAGCTGGATAAATGTTTCTGCGCCGGCGACGGGAACAACCTACTTCATTTCATTTAACGGAACCAATTGGGCAACGAGTACAACTAATGTTTTTATCGATGGTATGTTCGAGCGCACAATTCGCTTTGACGATGTTTACCGCGACGGAAACGATGACATTGTTTCATTGGGTGGTACGCTCGACACGGGTACGCGTAAGGTTACGGCGACGGTGAGCTGGCGGGATCGCACCGCAACAACAACACGCGTGATTGAAACCTACATTACTAACATTTTTTAATATGTACTCATTTTCTTTATCACGTCGTCGCGGATTCACCCTTATTGAAATGGTTGTCTATACAGCAATACTCGGCATTATTGCTGTTCTCGCAATCAATTCAACACTTGCGATGACGCGCGCGTTCACTAGTTTGCGCGTATCACGCGATATTAATAGTTCTGCGACTGCACTTTTTGAGCGATTAACACGAGACATCCGCGGAGCCTATGGTGTTGATTTGGCGCAGAGCGATCTTGGTTCGAATCCTGGACGGCTTACACTCAACACTAAAGACGGAGGCGGCTCAAACACCACGATAGAGTTTTATGTTGATAATGGATTGATAAAAATTCGCGAGGGTGGTGTTGCACAGGGGACTATTACGACCACGAGTACCACTGCAACGAATTTCGTGGTGCGACAACTCTCAAACATAAATACTCAGGCAGTCAAAATAGAGGTAACACTCTCGGCAACACGCGGGGATATTACCAGAACGCGTAACTTTTACACCACGGTCGTTTTGCGCGGGACATATTAACGTATAACGAACATTATGAACAACTTTCAATCTACAGTGAAAACAAGGGTAAAATACAACCGTGGTGCGGCGCTCACTATTTCGGTACTTTTTTTCCTTATTATTTCTATCGCAATCGTGCTTGGATCCGCGTCTCCTGTAGTTCGTGATCTCAAAAACGCACAGTCACTAATTAAGTCAAAAAGCTCATACTATACTTCAGAAGCGGGGACCGAGGACGCATTTTATCGAATCAAAAAAGGAAAGCAACTCTCAAATCCGGAAATTCTCTCGCTTAATAGCGGCACCGTCTCTGTTTCAAATGCAAATGTAAGCGCTGGTGAAAAAGAAATTATAGCATCGGGTGATGTATCGACGAATGACCGCAAAGTGAAGCTCACTATCTTTACAGGGATGGGTGCGGACTTTGCATATGGCGCACAGGTTGGTGATGGGGGACTTGTGATGGCTAATAATTCAGTAGTAAAAGGGACTGGTGGTGCCGTAGGGAATGTTTTTAGTAATGGACCTATTGTTGGTTTAGGCACGGCGACGATTACTGGTAATGCCACAGTGGCAACGAGCGTGACTGAAGACGTGCAAGCGCGTTCAACGGTGTGTGATACCGACCAATTGGTTGGGAAAACAAGTCCTCAAATTGACTATGCGCAGAGTTTTGTTCCTTCTGACACTTTGCCACTCTCACGTGTTAGCTTGTACGTGAAGAAGGTTGGTTTGCCATCGAGTCCCTCTGTTGAAATTGTCGAAGATAATAGCGGTTCACCAAGTTCGACTGCTATTGCGAGCGCAACGCTCCTTTCCGGCAATGTTACCACAAGCTACGGATGGATCGATGTTTCATTCTCCACGCCGGCAAACTTGGTTGCGGGCAATACTTACTGGATTGTGCTTGATACGGGAACGAATTCAAGCAACTATTTTATATGGTGCAGTGACAGTAATAACGGACTCGGGAATGGGGTAGCGAAATACAAAAGCAGTTGGTCAACAGGCGGTTCGTGGACGCAAATAACGGGCGACCTTGGGTTCAAGACATACTTGGGCGCAGGTATGGGGAGTATAAATCAGCTGGTAGTAAACGGCACTGCGAAGGCAAATACAATTGTGAACAGCACCATCATTGGCACAGCATACTGCCAGACTGGTTCGGGGAACAATAAAGTATGCAATACATCACAGGCGGATCCATCTCCAATGAATATGCCAATCTCTGAGGCGAATATCGAGCAGTGGAGGACCGACGCAGCAACTGGTGGAACGATTGTGGGTAATTGCGGAGATTCAGGAGTTGCGATTTGTACCATAACGGGCGCCACTCTTTCTTTGGGTCCCAAAAAAATTACCGGCGACTTAATAGTTAGTAATAATAGGACTTTGAATTTGACGGGTGTTCTGTATGTTGTGGGGAATGTTGATATTTCAAACAACGGCACGGTTAAGTGTGATGCATCGTTTGGTGCTGATAGTTGCGTTATTGTGGCTGATGGGTGGATTAATGTAGGCAATAACGGGTTTTTTAAAGGATCAGGAGTAGCAGGAAGTTATATTCTTGGGTTGTCAGCGATTGAGGGATGTAACGGCGGTTCGCAGACGGCGGAATGCGGTCCATGGAATTCAGGGATAAATCTCGGCAACAATCTCGGAGGCGCGGTTTTTTACACTTCAAAATCAATGGTAAATCTTTCAAATAACGCAGAAATCAAGGCTGTAATTGGGTATAAGCTTAATCTTGAAAACAATGCGGAGATTGAATATGAAGAGGGAGTTACCGATGCAAACTTTTCCTCAGGTCCTGGTGGTGGGTGGAATGTGAAGAGTTGGAAGGAAATACAGTAAGTTCAGTAAAAAAGCGGGGGAACCCTTCATTTTTTCCGCCGCACAGACCTGTGGTATGATGTCACTATGAAGAAATTGATTATTGGGAATTGGAAAATGTATCCTTCAAAATTGAAAGATGCTCAGGAAAAATTTAAGGCCATAAAGAAGATTGCGGGAACGTTCCGCAACGTGCAAACTGTGGTATGTCCACCTCTCGTGTATATAAGCGAACTTAAGAAGCTTACGACAGGATATCGGTGTGTTTTGGGTTCGCAGAATGCGTGGTTTGAAAAAGAAGGTGCATTTACTGGAGAAGTTTCTCTCTCAATGCTCGCATCGATTGGTGTGCAGTATGTTATTGTTGGGCATTCCGAAAGGCGTGCAATGGGCGAGACTGATGAGCTTGTTAATAAAAAAGTTCTCGCAGGAATAAAAGAAAAAATGACGGTGGTTCTTTGTGTGGGCGAACGTGAACGCGACCAAGATGGAGAGTACATGAGATTTATTTCAGAGCAAATAAAAGACGCACTCCATGGTGTTCAAAAAAAAGAGCTTAAACAAATTGTCATTGCCTACGAGCCAATATGGGCAATAGGTAAGCATGCAGATCATCCCGCATCCATAGACGACGCCCTCGAAGTCACCATCCTTATTAAAAAAACTCTTGCTGATATGTTTGGCAAAGATGGCGCAATCATCTCCATTCTCTACGGCGGTTCTGTAGATGCAAAAAATGCATGGGAGTTTTTGCTTAAGTCGCAAGTAGACGGACTTCTTGTCGGTCGCGCAAGCCTAGACCCAAAAGTTTTCGGAGAAATCCTCGAGAGCGCAGAAAAAATAAAACCTTCCAAATGAAAAAATCTGCTATCCCCACGATTAAGGATATCAAAGATCTAAAAGGCAAGCGGGTGGTTCTCCGCCTCGATTTCAACGTACCAATAAAGAACGGTAAGATTATAGAAACGATGCGTATTGACCGTGCGATGCCAACGGTTGAGTATTTAGCAAGGAAGAAGGCGCGCGTAATCATTCTCTCGCATATCGGCAAGGATGCTTCGTCATCACTTATGCCAATCGTGCGATATTTGAACAAGACAATGAACGTGGGATTTGTTTCAGACTTTCGCACCGAGGAAGCGCGTAAGGTTGCTGATGGTTTGCCAGAAGGCGGTGTAGTGATGTTTGAGAACTTGCGCCTAGATGACCGTGAGACAGAAAATGATTCTGAGTTTTCAAAATACCTTTCTTCGTTCGGTGACATATATGTGAATGATGCTTTTGCTGTGTCGCATCGTGCGCATGCTTCGGTGGTGGGAATTACAAAATACCTTCCGAGTTACATTGGCCTCCTCGTTGCTGATGAAATAAAAAACTTATCTCTTGCACTCAAGCCAAAACACCCGTTTCTTTTTATTTTAGGAGGTGCAAAATTCGAGACCAAGATGCCACTCATGAAAAAATTCATGAAGATTGCAGACCATGTATTTGTAGGGGGTGTTCTTGCGAATGATTTTTTTCATGACGAAGGTATCGAGGTTGGAAAGTCGTTTGTTGATACATACAGTTTTAAGCTCACCCCGCTTTTAAAAAAAGGAAAAATAATTTTACCCACAGATGTCGTAGTAAAAAATGGCAATGGAAATAAAACCCCAGTAAAGGATATCAATGAGCTTTCATCTGTGGACCGTATCGTTGATGTTGGTCCCGAGACCATTAAAAATCTTGCACCAATCATAAAGACGGCAAAACTTATCGTGTGGAATGGACCGCTTGGTTACTATGAGGAAGGTTTTGACAAAGGAACGATTGCGCTCTTGAAAGCAATCAGTGAAAGTCGAGCGACTTCAATTATTGGTGGAGGCGATACTGCCGCTGTTGTGGAAAAACTCGGGCTCAATAAAAAACTTTCATTTGTCTCGACGGGAGGCGGAGCCACGCTTGATTATCTTGTTGATGGCAGGCTTATTGGCATTGACGCGATAATAAAGTGCAAGAAAAGAAAGTAAAATAAAAGAGCAGTGGTTGAGGGAGGACATTGCCCCCCCGCGCGACCAGTGCTCTTGCCTCCAATATGACACACTCCTCGCAAAAAGATTCCACTCGCAAGATTGTCCCACTTGTTTTTATTACCGTATTAGTTGATATGCTGGGAATTGGCATTTTGATTCCTGTTATTCCGCAACTTTTTACTAACCCGGCATCTCCTCACTATATACTGCATAGTACCGCATATGGAGAAAGTGGATATTTTTTGGTAGGACTTTTGCTTGCTCTATACGCTTTAGGAATGTTCCTATCGGCGCCAATCTTCGGTGAACTCTCAGATAGATACGGGCGCAAAAAAATGCTTGCACTCGCGCTTCTTGGCGGATCTGCTTCCTATTCTTTTTTTGCCATCGGAATCGCGATACAAAGTATTCCGCTTCTAATTTTTGCGCGGATTACCGGAGGACTCTCAGCTGGGAATATTGGTATTGCGCAGGCAATCATCGCTGACATTACCACTCCCGCTCTTCGTGCGGCACGTTTCGGACTCATTGGTGCCGCATTTGGCATTGGGTTTATTCTTGGTCCATCGTTGGGAGGTATTCTCTCGAACCCGCAAGGACTTGGTATTTTTGGCGCAGCGACACCGTTTTGGTTCTCTGCATTTCTTGCAGGGGCAAATGCCTTGTGGGTGTTTTTGGTTCTTCCCGAGACGAATAAGAATATTGAGCGAGGGACAAAAAAACTTTCACTACTCCGCTCTTTCCATAACATTGCTCGCGCGCTTCGCCCCTCGTCGCGTCGCGCTCTTTTTGGAGTGAATTTTTTGTTTCAATCTGGGTTTTCATTTTACACGTCATTCCTCGGGGTGCTTCTTGTGTACCGTTTTTCAATGAATGAAGTAGACATCGGAACATATTTTAGTTACGTAGGGATTTTTATTGTAATCACTCAGGCGCTCATTACGCGCCCGGTAACAGCACGTTATTCTGAAAAACAAATTCTTCGCTTGTCTCTCCCTGCTGTTTCACTTTGCATTATTGCCCTTGCTGTTGCTCCATCGCAATCGCTCCTATATATTATTGCACCTTTCTTTGCCATCTCGGTAGGTCTTTCAGTGGCAAACCTGACCGCAGCGGTAAGTCGCCGCGCGGGAGAGACTATTCAGGGCGAGGTTTTGGGGATTAACAGCAGTATCAACGCTCTTGCGCAGTCATTTCCTCCTATTTTGGGGGGAGTGGTGGCTACCGTTATCACTCCCACGGCAACTCTTTTGGTTGGAGCAATGTTCGTAGCATTTGCCGCGTATGGATACAAGCATGTTACACACAGTTAGTAGCACACACTAAAAAGCTCCGGCCTT
>MHUT01000014.1:7457-12574 GCA_001823535.1 Candidatus Yonathbacteria bacterium RIFCSPHIGHO2_02_FULL_44_14 | reverse complement strand
ACAGTTTTAATGGCATATAACGCAGGCTTGCATGATACGCATTTCCGTGGTAATGTTTTGAAAGATAACTTAAAGGAGAATGTCATGTCTACTAAGTATGTCCCGATGAAAATCGGGCAAATCGCTGGAATACTTCAAGAGCACAGAGTATTGATTTGCGATGATTTTGTATTGAGTGAGATTTACTCTCGTATCGTCAAGGCAACAGTGATGTTCGAAGCCAAACTAAGGTCAAGAAATATTCATCTTACTATGCTCGATTTTTGGGCAACAGATCTTCCGGATTCAATCTTGGAAATTTTTGAGAAGCTCAAAACTGAGTTCAATACAAGACACAACATTATGCTTCCCGATCCAATGTGAGAAGGACGCGCCATAATTAAACCTCTGCCAAGCTAATTTTTGGTAGAAGGGTTTGCCCCAGAACCGTGTTTTTACCGGTCTGGGGATTTTTTATGAAAAAATGAACATTTTTAAATCTCCCCTAGGACCGTCCTAGGGGAGATTTTTAATTTTCTTACCTGTGGATAACTATGACCACAAAGTGTTGTATGGTGGGATGAAGTGTAATATAATGTATATAAGTGGGATAAAGTGGATAATTTAAAAAGAGCGTAAGCGACTATTTAAATTTCCACCCAGCTCTAGTTTTGAGCGATTGAAATTTCAATAATTCAAAACTAGGGCTGTGGTGGGGATAAATTTCACAAAATCTCACGAAAAACATCCATGCTAATCGGTGAACACATTCATACTCTCGACCCAAAGAAACGCCTCGCGCTTCCCGCAAAGTTTCGCAAGGAGCTTGGTAAAAAGGTCGTCATTACGCACGGTCTCGACAACTGTCTCTTTGTGTATCCAATGAGGGAATGGGAGAAAGTTGCAGAGAAACTTGCGGGGCTTCCAATGGGTCAAGCAGACACACGCGGCTTTGGGCGCTTTATGCTCGCAGGTGCTGTAGAAACCGACGTGGACAGCATAGGTCGTATCCTTGTTCCAGATTTTTTAAAAGATTTTGCAGACTTAAAGACTCAAGTTGCAGTCGTGGGTGTATCTACTCGCGTCGAGCTCTGGAATGAAAAGGTATGGCAAGGATACAAAGCACGTATTCAAAAAGGCGCAGATGCGCTTGCTGAAAAACTTGGAGAAATTGGCGTGATATAAATATGGATCGCCACATCTCAGTTCTTTTACGGGAGGGAACGGAAGGGCTCGCAATTAAGGAAGGAGCGACAGTGTTCGAGGGGACCGTAGGTCTTGGGGGACACAGTCGTGTACTTTGCGAAAAAATAGGCAAGCCCGGATTCTTCATTGGCACAGATGCCGATCAAGAGTCGCTCTCTATTGCAGAGGAGCGTTTAAAAGATCTTCCCTGCAAAAAACTGTTTTTTTGCGATAATTTCCGCAACATAGACTCTGTTCTCGCAAAAGCAGGCGTGGAAAAAGTTGACGCCATCTTGCTCGACATCGGCCTTTCGAACCGCCAGCTGGAAGTTACACCGCGAGGGTTCTCGTTTATGCGAGACGAACCGCTGTTGATGACATTTCGTTCATCTGGTGATGGGCTCACCGCACGCGAGATTGTAAACGAATGGGCAGAGGACAGCATCGCAGACATTATCTACGGTTATGGCGAGGAACGTTTTGCGCGCAGGATTGCAAGGGGAATTGTGGAAGCCCGCAAAGAGAAACCAATTGAAACATCAGGTCAGCTTGCTGAAATCATAAAAAAAAGCGTAACCGCGAGACGCTTTAGCAAGATCAATCCTACTACAAAAACTTTTCAGGCCCTCCGCATAGCGGTAAACGATGAACTTGGCGCGCTTCGTGAAGGTTTGAGAAAGGGATTTGCACACCTTGCCCCACAAGGCAGAATGGCAGTCATTTCGTTCCATAGTCTTGAAGACCGTATTGTTAAAGAATTTTTTAGACAACAAGCAATGGATGGAAATGCAACCATTGCTACAAAAAAACCTATTGTGCCGAGTGATGTTGAAATAAAGGAAAACCCTAAATCACGAAGCGCAAAACTGAGAATCATAATTAAAAATTAACTGCCAAAAATATGACCACAAAAACACTCGATCTAAATAACATTGAAAGAAAGATTTTCTGGGCGCTCTTGGCACTTCTCGGTATTGTTTCAGCGTTCTATTTGTATTCTGTACTCTCGCTCACTCTTGCGGTGGTGGATCGCAATGATATGAATCGCAGAGCACACGAAATTGCAAATTCTGCAGGGATCCTCGAAGCAGAATATCTTGCACAGGCAAATTCTGTTACACTTGCATATGCTCAAAATCTGGGTTTTCGAGAAGTGAATGCAAAGTTTACAGGGGATAACGGCGCGAGGCTTTCGGTAGCACGCTAAAACCGGATGAAGAAGCGCTCAATTTGCAACACATGGTTTTTAAACACAGGGGTGCTTTTGATAGCGATCCTTTTGATTTTAAAGCTCGGGTATGTTCAAATTACGAAGGGAGAATTCTATAAATCTCGCGCCGAGTCGAAATACTTGGTTTCATCGGATGGGACATTCGATCGCGGAACTATTTTTTTTGAAGAGATAACTGGTCGTAAAATTTCTGCCGCAACAGTAATTCCCGACTACACTCTTGCTGTTGATCCAACAAAAATTGTAGACAAAGAGGCATTGGCGGACAAGCTTCTTGGTTTCGTCAAATTTGACCGTGCTGATTTCATTGCTCGTGCAGGGCGCCAGCATGATCAATATGAAGAGGTTGCAAAGCATTTGTCTGAAAATGAGGTTGCGGGAATACGCGGGCTCGGAGAAAAGAGTGTGATTTTGGAAAAAAATAAAAAACGTTTTTATCCGGGCGGACGAGTCGCTGCGCAGGTTCTTGGTTTTGTAGGGTCAGATGGAAGTGACAGCGCTCTGCCGACTGGGCGATATGGTCTTGAACGATATTACAATGAAACACTTGCGCGATCCGGCGGAGATGACTCATCAAGCTTTTTTGCCGACCTTTTTTTGAAACCTGGTGCGGCGATACTGTTTGACCGTGGTCGCGAGGGAGATTTGGTGACGACAATAGAACCGACGGTACAGGGGCTTCTAGAACGCATCCTCGAGGATGATGTTCTAAAAAAATATAGTGCCGCCAGTGCCGGTGGCATTATTATGAATCCAAAAACTGGAGAGATCTACGCGATGGCAACGATGCCCTCATTTGACCCGAGTAACTTTTCAAAAGAAAAAGATCAGAGGGTTTTTGCTAATCCTCTCGTAGATGGCGTGTACGAAATGGGCTCCATCATCAAGCCACTTACGATGGCAGCAGGCATTGATGCCGGAGTGGTGACTGCAAGTACGACATACGACGACAAAGGGTTTCGTGTTATAAACACCAAACGTATCTCGAATTATGATGGGAAAGCGCGTGGGGTAGTGTCCATGCAAGAAGTTTTGAACAAATCTCTCAATACGGGAACGATATTTGTAATGGAACGCCTCGGGAAAGACCGTTTCAGGGAATATTTTAAAGCGTACGGATTGGGAGAGGAAACGGGAATCGATCTTCCGAATGAGGGGGTGGGCGATCTGCAAAATCTCGAAAGCCCCCGCGATATCGAATACGCGACGGCGTCGTTTGGACAAGGTATCTCAATGACTCCAATTGAGGTGGTGCGTGCGCTTTCAGTGCTCGCGAACGGTGGTGTACTCGTGACCCCGCACGTAGTCAAGAGTACTGAATACAGTATTGGTCCATCGCGCGATTTCGTCCCCAATGGAGAGCGCCGTGTGATAAAAAAAGAAACATCAGAAGAAATATCTCGAATGCTTACCATTGTTGTTGACAAGGCTCTTCTTGAGGGGACGCTTAAAATGGAGCACTATAGCATTGCTGCGAAAACAGGTACCGCCCAGCTTGTAGAAGACGGCGGCTATTCAAAGACCGACTACTTGCACACATTTTTTGGATACTTCCCGTCGCGTGATCCAAAATTCCTCGTGTTTCTAGCAGTAAAAAATCCGCGAGGAGAAGCATACGCATCGCACACGCTTTCGGCTCCGTTTATGCAAATCACGAAATTTTTGTTAAACTATTACGAGGTACCGCCCGACCGATAATTCTTAAAGAAAACAACCTCAATGAAAGAATTTATACGACATGCCATTACACTCATTCTTGAAGCAGAGTCAAAGCTCGTGCTTCGAAAATATCGCCCAAAGATCATTGCGGTGACGGGAAGTGTCGGAAAAACATCTACAAAAGATGCGATTTTTGCGGTGGTGGAGGAGGCGCTCATTGCTCGCAAAAGCATAAAGAGTTTTAATAGCGAGATTGGCCTCCCTCTTACTATTTTGAATTGTGAAAATGGTTGGTCGAATCCGCTCCTGTGGTTTAAAAATATAATAAAGGGATTGATTCTCCTTATGACGCGCATGCACTATCCCAAATGGCTCGTGCTTGAAATAGGCGCGGGAAAACCGGGGGATATCGAACGCGCGGCAGCATTGGCCGTGCCAGATATTGTTGTCGTTACGCGTTTTGGTGATGTGCCCGTACATGTGGAATTTTTTAGATCACCCGACGAACTCTATGAAGAGAAAGCAAAACTTGTAAAGGCACTTCGTCCTATTGGCGTGCTTGTCGTAAACGCCGATGATGAGCGCGTGCTCGCGCTTCGTGAAAAGACGAAAGCAAAATCGCTTACGTACGGGTTAAACGCGGGCGCAATGTTTCGTGCGACGAACATACATACGGCGTACGAGGGCAACGCGCCGGTGGGCACGACTTTCAAGCTCGAATACGATGGCAATGTGTTCCCAGTCACCATGCGTGGCGTCTTGGGGGTCGCGCCTGTGTACAGTGCGCTTGCGGCAATTGCAACGGGAGTATACTTGAAGCTAAATATCATAGATATCATTGGGCGTCTTTCTTCGCACATGAGCCCCTCTGGGCGTATGCGTGTCATCCGTGGCATCAAAGGCTCTACGATCATCGATGACACTTATAATGCGTCCCCGGTGGCTGCTCTGGCTGCGGTAGAAGCTCTTAAGAGCGTGAAGACAAAAGGCAAGCGCATCGCAGTGCTTGGCGATATGCTCGAACTCGGTAAATTCACTATTGAGGAACATAAGAGACTTGGTC
>MHUT01000014.1:0-7386 GCA_001823535.1 Candidatus Yonathbacteria bacterium RIFCSPHIGHO2_02_FULL_44_14 | reverse complement strand
GGCGATGGAGACGTGGTTCTCATAAAAGGCTCACAGGGCATCCGCATGGAGCGCGCAGTAGAGGAGATCATGGCAGAACCGGAGTGCGCCTTGGAATTCCTTGTTCGCCAAGAAGAAGAGTGGAGGGCGAAAGCATAGACAGACAAAAAACATTTTGATACATGACCAACGTTGTTAACAAGAAAACAACAAGACTAATATTCGGATTTCTTACTGTTGTGGCCCTTTTTATACTCACCTCATTTTTCTCTCAGGTGTACGAAAGCGAGATTCATGAATTTATCTTGCATGACAGTGTTCTTGGTAAATTAATTTATATACTGATTACCATTGTTGCAGTCGTCTTGGCACCCATCTCTACGATCCCTTTGTTGCCGGTTGCTTCTCATTTGTGGGGGTGGATTATGGCGGGAGTGCTGTCCGTTATTGGTTGGGTGATTGGTGCTCAAATCGCATTCCTTTTAGCACGAAGGCTCGGCCGGCCTTTTATAGAAAGAATTTTTTCTTTTGAAAAAATAAATGCATTTGAAAATTATTTCACTGATAAAAATTTGTTTTGGACTGTTGTCTTTCTCCGAGTCATTACCCCGGTTGATGTCCTATCCTATGCGCTTGGGTTGTTCTCGAAAATAAAGAGCCCCACATTTTTCTTTGCCACATTTATTGGCGTTATACCTTTTGCCTTTATTTTTTCCTATGCGGGTAATCTGCCAAGCAGGTTGCAAATCGTTATTTTTTTGGAAATCATAGCTTTTTTGGGGATATTGTATATTGTTCAGAATGCCGTTAAAAATAGGAAAAGCTAGGGTTGCCATATGCGAGTGGTGTTGGCAGAAACGGAGAAAATGTGCTATGGTAATCACCGAGCGCCACATGGCGCTTTGATGCTAGTTTTTATAGTACGGCCTTATCGTCTAATGGTTAGGACGAAAGCTTCTCAAGCTTTAAATCGGAGTTCGATTCTCCGTAAGGTCATGGTACGTCAAGAAAAAGTGAACTGCTTCACTTTTTTAGTGGCATGAAAGCGCAACGATATTCCACTAGCAAGTGGAATCGTGAGCTGGGGTCGAGCGCACTTACTAACTCGTGACACAAGCAAAATTGATATGCGAAAGTATTCAAAATTTTGTAAACTTTTTCAATGCAAGCTGTTGTCATTCAATTAATTCTGCTATGAGCTGGTTCCAATGGCACCAGCTGGGCCACCAATAAACAGAGGTATATTTTATTTTTGGGAAAATCTCCAAAATACGTATATTTGCAGCATCAATTTTTGCTTTTCAGAAGTATAGCGTACAATTAGTTCCATGAAGAAAATAATATACAGAATTATCATGATGCTGATGCTTGTATTGGCATTAACTTTGATTTCAGGGATATATAAGCTTAATTTTAGCAAAGACGAATCCGTCTTTACTGGCGCGAAGGGTCCGAAGGACGCAACCTATCGTATCAATGGGCAAACGGTAACACTAAAAAACGGCATAGCAGAAGTGGAAGTCGCTCCCGGCGGAACTGTCAAAATAGTCACAAGGTATTTTGGAAATGAAGTAAAACACGATTTTGACGGAGACGGGCGAAAAGACGCGGCGTTCTTGCTTACGCAAGAGACTGGTGGAAGTGGAACATTTTTTTATGTGGTGGCTGCTCTCAATACGGCAAATGGATACGTTGGATCTGAAGGATTGTTTTTGGGGGACAGAATTGCTCCACAAACTACAGAGAGGGGAAAGGGAAATATTGTTCTCGTGAACTATGCCGAGAGAAAACCAGGCGAAAGCTTCGCAGTGCGACCATCCGTCGGAAAAAGCATTTGGCTGATCCTTGATCCAAAAACGATGCAGTTTGCCGAAGTCGCCCAAAATTTCGAAGGTGAAGCCGATCCTGCGCGGATGACACTCGGTATGAAGACATGGAACTGGGTGAGTACAACATACAGTAATGACAGAGTAATAAAACCTCGCGACTCCCAAAAATTTGCACTGACATTCAAGGACGGCAAAACTTTCTCTGCAACAACCGATTGCAATGGCGTAGGTGGGGAATATGCAGTAACAGGAGACAAAATATCATTCAATAAAATGATGTCCACGCTTATGTATTGCGATGGCTCGCAAGAAGCTGATTTTTCAAAATCACTCGGTGAAGCCGTGAGATACCACTTCACTCCCCGCGGTGAATTGATCTTTGGTCTCAAATATGAAAGCGGAGTGATGGTTTTTAGGTAATTTGTGAACACTACTCTACTATCAATCTTGAAAGACGATTTCAAACGGGTACATGCCCATTCCGCATATTCCTTGCAGAGTAGAAACTGATGGACTACCAAGGTCAATCTCGGTGACTCCTGACGGGGGAAGATTCCGCGTGATGTTCATGCTCGGAATACGCACCACCGAGGAGCAGTCGAATGTGCCGTTTGTGTTGAACTTCACTACGGTTGGAATACCCGCTTTCGCAATGCTCTTTCTTGGCAAAAAGCCGCCTTTCGCACGTATCTCGACGAACTGTTTTCCATCAACAATAGTCACATTGGGGCCATCTGCTTCGGGTGTATTGGAAGGAGCCACACCTATTCTCGTAAGTATGAAAGCTCCTCCAATGAGGGCAAGTGATATGATTATCGATAAAATAGTTGATTTCATGGGTTCTTTTTGAGTAGTGTTATTGTAATATTTTTGTTAAAAATTCAAAACAGGTTGTATCAGCCCTATCACCACCAAGCTGTTTATGAGATTAAGTAATGCGAACATGACGACGATGAGACCTGCTGTCTTGAAAAATATACCAGCTTTTTTGCTGTTTTGAATACTAAAGGAACTAAAGCTTATGAGCGCAAGTACCGGCAATGTCCCCAAAGCGAAAGAAGACATCGTTAACCCACCTTGCAGAAAGTTTCCCGTAGTCAGAGTGTAGAGCTGCATTGATTGTGTGAATCCGCATGGCAAAAAGAAGGTAGCAATTCCGACCAAGAATGGAGTAAGCGTGTGGTTTAGTTTAGAAACTCTAAAAGCATGCCTCGACAGAAACTTCGGCATCGATAGTTGCATTTTTTTAGTCCAATGGAAAACATCCAAAAGATTTATACCCATGATAAGCATTATGATTCCAATGAATATATTTAGGAGGAATGTCGCGGTAATGCTCAAGGTGAATACTGAACCAAGTGCGCCAATAACTCCGCCAAGAATAAAAAAGGATAATAGGCGCCCTACATGAAAGAGGAGCTGAGGTATGACCTTGTCTCCTTCTTTTGCAAATGTTGCCGACATCGAAAGTACGAGACCACCAACAACTGCCATACAGGTTGAAAGCGATGCGATTACACCCACCGTAAACGCGGTGCCATAGGAAACAGTACTGGTATTTACCATGTTCACCATACCTATTTTTTGTAGGAGCACAAAACCAAAAGCGAAAACAAGAGCAATAGGTATCGCAATTTTAAAATCAGACAGATTTCTATTTTTCAGCGGGCGTTCTACGGATACACTGTAGCCGTGTTTTTTTAATACGGCCGACAGTTCCTCCGCTATTTCTTTTGGGAGCTTGTTATCAAATTCGCCTTCAACTTCAACCGTAAATGTCTTTAGATTTGATTCCGCGCGAGAAATATGCGGTACACTTTGCAGCTCTGTATCGATCTTCAAAACACAGGCATTGCAATGCATTCCGCTGATGTGAAAAGTAGATGTACTGCTATTTTTCATGTTGCTGTGAATTATAACACAAGTGAATACTCGAGTATCCTTAGAAAGGTCCTTTGTGCTGAGGTGTGTTATGCTATTGTTACTTCAATGAAAATATTTGCGCACAGGGGTTGGGCGGAGGGGGAAGGAGAGAATACTCTTTTGGCGTTCAAAAAATCCGTCAAGGAGCGAGTGGATGGAGTCGAGTTTGATGTTCGCTACGGAGTCGACGGCAAGTCTGTCGTTGTGTCGCATGACCGAGTGGATGGAGATTCACCGCTTGCTCTCGATGATGCATTACAGTATTTGAGGTCATCCAATTTGGAGCTGCTGATTGAACTCAAGGAATACAGTGACGATTTTTTTGTATTAATTACCCAGCATTTAAGGCGATACAACCTTGTTGGCAAGACAACCATCTTTGCGTTTCCGGGAATAGCAGAGTTGTTTCCATGGACGTTGCGGCATGATATTAGACTGGGGATTATCGCACCATATCCAAAAGATATTAAAAAATATGTTGAAAAACACAAACCAAATACAGTGCTTCTGGGTTGGGGCAACAATAAAGAGAGGCTGATTTTCAAAATATTTTGGAAATTTTTTTCTCTAGGAAATATTTTTTTGAAATACCCATCAATAAAATTTATCGTTGGCGTCGCGTATAGAGAAAAGGACAGGCACTGGCTTTCTAAGCATGCGGGCATCTACGGCGCTACCGCCGACATGCCCTTGTCGTAAATTTTAAATTCACGTTATAATGAAAAAATGAATGAGCTTCAAAAACCACCGCGTAAAGTGGCAATTTTCGATATCGACGGGACAATTTTTCGATCGAGTTTACTTATCGAGCTCGTTGAGGTTTTTATAGAGCTTGGGCTTTTCCCTGTCGAAGTACGCACGCAGTACGAGAAAGAAAAAGTGTTATGGCTCGACCGCAAAGGAGATTATGAATCATATATTATGGCAGTCGTCGGAGTCTTTTTGAAAAACATAAAGGGGGTTCCGTATAGTGAATTTATTCGTGCATCAGAGCTTGTGGTTGCACGTTATCGCCATCGCACGTATAAATATACTGAAGATCTCATAAAGGACCTGAAGAAAAAGGGGTATTTTTTGCTTGCTATCTCGCAGTCGCCAAAGGGCACATTGGATCTTTTTTGCAGGGATGTCGGTTTTGATAAAACGTACGGACGTCTATATGAGACTGGGCCGACGGATTGCTTTACGGGAAATATAATGGACGAACATTTGATCGCAAGCAAAGCGGCTATTGTACGTCGTGCGGTAGAAAAAGAAGGACTTACCCTTGAAGGTTCGGTGGGTGTGGGGGACACCGAGGGCGACATATCGTTTCTTGAACTTGTTGAGCGACCAATTTGTTTCAATCCTAATTTGAAACTTTACCGTTATGCAAAAAGGATGGAGTGGGAAACAGTGGTGGAGCGCAAAGATGTAATTTATAAACTGTAGTGTTTGCAAAACGTGAAGATATGTGGCACATTAGAAGCAGGCACATCTTTGGGAGAATTTCATGAAAACTTCAATGGAAAAAGCGCGCCGTAAAGCCGTTGTATTCATTTGGGGATACGGTGGCGATGTTGTTATATTGCTTTGCGCAATAGGCGGTGCAATCGTTGCAGGTGGTCGTAGTTTCTTTGATATAGATTACGCGCGCGAAATACTGCGCTATCATTAAACATAATCTCTCGAATAGGCCGCTCTGACTACAGAGCGGCCTGATTTTTAACATATTATGCAAAACAAAACAAAAATGCCGTCGACAAGGCGACGGCATTTAATTTAGTCACTCTGATCAGAGTTGGTTACTCTTTTTCAGGAGGCTGTGATTTTTCGATGAAGGACACAAAAGTCCTCGCGAGCCTGTGGTGATGTTCCTTTGGTGACGGTGCTGCTGTTTTCCCGTCTTCCAATTCCTGTTGAAGGTGCCCTTTTACACTCTCAACAATCATCGGCGCGGAGGGTTTAATGTGTTTGCGCAGAATATCTTGTTGTTCCCGGGGAAAGTCTTCGAGTTTCATTTCGGTCTCCTTATGTGTACTACGCTGGGTTGAAGCATACCACCTTGTGTTGTGTTTTGTCAAACTTTTTTGCACATAAGTTTTATTGTGATAAGATGAGTAAACAAAAATAATATTTCTCAATAACTATGCAACAGACTAATCAAATGTACCAAAACGCGATCTTTTGGATTGAAACTGAAAAGATAAAACCAAACCCTTTTCAGCCACGAAAAGAATTTGATGAGTATAAATTGCGCGACCTCGCAGACTCGATAAAGCAATATGGAATCTTGCAACCGCTTGTCGTTACGCGCAGAGAAATTGAAAAGCCCGAAGGGGGATTAGCGGTAGAGTACGAGCTCATTGCGGGAGAACGTCGTTTGCGAGCGTCAAAGATTGCAGGACTATCGCAAGTTCCCGTGCTTATTCGCATTGGCGAAGAAGGAAAGGAGGAGGAAGACAGAATGAAACTCGAGCTTGCTATC
The DNA here is from genome assembly GCA_001823535.1 of Candidatus Yonathbacteria bacterium RIFCSPHIGHO2_02_FULL_44_14. Classification (GTDB taxonomy): domain Bacteria; phylum Patescibacteriota; class Minisyncoccia; order Phycocordibacterales; family UBA1550; genus UBA1550. The sequence continues at coordinate 1,188 of MHUT01000014.1, read as the reverse complement.
ATCGAGAACCTGCAACGTGAAGACCTGAATCCTATTGACCGCGCAAAGGCTTTCGAGCGTTTGGCATCAGATTTTGGTTTCAAACATGTGCAGATTGCGCAAAAGGTTGGCAAGAGTCGTGAATATGTTTCTAACACACTGCGTTTGTTGGCGCTCCCAGAGGAAATGCAGACCGCGCTTGCTGAGAGGAAAATAACCGAAGGTCACACACGCCCACTTCTGATGCTTTGTGACCGCAAGGAGGAACAGATGACGCTCTATAAAGAAATTATTTTCAAGAAGTTGAATGTGCGCGAATCGGAACGCATCGCTAGACGTATTGCAGTAGAAAAAGTGCGCAAACCAGATCGTGGATTTGATCCAGAGATATTAGAGTTTGAGGCAGAGCTGACTGAGAAACTTGGTACGCGAGTGCAGATCGAAAAGCGCGAGGTCGGTGGTAAAATTGTGATTGATTTCTTTTCAAATGACGATGTTCGTAATTTTATGAAGCGCCTGCACGCAGAAATGCAGACAGTGAAAATTGGAGTGCCAGTGGCGGCACCTCTTGGTGAAACTGTCGCAGAAGCGGCAGTACCTGCAAAAGCAGACGATCTTGCTGAAGGAGGAGAGGATGTGATGGAGAATGATCCTGATGAGGATCTTTACAACGTGAAGAATTTTTCGCTCTAGAAATCCTAAAATGATACTGTGTCGCACTACGACACAGTATCATTTTTATATAAAAAATGCCTATTGAAGCAATGCTCCAATAGGCGGTGCGAGGAATCCCTGCTTGCTAGAAACTTGAAAGTGGAACCTCGATTCCTTCACATGGGATTTTGCTATTATTCGGAAAATGATGAACAAGATAATGGAAACGCATGTCTCCGTCTTGTCCGCAGTCATTTGCGACCCAAATATCAGGTCGTTTACAGTACGGACAAGTCGTTTCTCCGAGGATCAAAGCAGATGCTTTGCGGTTGATTGACGAGAGTGGCCTGATATCAAAACTCATTTTGTACCTCCGTTTTAGTGATAGTTTCTTTGGTAAAATGAAGACTCTACACAGACAATATCACCTAGTTTCGCTGTTGTCAAAAAAATTATTGGTACATTCAACCCTGAAGTGCAACACCTGTTAGCTGATAGAATACCTCATACGGAGTTTTAAAGCCAAGCCTCTTTCTCGGGCGACTATTGAGGAGA
>MHUT01000013.1 GCA_001823535.1 Candidatus Yonathbacteria bacterium RIFCSPHIGHO2_02_FULL_44_14 | reverse complement strand
CTAAAATGCTTGTATTTCATACACTTGATATATTACCAAGTGTTGCACTTACTTGTTGAACCTACTAGTAGAATATTGAATTTTGAATGTGGAATATGAAATAATACAGAAAAACCCGCCTAAAGGCGGGTTTTTCTGTGAATATTATTCGAAATTCTACCTCTGTGGCCCCTATCGACGATTCGAGATATCCTCGCGGAGTTTCTCGATGTAACGTGCCGCCGCATCCTTACCACCAAGACCAAAGGCAAGACCACCTGCAATCGCAAGCATTGCAACAAGACCAGTAAAGAGGGTTTGCATCATTTGACCTGCAATGCCAAGCTGATTGAGCGCTGCAAGAATTGCAACGACCCAGATTGCCCAGCGAGCAACACCGCCAACAAAGCCTGCCGACTTTGAATCAAGCGCGCGTGCGCCGCCTGTGAGAACCTTCTGCGTAAGATCAGCAAGAACTGCCGCAACAACCAAAATCAATGTTGCAACGATAACTTGTGGAATATACCCGAGAACAACATTCGTCAAAAATGTGTTTACTGCCTCGAGTTTAAGAATATCGAGTGCGGCAACGAGAAAGACGATAATAATAAACCATTTAACCAAGCCACCCAAGAATGCGCCTGTATTAAGGTTGAAACCTGCTTTTTCGAGGAGTCCGCGTGCACCTGCGCTCTCGAGGATTGCATCAACCTTGATTGCTTTCACAATCTTTGACACAACATCAGAAAGAACTGAGCCAACAACCCATCCTGCGATAAAAATAATGATAGCGAGGAGAAGCTTTGGTAGAAACTGCAGGGCCTGTACACCAATACCAGTAAATGCTCCACTAAGCTGCTCTCCCCAATCTGAAATAATAGGCATATCTTTTTATTTGCTAAACGCGAACGCGTTAATTCATTCGCGCGTAAACATTATGTTAAAAACTAATACTAATAAAATTTTTCGCGATCAATTCCACTTGCACAGCGCCTGCGGTTTGCGCCGGCGAGCAGATGAGACTGATTCCTACCCTTTCATTATACCATTTAGAAGCGTTGGTAGGTACAACGCCTGTGGATAACTCAATACTACAAAATGAGGGTTTCTTCTGCTCCGATTTTATCAATGACCGTATCGTGGCGAATATCTAATATGTCGCGGACGAATTTGTCATAGATACAGTAATGGGCGGAGTAGATAACGCCCGATTATGTGACAATAACTCCTACCATGACATACAACCCAATAACTGCGACAACCCCCACTAAAGGGAGCAACGAGATGTATTTCCATTTATTTTCCTTTCCAAGCAGGTACACTGCAACACACAAAACCCCACCTACAAATAAACTAATGTATGTGACAATCTGATATGCGAAGCTACCCATGTGACTAAAAGGGAAAGGTCCTTGAATAACCCAATAATACTGTCCCCCGTCGTATATGTGGATAAACCAATAAAGCAGGAAGGGGCTGAGACATAAAATCATACCCAATACTAAGGACAGCGAGAGCAGGAAGTCTGTAGTTGTATTTTTCATAATACTATCTTAACAACGCGCCCCAAGAATTCCACACTGCTCCCACAAGCCTCTGCTACGTGTTGACTCTTGGAAACTTAGTAGGCAATGAAATTGTAAGTCAGGATAGTGTTAGAGCCACTGTACGGGTAAACACGCACAAAATAGTTTCCTGCATTTAGATATGCTGAAAATATTTCGTCTTGTGCTGGACCATTCGCGCTTGATGCAACAAGATTCCAGCTTGTGTCGTAAATTTGTATATCATAATCCTCCGATAGGACAAATTGTGACATTTTGAGGATAAAATTAGTTGTTCTGGCGGTTGGAATATTTAGATAAAAATAATCCTGATCGGTTGCCGAACTTATCACGCCAGAACCCCACCACCCGAGCAACAGATTCGCAGCATAGTGTTGACCATCTGTGTTGTTGTCATACTCATAGCGATAATTCCTTGCACTTTCGGGAGCCTTGAATGGGTTTTTGAATGGAATGAGGATAGCAGTTTGTTCATTTGAAACGCACCACGGTCCTGTTTCGCACAGTGAATATCCTTTTTGTCCGCTGATTTTATAGAAGCTTTGACTTGAAGTAGCCGAATTTAACCTCACATCCGTCCGATACCATATACCCGTAGCAAATAGGTCAGGATCAAATGTTCCAACTGCAATATTGTACTCTTTATTGCCATCAAGCGCCTGCGTATCTAAATAGTAGTCTGGGAAATCAGACCAATACGAAGACCCTGGTAGCGGGGCTGAGGAATAGGCGCTTCCATCATAATTATAAAACACTGTTTCGTGCTCATATGTATCATTCCAAGACCCAGAGTCGCTGTATGTTTCTTTACCAGCGTCGTTCCACGCAGAAAACTGTGTTGTGTATCTGCTCGTTGAGTCTTCGCCTATATGCGATTCTCCACGGAACGGGGTAAATTTTTCATTCACGTATATTGCCGCGTAGGTCGTCAACGGTAAAAATACAAGGAGTGCAATGGCTGTAGAAAAAGAAAATAAGTGTGTTTTTTCATATTTTTATAGTGTGTTTACTAGTTTGTTGGCAAAATAGGGGATGCCTTCTTATCATCCTCTGGTTTGCTAAGTACCTCAACCACATGGACATCTGGGTGGTTGCTAAGTTTAAGCAAACGATCATTCGATGCAGTGACCAATAAACCATAAACTTTTAGCCCGGAATTATTAAGTGCGCCAAGAAATGCTTCTTCATCTTTAAGCGACTGACGTGTGCCTTCAAGCAATTTCTTCTGTTCCTTGATATCTTCCGTACGAACAATTGCCCCATCTGGACCTTTTGTCACTACTTCTTGAAAATTTTCAAAGTACTTTAAACTCTCTTCTATCATTCTATTGTATCGCTCAACAGCAAATTGAGAAGACGCTTTTGCCTGCTCTTCAAATCGAGACAAATCATCATTGGTTATCATACCGTCTTCTCCAACAAAGTACCCACCACGAAATGTCTTTCTGGTAGTTGCATGGGCGGCGTATATTTGAGACGCTTTGAGGCCGTGTTGTTCAGCGAGTTCTTTTGCAAATTCTTTTTTCTTAAATTCACGAAAAGAAACAAGTGCAACACTCTGCCCACCCATGTTCTTTTCAATTTTTTTCAATTGGTCATTTGCTCTTTGTAGGCGTTCTTCTTTCGTGAGATTCACAATCGAAGATGCTTGTGTTGTACTAGTCATAGCAACTAAAACTACAGATACCATCAGCAAAACAAGAGTGGTGACAGGATACAACCTGTTTGAGACTTTCTTCATATAAAAATAACTAAGGCCTAAATTAATAAAATTTTTCGCAATCAATTCCACTTGCACAGCGCCTGCGGTTTGCGCCGGCGAGCAGATGAGACTGATTCCTACTATTACGTTGTACCATTTTGAAAAAATACAAGGAATGGGGGCTGTGGATAACTTTCACCCACCTAACTTTTCCCAGACGACCGGCTTCTGCAGTAAAAAAGTACCGCAAAATATATACATTATCCATCTTCATCTGGCAAATGAAGAAAAGTTTGGCGGGCAAGCCTACTCCACCATCAATTTGTCGATTACACGATCGTGGCGACCATCCAGTACATCACGCACAAATTTGTCATACACGCTCACGCGATACAGGAATTCCGATGTTTCAAGGGCTCCGTAGGAGAGTTCGTGCCCTATTTCAGCTTCTATAGTACGCAAAACATTCTCAATCAAGCGTTTTTTGAGGTCATCCCCCACAATGAGCACATCCACGCGCGCCTCTGGTTCATCTATAAAAATGCCTGAAATGGCAAGGAATTTAATCTTTCCTACTCCTTTAAACCGTCTCACGATTTCGTCACGGTTTAGCGGTGTTTCCGAAACTATCAGACTTTTAAGAGACGAGAGCAGCGGGAATGTTGTTTTTAGCTGGAAACCCGAAACGCGCTTCCTTTTCGGCCTTGCGTTTTTCTTCTTTGATGGAATTTCCTTGGTGAAGGATTTTGTGTTTACAACACCGGCATTTTTTATTAGCGTAAGCTCGCGACGCGCCTCTGACAGCGAAACCTTGCTTTTTTCTGCGACCATTGGCACATCGTACGCTTCTTCTGGATTTAACAGAAAAAGACGCAAAATCTTCACACGTGCCTGACTTCCAAATAGTTTTCCGAGAGTGTCCATGGCGATTAGTATACCATTATAGGTACAAAGCAAAAAGAGGGGTGGCCGTACGGCCACCCCTCTTTTTGCTTTGTACTAAGTCTAGGACTTCCTAAGTTACTTGAGAGTAACTTTAGCTCCAGCTGCCTCAAGTTTTGCTTTAAACTCGTCTGCATCCGCTTTCTTCATACCCTCTTTGAGCATTGAAGGAGCTGCGTCTACAAGGTCCTTCGCCTCTTTTAAACCAAGAGCAAGAACTTCCTTTACCACCTTGATAACAGCAATCTTCGTGTCACCTGAAGCGGTGAGCTCTACGTTGAATGAGTCTTTTTCCTCTGCGCCTGCTGCTGCTGCGGCTGGAGCTGCTGCGGCGGCTGTTGCTGAAACACCAAACTTCTCCTCGAGAACCTTTACAAGTTCGTGAAGATCAAGTACTGACATTTTTTCGATTTTCTCAACAAGGTCCTTGAACTTTGCAGGAACTACTACGTCTTTGTTTTCTTCTGTCATAATAATATTGATTAAATGGTTAGTGTTCACGTCAGAGAGTCTGCGGCCAAGCCGCGAATCTTGCTGATTCGGAATCTGTTAATTCGGCTGTGCCTCTTCTTCTTTTACCTCCCCTGCTACTACATCTGCGAGTGCTTCGGGAGCCACTTCTGCGGCTACTTCTACTACCTGCGCTGTGGCAACTTCTACTTTAGCTACAGGGACAACGCCTTTTGAATTGGCAATCTCTCCCATCGCAATAGCGAAACGCTGAATTGGTGAGTTGATGATATTTACGAACATTCCACGGAGCACCTGTAGTGGTGGAATCATAGCGATTGCCATCATTTCCTCCTTTGTTTTGTACTCTCCATCAAAGATTCCTCCCATAATTGAGATTGAACCCTTGTCGCGGGGGGTCGTCTGGAATGCATATGTCTCGCGTGCGGGAGCAAGAAGGTCTTCTCCGTATGCTATGGCAAGTTCCCCAGGGAGCTCGGGTATATCGCCTTTTGCTTTAAGATCACCGAGTACACGCTTTGCCAAAGTCTTCTTTGTGACAAAGTATCCAACCTTGTCCACAGAAAGCTTCCTGCGAAGCATTTTTGTCTCAGCGGCCGATAGTGCCTTAAAGTTTACAAAAACGACTGACTTTGCGCCAGCAAGGCGTTCCTTCATTGATGCAATAAGTTCTACTTTTTTTTGTTTTGTAATTGCCATAATTTGTTCTCTTTTTAAACAAGTCGACGGCTCTCGCACTAAGTGCTTGAGCCGTAAAGCCATCCCGCTATTATTTCAAACGGGGAATGAGTCGACCTCCGCAGGGCTTAATACTCTTTTTCTCTAGAGTAGCCTACTTCTTCGGGCTTCGGGACTATCTTATCGTGTGTTGACGATGTTGTCAACCGTCATAACAAGAGCATTCATATCACCTAGCCTCATCACCTCTGAGATAGTCACGCCTGCAAGTCCCACGAGCAAAATCGCTACAAACCCCATCACTGATTTGACGATTTCATGCATAGGTTTACTGTACCATACAGTCTAAAAAGCGTCTATTCCCGGAAGGGCGGTCCTTCCTGCGCCTTACCAAACAACCACATTCTCCTCCCCATCTATTCCATTGTCGTGCACC
>MHUT01000012.1 GCA_001823535.1 Candidatus Yonathbacteria bacterium RIFCSPHIGHO2_02_FULL_44_14 | reverse complement strand
ATTTTTTTGTTTGCTAATTTTTTGTGCTCGTTGCGGCTTTTGCTGCCTCAGCTTTTTCGCGTTCGATACGAAGTTTTTTGAGCTGGGGAATTATTTTTTCTATATCCTCGGCGCTTTTGAAGCCGTAATAGTTTTCTTCCCAGATATTCAATGCGGGAAGCGTGTTGCGGACGCCATAGATCGATTTCATTGTTTTTACGACAGAGAGGTCGAGGTTGTAATCAAACGAGTATATGCGGAGCTCAGGGAATTCGGTACGGAGCTTGGTGAGTACGTACCCTTCACGCACACACCCCTCGCAGTCGCCTGCATTTGAATAGAAATAAATGATGGTGATTGGCTTGACACCGCACTTCTCTTTAACCTGCTTTACCAGCAAATAATCTTTGACCTGAAGGAGCGAATAATATTTTTTGAGACTGATTACTTCGAGGTTGTTTGCTCCTAAGTTGTCTTCCATATATGAGAGTTTTGCTGTGAGTGAGCTTAACTCCTCAGAGAATGCGGTTGAATGATCTATTGCCTTGCATGAAGAATCCTTAAGGAGCGCAAACTGTGTTTCTGATGCGAGAATGTCCATCGAGATGTTGTTCTCGATTGCTTTGATCTCGGCGATGCGCTGGGCGGAAAATTTGTTACTCACAACGAGTGCGCCAAAAAATACGAGCGCCGTAATAATGAATGCAAATAAGTATTTTTTTGTTTCGATTTTTGCACGCATGTATTAAAAGCTAAATTTAGCGCCAGCTTGTGCTTCGCGAAAAGACAAGATTAATAAGAGCGCGGGTAAGCCAGATTGGTGCCACGATACCATAAAGAGAGATGAAATAAAAGATACCGATGCTGGGGCGAAAGCGCCCCTCTGCGAGTTTTACTCCATTCCAGATGATTACCAGCCCAAGTCCAAGAAAAACATACGCAAGAATCGACATAAAGTCGGTGTTAAAGAAAAATGAATCAACATTGGGAAGTGCAAAAGAAAGACCTACGGTGCTAATCTCTACCGCCTTGCTCATCACTCCACGTACTATATGAAATACAACAAACCCGAAATTGTAGAGAAAAATAAAAATCCCAAAAAATGCTAAAGGCAATGTTACCATACCAAGGATTCCATATCTGCGACGGAATAACATAAAGCGATAATCGAGAGTATTTTTCATACCTCCATATGCCCAACGGAGGCGCTGCCGATAGAGCTTGTAAAGTGTGTCTGGTCCCGATGTGTGCACGTGAGCGGTGTGCACGTTGCGAATACGCATGTGGTTTGATTGCATGCGAAGCGCCAACTCCATGTCCTCGGTGTTGTGCGCTTTTTTGAAGAGTCCAATTTTTTCGAATACTTCTTTGCGGAAAAAAGAAAACGGCCCTGGTGTTACCGTTATAGCATCAAGAGGCGAGAGCATACGCTTAAAAAATGCAACGGTATGGTATTCAGTCTTCTGCATTTTCTGAAGAATTGTTTTTGGTTCATGAATTATAATTGTTGGGATTGCTGCCATCATGTCAGTGTCTTCATTGAATGCGCTCGCGATTTCATGAAGGGCATCTTTGTCCACAAACGAGTCAGCGTCGAGGCACCCAACGAGCTCACTCGTAGAATTTTTGATGCCATAGTTAACGGCGGTGTGCTTGCCCCCGTTTTCTTTTTTAAAGAGTTTAACTTGAGGATTCCTTAAAAATTTTTGGACCACCTCCCATGTGCCGTCGGTTGAACCATCGTCAACAACAAAAATTTTTAGTTTGTCTTTTGGGTAATGAAGCGCAAGGAGAGACTCGATTGTTTTCGAGACGGTTTTTTCTTCGTTCCAGCAGGGAACGATAATGGTCGCAGATGGGTAGTAGGATAGTTTTCCTGTCGTACCCTTTGTGTCTAGTTTTAAGCGTTCTTCGAAAAAGGTAATAAGGAAAAACACCTCAAGGTAAAGGGTAAGAAAAAGAAATATGTAAAGGATGCTGTTGAAAAATATTTCGACCATTTTTATTGCAAAGAGATCTTATGAAATAGCCCGATGAGACGGGCTTTTAAGTAGAAACTATACCAAACTTTCTACAGTTTCGCAATGGCGTGCGTGAACGCGCACGTATGGTATAATACTACGCAATATGACAAAAAAGATATTTATGACGAGGCGTATTCCTGTACGCGCCGAAGAAATGCTCCGCGATGCCGGGTACGATGTGACCGTGAGTGCGAAGGAAGGCGTGCTCACGCGTGATGAATTGAAATCCACGCTTGCACAGGCGCCTTACGACGGAGTTGCTTCTCTCCTTACTGATGCGATTGATGCAGACATGATTGCGGCGATGCCGGCATCGGTAAAAATAATCGCGAACTACGCTGTCGGTTATAACAATATCGATGTTCCTGCGGCGCACGAGCGTGGAATAGTGGTAACTAATACTCCTGATGTACTTACGTCTACGGTTGCCGAGCATACCGTTGCGCTTATCTTGACACTTGCTTCGCGCATCGCAGAGGGAGATCGCTTTGTTCGTGAAGGGAAATTTGTTGGATGGGACCCGCTCCTTCTTTTGGGTACTGATATAAAAGGAAAAACCCTTGGGCTCGTGGGTGCAGGGCGCATTGGCTCCGAGGTCGCAGAGGTTCTCCATCGTGGCTTTGGTATGAAAGTCGTTTATTCTGATGTAAAAAATAATGAAGCACTGGAAGCGTCGTGTAATGCGAAGTTTTGTGCGACACACGAAGAAGTGCTTGCAGAGGCTGATGTAGTGAGTGTTCACGTACCTCTTCTTCCTACAACACATCACCTTATCAATGCGGAACGACTCGCGTTAATGAAAAAAAGCGCACTTCTCGTGAACACCTCGCGTGGGCCAGTGGTGGACGAGGTCGCGCTTGTTGAAGCATTGAAGTCTGGTTTAATTCGCGGTGTAGCTCTTGATGTGTTTGAGTTTGAACCAAAAATAACGGCTGATCTTTTGGATCTGCCGAATGTGGTTGTTAATCCGCACATTGCTTCTGCCACCGAAGAAACTCGCACAAAGATGGCCGAAATGGTTGCAACAAACATTATTGAAACTCTTGAGGGACGTAACGCGCCAAACAAAATCGTATGATGAAAATTCTCGCTACATGGGTGCTTGTTGCTCTGGTAATTCTGTCTCTCCCTTCGTTTGTGCCAGGAATCGAGATAACGTCATTTGGAACGGCGCTCCTCGTTGCGATATTTTTTGGTATTTTGAATGCAGTGGTGCGACCAATTATTTTGTTGATTGCATTTCCTATTACAATCCTTACTCTCGGGCTATTTTCTTTTGTGGTGAACGCGGGACTTTTTTGGTGGGTTGGTTCGTTTGTGAAAGGATTTTATGTCGCAGGTTTTGTGCCGGCACTTCTGGGCTCCCTTGTTGTTTCAGCGACAGCGTTTATTGCGGACCGATTGCTTCCAGGCAATGGAGAATAACTAAATATGCTCGAACAATCCATCGACGTATTTGTTCAACTCGTGCAAGATCATCGTTTTTGGGGGTACGCGATTCTTTTCATCGCGATGATATTTGAGGGAGAGGTATTCCTCATTGTTGCAGGAATGCTCGCAACTCTCGATGCTTTTGATATCGGTGATGTGCTATGGATTTCCTTCTTCGGAGTTATTTTAGGTAACACCATGTGGTACTATCTTGGGGCAAAGCTCAAAGATACTAGATTTTCTAGAAGGATAATCAAGTGGGCAGAAAGGGCAATTATTTTTTTCTTGCCACGGTTTCGTGAAAAACCGTTTAAATCTATTTTTTTCTCAAAATTCATCTATGGAGCGAATCGCGCAACGGTTATTATGTCAGGCGTTTTACGTGTTCCGTTTAGACTTTTCTTTAAAGCAGAGTTTTTGGCGTCAATACTATGGGTAGCTTTGTATGCCTCAGTGGGATATTTTTTTGGATTCGCGGCGGTCAATATCACTCATAACGCGTCTCGCTTCGCTTTGATAGCCGTAGTTTTCATGATAGCATTCATCTTGATTCAAAAACTCATTGCTGATCGCTATGAACGCATCCAACACCAAAAACATGAAAAAGATAGTAACACATAGCGGTAATTTCCATACTGATGAGGTTTTTGCCTGTGCAGTACTTTCTATTTTGAATGACGGCGCAGTAGAGATTGCACGCAGTCGCAACCCTGAAGCGTGGGCAAAAGCGGATTATGTGGTGGATGTCGGGGGCGAATATGATATCCCCCGCGGACGCTTTGACCATCATCAAGAAGGTGGCGCAGGTGTCCGCGCAAACGGGACACCGTATTCGTCGTTTGGACTCGTATGGAAGGAATTCGGGGAAAAGATAGCAGGGTCGCTTTTTGCAGCTCGTGTCATTGACGAACGCCTTGTCCAACCAGTTGATGCTGCAGATAATGGATTTGAAACTTTTGGTGTTCGCGGAGATGTCGCGCCATATATCCTCCATGATGTTGTAAGCGCGTTTCGCCCAGTGTGGAATGAAGAGCGTACAGAAGATGAAGGTTTTTTTGATGCTGTAGCATTTGCCGAGAAACTTCTTACACGCGAGATTGTTCATGCTCAAATGGAGGAAGCGGGGAGGCAGCATACAGAAGAGGCCTATGCTAACTCTAGGGATAAGCGCATTATCGTTCTTGAAGATCATTATCCATGGTACGAGACTCTTGGCACAAAATCAGAACCTCTTTTTGTAGTAAAGCCAGATCGCGGAAATGTGGGCAAGTGGAAAGTCGAGGCAGTGCGTAGCGAAGCACACTCATTTAAAAACAGAAAAGATTTACCTCTCGCATGGGCAAGCAAGACAGGAGTAGCACTTGTAGAAATTTCTGGAGTTGTAGACGCGCTTTTTTGCCACAGTAAACTTTTTGTTGCAGTCGCAGGGTCGAAAGAAGGGGCTTTAAAACTTGCACAAATCGCAGTTGATACACTAGACTCTGAGTAATTTTTGTGATATAGTAAAGTTTAATTAATTTTACTATGGCTTTTATTGATGAAATGACGATGCATATGAAGGCGGGTAACGGCGGAAACGGCGTTATGCGTTTGAAGCACGAGAAAGGCAAAGAATTTGCTGGTCCTTCTGGTGGAGACGGTGGGAAAGGGGGAGATGTGATTATTCGCGCTGTTCGTGATGTGCACATACTTTCAAAGTATCGCCATGAAAAAGAATACACTGCAGAGCGCGGTGAGGATGGAGGTAATGACAGTATGCATGGTCGCAACGGCGTTGATTTTATTTTGGATTTGCCAATTGGTTCTATTGTGACCAATATGATGACTTCCGCCGAGTACCAGCTTCTCAAAGACGGTGAGGAAATAATCGTTCTTAAAGGGGGACGTGGGGGTTTTGGAAATGAGCATTTTAAAACTTCTACTAATCGCACACCAAAGGAGCATGTGCCTGGACAAGAAGGACAGGAGGCAGATTTTAAACTTGAACTTCAGATTGTTGCAGACATTGGTTTCGTAGGTTTGCCAAATGCAGGGAAGTCGAGCCTCTTGAACGCGCTTACACGCGCGAGCGCAAAAACCGCAGATTACGCATTCACTACCCTCGAGCCGAACCTCGGTGAGTGTTTCGGATTTATTCTTGCGGATATCCCAGGGCTCATTGAGGGCGCATCAGAGGGAAAAGGCCTTGGCCATAAGTTTCTCCGCCACGTGAAGCGCACAAAAATGCTCGCGCACTTGGTGTCGCTTGAAAATGAAGACCCACTCGCCGTGTATGAAACCGTCCGCAATGAACTTGAAGCATTCGACAAGGACTTGGCTTCAAAACACGAAATTATTATTCTTACAAAGACAGACATGGTGACACCCGAGCGTGTAAAAGAAGTTGAAACGGCGATGAAGAAAACATACCCTCACTCGGAAGTGTTCACTATCACGATTTTGGATGACAAAGGTATGAAAGTGTTCCAAGATGAGCTCTTGAAACTTTTAAAGAAGGTTGCGTAAATAGGAAAAGAATCATTTTTCGTATAATATATGCAATATGGAGAAAAATAACCTTGTTCAGAAAATATGGTACAGAGCGTTAAAGGCACTCTTTATCTTTTCTTTTGTCGTTCTTCAATTTTTTGGGTTTTTATTTATCCATTCCGTCATCTCTGAGACATTTCCGAGTCAACAAATTGTAACGCTTAGTCAATATAATGAAATGCGTGCAAAAGGCCTTGAAGATTCAGTTATTAGATCGCTTACTGCAAATAGGGGGTACGCAATGTTTGACAATGAATCCAATAAGGGAGCTATTTTTATGTTACAGAAATTAGTAACCTATTTGTTAGTATTTTTTGTAATAACTTTCTCATTCTGGATGATAATGAGAACATTTTTTTATGTAGTTTGTGGGGAAAAATTTTTCCAAACTTTTTTAAAAAAGAAATTATTATGACAGTGCACGCGGTTGTTTTTATCCCTCCGCTAAGGTAGTATATGTGTATGAAAGCATTCAAAAATACTCTACAAAAAGGGTCGGTGCGATACGTGGTTTTTAAGGAAAAAGATACTTTTTTTGCGGTGGCGCTTGAGTTTAATGTTGTTGTTGAGGGGGCATCACAGATTGAAGCCATCGTACTTCTCAATGAAGCCATTGCGGGATACCTCGGGTCTGCGCGTAAATTTAAATTGCGCCCGCACGTGCTCAATCAAACGGTTGACGCTGAGTACGAAAAAATGTGGCAGGACTCGCAGAAAGGCGTGGAAGCAAAGCGTGTTACACAATCAACCAAGTCTCCGTACGTGTTAAGTTCTGGGCAATTTAATCTCGCCTTCGCGTAAGAAACTATGCCTCGCGGACTCAACAACTGGACATTTAAGGGCATCGTCGATTTTTTAAAAGAGCACGGGTTTCAACATTCTCATACACACGGAAGCCACTTTTACTACATTGGTTCTTATGGTGGAAAAGTGAGACAGACACATATTCAGTATCACGGACAAAAATCAATACACCCACGCACATTAAAGGCAGTCATCGCACAATCTGGTATCCCCCAAAATCTTTGGTTGAAATAAAATATTAAAATATGAGTGAATACAAACTAACAGTTGGCTTGGAGGTTCACGCTGAGCTGAAAACTAAGACAAAGATGTTCTGCAATTCGGCAAATGACCCGTTTAATGCGGAGCCGAATGTGAATATTTGTCCTGTGTGCATGGCGCATCCGGGTACTTTACCGGTTATCAATAAGCAGGCTGTGCATCACGTGCTTCGCGTGGGTACTGCACTGGGGAGCACTCTTGCCGATTTTACTGAGTTTGACCGTAAGAACTATTTTTATCCCGACATTCCAAAGGGGTATCAGATTAGCCAGTACAAATACCCACTTGTCTCAAATGGAATGCTCCATGGTGTTGCTATTGAACGCGTGCATCTCGAGGAAGATACTGCGAGCTCATCGCATGAGGGGAGCGAGGGGAGTCTTGTGGACTACAACCGCGCAGGAGTGCCACTTATGGAGCTCGTGACGAAGCCAGTCATTCACACCGCAGAAGAAGCGGGTGCATTTGCGCGCGAGCTCCAGCTCCTACTTCGCACGCTCGGTGTATCTGATGCAAACATGGAAAAAGGGGAGATGCGTGTGGAGGCGAATATTTCAATATCAAAGACAGATACACTCGGTACAAAGGTTGAAGTGAAGAACTTGAACTCATTCCGCTCAGTGGAGCGCGCTATTGCATACGAGGTGGAGCGCATGACAAAAATTTTGGACGGCGGACCAGGGGAGATCGTGCAAGAAACGCGTGGATGGGACGAGGGCGGGCAAAAAACTTTTTCACAGCGCAAGAAAGAATCAGCACACGACTATCGCTATTTCCCTGACCCTGATTTGCCAAAACTAAAAATCTCAGAAATTCCTGAATTTTCAAATGAAGTTTTGAGGGCAACAATGCCGGAGCTTCCATGGGATAAGCGCATGCGCCTCGTACGCGAGTACGGTGTGAGGCCAGAGAATGCAGAAGTTTTTGTTGCGGATAAAATCCTTGGTGGACTTTTTGAGGATGCGGTAAATGCTATCGGTGTGGACCGTCCATCAATTGCCCTTATTGAAAACTATATTACTTCAGACCTTGTTGGTTTGATGAAAACATCGGGGTCGCTTGGTGGTGTTACGGGTAAAAGCCTAGCTGATTTGGTAACGATGATTAAAGCCGGCGACCTCTCTTCTCGTGGCGCAAAAGACACACTTGCAATTCTCTATGCCGAAGGCGGTCATCCGCACGAGATTGCACAGAAGCACGACCTCATTCAGAAAAATGACGTTGGGGTGCTCAAGAAAATTGTCACCGAAATTATTTCTGCAAATCCGACGGTAGTCTCCGATTACAAGTCTGGTAAAACAGCCTTACTCCAATTTTTCATCGGACAAGGGATGAAAGCAAGCAAGGGTGCAGGAAATCCTGCAATGTTCAAAACGTTGTTTGAAGAGGCGTTGAAATAATTGACAGAAAAAATTACTTTGTATATACTTTAGCGTATATGAAAACAGCAGTATTAAATATAAAAATAGACCCAAAGGTAAAAAATGAGGCTCAAAAGGTGGCTGATGAGCTTGGATTCACATTGTCGGCTATTATAAACGCGTCTCTGAAAAATTTGGCTCGAAGCAAGACTGTTTCTTTTTCAGTTCTTGAGCCGTCTGCACGCTTGAAACGCGCAATTCGTTCCGCAGATGCTGACTATGCAAAAGGCAAAAATAGCGTCGGTCCATTTTATGACGCTGAAAGTATGATCAGGTCACTTCGTCAGTAGAGTATGGTTACTTATCATCGAAATTTCAAAAAAATGCTTCGGAAACTTCCGGTTGTAGTGCAGGGGAAATTCTATAAATGTCTCGCTGTCTTTCTAAAAAATCCTCACCATGTAATACTAGGGAATCATTCACTTTCGGGCGAATGGTCGGCGTGTAGAAGCATCAATATAACAGGCGACATACGAGCAGTGTACAAAGAACGAGATAATGAAGTAATACAATTTGTCGCTATCGGAAGTCATAGTGAGTTGTATTCGTAAAAAGGCACGAAATGCGTGCCTTTTTTGTTGTGTGTGGTAAAATAACTTCATAGTTTTAATCAATTAACCACGATATTAAATGAAAAAAGTACGAGTAGCTATCAACGGATTTGGACGCATTGGGCGCGCGTTTTATAAATTGGCGCGCACACGCCCAGAGATTGAGATTGTCGCCGTGAACGACCTCGGCGATCCATCAAACATGGCATACCTTTTGAAATATGACACCGCATATGGCAAGGCGGACTTTGATGTTGAGGTTGTCGGTGGTGATGAGCCAGGGTTCATTGTGGGTGGGCAAAAAGTAATTCTCGTACAAGAAAAAGAGCCTACAAATCTTCCATGGGCGAAATATAATATTGATATCGTGGTTGAATCAACAGGGTTTTTTACAAGTCCAGAGAAATCAAGCGTTCACCTCACACAAGGAGCAAAACGTGTCGTGGTGACTGCGCCTATGAAAGGTGAGGATATACCTATGGTTACTTGTGTTACGGCGCTCATGGGGATCAACGACAACGAGCTACAAGGCGCGCAGATTTCCTCAAACGCTTCGTGCACTACTAATGCGGCAAGCCCTGTGGTCTGCATTTTGAACGAAACGATTGGTATTGAGAAAGCGATTTTGAACACTACGCATGCGTACACAGGTACGCAAAAGATTGTTGATGGCCCCGGAGGCAAAGACCTTCGTGGTGGGCGCGCAGGTGCGGCAAACATGGTGCCTGCATCGACGGGTGCAGCGATTTCTGTAACCGAGGTAGTGAAGGATTTGAAAGGAAAGTTTGACGGCATTTCAATTCGCGTGCCAGTTATTGCGGGCTCTATTGCAGACGTGACATTTATCGCAAAGAGAAATACTTCTGTCGAAGAGGTGAATCAAATTCTTCGTGACGCTTCAAAGAATCCTCGCTGGGAAGGTATTTTTACTGTCACCGATGAGCCGATAGTGTCTTCAGATATTGTTGGAGAGCTCTATGGTTCCATTGCAGATCTCGACCTTACGCGCGTTGTCGACGGCAACCTTGTAAAAGTGATGGCGTGGTACGATAATGAAATGGGATACACAAACACGCTCGTGAAGCATGTAGTTAAAGTTGCGAGTTTTCTCTAATTAACAATGAAAATCTATATCGGAACGGATCACGCAGGATTTGAGCTCAAGGAAGCCCTTGTTTCCTATTTGCATGGGATTGGGCATCTTGTTCAAGACATGGGCGCGTACTCATTTGACGCACTTGATGATTACCCGGATTTCATTCATCCTGTCGCCCTAGCTGTGGCAAATGAAATCGGTTCACGCGGAATTATTCTCGGTGGGTCAGGGCAAGGAGAGGCGATGTGTGCAAACCGAGTAAAAGGTGTTCGAGCGGCAGTTTACTATGGCGGTGCTGTTGATATTGTAGTGCTTTCGCGTGAGCATAATAATGCCAATATTCTTTCTCTGGGCGCGCGCTTCGTAGACGAGGATGAGGCGAAAGAAGTAGTGCGCGTATGGCTCGCGACACCGTTTTCTACAGATGAAAAACACACGCGCCGTATTGCGAAACTCGATAAATAATATTCGATGATAGAAATAATTCCCGCGATAATGCCAAAGGACTATGAGCATCTTGATGAGATGATGAGTCTTTTTGTGAATGTTGTTCCACTTGTGCAACTCGACATTATGGACGGGAAGTTTGTACCCGCGCGTACGTGGCCGTATCCAAAGGATACGCATTTTGATGCCATTGTTGCTGAAGAAGAGGGAATGCCATCGTGGGAAAACATTGATTTTGAGGTTGATTTAATGATAGAGAACCCGGAATTTTGGGTGCAAAAGTGGGTTACCGCAGGCGCAAGTCGTATTATTGTGCATGTAGAGAGTATGAAAGATTTTGGAGTGATCCGTGATGCGGTACCCGAGGGGCTTATTGAGCTTGGTCTTGCTATTAATACGTCAACACCGCTTTCTGCACTTGATCAATATCTCAATCGTATTGATTTTGTACAGTGTATGGGAATCGCTAAAATTGGCTTTCAAGGACAACCATTTGATGAGCGCGTACTCGATTATGTGCGGGCTCTTCGCGCCGCGCATCAAAACCTCCAAATTAGTATCGACGGTTCGGTGAATTTTGAAACCGCGCGGGCACTCGTTGATGCTGGCGCAACACGACTCGTGTCAGGATCGGCGATTCTTGAGGCAGATGATTTTGTCGGAGCTATCGCTAAAATGAAAAATTTAGTATCATAGGTATACTCACATGACTCATCTTCACGACGATAAAATAAAATTCCTCGAAGAGAAAGCGCTCGAAATTAGGAAGTCGATTATCGAGTCGCTTGTCGAGGCAAAGTCTGGTCACACCGCAGGACCTCTTGGAATGGCAGATATTTTTACCGCGTTCTATTTTCATATTCTCAAACAAGACCCAAAGAATCCCACATGGGAAGATCGCGACCGCGTAGTGCTTTCAAACGGACACATCTGTCCCGTGCTTTACGCAGTGATGGCGCATTCAGGGTACTTCCCTGTAGAAGAACTAAAAACACTCCGCAAGTTCGGTTCGCGCCTTCAGGGACATCCGCACCGCGAGTATTTGCCGATGCTCGAGACGAGCTCGGGACCTCTCGGACAAGGGCTTTCGCAAGCAGTGGGTATGGCTCTCGTCGATCGCCTCGACCGCGGACAAAATTCCAACAGAACTGTTTATTGTTTCCTGGGCGATGGAGAGCTGAACGAGGGGCAGGTATGGGAAGCAGCAATGCTTGCTGGTCGTGAGAAGCTTCACAACCTTGTTGCGATAGTTGACCGCAACAATATTCAAATTGACGGCTTTACGGAAAACATAATGCCACTAGAGCCGCTTGCGGATAAATGGAAGGCATTTGGATGGCATGTTCTGGAGATTGACGGGCACAACATGTCGGCGATTGTTGATGCAGTAGACGAAGCACGCGCAATTTTTGAAAAGCCGTCGGTTATTATCGCGCACACGATTCCCGGCATGGGTGTCGATGTATTCGAGTTTGACTACAAGTGGCACGGCAACCCGCCGAACAAAGATCAGGGTGCGAACGCGATGGCGGAGCTCCGCACTTTGGGAGGGCAGATTGCGAGCGAACATGAATAAGTTGGTATGAAAATAAATTTTCTTTTCACTGAAACATACGATTTTTTGTTTAATCTTGACGACGTCTCAGTGGGAAAAATAAACAAGGCCGTAGGACTTTTGGAACAATACGGGAATACAATTCGTTATCCACATACAAAGTATATATCAGAAGGTGTTTTTGAGCTTCGAGTAATTGGCTCAAATAATATAAGAATATTTTTTGTTTTTAAAAAAGAAGAAGCGATTATTTTGCACGCAATCATAAAAAAGACGCAGAGACTTGCGCGGAAGGACATTGATTATGTAGTGCGATTAAAAAATAGGTTGCGATAATATAGCATATATGGTATACATAACATTATGAAAATGAAAACATTTACACAATTTAAAAAAGAGTCTATGAAGCGTCCTGGAGTGCGGAAAGCTATGCAAGATGCTGACATTGAGTTTCAGCTTATTGAGGCTATTATAAAGAAACGCGCACATAAAAAAATTACCCAAAAAGCGCTTGCTGAAGAAATTGGAGTCACGCAATCCGCTCTTGCTCGCTTTGAGTCGGGGCGTGGAAACCCAACACTTTCATTTCTCCAGAAAGTTACCACTGGTCTTGGATTGCGTTTAACGGTAAAATAAGAATATGAATCTTAATCCAAAACTTTTTGATGCAGATGTAGAGCAGGCGCCGATTCGCCAGGGCTTTGGTGAGGGGCTTGTAATTGCCGGTCGCGCGGATGAACGTGTGGTTGCGATGTGTTGCGACCTTACCGAGTCAACAAAGATGGATGCATTTGCAAGGGAATTCCCAAATCGATTTTTTGAAATGGGTATTATGGAGCAGTCGGCAGCATCGGTTGCATCGGGAATGGCAGCGATGGGGAAGGTGCCATTTGTTTCATCTTACGCTATGTTCAGTCCTGGTCGCAACTGGGAGCAAATCCGCACCACAATTTGTTACAATAATCGCCCCGTGAAAATTGCAGGTTCACATTCCGGAGTCTCAGTTGGTCCTGATGGCGGCACACATCAGGCGGTTGAGGACATCACTCTTACTCGGGTGATCCCACGCATGGTGGTCATTACACCGTGTGACAGTATTGAAGCGCGCAAAGCGACACTCGCAATGGCGAAGACAAATTCGCCGACGTACATTCGTCTCGCTCGTGAAAAAACACCGATTATTACGACTGAGGACACGCCATTTGAAATTGGCAAAGCCCAGGAGTTTTTTCGTGCTGAAAATCCAAAAGTCGGCATTATCGCGTGTGGGTCGCTCGTTTACAATACGCTTATGGCTGCAAAGGAACTCGAAACAGAGGGGGTTGGTGCAGTAGTTTTAAATATGGGCACAATAAAGCCGCTCGACCGCGCGACGGTTATCGCTCTTGCAAAAGAATGCGGAGCAATCGTTACTGTTGAGGAGCATCAGATTGCCGGTGGTATGGGTTCGGCGGTCGCTGAGGTCTTGGCTTCCGAACATCCAACAAGAATGGCATTTGTGGGTGTGCATGACAAATTCGGGCAATCAGGGACACCGGAAGAGCTCTTGAAGCACTACGGAATGGACAAGGACGCGATCATCCAAGCGGTCAAAAGTCTTCTGTAAACTTTTAATAAATAGCCAAGATACAATAAGTATGGATAAATTAAAAAAAATAATTAGCGTAATTATTGTCGCAGGTTTTCTGGGGGTTATGGTTCAGAGTATTTTTGCAGAAACAGGAGTAATATCAAGTATTTATGATACCACCGCTCCTGTCATTTCAAATGTAAATGCTGAAGATATTACTGATTCTGCCACGCGGATTAAGTGGGCAACAGATGAACCATCTGATTCATTCGTTGCCTATAGTGCAACCTCAGGCGGGTATACTTTTTATGCGCAGAGCAGGTGTGATGGTGGTGGAAACGTATTGCAACACTGCATTAATTTATTGAATCTTTATCCAAATACCAATTACTATTATAAAATAGAGTCACGCAATTCTGCTGGCATCAGCGCTCACGCCACCGGATCTTTCTTTACTGCCTTAAAAAGCGGAGTGTATTCAACTGCTGAGTCAACGATTACGACTACGAACACAGCCACTACTGGTACTTCGACAACGACTGCATCAACGACCACAGATACGCAATCGACCACCTCAAGTCAAACAACCGCAACCGCTGAGTCAACAACCACAGATACACAAACGGCTGCTATCGCTACTTCAACCGCCACCGCCACATCAGTGGCTACAGGGACACAAGCGACTACGGCTAGTCAAACAACAGCAACAGCGACGACCACGACATTTGTAGCTCCAAAACCAACAACCACAAATGCTCTTTACCCTGCTGTACCTATTGCTAAGCCTACTCCTGTACGAATTATACCACCGGCTCCAATACCTCCTAAGGTACCCGCTCCTTCTGTGTCCATTATTGTGCCAGAAACGGAACACTTGAAATCAAAAGTGACATTGAAAGGCGGTGGTAATGTTCTAAACGAGGAAGAAGTGTATATAAAAGTTAACCAAACAGTACGCGGCGTTGAAATGCGTCTTTTGCGCAAAGATACTCCCGTGTCACTTTATCTTGGACAAGCACATTTTGATTCGGTAAATGCTCAATGGGTATTTCAGTGGGACTCAACACAAACACCTGACGGTAAGTATGTGATTTTCCCGATTATAACAACAGGTAATGGTGAGGGGGTTCAAGGGGAAGAGAAAACCGTTATTGTAAAAAATGAAAAAAGAATGCAAACATCTAGTGTTGCTACGAGTAGTAATGTCCGCGCAACAGGTACTATTGCGATAGGTGGTGATAGAACAGCAGGTATTGTCCCCGCTCCAATTATTGATATAGAGAAGTTTGTTGAACAAATAAAAAAAGAAAACCAGAAGGAAGAGGAGCAAATAAAAAAAGATATTGCTAGTTTTTTGATGACATCAGATGCAGTGAAAAAAGGCGGCATAAACCTTGCTTTTGAAAAGGCAACAAATGAGAAATTGAATGAACTCAAGAATGCTCTTGATGAGGGTAATCAACAGAAAAAGAAAGAGGTTATGACGGTTCTTGTGGATACGGCGACGATATCATCTGGTATTTCCAAGGACATTTTAACAAAAAGAGTTGAGGAATCTGTTGCAAAGCTGGAGCAGGTGGTTGCTGAACAAAAAAGCGGGGTAGTCGACACTAAAAACTTTGAAGTTACGGCGGTGCAGGCTACTGAAGTCGCCACAAAGAGCGACGGCACAACTGCAGTAAGCAAAATCTCTTTCAAAGGAAGGGCTCTTCCCAATAGTTTTGCAACGCTCTACATTTTTAGCATCCCTGTTGTGGTCACGATAAAGACAGATAAGGATGGGTATTGGAATTATACACTCGACAAAGAGCTTGAGGATGGGGAACACCAAGTATTCGTAGCAATTACGGACATCAAAGGAGCTGTTGTTGTAAAAAGCGATTCTGTGCCGTTTATCAAGGAGGCTTCCGCTATCACTACAGATCGGATAGCAACGGCGCCCGCACAACAAGATTCACCAAGTTTCGCTGGAGACAATTATTTTTACGGGAGTATCGTCACAATTATTTTTATCGTGACCATCATATTCATCTTGCTTGGTATTAACAGGAGGAACACTCCGCAATAATAGTAATAAAAATGTTCAAACGCCTCGTCGACACTTTTTCAAATGGATTTCTGTTTGTAAAAAATAATCCCCAGATTATCTACACGATTTTTTTGATTGTGATCATCCCTGCCGCGTTTATCGTAAGCGGGCAAAATTTCTTGTCTGTTGCAAAGGAGAATCAGGAAAGACTCGAGAAAGAGCGTGTAGGGGTGCTACAGGATATTTTTGTGGAACTTGCAGCTCTCAAAATAAATGACCCGGTATTCCTGCAAAGTGTTATTGAACGGCTGGGAGACCAGAACAAAGAATCTATCAGCGAATTTAAGATCGTTGTTTTTGAGAATGGGAAACAAAAAATTATAGCCTCCCTTACTAAGGATGAAATTGGAACTGCTGATGAGGATAATGCGTTTTTTTATCGTGAGGCTGGTGCTCGTGTTGATAGTTCAAAAATATTTCCTGTTTCAGGGCTTGATGGCGCACGCCACTGGAAAGTCGTGCGTGCAATTCCCAGCGTAGACACGGGGGTGGTTTCTGGCGTTGTGCTTATTGATGTTTCTATGGCAACAATAGATAACGTTGCCAAGAGAAATATTGAAAGCGCATACACCTATCTCTTTTTCATCGTACTTGCCATTTCGTTCCTTCTTATGCGTCAAGCAAAAATTATCGATTACACAGTGTTGTATCGAAAACTCAAGGAGGTCGATCAAATGAAGGATGATTTTATTGCCATGGCGGCACACGAGCTTCGCACGCCACTAACCATAGTGAAGGGGCATGCCGATATGCTTGCCGAATCGAAGAATTTAAAAGATGAAGAAAAAAAAGATGTATCCCGCATTACTGCTTCTATTGACCAATTGAATGCGCTTATTGGTGACATACTTGATGTAGTGCGCCTTGGGCAAGGAAAGATGACTTTCAATCGGAAGAATACGGATATTTCGCCTATCATTGAGAATGTGGTCGAGTCGTTCTCTGTGGTCGCACGTCAAAAAGGCTTAGACATTTCTTGTGAAAAAAATGATGTTCCCAACATTTTTGTCGATCCTGAAAAATTGCGTCAAGTACTCGTGAATATTATTGGAAACTCGATCAAGTATACGCCAACAGGTTCTGTAAGAGTATTTACCGAGGTGTCACATGGCATGGTGTTTATTCGCGTTCGAGACACGGGTATTGGAATCTCCGCAGAGGATCAGCAAAAACTCTTCGGAAAGTTTTTCCGCGTGCAATCGAAGGAAACAGAAGATATTCGCGGAACTGGACTCGGTCTTTGGATTGCTCATCAAGTCGTTTCAAATATGGGTGGCGAGATTCATGTGGAATCCATCAAGGGCAAAGGATCAGACTTTATCATTTCATTTCCTGTTACGAAGTAATTAACCGATTTCCTTTTTAGGAGTAGAATGGTAGAATGTAATAATGAATAGCAAAAAAATCTTCATCACCTTAATCAGCATTCTTATTATCGCAGGGGTTGTCACATTTGCTACTTATATACAAAAAGGTAAGCAAGTAGCACCAGTCGTAGAATTAACACCGAAAGATTTTGAAAAAATGCCGCCGCTTCCTGCTGTTGACGAGCTTGCTTTACAAAAACAGCTTCAGGAGACTATTACTAAAGGCAAGAAGTCTGAATGCGCAACCATTACGGACCCACGATACCAGTTTGCCTGCCACAATTTCTTTATAGTGCAAACTAAAAAATGACCAAATTAATTCGCGCAAATTTTGTAGTTATCGTTTTGGTTCTACTCGTGCCGAGTACTTTATTTGCGAGTTCAATATCGTGGACTGAGATTAACGAAGCTAATTATAGTGTTAGTATAAATAAAGATACTTATGCACCTGGAGAGAATATCTATTTCAATAGATCAATAACTGCTATTTACCCAGTCTCTTTATATGATTTTCCTAGTATAAATGCGATTGTTGAAGGAAAACTTTTTAATATTGCAATGGCTGGTCTCTGGGGTGGGCAAATTGTCACCACTGTGTACTCTGACCTGGTATGGGACTTCACGACATGTTTTTGCTTAACGTCACCAACCGCCCCTTTGACACCTGGGTCGTATAATATCACCTTAAAAGGAATCGTTGAGTCTATTACGGGCGGACCTGGAGTACTCTTGCCTTATACGGTTGCTGCTCCGGCCCCCACTGCTTCGATTATTACCCCGACCAACAACGTATCGGTCGCCCAAGGAACGGCAGTTGTATTTTCCGGGACGGGGGTGGCTAGTGGAGGAATACCTGCCGGAGTTATGACAACTTATAATGTGGGTGGAGTAATTTACCCCTCAGGGATCGCCTTTGATGGCACCAATATGTGGGTAAGCTCGAATATCAATGCTTTCAGAGTAGCCAAAATTTCTCCAACTGGAGCAACAACCCCCTATTTATCAACAACAAATGGTGCCTTGCCTGTCGGTATTGCTTTTGATGGAACCAATATGTGGGTAGCAGGTTATGTTAATGATAACGTTACAAAAGTTTCTCCATCAGGAGTGATGACTGATTATCCAGGAACAGGGGCTGGCCCGTGGGGGATTGCCTTCGACGGTGCTAATATGTGGACCGTAAATGATGGGTATGATTATTGGTTAAATGACTATGGTCCTAGTAGTGTCACAAAAATCTCTCCCACAGGAGTGATGACCACGTATTATGGGCTAGGGTTTCTTTCGGAGGGCATCGCTTTTGATGGAACCAACATGTGGACAACGAGCTGGGGAGGCAACAGCGTCACCAAGGTCTCTCCCACAGGAGTGATGACCACGTATCCAGGAACAGGAGCAGGTCCATACGGTATTGCCTTTGATGGAACTAACATGTGGACAGCAAATTATAATAACAACAGTGTTACAAAGATTTCTCCCGCAGGAGTGATGACCACGTACCTAGGAACAGGCTCCAAACCCACAGGTATTGCCTTTGATGGCACGAACATGTGGACAGCAAATTGGGGAAATAATAGCGTTACCAGAATCTCTCCGGCAGGAGTAATGACAACCTACCCAGGAACGGGGGCTAATCCAAATCACATCGCCTTTGATGGAACTAATATGTGGACAGCAAATGCTAGTGACAACACGACGACCAAAGTCAGCACTGGCGGCAACTCCATCACCGCCTACGAATGGCGTGAAGGAAACTGCAGTACCGGGACGCTCCTTTCGACCGCCTCATTCTTCAATCTCGCCACGCCATCCGTCAGTGCCGGTCGTACTATCTACTTCCGCGTGAAAGATTCGAATAACGCATGGTCCACTTGTGAATCGCGCGTGATTACCGTAACACCTCCTTCCGACTCCGACCTCATCGCGGGCGCGGTCACTCCCGTCACTCCAACCGCAGGAACCCCAGGCACTTTCTCTGCAACCATAAGTAACACGGGAACTGGGTCTACTGGTGCAGACTTCTCCAACTTCTTTCAAGTAGCTACCGCAATAAACGGCGGTGGCACAATAACGGACCTTGCTCCAGTAGGAATGGCCGCACTTGGTATTTCAGCAAGCCTTCCTGCATCCTCGCCTTTATACACATTCACCACATCAGGAACATATTCTGTCCGTGCCTGCACTGACAAAACTTCATCGGCTGGTGGTGGTGTCATTGCTGAATCAGATGAAAATAACAACTGCAGTGCATCATGGACCACCGTCGCTGTTTCTCCCGCCAACACCGCTCCCACCATTTCCACCCCCACAATCTCCTCTATTACTGCAACAGGGGCAACGCTTGGAGCGAACGTAACCTCGCTCGGAATACCCGCATCAATCTCCGCCCGCGGTACGTGTTTTGGCACAACACCAGCTCCGACAACAAACTGTGTTGCTCAAGGAGGGGTAACAACAGGTATTTTCACACAAGCGAGAACAGGCATGATTGCAGGCACCACCTACTACTATCGTGGCTACGCGACAAACACCACTGGCACCGGATATTCAGCGGACGGGATGTTCACGACGAGCGCTGCCGCCATAAACGGAACCTGTGGCTCCTCTAATCTCAACACCTTCTCTACTGCTCCCACCACCAACCTCTGCTCCGCTGGAACTGCAACCGCGGTACTAGGTGCCGCAACTGGCCCATGGTCATGGAGCTGTAATGGTGTAAATGGTGGCACGAACACTACCTGCAGCGCATTTACAAACGTCATTTCTGGCTCCTGTGGAACAGCAAACGGCACTCCGACACCTACAAAGCCAACCACAAACCTATGCTCTATTGGTACTGCTTCTTCTGTCACCGGTCCCGGCCCTTGGAACTGGGATTGTACTGGACTCAATGGGGGAGCCATTGTTTCCTGTAACGCTCCAAAATCTACCTCCTGCGGTAACAACACATGCGACACAGGGGAGACAATCCTTACTTGCCCAAAGGATTGCAAGGCGAAGTACCAGCAGTTTTAGGGGAATTACAAATAAAAAATCGCGCAAAAAAATACCGACACACGCCGGTATTTTTTTGCGCGATTTTTTATACTAATCAAGTTTTACTGCTTTGTAATTTTCTGGCGCATTAGAAAGAAAATTTTCTAGCGCCTCGCGAGAAAGAAGCCCTTCTTGGGCGCCGACTTTTTGTACAACGGACATCGAGTTGATGGGAGCCCAAGTTATTGCCTCGCTTGGTTCTTTACCAAGAGCAAGGGCTGCAATAAACGTGGAAGCAAACGAGTCACCAGCTCCAGTGCGGTCGTATGGAGGAGCTGGGTCCGGATACACAGGCATAAACCACACATCGGCACCATCAAACACATACGCGCCTCTTGGTCCGTCAGTGATAACAGAAATCTTTGGTCCAAGGGTAGTCATCATGTGCGCGAGGTTTTTCGGCTCAGCTTCGTCAGTTTTTAAAATGAGGCGCGCTTCCTCAACGTTGCAAAAGAATACTTCTGTGTGAGCGTACAAGTCTTTCAGGGCCTCGGACCCAAGCTTAATTTGAAATGTTCCCGGCTGGAAAGCTAGCTTGGTTTCAGGGTGGGCGGCCAGGTACCGCGCAATTTCATGGTGATAGTCGAGTGATTTTTCGTTGAGTGACGAAAGGTATAACCATCGTGGTCCGACCTCGCCGAGCGGGAGTGTGTATGGGAAATCTTCATGCTTGATGAGAATCGTTCGTTCGTCTCTATACCAAAGCACATAGTGGTAGTTGGTTTTGAGATTGTCGTACTGTTTTATATACTGAGTGCTAACTCCCTCCTTGTTCAGAGCCGCGAGACATTTTGCGCCATCCTCGTCGTTTCCGAGATTTGTGATAAGAGCACTCTTGAGACCGAGGCGTGATGCCGAGACTGCAGCGTTTGCACTATTGCCAACCGCATAAATCACATTTACAAAATCATATGGGATTTTTGCACCGAACGGCATACAGATTTCAGCCGCATCAGAGTCAATTTTGCAGTTTGTGGTATGTGCCTGGTCCTCTCTTAGGCGAATAAAAGCATCGACGACTGTGTCACCTATTCCTACAAAATCTAGTTGTTCCATAATGTGTCTACTTACTTTGATTAATAAGGAGAGTATACCATATTGGCGGGTATTTATGGTAGAATGTACATTATAAGCAGTAAATTAATAAATATATTTTCATGGGTATTCTTTTGGGTATTTTGTTTAGTGTCGCATTCTGGGGGGCTCTGATTTATGTGCTAGTGAAAGGAGTTAAGGCTATTTTTGGCAATAGTGAGTCTAGTAAAATTTCAGCGCTTGCACGTATCATTGACCAGAAAGGAGTAATCACTAAAGATGACTTTACTGTCGTTGTGGGTTCAATAACAAGTAGCAAAGCCCCAGCTCCAGTAAAGCCAGCCTCTGCATACGAAAATATTTCGAATGCTCTGTATGCTAGTGTGCCTGGACAATTGTCTTCAACTCCATCGCCTGCGTCAGTGGGGTCAGCTGCTGTTGACCAAGCGGAACATGATTTTACTGCAGGAGGCAAATGGCTCACACTTGTAGGTGTGCTAGCTATTATTTTTGGTGTTGGATTTTTTATTAAATACTCATTCGATAATAATCTTATCAATGAGGCGGGACGCGTTATCCTCGGAGCTGTGTTTGGGCTCGCGTTCATTCTTGCTGGAGATTTTCTGTATAAAAAGTATGCATCCTACGCATCATTTTTGACTGGGGGTGGATTGGGTATTTTATACCTTTCCTTCTATGGAGCGTACGGAATATACGGCGTAATTTCTCAAAAGACAGGACTTTTGCTTCTTATTATAACAACATGTATCGCTGTCGCCATGGCTGTTCGCTACGACAAAATATGGGTTGCAGGAGTCAGTGTGCTCGGTGGTTTTATTACACCACTTCTACTTGGTATGCAAAATACCGACACATATCTTCTACTCAACTACGTATTAGTTCTTGACCTCGGTCTTATTGGGCTCGCATATTATCGCAAATGGTCGGCTATTATGTTGGGAAGCTTCGTCGGTACATTTCTTTATCTTCAGTGGTGGTTCGCATTTGTCTACAACGCAAATATTTTGTGGAACACGGAAGTATACGTCACTATTTTCTGGGCAATCTTCCTCGTTGCAACATTATTGTTCTACTATTCGTCTACTCGCGCAGAAAGATTTACTGGTGGAGAGGCCATGCTTATGGTTTTTAATGCACTCAGTTACCTCGGGGCAAGTTACTTCATGTTGCACCCATTATATGGGAAGCTCGTAGGATTTGTGCCGCTTATACTTGCGATTGTATATATTATAATCGCTTGGGTTGGATCTACTGTTCGTTCTGAAAACAAAGCTCTTTTTATTATCCCAGCAGGGCTCGCAGTTCTTTCGTTGTCTTTAGTGTTTCCAATTATATTCGATAGTAAAACATGGATAGTTGCCTCATGGTTTGTGGAAGCATCTGTGGTTGCATGGATGGGTGCGTATCTGCGTTCAAATATATTCTATTTCATTATTCCATTGATAGCTTGGGCATCAGCAAACTTCCTTGGTGTAATGTCAGGCCTGATCAATCAAGCACAGTTCTTGTTTAATGATCGTACGGTGCTTTACTTTGTCGCAGCAGGCTCATTCTTTGTGTGCGCTTATTCTATACGAATGTACTACCAGTCTCTCGGGCTTACTACGACCTCGTGGGCACCTACTTTTGCAATAATTGGAGGTGTTCTAGTTGCTATTTGGGGTCCACAAGAGATATCTGACCTAGCTCGCAGAGCAACTATAAACACTCAGACTGCTGGGGTCCTTACCACTGTATATCTTGCAGTTTATGCACTAGTGGTTCTCGTTGGCGGTATTTATGCGCGGTCTGCTAGCCTCCGCGTGGGCTCAATTGTGCTATTCGTTGTCGTTATATTTAAAACGTTCTTCGTTGACATGTGGTCACTTGGAGGACTATATCGAATTAGCGCAATGATATTCCTTGGCGTTGTCCTACTTATTGTGGGGTATCTTCATGCTCGCTACGCTACAAAAATTAAAGAATTCCTGATTGTAAAAGATGCTAGTATTTAGAAGTCGCCGTACACGCATAAAGTAAATAATATTAACTACTAAAATAAATTACCATGAGCACTATTCCAACATTACGTGAAGTTATTGCCGACGCAGAGTCAAAACATATCGCTGTCGGGCACTTTAATATTTCAAACCTTGAGGGTTTGTGGGCGATCTTCCGCGCAGCAAAGTCACTCAATGTGCCTGTAATTGTCGGGCTTTCAGAAGGCGAGCGTGACTTCGTTGGTGTTAAACAAGCAGTCGCCCTTGTAAAAAGTATTCGCGAGGAATATCAATATCCGATTTTTATAAATGCCGATCATACGTATTCGGTTGAGCGCGTAAAAGAAGCGATTGATGCGGGTTTCGACGCGGTGATTTTTGACGGTGCAAAACTTTCTCTCGACGAGAACATTGCGAAGACAAAAGAATGTGTGGATTACGCGCGTTCTGCGGTGAGAGATGTGCTCGTGGAGGCAGAGGTTGGCTACATTGGCACTTCGTCAAAGGTGCTTGACGCAATCCCCGAGGGTGTGAAGTTTGACGACTCAACACTTACTTCACCCGAGCAAGCAGAGCGTTTTGTAAAAGAGACTGGTGTGGATTTGTTCGCGCCCGCGGTAGGGAACATGCACGGCATGCTTAGGAATGCGCCTGAGCCACGCTTGGACATTGAGCGCATTCGCAAAGTCCGCGCTGCAGCGGGCGTACCGCTCGTGCTCCACGGAGGGTCAGGAACTTCAGATGAGGATTTCCGAGAAGCCATTAAAGCGGGCATTAGCCTTGTTCATATTAACACCGAAATCCGTGTTGCATTCGTGAAGTCCCTCGCCTCATATCTCGCTCTACACCCAGACGAGGTCGCTCCATATAAAGTAATGAAAGAACCAACTGAGGCAATGCAAAAGGTTATTGAGGCGCGTCTCCGCCTCTTTTCTGGAATGTAAAATTCTAATATTACACCACACTTTCTAAATCTATAGGCAATTCCTGTATAAGTCTTGCATTTTCTCCTGAAATCCGTATACTAACCCGATATGAACATCATTCTAAAAGGAGAAACAAGGGACCCAAAGTCAAAACTTGCTGCGCTTCGCGCACAGGGTTTTGTTCCCGGTGTTTATTATGGACACAAAGAGGCGGCAACTCCATGTGTCTTTGCTCTAAACGAATTCAAGAAGGTATGGAAAGCTGTAGGTGAATCAGCTGTGGTAACTCTTGAAATGCCAAAAGGAAAGGTGTCGGCACTTATTCATGAGGTTCAGGTGGATCCAGTCAAAGGTCAGCCAATTCATGTCGATTTCTACGCTCTTGAGAAAGGACAGGAAGTTTCGGTGAATATTCCACTTGAGTTTACTGGTATTTCAGGCGCCGTGAAAGATCTTGGCGGGTCACTGGTGAAAGTGCTTCATGAAGTTGAAGTGAAGGGTCAACCAGAAAATCTTCCCCATAGCTTCATTATCGATATTTCACCGCTTGTCGCGCTCGATAGTCAAATTCTTGCAGAAAGTATCGTGCCTCCAAAAGGTGTGACCCTCGTAACCCACGGAACTGATGTTGTTGCTGCTATCGCAGTTGCAAAAGAAGAGGTTGAAGAAGCTCCTGTTATAGACCTCGCTTCAATTGAAGTTGAAAAGAAGGGCAAGAAGGAAGAGGAGGAGGCGCCCACAGAGTAATTTCCCCAAAATCAGTATAGCAAAAAACTCACCGCGAACTACGTTCGCGGTGAGTTTTTTGCTATACTGATTTTGTCTATGCTCAAAAGTTTTCTCGGAAAAATACTTGTTATCCTCGCGCTTGCATCCCTATTCTTTTTGGGATTTTCTTTGAGTGCAAGCGCGCAAGTTTCTACATCTTGTGTCCCTGACGATAGTGTCTGTCGTGCAAAACTTGAAGCAGAGTTGGCGTCTGTAGAAAAAGAAATAAATGCCCAAAGTAACTTACTGCAAATCAAACAACGTGAAGGTGTATCACTCGAACGCGATGTTGCGATTTTAAACACACAAATAGAAAAAGCAAAGCTCTCAATTAAGGCGCGCAACCTTGCTATCGCAGGACTTGTGGAAGATATTGGTACAAAAAATCGCACCATCGCTAAATATTCCGCAAAAATTGATCGCGAGCGCGAGTCCCTTGCAGCGCTTATGCGTCGCACAAACGAGCTAGACACTTACTCTATAGCAGAAGTAGCCCTTTCGGGAAAGCAACTCTCTGAATTTTTTGAAGACCTTGATGCATTTCAATATGTCGGGGATGCGATAGGCAAATCATTGGTTGAAGTAGGTGTCGCAAAAAAGACAACAGAAGAAGCAAAAGCCACGCTCGGAGAAAAAAAGAATAAGGAAATAGACTTACGTTACCAAAAAGAGCTTGAGAAAAAAGACCTTGCTTTAAAGGAGACTGAGAAGGCTCGCGTTCTAAAAGTTACCAGAGGTCTCGAAAAAGAATATCAGAAGGTGCTGAAGGAAAAAAAAGCGAAAGCCGCCTCAATACGCGCTGCGCTCTTTGCGCTTCGCGACACAGGGGAGATTCAGTTTGGTCAGGCGTATGATTATGCAAAAGTTGTTTCTCAAAAGACTGGCGTTCGCCCAGCGTTTCTCCTAGCCATTTTTATGCAGGAGTCTGGTTTTGGGAAGAATCAAGGATCCTGTTATTTGAAGAACGCGACAACAGGGGCAGGGGTAGGAAAGAATACAGGAACATTTTTTGCCAATGTTATGAAGCCAGTAAGGGATGTAGGGCCGTTCCTTAGTTTAATGGAAATACTCGGACGTGATCCTTACACTACTCAGGTATCATGCCCTCAGCAGGCAGGGTACGGTGGAGCCATGGGGCCTGCGCAATTCATTCCCTCCACATGGGCGCTTTATGAAGAGCTCATTACGAGGACCCTCGGCATTGATGTGGCTGATCCGTGGCGCGCGCGAGATGCGTTTATGGCTGCAGGATTTTTACTGAAAGACAATGGCGCAAAGTCTGGCTCATATAGCGGGGAGTACAATGCCGCGTGCAAATACTTCTCAGGATCAAAGTGTTCCAATTCATCATGGGCAGCGACATACGGAAGTCAGGTGATGAAGAAAGCAGAGACAATACAGACGACAATGATTGATCCTATTGAGAACGCGTAATTTTGATGTTTGATGGATTTACTTGTCGTAATACTCTACCTACTTATACAGTACTATCGTACTGTATAAGTAGGTAGAGTATTTAGTGAGTTTTTTGTTCCTATCTTCAATAACCTATTGAAGATAGGAACAAAAACAAATTGAATCATTTAAGAGTCTCTGTAAGCGCTCTTAGTGACTCAACTTCAATTGGCTTCAACATTTCGTAAAGTTGCTTTGCGGTTGGTTTTGTTTTCCCACCAAGCGCAATAAGAAGCGCCTCCATTTTTGTTTTTGCCACAGTGTCAGTGAGCGCCGTTCCTGCAATTATTGTTTGTGAAAGCCACTCAGTGCTATTTTTTATACAGGGCGCATCTTTGTTGGTCGCTTCGAGAGTGGGGCAGAAGGCGAGAGAGAGAAATAATGCGTTTGCGCGGGCGGCAACAATTTTTTTCTCCAATGCTTCGCGAGATGTTTTTTCTGTATCGAGAGTAGTTTTTACCGACGCAAGTTCAGTTTTTGTCGCATTAAGTTCTTGTGTGAGTGTTGCATTTGCGCCCGTGTTTTTTAAAAAGAATACCAACACACCGAATGCGGATAGAAAGTAAACGACAACAAGAAAGATAAAAGCTCGTTTCATATCTTCATTGTACCAGCGCATCGTTGACTTACAAAGGCTTTTTTGGTATGATTACAGGTATATAAGCCCCGCGAGAGCGGATTTTTTGTTTAAAAACACCCCAGAAATAGCATGGAAATCAGAAATATTGCGATTATCGCCCACGTTGACCACGGCAAGACAACCTTGACTGACGCTTTGATGCGCCAGACTGGAATGACAAAAGAGGGTGTAACTATGGACTCAAATGCTCTTGAGCTCGAACGTGGTATCACTATTTATGCTAAAAATACCTCTGTTTTTTACAAAGGTACAAAAATAAATATTGTGGACACACCTGGCCACGCGGATTTCGGATCCGAGGTTGAGCGCGTACTTCGCTCAATCGACACTGTGCTCCTCCTTGTTGACGCGCAGGAGGGTCCGATGCCTCAGACACGTTTCGTGCTCAAAAAGTCTCTTGAGCTCGGTTTAAAGCCAATTGTTGTCTTGAACAAGATTGATAAGCCTGCGGCACGTCCAAAGGAGGTACACGATGAAGTATTTGAGCTTTTCTTTGAACTTGGCGCAACAGACGAGCAGCTCGACTTTACAACCGTGTATGCTATTGGTCGTCAGGGTATTGCAAAGCGCACTCTTGAAGAGGATTCGAAAGACCTTAATCCACTCCTCGATGTCATTTTGGAAAAAGTGCCCGCAGTAAAAACTGATATTCATGCGCCGGTGCGTATGCAACCATTTAACCTTGGGTACGATAATTTCCTCGGACGTCTTGCTATCGGCCGTATTTACGAGGGAACTCTTCATGCCGGAGAGAGTATCATTATCAAAAATATCGATGGTAGCTCACGCCCTGGGAGAATTACAAAGCTCTGCACGTTTGAAGGTACAGAACGTAAAGAAGTCGAAGAGGCTGTGGCTGGTGATATTGTGATGGTTGCAGGGCTTCCAGATGTTTACATTGGTGAGACTCTTTGCAAGACGGTAGATCAAGAAACACTCCCCGCTATCAAAGTGGATGAGCCAACAATCTCCCTCAATTTTTTTGTAAACGACTCACCATTCGCAGGACGTGAAGGAAAGTTTGTGACCATTCGTCAGATTCGTGACCGTCTCGAGCGCGAGCTTGAGGTGAATGTAGGTCTCCGTGTGGATTTCTCCGCGATGGATTCATTCAAGGTGTATGGGCGTGGAGAAATGCACATTTCCATTCTTCTCGAACAAATGCGCCGCGAAGGTTTTGAGCTTCAGGTATCACAACCGCAGGTTATTATTAAAGAGGAGAACAGTGTCAAACTTGAACCATACGAGGAGCTCATTATTGACGTGCCATCCGAGCTTTCTGGTGGTGTAATCGAAAAGATTAACAAGCGCAAAGGCATGATGACCAATATGAAAGAGGAAAACGGCATCACACGCCTTACTTTTGATATTCCTACGCGCGGACTTCTCGGCTACCGCGGACAGTTCGTAGTGGACACAAAAGGAGACGGGATTCTCTCGAGCCGTTTTATTGAATTCCGTGAACATGCGGGCGAGATTGTGAAACGCGCGGCAGGGTCAATGACTTCGATGGCATCAGGCAAGGCGCTTGGTTTCTCGCTTTACAATCTTCAGGATCGCGGGACACTTTACATCGGCCCCGCTGTGGAGGTGTATGAAGGTCAGGTTATTGGCAACACATCAAAGGGCGACGAGATGACAGTGAATCCTACAAAAGGGAAGCAGTTGTCGAATATGCGTTCATCGGGTACTGATGAGGCGATTACTCTTACTCCTCCTTTTGATCTCACTATTGAGCGTGGTCTTGAAACGATGACAGAGGAGGAATATTTGGAGATTACTCCAAAGTCAGTGCGTCTCCGCAAGCAATTTTTGACCGATGCAGATCGGGTGAAAGCATTTAGGAAGAATTAAAACTAAACTAAGTCCCTTCATTCGCATGAATGAAGGGACTTAGTTTATGCTCGCAAAAATTGACAAAAATCAAAATCCTTGTTATCATTTATCTTGGTTTATAGATGCACATTTCAACAATTTTTGGGGAGATAAAAATGCTTAAGAAATTATTCTTGATGAGTACTGGAACGGTTGGACTTATTGGCGCGAGTGGATATTTACTTGCAACAAAAAACGGCCTCTCGGCAGAATCTTTAGCGGTTTTTATGTTAGGTCTGATGGCTTTTGTTTGGTCCGGAGCATTGCTCTTGTCGCGACATGACAGGCAGAATAAAAGGAACCGTATCCTACGCGACCTTGATCTCGATACTGGGTATCAAGTCTTCAGTAAGACATTTTTGACTCACGGAACCCAGTTTGTCTTATCCTTAAGGGATCTCAACACAGGAGAAGAATACATTGCTGGAATAGGCTCAACGTTCTACCCGCCAAATGGCTTTAAAGAAGAAAAGCTCCCCGACGGGCGAATATTCTTGATTCCTACCGCCAAAAGTTTAGTATTGGCGGTCATGGAAAGAGGGGAGCCTGTTTTTACCCCTACTGTTTAATTGCGCACAACGCGCAAAAAAAACGCCTATCTCAATAGGCGTTTTTTACTAAGCCTCACACTTATACAAAAAGTTTTCCACAGTCAATTTTTAAAATATTGTACTTTTATTGCCCTCATGGTACCCTAATATAGTAAGAGTTTTCACTCAGTGCTTGCTTGACTGCTTGGTTCTAGCCGAGGTGAGAGGGCGAGGAAAACGGGTCACTTACACAGAATTAAGCAAAAATTAAGCAAAAAAAGAGTTATGGCAAAGAAATTGTATGTAGGGGGGATTCCTTATTCAACGACTGAGGATGATCTCAAAGCAGTGTTTGCAGAATTTGGTGAAGTTACTTCTTCGGCAATCATCATCGACAAGATGACTGGTCGTTCAAAGGGTTTTGGTTTCATCGAAATGGCAAACGATGCGGATGCTGACAAAGCAATCGAAGAGATGAATGGCAAGGATTTCCAGGGTCGCACACTTACGGTAAACGAAGCACGTCCTCTTGAGGAACGCGCTCCTCGCCGCGAGTTTGGCGGCGGAAACCGCCGCATGGGTTAATCCCAAAATACAAAAGAAAACCCGACTGTCAGCTGACAGTCGGGTTTTCTTTTGTATTTGGTGTAGGATTTATTGTTGCACGGTCATTTATTGTGAATAAGTTGCGTGACGTGGTATAATACGGTTACGTTTTATTAATTTATAATATATAG
Source organism: Candidatus Yonathbacteria bacterium RIFCSPHIGHO2_02_FULL_44_14 (assembly GCA_001823535.1). Classification (GTDB taxonomy): domain Bacteria; phylum Patescibacteriota; class Minisyncoccia; order Phycocordibacterales; family UBA1550; genus UBA1550. The sequence goes on along the minus strand of MHUT01000012.1, from coordinate 41,323 downwards.
AAATCTATGAATAAATTTATTGTTGCAGGAATTATGTTGGTCTCGGCGCCGTTTGTTTCTTTTGCTCAAACATCAACAACTGATCTTACGCCAGTGACAGGAACAATAACTATTACAAACCCAGGCCTCATGCCGGGAGACTTCTTCTACTTCCTTGACCGATGGAGTGAAGTGCTCAATATAGCGATTACGTTTAATAAAGAAAATAAAGCTCGCAAGCATTTTGAATACGCCAAGGAGCGTGTTGCGGAAATGAGTGAAGTTCTCAAAAACCCATCAGCAAAACTTGAAAATATTGCCCGTGCCAAAACAAATTTTGATGAGCGCATTGCACAGGCGGCAGATATTGTAAAAGGAGAAAAAGACAAGGGTTCAGACGTTGCAAATATTGCACGTGAGCTTGACGATGAGCTCGATGCTATTCGTGAAGAATTAACAAATATTCTCAAAGAACATAAAGATAAAGCTTCTCGCGCAGAAGAGGAAATCCGCGCAAAACTCGATTCACTTTCTCCAACAGACCCACAGGTCAAAGGTTTAACTCAGGCACTTGAGTCAATCACTAAAGAAAAGAGTGATGCCGCAAAAGAAGAAGAGGACGTTGATGGTGATTTAGAGGACGAACAAAAACTTTTTGAGGAGATAATGGGCAAGGAAATGTCAGCACAGAAGCATTTAGATGAGGCGTTGCGCCTCAAAGCGCGACTTGAAGGGTTAGCAGGACAGCTTCCACCAGATGTTATCGCTGCTTCACAAGACTTTTTGAACAAAGCCAGAGAAGCAGATGCTCGAGGTGATTTTGAAGCCGCGAAGCAATTTTCAAAACAAGCAAAGAAAGTATTTGAAAAAGCACAGGATGCTGTAGAAGAAAGTGCGAATGAAATGAAAGAAGACCTTGAGGATTTTGAGGTTGGAGACATTAAAGATTTACACATCGATGACCTTGAAGAGGAAATTAAAAATAGCGAGAAGGCGATGGAAGGTTTCAACAGGTAAACTATTGAATGAAACAAACGACGCTGATCGGCAGAATCCTTTTAGGGGCGTTGTATGCAAGCACCGCAGCAGCTATTTTGGCCGCAGTGATGTTTGGTGTATCTAGACCGACAGCAAATGAAACAAAAGTCTTTATCGGGGGAAAAGAAATAACTGTAATAATCGCAGACACCAAAGAACTTCGAGAGAATGGGTTAAGTGGATACAAAGAAATTAATTCAAGCAAGGGAATGCTTTTCGTTTTTTCAGACCCTGGGTTTTATGGGTTTTGGATGAAGAACATGCGGTTTCCGATAGACATTATTTGGTTTGATGCGAATCGCAGGATTGTGGATGTATGGGAGAATGCAACACCAGAGTCCTATCCTAAAGTACATACCCCGGTCGTGCCGGCACAATATGTTCTTGAGGTGGGTACAGGGTATTTTGCTAATCATGCTCTCAAACATGGAGATATTCTTGAAATTGGAACATCATCGCGATACAATGAATGAGAAGACGGTCGAATAAGATAATTTTTTATAAAAAATATTATGGCAAAAGGCAAAGACGCACACAAGGAAAAAAAGAAGCCAAAGAAGGCAGCAAAGAAATAATAAAGCCTAAAAAAATCCCCAGCCACCTTAGAGTGGCTGGGGATTTTTACGTGGCACATGCATTATGTTTGCTTTTCTGCAAAATAGTGGTATAATAAGCTCACCCATATCAGATGGTCGCCCCCCACCAATTTTGTTTCTAAATGACAGAGGAGATATTTTGCTTAAAAATAAAATAATACCTCTCAGTATGTTTGGAGATGAGATTGGTGGGGGGAGGAAAGTCCGAACACTCCCAAGTGTCAGCAATGATGCTCGGAGAAGGGTAGCGGGTAACGCCCGTCGAAAGTAATTTCAGAGGTGCGAGCAGAGACGTCTCGGACGAAAGAAAGAGACACCCGCAGATTTATTTATGCGGGTGAGTTCTTGTAGTAATGCAAGAGGTGAAACGGCTAAATCCTTACCTGAGTGCAAGGCCGTGCCCCCCACCACAATATGCATTATTTGTACGTTTTAAAAAGTTCAGTCGATAGCAAATTGTACATAGGTCAGACATCTGATTTGCGTAGGCGGTTTCTTGAGCACAATAGTGGCAAGAATGTATCTACGAAACATAGAGTTCCGTTTAAACTCGTGTACTACGAGGCCTACGCAAATAAAAGTGATGCCTGCACGCGAGAACTACGAATGAAAAAGTTTAAGGGAGCTTACGAGGAGCTTAAAAAACGTATAGAAAAAAGTTTGAACGAGTAGTGCGTATTGTGGTGGGGGGAGTGCCGCTCGAGGGTGCGAGTAATCGCACTCCCAGATAAATGACTATCCTCAGCTCATCCAGTATGGGCTGGGACAGAATTCGGCTTATCGATATGAGTTTATGAAGAACCTCGGTTTAACCCGAGGTTCTTCATTGTATAATTTTTGCACAGAGCACGGCTTCTACTGTATACTCAAGATAATTATGGTAAAAAGACTTCTCTCACTTTTTTCGCGTGAATGGAACGGACTCCACGAAGCTGCATTTCTCCTAGGGCTTTTTGCAATACTTTCGCAGATACTTGCACTTTTCCGCGATCGATTGTTGGCACATTTGTTCGGGGCTTCGCAAACTCTTGATATTTACTATGCGGCATTTCGTATTCCTGACTTTGTATTTGCCGGGATTGCTTCGTTTATGTCTGCACTCGTCCTAATTCCAATTCTCACAAAAAAAGCAGGAGAAAGTGATGAGCGTGCGCAAAAGTTTTTGAATGATACTTTTACAGTATTTTTTTCATTGCTTATCGCAGTGTCTATTGGGGTATATATCATGGCTCCCACGTTAGTCCACGCGCTATTTCCTGGATTTACTGGCGATGCGTACAGCGAGCTTGTTTTAATGTCTCGCCTCCTCCTCCTTTCCCCAATTCTTCTCGGTCTTTCTAATTTGCTCGGTAGCGTGACACAAATGCTACACAAGTTTTTTGCTTTTGCGCTTGCGCCCGTGCTCTACAATATTGGTATTATTGTAGGCGCATATTTTTTCTACCCTGCATTCGGGCTTATCGGACTCGCGTGGGGTGTTGTTCTTGGTGCATTCCTTCATTTTTTCGTGCATTTCTTTGTGAGCTCACGCAACGGTTTTACGTTGAGTCTATCTCCCGTACCGTCCTTCTTGGACATTTGGGAGGTCGTACGTGTATCTCTGCCTCGTACCATTGGTCTCTCCGCAAACCAAATTGCGCTTTTTGCACTGGTCGCATTTGCAGCAAAGCTTCAGCAAGGATCAATTACGGTGTTTAATTTTGCTTTCAATCTTCAGTCGGTACCTCTTGCGGTAATCGGAGTTAGTTACGCCACCGCGGCGTTCCCTGGTCTTTCAAAACACTTTGCTGAAGAAGATATAAAAAAATTTCTTGAAAAAATATTGGCGGCTGCGCGGCATATAGTATTTTGGTCGCTCCCCGTACTGGTGCTCATGATCGTGCTCCGCGCACAAATTGTACGCACTATTTTGGGGTCAGGATCATTTGATTGGAATGCAACCAAACTAACCGCAGCTTGCCTCGCAATATTTACTGTGTCAGTTGTCGCGCAGTCCATAGGGCTTCTCTTTGTGCGCGGGTTTTATGCGACAGGGAACAACTCAATCCCACTTTTTGTAAATGTACTATCAGCAGTAGTGATAGGGGTCACGGGATATAGTTTTCTCACTATTTATACTAGTTCAACCTTCATGCAAGATTTTACCGGGTCACTTCTGCGTGTTGAGGGGCTCGCTGGCGCTTCAGTTCTGATGTTGCCCCTCGCATATTCTGTGGGTATGCTTTTGAATACAGTCCTCCTTATTTATTTCTTCAGACGTCGATTTGGCAAGTTCCTTTCACCAGTGAAGGACACACTTATGCATGGGTCATTTTCAGCGCTGATAGCGGGCTTAGTCGCATATGAATTTTTGGAAATTCTCGGATTATACCTCTCGCTCGATACTTTTTTTGGTATTTTTATACAAGGGCTCGTGGCCGGGGTTGCGGGGATCCTCACATGGTGGCTCATTTTAGAGCTTATGGGTAACGAAGAGATTCGTGATGTTCGCACTGCGCTTAAGCATAAGTTCTGGAAGTCAGGCGTGGTGATTCCAGACAAGGAGGAGATCTAAATAAGTCGAAAGTGTAAACTCTATTGCTGCAATGTTAACAAACAATTATAAAAACCTTTAATTTTCAAGGGTTTTGTGGTATGGTGGGGCAATAAATAGTAAATATTCAATAGAGGGCGTTTGCCTTCGGCAAACGCCCTCGTCGATTAACTATTTTGATATTTAACTATTAACTATTCCCATGGACCTCAAACACCTCCGAAACTTTTCTATCATCGCGCACATTGACCACGGCAAGTCGACGCTTGCGGACCGCATGCTCGAGGTGACGGGCACAGTGGAGGCGCGCAAAATGAAGGAACAAGTCCTTGACTCTATGGAGCTCGAACGAGAACGTGGCATCACTATTAAGATGCAGCCGGTGCGCATGGAGCACATGTACAAAGGTGAGAAATATGTTTTGAACCTCATCGACACACCGGGGCACATCGACTTTGCTTACGAAGTATCACGCGCTATGAAGGCTGTGGAAGGAACGATCCTCCTCGTGGATTCTACGCAGGGAGTACAAGCGCAGACGCTTTCCGTGCTTGCTATGGCGCGGGAGGGAGGTCTCGTGATTATTCCTGCAGTTTCAAAAGTTGACTCACCTCTTGCACGTGTGCATGAAGTGAAAGAAGAAGTAGCAAAGTTGCTTGATATTGACCCAAGTGAAGTGCTTGAGGTGTCTGGCAAGACAGGGCAGGGAGTGCTAGAAATTCTCGGCGCAGTAATTGAGCGCATTCAGGCACCAGTATCAGAAAAGGGGTCAGATGGGCCGCTTCGCGCTCTAGTGTTTGACTTTGGTTATTCGAGCCACAAAGGGATTATTGTGTATGTGCGTGTGCTTGATGGGAAGGCCTCAAAAAATGATACGCTTGTATTTGCACAAGCGGGAGAAAAATTTGGCGCTCTAGGTGTAGGTATTTTTCATCCCGACATGGTGGATACCGAGGTCATCTCTGCTGGAGAAATTGGATATATTTTGACGGGGATTAAAAAACCGGGCATCGCATCCGTTGGAGATACGATTATGGCCCAAAGGAGTACCCTCGCTCCACTTGAGGGATATATGAAGCCGCGACCAGTGGTGTGGGCCTCGGTGTATCCAGAAAGTGCGGATGATTTTACTGCACTTAGGCAAGCGCTCGAGATTCTATGCCTCTCGGACTCGTCGTTGTCGTTTGAGGAAGAAGTATCTGGTGTCCTCGGGCGAGGTTTCCGCTGCGGATTTCTCGGAATGCTCCATATGGAGATTGTGACTGAGCGTCTACGCCGTGAATTCACCCTTGAAATCATTGTCACAACTCCCTCGATTACTTATGAGGTTGAAATGAGGAACAATGGAAAACACGAAATTATCTACTCAGCGCATCTTTTCCCCGACTATGGCTCAACAAGCAAAATTTTCGAACAGTGGGTTAAAGTAAAAATAATCACGCCACCTGATTTTGTGAGTCCAATCATGACACTCTTGTACGAACACGAAGCTGTTGTTGGCGCAACTGAGCTTTTTGGTGATAATCGTACGGTAATCGAGGTCGAGATGCCTCTTCGTGAGCTCATGCGTAATTTTTTTGATGATCTCAAGAGTGTTTCGTCTGGTTTTGCTTCTCTTGCTTACGAACTTGCCGGACTTCGTGAGGCGGATGTGGCGCGTCTCGATATTTTAGTTGCCGAGGAGATCGTACCCGCTTTTTCAAAAGTCGTGTCACGTCGTCGCATCGAGCGAGAAGCAGAAGATATGGTGGAAAAGCTTCATGGCATACTGCCACGGCAACTTTTCAATGTGAAGATTCAGGGACAAGGGCTTGGGCGTATTATTTCCTCGCGTTCGCTTACAGCGATGAAAAAAGATGTGACGGGGTATTTATATGGTGGAGATATTTCTCGAAAGAAAAAATTATGGGAAAAGCAGAAGCGGGGAAAGAAAAAGATGCAGGCTCGGGGCACAGTGGACATTCCACATGAGGTATTTTTGAAAATGGTCCGTGGCGGGGAAGGGAAGTAATCGAATATAGATATAGAAAAATGCGGTTCTGTACAAAGTACGAAACCTCATTTTTTATGAAACCCTTAGCAACAAAACCTTAAAATCTGTCTATCGAGAGAGGGACGGAGCAGCGTAGAGGAGTATCATACTCACAATGACAAGGATGGAAACTACGACTCCAAATGTATTCCAGTATTTCTTGTATTTTTTGTCGAACATCATATAGATTACTATATATTCTACGCTCGCTCGGAACATAAAACTAGCAAGTTTTATGTTCGCGCACTCGCTTGAATATAACGGGGGTGTAAAATTAACTAATATTCTCGTATACTACATCATAGCCTGTATAAAGTCTAATCGGCGACGGGAAGATACCCGCATTTATGTAGGCTTGTCAACTGGAACCCTAAAAATGATCCCATTTCAAGAACGTAAAAAAATGAGGAAAATCCTCTATTCCAAGATAACCCTCGTGGTCCTTTTTGTGGTCCTTTTTGTTGTCGGCAGGGGAGCTTGGAATATTCACGAAAAAGCTAAAATTGCGGTTTCGGAGCGGGATATCGCCGAGCGCTCTCTACTCCAGCTTGAATCCCGCACTGACACGCTCCAACAGAGCCTAAAACGCCTTAAAAGTGAACAGGGGATTGAGGAAGAGGTACGGCAAAAATATACTGTTGCGTTGCCAGGAGAGGAGATCGTTGTCGTGGTTGACGATAGCGCTAAAAAAGGTAAGAATAGTGGGGCTGAGGAAAAGAAAAGTATCTTGGAACGTTTTAATTCTTTTTTCCTCGAAAAGTAGTCTCAAAAAATTTGCGGGTATAGTTTAGTGGTAGGATGCGACCTTCCCAAGGTTGAGACCCGGGTTCGATTCCCGGTACCCGCACAGGCTCTGGTATGCTTTTGCCTATTATGGTAAACTGAAAAAGTTCTTGGGATATCCCATAATTGATAGAATTTATAATATTTACCCCTATGAAAGAAGTAACAATTTACACAACCCCAACCTGCGGATATTGCAAAATGGCCAAAGAGTTTTTTGCGACTAACAATGTGAATTATATCGAGTATAATGTTGGCACCGATCTCGAGAAGCGCAAGGAGATGATTGAGCGCAGTGGGCAGATGGGCGTACCGGTAATTTTTGTAGGCGATGAGATGATAGTTGGTTTCGACAAACCCCGCCTCTCGGGACTTCTCGGTTTGTAGTTTATAGAATTGAATTTGTACTGTGTGGGAAAGGCGGCTTAAGCCGCCTTTCCCACACAGTACGCTCTCGTAGTCGAATCAGCAGATCCTGAATTAACAAATTCACGTCTTGGACGCAGGCTCGGCCATAATATATGTTTAGACAACAGTAGAGGTTAGCGGAATAAGCTTAAAGTGTCATATTGCCCTCGTAGTTCAATGGATAGAACAGATCCGTCCTAAGGATTAGATGTAAGTTCGATTCTTGCCGAGGGCACCAGCATGTGAGACCGACCGAGGTCTACAAAATAAAGGTTTTTTGACAGCTAAAAACACGACCCCGCTAATACATCGAACTTATGGTATTTAAACTATGCATTTTCAATGCCCTCTCTGGTTTTACCGAGAGGAATAATTGGGTGCTTTTTTCGTGTGTAAATAAGTGTATTATTGTAATAATGAACTACCAAGGCTCCTCGCGACACTTATTTCGGAATGCAAAAAGTGCATTGCTTGCGTCAATAGAAATATATAATAAACCAAGCTTTCTCTATAGAGAGGAGACTTTTGTTATTCTACTTCTGAACTCATGGGAGTTGTTGCTTAAAGCTATTATTTCAAAAAATAGGGGTTCGATATACTATCGAAAAAAAAGAAATGAACCATACAGAACAATGTCTATGACAGATGCCTTTACCAAAGCAGAAAAATTTTTTCCTAAAAAAATACCAACTTTACCACTTCGTGCCAATCTCAGCCTTCTGAGTACATACAGAGATAACGCAGTACATTTTTACAATGAAAAAAATTTTGGCATTTTAATTTACTCACTTGCACAAACAAATATAATTAACTTTAAAGATTTACTTCTAGAAATATTTGGAAAGAATTTAGCCCACGATATTTCGTGGCAACTCATCCCTTTGGGGATTGAACCACCAATCGACCCTGTAAAGTATATTTCTCAAGGATCGAAAAATACAACCGCAAAAGGATCAGCAGTCAGGCAGTTCATGAATACATTAGTTGCAAGCTTGGAGGAGGTTGAAAAGGCTGGAGATGATACAGCTAGGCTAATGACAATATTTAATGTTTCCGTACAATCAGTTAAAAAAATCGAAAAAGCTGATTTCGTTGCAGGGGTTGATGGTGTACGTGGTGCGACAGGAGGCCCATTAATTATAACAAAGATACAAGATCCAAATATTACACACCCATGGCGTCAAAAAAACATAGTTCAAAAAATTGGATCCTTAAATGGTGAGAAATTTACACCCTACACTTTTCAAGCTATATGTTTTAAGTTTAAACTCAAAGAAGACCCTAGGTATTGTTGGAGATCTAATGAGGGCGATTTAACTAGATATTCAAACGAGATTATTCTAAAAATTAAGTCGCTGAAAAAGCAGGAGGTCGCTGGATCTTTGGAGTCATACAGAAGTAGGTCTAATAGTTAACTAATTTTAATCCGTTTCTCCGCCATCGTTACCTTACTCCTCAGGCAGGTTAGTAATTCTCGTTTTTCTGAGGTCTTTCCATCTCTCAAAATATATTTTGCGTAGTTTCGTATGTCGATGTCGGCAATTTTTACCGTTGTACTCTTTATACCAAGTAATCCTGATTCGAATTTCTTGTGTCGTTCGATTTCTTCTTTTATTTTTTCCTTCATCCCTATCTCATTAAGGTGAATTTCATCCATGAGTTCTGCAAGTTGATCTATTAAATCCTCTTCTCGCATGTACCCTGATTTGCAGTTTTTGTCTCTAAATCTGCAACATCCATAGTAGACGTACCGATGTACTGTTCCATTTTGTTGTTTCTTGAATTTCTCATCGGCAGTAATCCCTGATCCGCACAGTCCGCAGGTTAGCAGTTTTGTGAAGGCGAATTCTTTGCTTGCGTTGTTTGTGGAGTAGCCCACGAGGCTCTCCTGCACTTTGTCGAAAAGCTCCTTGGTTATTATTGGCGTATGTTTTCCTTGATACCATTGCCCGCCCTTCTTCGGGTATTCGAAGGTTCCATAGTAGAAAGTATTTCTCAGTATTAAAGAAATGTTACCTACGTTGAGAGGTTTACCATTTCTTGTTTTGAATTTCATCTCGTCTTTTAACCATGAGTGTACTTTGCGACCACTATATCCTTCGTATGCTATTTTCTCAAACATTTTCTTTATTATAGGAGCCCTCTCGATATCAACTTCTACATGACAGCTTCTCTCGGTATTAGTACTGTTTAGGTATCCAGTAGGGGCGGTACACGGCCACAGACCCATCTCACATCGCGCACGTAACCCACGCTTTACATTGACCACCTTGTTGTCGTTCTCGAGTTTCGCCTGTGATCCGAGGATCATCAGTAAGAATTTCTCGTTCGGGTTGTTGCTAAATTTCTGCCCATAGGTGCGTATCTCGTGAAGTCTGCCTGAATCCATCAAGTCAACAATTCTCCCTAGGTCTCCCGCGTTTCTTGAGATGCGATCTGGTGCCCAAGTGAGGATGCCGTTGAATTTACCGCTTTTAATCTCCTCGACAATCTCGTTAAAGACAGGCCGTTGCCCAGCCTCCTTTGCCGAGTGCGATTCTTTCTTGATTTCCACAATCTCCAAATGGTCCCTTTCTGCCATTTGGAGCATCTCCTTAATTTGGCTATCAATCGATAAGACCTGCTGTTCTTCACTTTCTGTACTTTTTCTCGCGTACAGGCAATATTTAACCCTTACGGGGGCTTGAATCTCCCTCGCCATAGCCCCAACTGGCATTTCAATTTTGCTCATATACACAAGGAATGACACAACCCCGCTAGGTATCCTAGGCGGGGTTGTAGACAAGAAGTAGACAACTATTTACTCCCAAGGCACTTCTTAACCGCTACATCACTGAAGTACTCTTTAAGGTTTATCCCTTTTTTCACTGGTCGCTTTTTTGGTGGAGTGTTTGGCATTTCAACTGCTGGTGGACTGGGACGAGAAGGAATTTTAAAAATAGTATCCGCCTTTTCTGGTGCAGACCCAATGACCCCATTTACCCGCCTCATGTGCTCCTCTTTTTCAAGTCGCTGTTTTTCGTGCCACTGCTCTGGGTCTATGCCGTTATTCACGAGAACATTTCCAAGACCGATGTTCATCAGGGCTTTTACGATAGCCTTGCGATCCTCATCCACAAGCTCAAGTGAGTGTTCATGCTCATGCACGATACGGTCATTGTATCCACCGTGATGATTCTTCAGCCAAAAGATAATGGCGGTGTTGTTACCGTTCTGAATATTCTGAATGAGGCGCGACTCTGCCATATCGTTGATGAAGAGCTCACCACTACTAATGGCTTTGTCGGCTTCCTTCGCGAATTCTTTATCATCCTTTCGCCACGCATAGTACGTCGAACGACCGACACCTGATTTCTCACAGGCGACCTGTACTATCGGATACTTTGGGAGCTGTTCGAGGAACGCCTGCTTCTGCGCCCTTGTCTTTACCGCTAATGTTTCCAATCGCTTCTCCGTTTTGTTCTTTGTTTTAGGAGAAGGCATAGAAGTGGTTAGTTAATCTTCTTCGCCTTCTTTCCCGTGTGCTTCTCCCAACGACCCTTTATCACTTCCGTATACACGGGGGACTTTTCCATGATGCGACAATTACGCCCAAGCTTCAGCGAAGCAATGAGTGTACTTCCTGATCCACCGAATGGCTCAAGCACCAAGTCACCACGTTTGGTCAGTACCTTGATGTAGGGGATCAATAATTCTAACGGCTTTGTGCCAAAGATAATTCCTTGCCCCGAAGATTTTTCGTCGGCCGCAATATGGTCAATGAAATCAGTTGGACAAATCTTCTTGCCTTTCTCATATGACTCGAAATGAGGTTTCCCAGAAGTTGCAAAGATTGCATTCTCGTATTCATTCTGAAAAAGCTCGTCACTCTCTGTCTCAAGATTAAGAGCTATCTCTCCATCAGTGCCAACCAGAGCGATATCACTCTTGTTAAAGAATTTGTACTTAGCCGCAAATCCCTGCACACGATTGGGAACATGCCATGTAATGGTGTTGCGGTATTTCCAGTGTTTCTCCAATTCATTCCAGATAGTGCGGAGATTCTTTGGATGCTCAAATATCATGATAGAGAAGTCTGGCTTCTGCACCTTTGCCACGCTTGCCATCCAGAGTTCTGTGAAGTTGTATGGCAGCACATCTGTCTCAAGATACTTACGATTCTTCTTCAGTCCGAACCCTTCAGTCACTCCGTCCTTTTGTTTTGTTTTCCCTTTGAGGTAGTCCAAAATATAGGGGGGATCAGTGCATACCATATCCACCTGTGCTCCTTCCATCAGTTTCAGCATGTCGGATTCAATAGTGCTGTCACCACACATGAGCCGTGATCCATCAATTTCGTATATGTCACCCTTCTCTACTTTAATTTCGTGAATGTTGAGCTTCTCCAGCTCCTTTTCCAAGTCGAATACTTCTGGGGTTGGGTCAATCGCAAATATATTATCAAGCTCTTCAGTGCTAAAACCCATTTCGCCGAGGAACGCTTCACCGAAATCTTTCAGAAGCTCGAAGTCAAACTCACCGAGGTTCTTATTCAATCGCACATTTAGTTCTTTTTCTTTCTCGATATCAGGAATATTTACATAGACCACTGGCATCTCAGTATGTCCGAGGTCTTTAGCAACCTTCAATCGAAAGTGTCCGCCAATCACCGTGTTCATTCGTTCAGATGCAGAGTTGCAAATGACGGGGTCAACTATTCCAAACTTTGTAATCGATTCTTTGAGTGCATTAGTTTGCGCCTCGTTCCACTTGCGTGGATTGTATGTGCTTGGATTCAAAGAACCAATAGGCACATACGTGATTTTAATATCCATATTTTTTGTTAATAACGAATAAACGTCAGCACATCTCAAATGGATGTCTGACGTTTATTGATATACAAAAAACTGTAAATCAAATAAACGACAAACTTCCGTTTGTTATTTACTCGATTTACAGTTCTTCATCGGACACCTTTCTGGCTTGTGACCCCAGTACCGATCAGTTGTTATATGTAAATCCTATCAACGACCCTCGCTTCAGTCTGCCTTGGCATTCACCTCTGAAGATAGGAGCGTTTGTCGCGTAAGCGACAGGTATTTATAAATATGAAATGAGCTAACATACATATTGTTTCATTGATTTATAAAAATTGCAATAGATTTTTAGCCACTTTTTTGATTTTTTCTGTCAAGGATGTCAGTAGTGTAAATAGATAGAGATGAGCTGAAAAATACTCAAATTCCATCACGGTTTTTCGCGGGACAGTGTAAATTGAGTTATCCACAGGTGTAGACAACTGAGCTACACAAATCTTCAGAACTAAGCTTAAATGGAGGAGTAGCAGATTTTCTGCTACAATGCACTTACAACTTCATAGAAGTCGGCCTAACCCCTAAAGGGTTTCAAAAATCTTTAGGGTATGGCTGCAAATCGCGACGAACATAAAGAACCCGTTATCAGGGCGTTCGTCGCGTTACCAGGGGAAACTCTGGTAGAGGTTACCGCAAGGTGCCTTCCTGGTAGCGGGCTTTTTGTACCCCAAATTAGGTATAACAAAATCGCGACGAACAAATATGGACGACGACCATACTCATACTTCTCAAGAAGGTAATCTTGAGTTTTTACAACCATACAAAGTTGATGGCGAAATATTCTCGCTTCCTTCGGGTGAGCAAATTTCCATGCAGAAATATTTTCTTACACTCACTCCATGGAAAGGAGCATCGATACCTAACACATATAACAACAAACCAGTTGTCGATTGGAACGGCGAGCCTGTATTTGCAGAGCTCGCCGTTTTGCGTTTGCTTCAATCACATGGATGGAATGGCGTATGGGTTGATTCGTACAGAAGAAATTACAGAGTCGGTCTTCCTGATGTTGTTGACCCCATAGAGATTCCACAAAAACAAAAAGAATTAATTGACTCCATCCGTGCCAAGACTGGTCGGTCTGGTGGTTGTTGGGATGTGTTCGTGTGGAAAGGAGATATGATGTTGTTCATTGAACTCAAGCGTCAAAAGAAAGACAATATTCGGGAGACCCAAATACAGTGGCTCGAGAAGTCTCTTGATTATGGCCTCACGACAGAGAACTTCGCGTTCATTGAATGGAAACTTTAAAGTGAAATATCCAGTTTGGAGGATGTGACCGTGGACAATTTTTCCCAAATCGTGGCTCAATAATTTTTACAGCAAAAAGTAGCGGCTTTTTTTAACGCATTAAGGTATAATGACCACATGAGAACAACAACTCCACAAAAACAAAATAACCGTTCAGCGAAGCCACAGGTTGCCCGCTCGGGCAAGTCCGTTATAGAGAAAAAAGTACACCGCGTGGCCTCTCTTTTTTCTGGGTCCGGTGGAATGGACCTCGGTTTCAAAGATGCAGGATTTGATATCTTGTGGGCAAATGATGTGAACCACTGGGCCTGCGAAACTTTCAAGAAAAATTTTGGCGACCATATAATGGAAGGGAGTATAACCGCTGTTAAAAATGAAGATATTCCAGAATGTGACATTGTTCTCGGCGGGTTTCCATGTCAGGATTTCAGCATGATCTGGAAGCGTATGGGTCTTAAAACTGATCGTGGGAACCTGTATAGGCAATTCGTTCGTGTTGTTTTGGCGAAGCAGCCGAAAATGTTTGTTGCCGAAAATGTTAGAGGACTTTTAAGCGCAAACAAAGGCAACGCAGTCACTCAGATAGTGGACGATTTTGGAAAGGCAGGCTATAAAGTGAATGTTTATCCTATAAACTTTGCAGACTACGGCGCTCCCCAGCTTCGCCGGCGTGTGTTAATCATTGGTGTCCGTAACGATCTTAATAAAGAATTTAAGCTACCATTTCCCACTCATACACCAGATAAGTATGTTACGGCAAAAGAAGCTCTGAAGGATGCTGAAAAAGTATTTTTCAATAACGAGCACCAAAACATTAATCCAAGCACGGTCGCAAAATTGAGACTGATTCCGCCAGGTGGAAACTTCACCGATATCCCTAAAACCTCACCGCACTATGTGAAGGGGATGATCTCCCATGTATACCGTCGCTTGCATCCAGATAAGCCCTCGACTACTATTATTGCTGGTGGTGGTGGGGGTACATGGGGGTACCATTGGAAAGAAAACCGGCCTCTCACTAATCGAGAACGTGCCCGTCTATTTGGCTATCCAGATGATTTTGAGTTCGTTGGATCGATAACTGAGGTTAGAAGGCAGATTGGTAATTCTGTGCCACCTGCTGGAATAAAGCCGATTGCAAAAGCAATTAGGAAGTTTTTAGATGAAGTATCTGATATGTAAAATAAGTTCGTATGGAATTACTTTATTCAAAAATCAAACCTTGTGAGTACGATAACTCTTCATTCAGCGAAGCTTTTGAATCAGGCATCGTTAATTCTGACAGCATAAAAATAGCTACTGGCTATGTTACAGAAGACTCTCTGTTGGAGCTAAAATCGATTCTCCTATTTTATAATGAAGAGAACAAAGACAAAATGTGCAGTCTTGTAATCGGCATGCACGGGAGAGAGGGATTCACACGCGCGCAGTATGAAGCTGCTATAGACCTTGCAGAATTTCTTAAGGAGAAAGGTATAGGCAGTGTGCGCGTATGCACGGCTTTTAAATTCCACGGGAAAACCTATGTGTTCTGGAAAAACGGAAAGCCTGCACCGGTTTCCGCAATGATGGGGTCATCGAATCTTGGTAATATCCTCGATAATCGACAATGGGAGGTGGATGCTCTTTTTACCGAGGAGAGTGTGCTCATGAAGCTTGATGGTCTACATAACGAACTCGTCGTAAAAGCATCAACGGACATTCTCGATTGGCCAAAACCAGGGACGTTTATTGAAATGCCTGACTTGCTGAAAGACAGAATTGATGTAGACAAACTAGAAGGAGAAGAATACCGTAAAATAGAAAGCACGCTTACAGACCGCGTATTCGATCTTCCTCTCAAGGCGGAAGCCAAGAGTAATCTTAATACTTATTTTGGGAAAGGAAGGCTTGCGAAAAGTACAGGAGCAATACGCCCTCGTCACTGGTATGAAGTAGAGCTCATTGTTCCAATAGAGATAACTATGGCAGACGGTTATCCAAAACGAGACTCAGTAATCCGTGTGTACACTGACGACGGGTGGCGGTTCAACTGCAAAATTCAGGGAGACTATGGAAAGAATTTCAGATCAGAAGGCGACTTGAAAACTCTAGGCCGGTGGATTAAAGGAAGACTCGAAAGAGCTGGGTGCCTCAAGGTCGGACAGCCTGTGACACCAGAAGTGTTTCAAAAATATGGACGGAATACAATTTCACTTAAGGAGACCACCGATCCAGAAGTATGGCTGCTAGATTTTTCAAGATAAAATATGAGCAAATTTTTAGAAAATTATTTAAGACGAGTAGGCGCTACTAACCCAGCGCTTGTTGAGGCGCTAACTAAAAGTGCAGAGGAATTTGCAAAGAAGCATATAGATACTTTTGACCACAATAGTCACGTTTCTGGCCTGCTTTATGGACACGTGCAGAGTGGGAAGACAGGACAGATGCTTGCGATCGCGGCTACAGCTGCTGACAGAGGATTCAAGTTTTTTATATTGGTAACCACTGATAATGTTATTCTACACAAACAAACACTGGAGCGTGCAAAGAATTTTCTCGGAGGATTCATGGCGGGCTTCAATGTACTTGGGGAATCAGACGAGGAAGCCTTCCTTACGCGCGGTCTTTCTATGCCGACGATACTCGTACTTAAGAAAAACTCCGGCGTTTTGAAGACGTGGGCAAACAATATTGCTACAAATCCTATCTATAAGGATGAACCACTTTTTCTTCTCGATGATGAAGCAGACGCCTCAAGTCTCAACACAAAAGTAAATCAAAATGAGCAGAGTACGATTAATATGTTGCTTGAGAAAATAAACAAGCAGTCTCCATCGTCAATTTACCTCCATGTTACAGCAACCCCACAGTCTCTTGTTCTTCAGATAGAGTTATCGGGATGGAAGCCCCAGTATTCTTTTTATCTGCCACCAAATAAGGGGTATCTCGGCGGTGATTTCTTTTATGGCGAGGACTCAAAAAATCTTATTGAAACAGAGGATAATGAGCGCGACGATTTACTAAAAGCAGAGCATGTGCCAATCGGCCTTCGTAAAGCAGTCCTTCATTTTTTGGTAGTGGCATCCGATCTCTTTTTGACCAAAGAGAGGTCGGCGTGTAGCATGCTGATTCATCCCGGAGTAAAAATAAGTGAACATTCAACTGTAAGGACAAAGGTGGAAAAATTCCTGGAAGGAGTGAAAACCGATCTTATTGCAAATTCTTCCACCCTCGAATTTGATCTACGTGATGCATGGGAGGAGCTTTCAAAAACAAAAACAGATATTAAACCCTTTGATGAAATTATGCGATTCCTTCGTGCCGATATGCCGAGCGTAAATATTACTGTTCTGAACTCAAAAACACCGGAAGGATCCGTGTATGATAAAGGTCTCAATATTGTGATCGGTGGTAATACACTCGGGCGAGGTGTTACATTTCCCGGTCTGCAAATCGTCTATTATTGCAGAAGCGCGAAAACTCCCCAAGCAGATACTTCGTGGCAACACGCCAGAATATTCGGATATGACCGAGATCCTGGGCTCTGTCGCCTTTTCAGTCCGCGACCGCTCATAAAACTTTTTCGAGAACTGAATGATGCTAACAATGCTCTGTTCAGTACTCTTCTAGAAAAAGGACCTCAGGCTGTCAGCCTCCTTACTCCAAAAGGAACCCGCCCAACACGCATGAGCGTTGTTCTCAAAGAAGACCTGATGGTCATCGCGGGTGGGGTTAATTATTTTCCACTTAATCCAACGCACACCAGCCTCCCTGCTTTGGACGCGGAGCTTGGTAGTAAGGACATGGAAAAGGATATTTCACTAGACGAAGCTGAAAAGATACTGCGTCTTGTTAGTGTAGAAAAAAGTGATCTTTGGAATCAGCACTCATTCGCAGACTGTGTTGAGACTCTCAAGAAAGGTGCGAAGTACGACTGTCATCTTATTGTCAGAACAGAGAGAAGTATCAGCAAAGGAACAGGTACCTTACTCTCTCCTACTGACCGTGAGATGGGCGCACGCTTCAACGACAGGCTTGTGCTCACACTCTATAGGCTAAAGGGTGAAGCCAATAAGGGGTGGGAAGATCGACCGTTATGGGTTCCTAACATTAAATTTCCTAACGGAACCTACTTCTACTACCAGCTAAAATAGTTGTAATTAGTGGTAGATACCACCACCAAATTAAAAGGTTTAAAAACTCTCTTTTTTTGAATAGGTTAGCTAAAATGCTATAATTTGAGTACAAAATATTTATGGCTATACCAAAATTCAGATATATTATTTTGCCTTTCCTAAGACAATTGTCCGATGAAAAAGAGCATACTCTTAAAGAAATTGAAGGGGCACTTTCTGCTGAATTTAAATTAACCGAAGACGAACTTGTCCAGCGCACCCCTAGCGGAAGAATGAGTATTTTTAGTAACAGAACTGGATGGGCAAAAACATATCTCAAAAAGGCTGGTTTAGTAGATGCTCCTAAAAAGAGTTACGTAAAAATCACAAAGCAAGGATTGAAAGCTCTAAGTCAAAAACCAGAAGTTATTGATACGCATTTTTTGGATCAGTTTTCCTCGTTTCGCGAGTTTCAATATGGTAGCGAGGATCAAGTGACGCAAGAAAAAGAAGATGTTTCAGAAAATACTCCGGAAGAATCTTTAGAATCAAGCTATCAGAGAATTCTAAAGGACCTAGAGGCTGATTTATTAAGTAATCTGATGAATGGTTCACCTGCCTTTTTTGAGCAGGTGGTCGTTGATCTACTTATAGGTATGGGATATGGTGGTTCTAGAAAGGATGCTGGGCAGGCACTAGGAAAAACTGGGGATGAAGGGATAGATGGAATTATCAAAGAAGACAAACTGGGTCTTGATTTGATTTATCTTCAAGCAAAGCGATGGAAAGGAACTGTTGGTCGCCCGGATGTACAAGGATTTGTAGGTGCATTAACTGGAAAGTTTGCAAAGAAAGGTATCTTTATTACAACATCTAATTTCACACAAGAGGCTCTTGATTACGTAAAGAAATTAGATTGCAGGGTTATTCTTGTTGATGGTTCAGAACTGGTTAGATTGATGATTGAGCATGATATTGGTGTATCAATTCTAGCAACATACCAGATTAAAAAAGTAGACTCTGATTATTTTTTTGAAGAATAATAAAGTCACACGCAATATTGCAAGTGTTCTTATTTGATAAGAGTGTTGGACAAGTCGTGGCTATCATAGTTTGTCGTGCACACATTTTAATATGCCAAACAGTCAACAACAAATTACTAAAGAAGAAGCAGACCTGATGTCCAAAATTGAAAGTGCTGCAAATTCTACAATCGAAGCCGAGATTGGTATCTTGAAGAATGGCAGAGTCGAAAGAAATTTTATGTCTTGTTTTGCAGCACAAATATCCAAAAAATTTAACACTGGTGACATCCACAGTGATCCTTTTTATAATAAACATCTAGGCGCCTCTAAATACTTAAAAGGTAAATTAATAGAGTTGGATATAGCTGTTCACGAAAGAAATACTGATCAAAATAATCTGGTTGCCATAGAAATTGAAACCAATAATAGCCCAGCTCGAGACGACATATGGAAAATAGAAGGATTGACTCAAAGGCTGGATGGCTATGGTTATAGGCTTGGATTATACATAGTCTTTGGAGTATCTAAAAAAGCAGGTCAGATCATTACGATGGAGTGGTATAAAAATGGTAAACTACTGTAAATGAGACAGCCTTAAAATGCCGTCTTAGTGTCTCATTTGTATCATTTACAAATTTAAGGTTCCGACGCGAGCAAATGGTGTATGTCTCACGAGACACAACCCAAGCTCTTTTTATAGTGTCTATCGTGTCTATTGAGACCAGACTGAGCGGGTTCAGTTTGATACGCTAAAAGTACCCAAGGAACCCTTGTGGGGTCTGACACCCGCAATTCCGAGACCGACATGGGGCACCACGAACCAAAACTCTTTGACTTTTCCTTCTTGCGCAGTATCCTTGAATTAGTCTGAACGCATTTTTTCGGAAAATTCCCTCCGCGAAAATTCGGAATGGTGGCAGAGCCGCACCGCTCGAAACCGCAAAAGAACCCGTAGAAAAACATCGGCTCGAACCATGTTTTAATTTTGGGGGAAGAAAATTTTTTAATCATAAAGTCGGAAAAATATTAACTAACAAGAGGAAAAGATAATCTATGCCAAAAACTAAATTAGGTAAATGGTCAGTAGGTTTGAACGCCTTTTTCTTAATCGCAATTGCCATTTCTTGCGTGCTTGTTTTCATACTAAAAATACTTAATTTTGACGACCACTGGTGGGATATAACAGTAGCTGTTGCATTCCCGGCAAGCATCATTGCTTTAATCACCGGAATATTGGCGATTAGGAAATATAAAGAGCGTTCTGTTTTGGTTTTTCTATCCATCATCATAGGCGTATGTACTATACTTTTTATCCTCCTTCATAGTTTATTTATCAATGATTAATTAATTTTTATTATAAAAATAAATTTTATGCCGCAATCTCGTTCAGGTAAATGGTCGGTGGGATTTGGTATCGTCTTAGTTATATCAATGGCGTTTTCGCTCATTTTTGCCTTCGCCATAGGGGGAGATTCTGCTGTCATTGAGGGCAATCTTCTACTCTCAATATTCAATGTCGCGCTTAATCTCATACTTAATCTGTCCGGTCTGCTATCTTTCGTTATCGGAATTTATACTATCGTCAAGCACAAAGAGTGGTCAGTTTGCAAATACTTGGCAGTGTTATATGGTCTCGCCCTTTTAATGTTTGTGCTTGGAGAATTCATTTTCCCTCATTAGAACGGCCCACCAAAGAAAAACCTGAATTCGCCTTGTACAAACAGTTGACATTGTTTTGGTTCTAGTGGTACAATTTCACGCGGGAGCAATTCCCATTTTTTTGTTTTTACAACCAAGTCTTATCCTAAAAGAAAGGAAGTGTAACATGGCAAAAAAAGTCACTTGTACAAAAAGGAGAGCCAAGGTAATCGCATTAGGAAGAAACTTTCTCGACGTTGCTCGGTTTAAGCAGTTTCTGGACCATTCAGTAAATGTGCTTGATACTGGAACCCGTAGCAAGCTTTTGCGTTGCTACACGGGTTGTCTTGACGGATTGATCAAGATCGAGATTAATGTTGTGAAGGTTCTTGATAATGGGCTGGCAATCTGTAGGTTTCGCTGCCGAGGATTACTCGAAGAGTCGCTCTTGGCGCCAGCGGAGTGTCTCAAGGAAATCAAGCCAGTATCAATAAAAACAGTTCCACATAGGAACGAGTTTGAGCGACTGGCACACGTATAATCAAAGTATGTCAATTTTTTCAAAAGCCCGGCAACAACCGGGCTTTTTTACTGAAAGCGTTTGAATTTTTGGTGAAATCTGATATAGTTCATTTATGGACCTTGATGATCGCAAGCTCGACGAGCTGTTAGAAATAACCCACGAGAATAACAAAATTCTCCGCTCTATGCGTCGCGCACAGCGCTGGAGTTCGTTTTTTACTTTCGTGTATTGGGCGATAATCCTCGGGTCCATTTTTGGAGTTTACTACTATTTTCAGCCAACGATTCAAAAGTATATGAAGACTTTTCAGACTTCGATGGGCATCATTCAAAATTTTGAAAAAACTGCCGGCTCTATTCCTACAGATGTACAGTCGGTGAAGAATTTGATAGGGAAGTAGTAGGCGACAGTACTGTCAAATAATTAACAATTATTTGAAATTTTCAAAAGTATAAAATTCGCCGATGTAGCCGAATCAGCAGATTCTGAATTAACAAATTCACGTCTTGGACGCAGGCTCGGCCATAAACTTTGGTACAATAGAAAACGCATGCCGAGGTAGCTCAGTTGGTAGAGCATTCGCCTGAAGAGCGAGGGGTCACCAGTTCAACCCTGGTCCTCGGCACCATAAGAAAAACCACCTGCGGGTGGTTTTTCTTATGGTGCCGAGGATAAATGTGCGGAGCATTATAAAAGGGTTGAAAGGCGCAGCAATATTTTTGAAAAAGTTTTCTTCATGACTTTTTCAAAAATTGCGAGCCGGGGTAGAGGATACTTAGTCCTCACAGTTTGCGAAGCAAACGAGAAGACTTAGTAATCCGTGACCAACCCTGGTCCTCGGCACCATTAAAAATACCGTAACAATGTTACGGTATTTTTGTTACTTGTCATATGTCAGCAGTCAAATGTTTCCCCTATATCGACTTAATCTTGATAGTCTGCCTGCGCTCCTTGTCTATTTTTGGAAGCCTTATGGTAAGAAGCCCGTGTTTCTCGGTCGCTTCTACCTCCTCGGTTTCAACTTCGGCAGGGAGAAGAATTGTGCGGGAAAAGGCGCCCCAGTAGAGTTCTTGATAAAAATAATTTTCAGCAGAGATTTCTTTTGGACCTTCGCGCCTACCTTTGATCGTTACCATTTCGCGCGTGACAGACACAGAAAGATCTTCAGAAGCTACACCAGCGACCATTGCTTGGATGATAATTGATTCATTTGTCTGATATACATCTACAGCAAGTTCGCCCTCCTGAGCCTCTTCCGTCTCCCATTGACTAAAAGAGCTTTGTGGAGGCTGCTCAACAGGGACGTTTTCTTCAAAATCCGAGGATCGGTCCTTGAGAGAAATCGCGCCCGTGAGTCGTTCAAAAAAAGATTGTTTCATAATGGTTTAATTATCAATAGGTTTTGGTAGGCGTTTAACAAAAGCAAGCAACACAATGATTCCGATGATCGCTGACCAAAATTGAGAAAATACCAAAAGTGTCCTCATCGTTCCATCGCTTTCTATTATAGATAAATTAAAGTATGCGTGCAAGAGAGAAGCGATGAAAATTCCCAAAATAACCGTTATAAATTTTATATGTCTCGGCGCATAAAATGAGAATGCTACTGCAATACCCACAAACGCCGATGATACTATGTGGACTATTGTTGCACCGATGAATCGCATATTACCGTTAGCTAATATTTCAAAAGCACCTCCGTGGGCAAGATCTTTTAGAATATAGAGCACATTTTCCATTGCTGCGAAACCGAGGGCGGCAGTAATGAGATAAATGATTGCATCCATTGGCTCATCAAAATAATTACTTTTGAAGGCGATAAGAAAAACAGTCGCGTATTTTGCAAATTCTTCTATAAAAGCCCATAGAGTTATTTGAACAGTTTGCTCGTTGAGTGGAGGCAGTGAGAATTTAAATGCGAGGGTATTCGCCGTATCCATTATTGGAGATATTGATGCGAGAACGAGTTTTTGCAAAGGAAGCACAAAGTATACTATCGCCATTCCCGCAAAAAATGATAATGCGATGAGTCCGGTAGGCTCGGGAGCCTCCCTATCTTGTTTCAACCAAAACCAAAGCCACACAAGCGCCGGGAGTATCCCCCCAACAATCGCAATGACAACCGGTTTAAAAGTTAAAATGGTTTCGGCCATGGTTCTATGATGAGAAGTTGCTTATTTTCTTTTGGCAACATTTCCCAGAGTTCTTCGGTGATGAACGGGATGAATGGGTGGAGCATTTTGATGTTCACTACGAGAATAGTGAGGAGTACCCACTCGCCGGCTTTTTTTGAAACTTCGTCATCGCCGAGAAGGCGCGGTTTCATTTCTTCGATAATAATGTCAGCAAACGTGTTCCAAAAATAATGATAGAGTTCTTCGCCAGCGAGATGGAAACGAAAGTTTTCGTAGTGCGCAGTAATACTGATGATGGCAGTATTTAGCTCCGTGAGGATTTCTTCGTCACGCGGAGTGAGCGCAGGTCGTGGGGTATCGAGTGTCGTGCCGGTGGTGTTTGTGAGGACGAAGCGCGACGCATTCCAAATTTTATTGCAGAAATGTTTATACCCTTTTATTTTGTCTTCTGCAAGCGCAATGTCGTTGCCCGGGGTATTGCCGATGACGAGTCCGATGCGAAGCGCGTCGGCTCCGTACTTACCGGTGAGCTCGTTGGGTGCGACGACGTTTCCTTTGCTCTTTGACATTTTTTTGCCGTGCTTGTCGTTGACCATGCCGTGTAAATACACCGTACGGAAAGGCACTTCGCCTTTGAGATAAAGCCCAAAAATGACCATACGCGGGATCCACTTGAAAATGAGGTCTCGGCCGGTTTCCATAACATCCGTTGGGTAGAAGCTCAAATCTTGGCTTTTGGGGTATCCTAGTGCCAAAAGGGGCCACTGGCCAGACGAAAACCATGTGTCGAAGGTGTCGGTGTCGCATACAAAGGTTCCTCCGCAGTTGCATTCTGAACCCTCGATAGTTTCCTCATAGAGGACGCCAACGTTACAGCTTCTGCATACGAGGGCGGGGATTTGAATTCCCCATACGATCTGACGCGAGATATTCCAGTCCATCGTGTTATCCATCCAGTACAAAAATATTTTTTCAAAATTGTCAGGAATGAATTTTATTTTTCCATCACGCACAGCGTCGCTCGCCAATTTTGCCAGTGGCGCCATTTTTACAAACCACTGAGGCATCACGCGCGGTTCAATAGTGGTATCGCATTTGTAGCAAGTAGGAACGGCATGTGCATAATCCTCAATCTTTTCAATGAGTTCGAGTGTCTGCAAATCCTCCACAACTTTTATGCGGGCTTCGGCAACTTTCATTCCAGCATATTTACCCGTCTTGTCATTTAGTTTACCGAATTGATCAATGACCTCAACGCGCGAAAGCTTGTGTGTTTCGGACATACGGAAGTCGTTGTGGTCGTGCGCAGGTGTGATCTTGAGCGCGCCAGTACCAAACTCTGGATCAACTTCTTCGTCACCGATGACTACGAGCGAAAGTTTCCCTTCAGGATGCTGTACCTCAACGGTTTGACCAATGAATTCCTTGTATCGTGCATCATTTGGATTAACCGCAATGGCGACATCGCCAAAAATAGTTTCGGGGCGTACGGTGGCGACGGTGAATGGCCCGTATTTGATGTAGTAAAGTTTGTCATTTTTTTCTACGGTTTCGGTCTCGACATCAGAGAGGGAAGTCTGATGTTTGGTGCACCAGTTCACTGTGCGGTATCCGCGATAGACCAGGTTGTCGCGATAGAGTTTGCGAAATGTTTCCTGTACCTCAGAAACGACACTGGGGTCGAGGGTGAATTTTTCGCGCGACCAGTCGCACGATGCGCCGAGCGCTTTCACATCAGCTTCCATGTGCTTCTTACTCTCGAGAGTGAACGCCATGATCTCGTCATAGAGTTCCTTGCGGTCCATTTTGAAACGCGAGTGACCTTCCTTCTCGAGTTTCTTTTCATACACCACTTGTGTTTCAAAACCCGCATGGTCAGCACCCGGCACCCAGAGCGCTTTTTTGCCCTGCATCCGCTGGTAGCGCGTCATAATGTCCTCGAGCGCGATGGTGAGCCCGTGTCCTGCATGGAGCCGCCCATTGGCGTTTGGTGGAGGCATAACGATTGTAAAAGGTTCTTGGTGGCGTGCAGGCAGGTTGTCTGGATTAAAAAACCCGCTCTCCTCCCAAAGTTTGTAAATGCGAGCCTCAGTGTTTGCCGGCTCATAGGGTTTGTTTAGTTTTTCGGGAAATGCAGTCATTGTCGGCTTATTTTATCACAGTTTTTGACAGGTCAGTAGGGATTGACTTTTCGTACTAAATATGCTATACTTATAAAGTTACAACAAGAGGAGCGTGGTTATGAGTCATATAGACAGAACACTTGAAAAAGGAGAACTTGTGGAAGTGTCTGTGGCCGATGATTGCTGGGTTCCAGCAGAAGTGATATCTGACATGGAGACAAGAGTATCCGTAAAGTTGCTTCGGCCAGTTGTCTGGGTTGAGCGACACACCATTGTTGAAGTTCGTTGGTTGGGATTACTAAAATCAAAAATAACAAAAACTATTACAAGTAAATATGTTGATAAAATAACCGTTTCTTGCTTATTGATACGGCTAAAGTAATTATTCTCGCTCACAGCCTACCACGCTTTTTAAAAGCGTGGTTTTTTTATTTCCTCTTCCTCAGTTCGTCAAGTGTTGGGCTGACTGACTTTGCGAGCTTGAGGGTGCCGTTTGCGACGATGTGTTTTTTGGATTTAGAGCGGAGGAGTCCAGCGACGCCGATCATGAGGCCGTTGTCTCCAGAGAGTAGGATGGTTGGAATGAAGAGTTTAGTGTCAGGAAGTTCCTCTGCAACACTTTCTTGAAATATCTTACGAATTTTTCTATTAGCGGTTACACCACCGCCGAGAATGATCTCTTTTACTTTGTACTTTTTCGCAGCTTTGAGTGTTTTTGTAACAAGGACTTCGGTTACTGAATCCTCAAAATCTTTTGCGATTAGTTCCTTATCACGATCGGTTAGAGTTTCAAATTTTTTGATCGCATAAAGCACCGAGGTTTTTAACCCTGAAAATGAAAAATCAAAGTCGCCCGACTTGAGCATAGGGCGGGGGAGCGGGACAGAAAGTTTTTCATGCGCTGGAGCTTTTTCTGCGAGCTTGGAGATCTCGGGGCCTCCGGGGTAGGATAGGCCCAGCATGCGCGCAACCTTATCAAACGCTTCGCCGACTGCATCGTCACGTGTTTGTCCAAGCATTTTGTACTTGCCTCTGCTTGGCATTAAAACAAGCTCGGTGTGTCCGCCAGAAATGAGGAGTGCGAGCGATGGAAACCTCGGCATTGCGAGTGAAAAAGTTTTACCGTCATCCTTTGTTTGCATAAGTGAAGCAACGATGTGCCCCTCCATGTGGTTTACGGGGATGACCGGTACACCCCAAAGTACGCCAAGCGCTTCGGCAGTGTTGATGCCGACCCACAGCGCAGGCTCAAGTCCTGGACCCACGGTTACCGCAATCGCATCAATTATTGGAACTTTGAGGGCATTAAGGGATTCCTTGAAAAGCACAAAAAGCTCAGGCTCTTTATGGAAAATCCTCGCGAGGGTAGTTTCTTCTTTTTTTGAGAGTATGCGCTCTTGTTTAAGTTTTTTCGCGAGACCTGCTTCCGTGAGTGCGTGCACGAGAAGCGGCACGATGGCTTTTGCATGTTCGCGCCGTGCAACAGCAGGGAAGACTCCTCCAAACTGAGCGTGGAGTGTCGCCTGCGATACAAGTGTATTTGCGAGTACTCTTATAGTTTTTGGTACCAGCGATGATCCTTTTGATTCAACAATAGCAATGCCGGTTTCGTCACAACTGGTTTCGATAGCGAGAATACGCATATGCAGGAATCATAGCAGATCGGTAACTTGGCGCAACTTTTCCGTGGCTACTTTCGGGACTTCTATATGCCGTCCATCATGCTGTTAGTTTCTTCAGCTCTTTCTTTTTGCTGGTCCGCGATGGTGTTTACCTTGTCGATGGTTGCACGCTTACGCTCGTATTCCGTGGCGGGTATTACTCCGTCTGCATTTGTTGGTTGAAGCTCTGACACTGCCGTGCTTGGCGTAAGATAAACTTTAACAAAAAGGAAAAGCATTACTGATGTTCCAATAATGACTGCGAGGACTCCTATGTACCCGCCTTGTATTATTCTTTGTCTCATAAAAATAGTATATCATTAAATCTTATACAGCCCAGTATCAGATCCTGTCCCTATATAGTTTCAAAAAGGTGGAAAATTGCGAATGTAGCGGACTAGGGAGATTGTCTAGCACAAACCACCCTATGTCATCAAATTTATGCGGTTCACCGTTCTTAATTTTATCTCTGTCGATGAGAACTAAAAAATCTAGCGCAATCCAGTGAGTTTTCTTGCCGTCGTGTTCTCGGTGTACATCTCGATAGCCCAATGGATGGTATTCTAAAATATCCGCGCAATACTCTTCCTTAATTTCTTTTTTCAACGTGCCTTCGATTGTATCGCCGAACTCCATTGCACCACTCCCGTGATCCCAACAACCATGTTCATCGCGACAATTGGTGGAGCGTTTATTAAACAAAAAATTTCCGTTGCCGTCGTGACAGAGATAGGTAACGGTAACACCAGTGTAGTCTTCGCCTCTTTTCATGTTTGCTTTACCTAAATGGATTTTCTCCACGAATAACACGTACAAGGATCATGATTATCGCTATAATAAGAAGAATGTGAATAAGAAACCCGGCAATATGAAATACGAAAAAACTGAGAACCCAGAGTCCGAGAAGAAGAAGTATGAATGATGCTATTGATGACATATGTTTATGATTTATTTTATTCGCTACGTTCGAGGTCATCGTAAAACCTCAGTGTTTTAGTACTGTAATACAATGCAATTAGATAAATCACTGCGATTAACTGGCGGAAGAAAAACACAGAGTTTGAAAAACTTTCGTATTGTATAAATGCGAAAATCGCAAAGTATTCAAAAATGAGAAACATTATTGCAGACACGACGACATCGGTAAATACTATCGAGCGTTTTTTGGGACTGGTAAGTCCGGCAAGGATAGTGAAACCCACCACTCCAAAAAGGCCGATAAAGAGATAAAAGTTCCGAAGCTCGCTGTCAATGAGCGCCGCAACCATTATGACAAATGCCGCGAAAAAGAGATGCTTCCTAACAAGATCGCCGTAGTAGTGAGGGTGGTAATCTTTGATTTTAATGGGGGTTGGTTCTGGTCCCTTGTCTGTATTCATACGTGTATAGTATACAACGAACTCAGTAAAAAAGCCCAGCCCCTTTGGGATGGGCTGGGCTTTTTTTTACTGAGACAAATTTAGTTTCCTTGTCCTTCTTGTACTGGTGGTTTAAAGACTGGCTTAAGTTTTTTAAAGAAGTCCCAAACCATAATAAGAGCAGCGGCACCAAACAGCACATCGCCGGGGATTCGCATCCACTGCCAAAGAACAGTGGTGTCATAGAATTCCATACTGCGAGCAAACGCATAGCCGTGTTCGTACACTGCCGCAAGTTGAGGGAACCCGATAGGGAGGAAATGAAGAGTCATCCAAAGCAAGAGCCCGATATTGTAGAGCCAGAATGCCCAGTATCCAGTTTTCTCCGTAAAAGGAGTATGGTTGCCTGCCGCGTAACGCAAGCAGTAGTAGATGAGTCCTATTGCCAGTAAACCAAACGCTCCAAAGAGCGCCAAGTGCGCGTGGTTGAGTGTTAGGAATGTGCCGTGCTCGTAGTAGTTTACTAGTGGAGCATTGATAAGACCGCCACCAAATACTCCTGCGCCGACAAAGTTCCAGAATGCAGCACCTATGATAAATAAGTATGCAAGATTGTACTTGAATGTGCCACCTGTTCCTTTAATAAGACGATATTGCTGGATGGACTCAATAATAAGGAGTAGAAGTGGGATAACCTCAATAAATGAGAACATGCTTCCAATTGGAATCCACATACTGCCAGCACCTACCCAGTATAGGTGGTGACCTGTGCCGAGAACTCCTCCCAAGAAAATAAGTATGAGCTCGAAGTATACAGCGCGCTCAGCAAGTGTTCGCGACACCAAACCTGTTTCCATAAGGAGGTACGCGCTCACTGCCACTGTAAAGAACTCAAACGACTGTTCTACCCACAAGTGTACAACCCACCATCTCCAGAAGTCTGCAATAGAGAATGAGCTTGCGATTCCTGTAAGTGGAACCATTCCTGCTGCGTATAGCAATGCGATGTTTAGTGTTGCAGCCCACAAAAGGTGCTCAAGGTAAATATTGCCAGAAAAAAATTCACGGATTGCTTTCATGCTTTGACCCTTTTCAGGCCACAATGCGCGGAATACAAGAACGCTCCATGTTAATAGGCCGACAAAGAAGCCCATCTGCCAGAAGCGACCAAGTTCAATGTATGACAACCCTTGGTTTCCAAACCAGAACCAATTTTTGTCAATTACGTTAATGTTACCCAAGTAATTTCCAATAAGGCCACCTGCAACTACAAACAGTGTTACCCAGAACAAAAGATCAACTAGGAATCCTTGTCCTTTTGCCTCACGCTTGCTGATTGCTGGAGCAAGGAATAGAGCCGCGCCAATCCACGACAAACCAATCCAAACGATAGGAGTCTGAATGTGCATTGCTCTAAGGAAATTGAATGGAAGATATTCTGCTATATCAAATCCGTAAAAACTTGTTCGCTCTGAATAATAGTGCGCCATGAGTACACCGACGGCGAGTTGAGTCAGGAATACCGCGCCAACAACAATGAAGTATTTTCCAACCTTGCGCTGACTCGGTGTCAGTGGGCGAAAATCAATCAATTTGTGCTCCCTAGGTGAAGTATCGCGATGATTGAGATATTGTTCGTAGACCCAAATCACTGCGCCAAAGAGGAGGAATGTAAAGGCATAGCTGATCCATGTCCAATTGAAAGCGCTTGTTGTCGGTGCATTGCCAACCAAAGGCTCGTACGGCCAATTTTGGGTCCATGATGCGGAGCCATCAGGACGCATTGCAACTGTTGTGATAGATGAGTAGATTAGGAAGTTGGCAGTTTTCACAGCTAGCTCATTATTAAGTGCCTTCGTGCCGTACCACCCTTTTTCTGGGTCTTCCGTGAAGAGGAAAGTAACGATATCCTGTCTGATGGTTTTTACTGCGTCAGCTAGAGGAGCGGGAAGTACCACCTCACTCTTTGTGAGATCTATGCCTTTGAGCATTTTTCGCATCTCTCTCTTTGCAGACTCTTGGTTGTCTTCCGACAATGCAGAAAATGGCTGACCAAAACGAGTCATTGCGATGTTGTCCGCGGTCCTCAAACCAAGTTGCTTCAAATACTCTGCTGTATAGTCAATACCAAAGTACGAGCCCATGCCATAGAGACTGCCGTAGTCCATCAAGCCTGCTTTCTGGAAACCGCCCTTGCCGGCAACGATATCCTCGCCAGTTATGAGCAACTCTCCGGATTCCGCAATAAACTTGTCTGGCTGAGGAGGTACGGTGCTGTACGTAACCTTTGCCGCCCATCCGAGAATACAGAATGAGACTATCGCAACAACCAATAAAATCCATTTAAGGACATTGCTAACATTATCTTTCTCGTAATTTTGACTATCCATTTTGTAAATTGCTTCCCATGGTTAATAAATTAATAAAACGCACACATACGCTCCCCGCACAGCTCGCAATACTTTGTAATTAAATATCGTGAGCAGTGCAGGCAGTCAAAAAATTCCTGCATATAGTATAAGTAATACGGAGAGATATTGCAATCTTTGGGTGTGGACAATTTGTAGCCGAAAAAACACCAAGCCACTCTAGAGTGGCTTGGTGTTTTTTTTTGTTCTGACCATACCATGACCCCACGGGGAGTCGAACCCCGCTTTAAAGCTTGAAAAGCTTTCGTCCTAACCGATAGACGATGGGGCCAAAACCAACCTGCGCAGTATATCAATTTTTGCCAAAATTGCAAAAAAATGCTACCTTGATAAGGTTCTTTTGGAAGGGAATTTAGTGGCTAAACCGTCTTGTAAACAATACGGTCGCCCGAACAAATTTTGAGAAATTTGTTTTAGGGAGATGTGGCTGAGTGGTTGAAGGCAGCGGTTTCGAAAACCGCCGTGCGGGAAACCGTACCGTGAGTTCAAATCTCACCATCTCCGCAATTTGAAAATAGAATATACATTAAGCAATTTTTAAATTGAAAATTGGGCGATTAGCTCAGATGGTTAGAGCGTTACATTGACATTGTAAAGGTCGGAGGTTCGATTCCCCCATCGCCCACAATAAAAACACCTTTAGGTGCTTTTATTGTGGGCGATGAGCAAGCAAACTACTTTGCTTGCGTGGGGAATCGAAAGCCGGAACATGTCGCGAAGCGACAGTGAGGTGGGGTCGCGAGTACTTATGAGCGTAGCGAATTAGTAACTCGGGACCGAGACCCCATCGCCACAAATTCTTATGGTCTACGATTTAGAAAAAAATAGAGCCCTCCTCCTTGCCGAGAAATATCACGGAATCGAATCCCTTGAGTATTTTGACGATGTTGAGCGACTGAAAGCAGGGGAGCCATACCCGTACGTTTTAGGATGGAAGGATTTTCTTGGGGTGCATATTGATTTATCCTGCAAGCCAATTATTCCTCGCGCAGAAACCGCACATTGGGCACTGCGCGCAATACAAGAGCTCAAGGCGAAGACCAAGGAACTCGGGCGACCGCTGCGTACTTTTGATGCATACGCTGGCTCTGGTAATGTTGGTCTTGCTGTAGCAAAACATATCCCAAATGCACTCGTGGAGATAAGCGAACTTGATGCGCTCCTGTCGCCGGGAATCATTGCGAGTGCGCGTGCGAGTGGTATCCCAGACGAGCAGATACTGGTGCTTCCAGGAGACTCTCTTGAGACGGCGACGGGTCTCTATGATGCAATTTTTGCCAACCCACCATATATCCCGCCGAGCGATATCGACAACCTTGACCCCGATATGGTCGCACATGAACCACACCTCGCATTTTTTGCAGACGACGGAGGAAATTATTTTCATAAAGTTCTAATCGATCAAGCGTGGGATTTTTTGAAGCCATGTGGTGCGGTATACATTGAAGCCGATGAGTACCAGCGCCCCGTTATCGAGGCGCTCCTCAAAGATACTCCCTGGACGTATGAATTTTGGGAGGACCAATACGGACAGGTGAGGTTTCCAGTTCTTAGAAAGAAAATATAGTAGCCAAAACAAAGAAAGCAAATTCTCGCATCGTGAGAATTTGCTTTTTTTATTTTGGCTACTTTGAACGCAAATATTGATAGATGTCTTCAAGGGCGCGGACTGCGTCGCCTGCGGCAATGTTGTTTTGGTGATAGAGTGTGTCGGTACAATCGCCTGCGGACCAAATGCCAGGCATACTCGTTTTTTGAGTACGCGGATCAATGACAACATGATCGTGGTCATTTAAACTGACAACACCTTTTAAAAATTCAGTGTTTGGAAGTTGCCCGATTTCTACAAAGATGCCACCAACAGGAAGCTCGATTACCTGGTTTGTTGTTTTATTGCGGTAGGTAATACTTGTAACAAATTTCTCCCCCTTAATTTCAAGAATTTCAACATTTTTAACAGCTCGCATGTTTGGATGCGATAGCACTTTTTCTACAGTTATTTGATCAGCACGGTTGAACTCTGGACTCCGATGAATGATCGTCACGCTTTTTGCATACGCAAGGAGCTGAGCTGCTGTTTCAAATGCGGAATTTCCTCCGCCAATGACAGCGAGGTCTTGACCTTCAAACATTGGACCATCGCAGGAAGCGCAGTAGGTAACACCTTTGTGTTCAAATTTGTCCGCTCCCTCGGCATCGAGCTTGCGCCTGTGACTCCCTGTCGCTACAAGTACGGTGCGTGCCGCGTACGAATTTTTGTCTGTTGTCGCAATAAAAGTGCCCTCTCGAGCTTCGAGCTTTTGCACGCGCTCATCACGTATAGTGAGTACTTCGCCCGCGTATGCTTCAACGTGTTTTTTAAGCGATAATGCAAGAGCTTCGCCAGATATAGAAATAGTACCTATCCAGTTTTGTACCTCAGCAGAGTCTGTCGATTGCCCGCCAAATACTTCGGCAAGCATCAATGTTTTTAGTCGCTTGCGTGCGGCATACACACCCGCAGCGGCTCCTGCAGGGCCTCCTCCAATGATGATGAGGTCGTAAATATTACTGTTGTTCATCTCGGTTTATATTTTTTTTTGGGCGACGGAGAAATGCGGGAACAGCACTCCAGTCTTCGGCTCCTTCTGCTTCGAGATCTATAACCGCAACAGGCTCTTTATCGAGCGCTGTTTTTGTGCTTTCACGCGATACCTCAACTTTTTTTGGCTCTTGCTCAACGAAGCTATTATTGATTTCGCGCTTCTCTACGGTCCTGTCTCGATTTTCTTCGCGCTGAACACTCTGTGTTTTAGTGGCAAAAGAATTGAGAGCTCGTTTTTCTACACCCTCTGGAAAACCTGCTGCGATGACAGTGATTTTGAGCTCATTCTTTTTTAGTTTGTCATCGAGGATGGCTCCAAAGATAACGCGCGCATCGGGGTCGATTGATTCCGTAATAATTTTTGCCGCTTCGTTGATCTCGTGCATGCGAAGGTCTGCACCGCCTGCGATAGCAAATAAAACCCCCTTCGCGCCAGAAATTGAAAGGTCAAGCAGGGGGGAGTTTATCGCTGCAAGCGCCGCTTCTTGAGCGCGGTTTTCCCCGCTCGATGAGCCGATACCGAGGAGTGCCGATCCAGCATTGGAAAGTACTGAGCGAATGTCCGCAAAGTCGACATTGATGATGCCTGGAGTAGTGATGAGGTCAGAGATGCCTTCAACTGCCTGGCGAAGCACCTCGTCACTCATAGTGAAAGCCGATTTAAAAGTAGTGTCTTTGTCAGCAACACTTAAAATGCGGTCGTTTGGAACAATGATGAGCGCGTCAACTTGTTTGCGAAGTTCGTCGAGACCTTGTTCGGCAAGCCTGCCACGATGTGAACCTTCAAATGTAAATGGTCGCGTGACAACGCCGATAGTGAGAGCACCCTGTTCTTTTGCAATACTTGCAACAACGGGCGCCGCGCCCGTGCCAGTACCACCACCCATTCCTCCTGCAATAAAGACCATGTCTGCACCCTTCAATACTCCTTGCACTTCCTCCTTCGTTTCTTCTGCGGCTTTACGACCTATTTCTGGGTTCATGCCGGTGCCTAGTCCTCGTGTGAGATTTTTGCCGATGTGAATTTTTTTCTGCGCGAGTGAATGATGTAGATCTTGTGCATCGGTGTTCATTACAATGAATTCGACGCCTTTGACTTTCGAATTAATCATATGGTTCACCGCGTTTTTTCCTGAGCCACCGATTCCGATGACTTTGATGCGGGCAAATGCTTCTACTTCCGGTTGTACTTTTGGCATAACTGATGGGCTGATTTAAAACTGCTAATTATTAGTATTAGTAGAATACCAAGAAAGAGTCCATAAAGTCAAAAGTGCCTAGGTCCAAGCTTGCGTCCAAGACGTGAACTTGCTAGTTCAGAATCAGCTGATTCGAAAGTTCACAAAGTTGAGCAGTTTTTTCTTATGGCAAAAACGGTTTTATCCAGCTTTTTAGAGTTTCAAAAATATCGCTAAGACCGGTTTCTGCGGTTTCAGATGGTTTTTGCAGCGCATAGACCGCAAGTCCGTATGCCACAAGCCACGAAGAGTCTTTGACTGGGTGTTTGCCAGCATTTGCGATTGCGGGGTGCGCAATGGATGACGGGAGCTTCAGAACGGCTTTCGCAAGGTCTTCGATTGTTGCGATACCGGCACCGCCACCAGTGAGCACAACTCCCGCGGGTAGAAGGCCGCTCCTCCCGATTTTTTTTAAATGGGCATCGATAAGTTCAAAAATATCATAGAGTCGCGCCTCAATGATCTCCTCAAGTTTCTTTTTAGAATAAATTCCTTCAGGACCGCTCACTTTTATTTTCTCAGCTTCTTGTAATGGAATCTTTAGTCCAAGCGCGATGTCATTAGTAATGTCGGTTGAGCCGATGGGGAATATTTGAAGCGAAATCGGCGTGTCATTTTCAAACACCGCAATAGAAACAGTTTCTGCCCCGATGTTTACCAACGCGCACCCGACCGCTCTCTGTTTTTTATTGAGCGCAACTTGAGCTGCAGCGATGGGGGATGGCACAACCTCGTCTACCTCGACGCCGAGTTCCTCAATGGTGCGGATGATATCATTTAGATGCTGTTCCAAGCAGGTAACAAAGAGCATTTTTACATCAAGCTTGGTTCCAGTCATTCCGAGAGGGTCACCTAAAACTTCCTTGCTGTCGAGCTTGTAGCGGAGTGGTGTACGATAAATGATACGTTTGTTGGTAAGGTGAGTGAGATTTTCCTCTGCATCCTTCGCCGACTTTCTGATGTCTATCTCGCTTACTTCACCAGACGCACGGGATACAATGGAGGCACCATGAGAGACCACTGATTCAAGGCTTATACCGCCAATGGAGAGTATGGCATTTTTGATTTTAAAACCCGCCATTTTTTCTGCATTTGCAAGAGCATTGCTAATGCTTCGAATCGCATCTATTTTGTTTATTATATATCCGTGTCGCAAACCGCGTGTCTCGGAAACACCAGTGCCGATAATAACTGGCGATTCCCCGCGCGAGTGCTCTACAATAACAACGCGTGTTGCGTGTGTGCCGACATCAATGCCGGTTGCTATGCGTTTGATGCGAGTGCTCATAATATACCCTCTATTGTAGCAAAAAAACCTGGGCTATCAAACATACACGCGCATGCTGGAGAAATACTACAGTACCTATGGCTACGAATGAGTAATATATACTCCTGTAACAGAGATCGCGGAAGTCTATATTATATCTCCCCGGCTCGGAAATGAAAATTGATATTTTATTAAAGTCTTCGACCAAGACGCAAATCTATTGATTCGTCTACGTTGCTAATAAAACTAAATTTTAAAAATTGTACGGATTTTTTTCTCTGCATTTTCCATTTTTACTCCATGATCAAGTCCTTTGAGATGAAGGAGCCCGTGTATAAAAAGAAATCCGACAAAATTAGTGTACGAGCGTTCAAAGGGTGCCGCTTCGGCTTGTGTTTTTTTGAGATCAAGAAATATCTCACCCTCGTTTTCATCGAGCGGAAATGACAGAATGTTTGTTGGATAATCTTTTCCGCGATAAGTACGATTGAGTTCTCGCGACTTTCGGGAACTCACAATTACAAGTGAACAATCATACTCCTTTCCGAGTACTGCTTCGGCCATTTTAGCAAAAGGCAAGCGGGGGAGCTTGCCTTTTGTAGTATTCGTAATCGAGAGCGACATGAGACGAGGCGTAAGTCTTAACTCGATTTTGGGCGACCCTTTTGTTTTTTCTCAGGGAGTTTGCCGAGCTTTTCCAGGAGTTGGTACTCCTTGCGCATTCCGAGGACAACAAGCGCGTCCTTCTTCATTCTTGCATGATTAGGCTTGCGTTGGTTATAGCGAATTGAGCGAACGCGAGGAATAATTCCTGAACCCTGAACGCGCTTGGTGAAGCGGCGAATAAGGCTGATTGCGTTTTCGTTGTTATTTTTCTTGACTTCTGCGTTTACCGTAGACATAGGCGATATACTATCACAAAGGGCTTTTTGGTGCAAGGGCGCTAACGACCTCCTTGTCAGAAACCTGAGGGAAATCTTCATACCATTCCCCAACAGCGGAAAAGAAGGTGGGTGTTTCAATTGTGCGCACATCTGCGCTGTTTTTGAGTGTTCGCACAGACTCGGCGGACGCCACAGGCACTGCTACAATGATTCTTTCTGCGCCTTTGTGTTTCGCGTATGCCACAGCCGCCTGCATCGTGAGTCCAGTTGCGATGCCGTCGTCCACAATAATGACCACTTTGTTTTTTAAATCGAGCTCACCCCTTCCTTTGCGATAGGTGTCCCATCTTCGCTTTGCCTCTATTTTTTCTGATGCTATTTTGGCTTCGAGCCATTTTTTATCAACATAAGCGTGTTCCATTTCATTCCACACCCCATTGCCGTCGAGGTCGATTGCGCCTATTGCATACTCGTCATTTCCCGGTGCGCCGATTTTTCGCGTGACAATGATATCGAGCGGGAGGCTGAGTGCCTCCGCAATCTCTTTCCCTGTCATTACGCCACCACGAGGAAGCGCAAGCACAATCGCGCTAGAATTTTTGAACTCGGTTAAAACTTCTGCAAGTTTTTTG
This sequence comes from Candidatus Yonathbacteria bacterium RIFCSPHIGHO2_02_FULL_44_14, assembly GCA_001823535.1. GTDB lineage: Bacteria > Patescibacteriota > Minisyncoccia > Phycocordibacterales > UBA1550 > UBA1550. Next base: position 4,256 of record MHUT01000012.1, on the reverse strand, counting down.
CCTGCCTCAGATCGGTCTTTAAAAATTATAGGGAATGACATACAATGAGTATACCAAATACAAATATGAAAGACCCATTTATAATTCTGCGCAACAGAAAAGCAAAGACAGGAGAGTTTCGTGAAGCAGCGCAGGGTGTTGCATCTGTGCTTGCAAAGGAAGTTTCTCGGCACATTGAGAAAGAAGAGAAAGTTAGAATTATTCTGGTGCCAATTTTACGCGCGGGGCTTGCGCTCTTGCCGGCGTTTATAGAAAAATTTCCAGAGGCGTCTGTTGGGTTTATTGGACTCAAGCGTAATGAAAAAACGCTCAAGCCGAAAGCTTACTACCAGAACATTCCAAAAATTTCAAAAAATGACGTAGTTGTGGTGCTTGACCCTATGCTTGCAACAGGGGGCTCGGCAATCGCTGGTATAGCCACGCTCGTCAAAGCGGGTGCGCGTGAAGAGAACATTGTTTTTGTCGGTATCATCTCTGCGCCAGAAGGCATCGCAAATCTACAAAAGAATTTCCCGCTCGTGCGCATTCTCTGCGCAGAGTACGACAAAAAATTAAATAAGAAAGGATACATCGTTCCCGGTCTCGGTGATTTTGGCGATCGGTATTTTGGGAATTAAAATCTATAGCAACTAACCCAACAATAACCCGCTATCGCACTATTGTTGGGTTAGTTGCTATCGGAGCTCATCCTTCAAATGCTTCACGAAGTCGGGGAGGTCTGCGAGCTTCACGGTCTCCTGCGAGCGAGTTTCCATATTGCGCGCGATGATGGTATTGTCGAGGGCTTCTTTTTGTCCAAAGATAATGGTGTAGGGTGCGCCACTTCGCTCGGCAATGGCGAGTTGTTGCGCGAGACCGTCTTTCGAAAGTGATTGTGCGATAGGTACGTGTGCTTTGCGAAGGGTCTCGATGATTGCGAAGCTCTTGAGCTTTGCTTCGTTGCCAAGCTGAATAAAATATACTTTTGGTTTTTTCAAAATGCGCGGATTGAGCGGTTTGTGTGATGGCGACATAATGACACGGTCAACACCGATGGCGCCACCGACAGCAGGAACATCTTTTTTGCTGCCGAGCGATTTTGCAAGAAGGTCATAGCGACCGCCTCCTCCGAGTGAAAGCGGCGTTGGAATGATGACCCCTTCTTCAGGAACTAGATCAAGCTCAATAATCTCAAATACAGTGCGGGTATAATAGTCGAGTCCGCGAACAAGATTTTTGTTGATGCGATATGCAATATTCATCTCTTCGAGATATTCGATAACCTCTTTGAAGTGGTGACGGCAATCATTACAGAGTGAATCAATAGGGGTCGGTGCGTTTGCTTTTACATCCTGACATCGAGAGTCCTTGCAATCGAGAAGGCGAAGAGGGTTTATCCTAATGCGCTCCTTGCAGTCAGGACAAAGAGTCGCGATATGTTTTTTGTAATAGTTAGTGAACTCACGCATGTACCCTGAACGACATTCCTTGTCGCCGATACTGTTGATCTCGACTGAAAGATTTTTGAAACCAGCTTCGTCGAGGATCAAGGTCATTGTGCGGATAATCAGGGCATCAGCGATGCTTTTTGGTGTACCTAAAATTTCGAGTCCAAATTGACGGAGTTCGCGAAGTCGTCCACGCTGTGGATTTTCGTGGCGAAAGTAGGGACCGTAATTGTAAAACATTACTGGCTGAGGCAGCGCCTGCATGCCGTTTTCGATGTACGCGCGCATGATCCCCGCGGTACCCTCGGGGCGCATTACTAAATGGTCGCCACCTTTGGTTTTGAGTGTGTACATTTCTTTATCACGGATGTCTGTACCAACTCCCAGGCTTGATGTAAATACCGCTTCGCGTTCAAGTATAGGTGTTTCAATGGGACGAAATCCATAATACGTGGCGATGTCGGATGCTTTTTCAAAAAAACCTTGGTACGCATAATACTCTTTGTCGAGAATGTCGCGCATTCCTTTTGGGCTCGCAATATCTTCCTCACGAAGTTTTTTTGGCTTTTCTGTTTTTTTATCGTTGGTCATGATATTTAAGATTGCCTGTATTGGCCCGGCAGGATGTCGATGGTGCTCACGGGGAACAATCGCAAAAATGCTTTGCCTACGATGAGGTCGCGGTTGACTGGTCCCCATGCGCGCGAGTCAAAGCTTCCCGCGCGATTGTCTCCCATCATAAAATATTCGCCGACCTTGAGAATGCGTTCCATCGAGTCATCTTTTGGGTAGGCGACATAAGGTTCATTTAAAGTGAGTGCTATTTTACCATCTTTGTTTTTTATAAACACTCTTCCTTTCCCGTCTACAAGAATGGTTTCTTCTGGGAGGCCGATGACACGTTTGATGAAATATTGTTTCGGGTTTTTGGGATATTTGAATATCACCACATCTCCGCGCGCGGGGTCGCCAATGTGGTATGAAAGCTCATCAACGATGACGTATTGCTTGTCTTTGAACGTTGGGTCCATTGATGCGCCAGATACAATGAAAGGCTGCGCTATGAAGACACGAATAGGAATAACGATCGCGAGTGCAATAAGAAGGAAACGAAAAGTTTCCCACGCTTCTTCGCGAAACGAATGATTTTTTTCGACAGGAGAGACAGGATCAGATGTTGATAAATCTTCATTCATAGATTGGTGACATCATCATAAAACACAAACGTACTTGATGCAAAGGCGGAATGTGTGTCGTAGTGATACTTTGTTGGCTAGGAGAGAGTTTTAAATACCTGGAGTGATTCACGGATTGCAGTGAATACTTTGTCATTACGAAGGTCACCTAGGCCAGCTGGTCCTTTTCCCCGTAGAATTTCCTCGAGTATATTGATACTTTTTTCGTAAATTGGGACAATAGATTCTTTTTTTGTTTCTTCTGCATAGATCCTGAATGTTTGGAGCTGGAGAAGAATTTCTGCAAAAATAAGACGCTGCACCGGGTGTGATGCCAATTCCTCACTGTTTTCTTCTTTGCGTCCGTGTTTGTCAGCCCACAGTCCCGAGAGTTTTATGAGAAGTTCTTTTTCAACACCAATGACAACTTGCGGAACTCTACTTAGTTTTCCTTGAAACCCGCCACGCTCAGAGTGAAAGTATTTTATTTCTCCTAAAGTTTCGTCATCAATGTGTTTTTTAATCATCGCAAACTTTTTTTCCTCGGTTGTTGTTCCAAATGTGACATCGACAGAAAGTGACAAATGGGAGAGCGTGCGATTTACTTCTTCAAGTTCAAGAATAATGTCACTACCATTGATGTAGTCATCGTATTGTGATGTTTTAATCGCGCGCGTTCCTTTCCCAAACCAGTCCCCGTTCCCAATTTGGTCAAATAAAATGGCCTCAAGGACCTCGGCATATATTTTGGGTGCATCAACAGTAAATCCTTTTTCTTTTTTCTCAACCCTTGCGAGGTCGCGTTCTATGTTTTCTGCTCCGTAAAGCTCTGTGAAATCATGGGGGTCAATTGCGTTTTTTGCAAGTGTTTCTTCAGCCGTATTGTATGCATGTTCAATTGCGGGGTGGATGTAATTCCTGTCTCTTTCGAAATCTGAAAATTGGTCTGGTCTGAAGTTCATAGTAAATTTGGGATTCTGTGTTTTTCATTGTACCATAACCTTTATGCAGTATCTAATCGTCGGACTTGGAAACCCTGGAGAAGAATACGAGAACACGCGACACAATGCGGGGCGTATGGTCATGGAGGCGTTTCGTAAAAAGAATGATTTTCCCGAGTGGATAAATGATAAGAGCTTGAAGGCGCTTGTATCGAAAGGGTCGTGGGGAAAGGATAAAGTTGTTCTGCTTTTGCCGGACAACTTTATGAATGTGTCAGGCAAAAGCGTCGCACCATTAGTGAAGAATGCAAAAGACGCAGAGCGTACAATCGTGGTATACGACGATCTCGATCTGCCACTCGGATCAATGAAGATATCTTTTAATAGAAGCTCCGGCGGACACAAAGGCGTGGAGTCAATCATAAAGGCGCTCAAGACGCGTGCGTTTGCTCGTTTACGCGTAGGCATTTGTCCTATAACATCAAGTGGTAAAACAAAGAAGCCAAAAGGGGAGAGTATATTGCTTGATTTTATTGTGAGTGAGTTTAAAAAACCTGAAATAGAAGTGATGAAAAAGGTAACCAAGAATGGCGCAGAAGCCATCGCGCTCATTTTGGACGAAGGTCGTGAGATCGCGACCGGGAAAATAAACTAGCTAGTAGGTTCAACAAGTAAGTGCAACACTTGGTAATATATCAAGTGTATGAAATACA
>MHUT01000011.1 GCA_001823535.1 Candidatus Yonathbacteria bacterium RIFCSPHIGHO2_02_FULL_44_14 | reverse complement strand
GAAAGAGGCTTGGCTTTAAAACTCCGTATGAGGTATTCTATCAGCTAACAGGTGTTGCACTTCAGGGTTGAATGTACCGGTGGAAGCGTTGACACAAGTTTTTATTCTGGTATACTGTTTTCAACGGTAATTTGATTGCGTACTTGGCACCGTAGCTACAATTTTACAAGGTCTCGTTTAGTCGTTATCCTTAATCAGAAACATTAAAAAGGTGATATTCACTGCTTTTTTGTTTTTTGTCGTTTAGGGTTCGAGTAAACAGATAAACATAATTCATATCGGCACATATGCGACCACAGAAAACTTTTGCGCGGTACAAGAAACCACAAATAGAACTCCCAAACCTTGTCGAGACACACTTGAAGTCATATAAATGGCTTCTCGAAACAGGACTCAAAGAAGCATTTAAAGAATTTTCTCCGATAGAAGATTACTCAGGGAAAAAGTTTGCACTCGAATTCGTAGGCATTGAACTCTCAGCGCCAAAGTACGACGAGTATTTTGCAAAAGAAAACAAACTCTCTTACGAAGCACCTCTCAAGGCGCGCGTAAAACTTGTAAACAAAACGTTTAAAAGTGAGAAAGAACAGGAAATCTTTATGGCAGATTTCCCTATGATGACCTCGCACGGTACCTTTATTGTGAACGGGGTTGAGCGCGTGGTTGTACCACAAATTTCTCGCTCGTTTGGCGTGTCATTTACGGTAGATGAGATCAAGGGCAAGCGTTACTTCGGCGCAAAAATCATCCCCGGTCGCGGCGCATGGATAGAAGTGGAGTCTGACCCAGACGGTGCGGTGTATGTACGCATCGATAAGAAGCGCAAGTTCCCCGTAACGGTGCTCCTCCGCGCTCTTGGTGCGGAAACCAACGAAGCAATCCTCAAGGCATTTTCAAAAGACGAGGCTGCGAAGAAGGTTATCGAAACAACTATTACCAAAGACACTGCGCAAACTCCAGACGAGTCATTCATAGAAATTCACAAAAAGCTTCGCGACGGCGACCTTGCCACAGCAGAAAATGCTCGCGGTTTCGTGAATTCAATTTTTGCAAAGGAAAAATACGACCTTTCGGAAGTGGGACGTTTCAAGTTTAACAAGCGTTTTGGAAAGGGTCTCGAGAAGGCGGATATTGAGCGCCGCACTATCAACGCAGGTGATGTTGCGACAATTATTTCGCAGATCGTAAAGTTGAATGCAGAGCCTCGTTCGCTCCCTGACGACATTGACCATTTAGGTTCTCGTCGCATTCGTTCGGTAGGTGAAATGCTTCAGCAGAAGATTCGCGTTGGTATGACACAAATGAAGCGCAACATTCAGGACAGAATGTCGACCATCGACACTGATGCAACCATGCCGGTGCAGTTTATCAGCCCACGTCCGCTTCAAGCGCGCCTCAAGGAATTCTTTGCCACAAACCAGCTCTCGCAGTTTATGACACAGTACAACGTACTTTCAGAAATCGAGAGCCTCCGTACTTTCTCTGCGCTTGGGCCAGGTGGTCTTACGCGCGAGCGTGCAGGTATTGAAGTTCGTGACGTGCATACTTCGCACTACGGGCGTCTTTGTCCTATTCACACTCCGGAAGGTCCGAACATCGGTCTTATTTTGCGTCTCTCGTGTTACGCACGTATCAATGCTTTCGGAATGATTGAAACACCATATGTAAAGGTAAAAAGTGGCAAGATCACAAAAGAGATCATCTATATGGACGCGCTTGAGGAGGAGCAATACAATATTGCGCACGCGAGCTTGAAGATGGATGGAGACCAAATTGTGGAAGAAAAAGTGGAGGTGCGTCGTGCTGGGCACCCTGAGCTTGTAGACCGCGCAGATGTGCACTATATGGACATTGCCGCAAATCAAGCATTTTCTATTGCAACCTCAATGATCCCATTCCTCGAGCACGATAACGCGAACCGCGCACTCATGGGTTCGAACATGCAGAAGCAGGCTATCCCTTGCGTCGTACCAGAAGCGCCCCTCGTTGCAACCGGCATGGAGGGAATGGCAGCACTCGACACTGGTCGCCTCATTATTGCAGAAGTAGATGGCACTATTACGCATTCAGATTCAAAAAAGATCACGTTGAAAGACGAGAAGGGAAAGGAGCACACTTCAAACCTCGTAACATTCTCGCGCACAAACGGTTTTACCGCATTTCACCAGCGTCCTATTGTGAACGTGGGTGATAACGTAAAAAAAGGTGCGACACTTGCTGATACTTCATCATCAGAGAATGGGCAGATCGCCCTCGGGCAGAACGCTCTTGTGGCATTTATGTCATGGGCGGGCTCCAACTACGAAGATGCAATCATTCTCTCGGAGCGTCTCGTGAAAGACAGCAAGTTTACTTCTATTCACATGGACGAGTTCGTTGTAAATGTTCGCGATACTAAACTTGGGCCCGAGGTCACCACGCACGATATTCCAAACGTTGGAGAGTTGAAATTGAAGGACCTCGACGAAGACGGGATCATTCGCATTGGCGCCGAAGTGCACCCTGGGGATATTTTGGTTGGTAAAATTACTCCAAAAGGCGAGACAGAGCTCACACCAGAAGAGCGTCTCCTTCGTTCGATTTTCGGCGACAAAGCACGCGACGTAAAAGACACTTCACTCCGTATGGATCACGGCAAGCGTGGACGTATCATTGGGGTAAAAGTATTCTCTCGCGAAAAAGGCGACGCGCTCGACAGCGGTATCATCAAGCGTATTCACATTGAGGTTGCACAGGTGCGTAATATTTCTGTCGGCGATAAGCTCGCAGGACGCCACGGTAACAAAGGTGTTATCTCGGTGATTCTTCCAGAAGAAGACATGCCGTACATGGCAGACGGTACGCCAATCGATGTCGTATTGACTCCGCTTGGCGTGCCTTCTCGCATGAACCTTGGACAGATTCTCGAACTCCACTTGGGTCTCGCCGCACACACGCTCAATTATCAGGCAATCGTGCCTCCATTTATGGGAGCTACGGTGGATGAGATTAAGAGCGAGCTTGTAAGGGCAGGATTCCGTGAAGACGGCAAAATGAAGCTCTTTGACGGGCGCACGGGAGACAGTTTTGACCAAGATATTGCCGTAGGATACATGTATATTTTGAAACTTAACCACATGGTTGAGGATAAAATTCACATGCGTTCCACTGGACCGTACTCTCTTATCACTCAGCAGCCGCTTGGTGGAAAAGCGCAGGGTGGCGGACAGCGTTTTGGAGAAATGGAAGTGTGGGCTCTCGAAGGTTACGGCGCATCGCACGTGCTTCGTGAAATGCTTACGGTAAAGTCCGATGACATTACCGGACGCTCGGAAGCATTTGATTCTATTGTAAAAGGCAATGATGTTCTCAGTACAAACATTCCTGAGTCATTCAATGTGCTCCTCAATTATCTACGCGGGCTCTCACTCGATATCACACTCCAGAAAAAGGGGAGTAATAAATAAGCTTAATTCTAATCATTATGAAAACACTACGCGAAGTACAGAATTTTGACGAAATCGTCCTCAAGCTTGCATCCCCTGAAGCTATCAAGGAGTGGTCATATGGCGAGGTAACCAAGCCGGAGACTATTAACTATCGCACCCAGAGGAGCGAGCGTGGAGGTCTCTTTGACGAGCGCATCTTCGGACCGGAAAAGGACTACGAATGTTACTGCGGTAAATACAAGCGCATCCGTTACAAGAATATTATTTGTGAGAAGTGTGGAGTTGAGGTGACTCGCTCAATCGTGCGCCGTGAACGTATGGGCCATATCGAGCTTGCAAGCCCTGTTGCGCATATCTGGTTCCTCCGCTCGATTCCATCACGCATGGGACTTCTCCTCAATCTTCCGATTGTTGACCTTGAAAAAGTTATTTACTTTGCAGGATATATTATTACTTCAGTAAATATTGCAGAGCGTGATAATTTCTTGAAGGAACTCGACCAGGAATACAAGAACAAATCAAAGACGCTTACTGACGAAAAAGGTAAGGAGAAACTCAAAGAGCTCCTCCTTACTTCAAAGAAAGAAATAGAGTCTCTTATTGAAGGTAAGGTTCTCGACGAAATGACTTATCACCGATTTGCCCTCAAGTACGGTACTGCGTTTGAAGCGGGTATTGGCGCAGAAGCAATCTACAACATTTTCAAAAAAATTGATCTTGTGAAATTTCGTGAGAAACTTCAGACTGAGCTCGAAAAAGCAGGCGCTGTTGAGCGTGCAAAACTCCACAAGCGTTTGGGTATCGTAAAGTCTCTTATCAACTCCGGTGTGCGTCCTGAGTGGATGTTCATTACAGTTATTCCAATCATTCCACCAGCGCTTCGCCCAATGGTTGCTCTTGAGGGTGGACGTCATGCAACATCAGACCTAAACGACCTCTATCGTCGCGTTATCAACCGTAATAATCGCTTGAAGAAGCTCATGGCTATCGGAGCGCCGGATGTTATCCTTCGCAACGAAAAGCGTATTCTTCAGGAGGCAGTTGACTCGCTTATTGACAATTCGATTCGTCGCGTTCAGTCAGTTGCGATGAACGCTGCACAAAAGCGTACATTGAAGTCGCTTGCGGATACCTTGAAAGGTAAGCAAGGACTCTTCCGTCAGAACCTCCTTGGTAAGCGCGTGGACTACTCTGGTCGCTCGGTTATTGTGGTTGGTCCAAGGCTTCACCTTGACCAGTGTGGTTTGCCAAAACACATGGCGCTTGAACTCTTCCGTCCGTTTATTATTTCAAAAATTCTTGAGCGCGAACTCGCGTACAACATTCGTGGCGCAAACAAGCTCATTGATGACAGCGTCGCAGAGGTGTGGGCTATCCTTGAGGAGGTGATCAAGGGTAAGTATGTGCTTTTGAACCGCGCACCTACCCTTCACCGTCTTGGAATTCAGGCGTTCCACCCTGTCCTCATTGAAGGCAACGCTATTCAAGTACATCCGCTCGTTTGTGCCGCTTTTAATGCGGACTTCGACGGCGACCAGATGGCCGTTCATGTGCCTCTTTCTCATGCTGCACAAGAAGAAGCAGGGAAACTGATGGCAGCAAACAAGAACCTGCTCGGGCCAGGCAACGGTGATCCAATCGTAAAGCCAAAACTCGATATTCCTCTTGGTTGTTACTCGATGACAAAAATTATCGAAGGAGCAAAAGGGGAGGGGAAGATCTTTGCTACGCCAAACAGTGCTATTACCGCGCACGACTTTGATGCAGTGAGCTACCGCGCAAAGATCAAGGTGATGGGTACGGACACACAAAAGTACGCTATTTTTGGCGGTCAGGTTTTTGAGACTACTGTTGGACGCCTCCTCTTCAATAGCGTGCTTCCTTCAGACTTCGCGTACGTGAACAAAGAGATCACGCAAAAAGAGCTTGAAGCAATCATTGATGAGATCATCAACACCTATGGTATTGATGCAACACCGGCTATTCTCGACAAGATTAAGGACTTCGGTTTCAAATATGTAACGAAAGCAGGCATAACATGGGGTATCGATGAAATTAAAGTACCTGCTGAAAAGAAGGGAATCATCGCAAAAGCGCGCATTGAAGCTGACGAGATTCGCTCCGAGTTTAATGACGGGCTTCTTTCTGAGGACGAGCGTTATCGCCGTACCATTGAATGTTGGCAGGGCGCACGTGCAGAGATCGAAAAGTTTATGCCGGGCACTCTCGATAAGAATGGTTCTGTAGAAGACATGTTGAAGTCCGGCGCTCGCGGTTCTATCGCACAGATTCTCCAAATGGGAGGTATGATGGGTCTCATTATCAACACTGCTGGGCGCACGATTGACTTCCCAATCATTCCATCAAGCAAGGAAGGGTTGTCTCCGGTAGAATATTTCATCACCACGCACGGCTCACGTAAAGGTCTTGCCGACACAGCGCTTCAGACTGCAAAGGCAGGTTACCTTACTCGTCGTATCGTTGATGTTGCACAGGACGCTATCATTACCGAGGAAGACTGCGGAGACAAAGAAGGTAAGATCATTCACAAAGAAAACCTTGTTGGATTTGATATTCTTCTTTCTCGCAACCTCAAGGGTCGCATCCTCGCTCGCGATCTTGCTCTTTCTGGCGGCGACGTAATCTACAAGAAGGGTCATTTGATGTCAAAAGCAGATGCAAAGGATGCAGAGGCGCGCGGTATCACAGAGGCGATGGTTCGCTCGCCACTTTCATGTAAAACCTCTCACGGTATTTGTCGAAAGTGTTATGGTCTTGATATTGGTAGAAACGAACTTGTCGAGATTGGTGAAGCAGTGGGTATTATCGCGGCACAGGCAATCGGGGAGCCAGGAACCCAGCTTACGATGCGTACATTCCACTCTGGAGGTATTGCATCTGCGGGAGGAGACATCACGATGGGTCTTCCTCGCGTTGAAGAGATCTTTGAGAAACGAGAGCCAAAAAGTCTCGCAATTATTTCTCACACAAATGGTGTAATCACTGAAGTTATTCGTGACGAAAAAGAACTTATCATTAAGGTGCTTCCAAGTGAGGGTGAGGGCAAGAAAAAAGGCGAGGTTATCGAGTACGAAACATCAGCAAAGCGCACACCATTCGTAAAGGTTGGTGACGCCGTATCTAAGGGACAGCTTCTTTCAGATGGCTCAGCCGACATTGCGGAAGTGTTCCAGTATGCAGGAAAGGATGCTGCAGAAAATTATATCATTACTGAAGTTCTAAAGATTTACGAACTTCAGGGCGCATCGATCTCACGCAAACATATCGAAGTGATCATCCGTCAGATGTTCTCCCGTCGCAAGATCAAGGAAGCTGGTGATACAAAATACAACATGGGTGACGTCGTCGAGCAGGGCGAGCTTGCTCTTGAAAACGAGCGCATTGAAAAAGCAGGCGGCGAAAAAGCCAAGGGAGAGGTTGTTGTCCTCGGTATTTCTGTGGTGGCACTTACTACAAAGAGCTGGTTGTCAGCTGCGTCATTCGAGAATACGACACGTGTTCTTATCGACACCGCAATTCGTGGAGGCGTTGATACCCTTCGTGGTCTCAAGGAAAACGTAATCATTGGCCATCTTATTCCTGCGGGAACGGGCTTTGGAGCAAAGGGCGGAGTAAAAGAACTTCCGGGGGAAAGTGAGGAAGAGACGGTTTAATGAGCCCGTGTGTTCGGAAGTGTGTGTTTAGCTTCTACAAAATCACATGTCCTCAGTCATCGAAGATATAAAATCACGACTCAACATTGTTGATGTTGCCGCCGGGTACCTCAAGCTTGAAAAAGCCGGGGGGAATTTCAAGGCGTGTTGCCCGTTTCATAACGAGCGCACCCCTTCGTTTTTCATTTCTCCTTCGCGACAAACCTACCATTGTTTTGGGTGCAACAAAGGTGGCGATGTGATTTCGTTTATAGAAGAAATCGAGGGACTCGATTTTCAAGGTGCGCTCAAACTGCTGGCTGATCGTGCAGGAGTTACCATTACGCGCGAAAAGGCGGGTGCAAAAGATGAGCGCAGCGCAATCTTTTCCGCGCTTGAACTCGCGACAAAGTTTTATGAAGCGGTGTTGCCAAAGTTTCCGGAAGCGACCGAGTACCTTACAGGGCGTGGGCTCACCTCGGAAACAATAAAAAGCTTTCGCGTAGGATTTGCCCCGGACGAATGGCGTTCACTCGGAGATTTCCTTACAAAAAAAGGTATATCCGAGAATGTTATGGAACGTGCAGGACTCATTGTGCGCTCGCCGAAGGGTTTTTATGATAGATTTCGCGGGCGGGTGATGTTTCCTATTACTGATAGTTCTGGTCGCGTCATTGCGTTCTCCGGGCGCATTCTAAAGGATGAAGCGGGGAAGACACTCGGTGCATCCGCGAGTGCAAAATATGTGAATAGCCCTGAAACAGAGGTATTTCACAAGTCACGTGCATTGTTTGGTTTTTCTCAGGCGCGCGATGCAATACGTCATGAGGATAGCTGTGTGCTTGTGGAAGGACAAATGGATCTCATACTCTCGCATCAGGCTGGAGTAAAGAATGCCGTTGCTTCGTCAGGGACCGCCTTGACGCTCGAACATCTCGAGATGATAAAGCGCTTCACAAAAAATATTATTCTTGCCTTTGATGCGGACAATGCGGGTATTGCCGCCGCGCATCGAGCGGTGGAACTTGCACTTTCGATTGACTTTACGGTGCGCATTGCGCGTCTACCAAAAGGAATGGATCCAGCAGATGTAGCGCAGAAAAATTCTGCGCTCTGGGTTGATGCGGTAAAAAATGCAAAGCAAGTTATTGATCTCTATCTTGAATTGTTACCCTCGCTTCACGGAGACAAAACAGAGCTCCGCGCAAAAGTTTCCCAGATCATTATTCCTTTTGTCTCACTTTTAAAAAGCCCAATCGATCAAGGTCACTATGTGGGCGAGATTGCGAAACTTCTTGGTATTAAAGAAGAGCCGGTATGGGAAGAGGTAAAAAAGCGTGGAGCTCTCGTGAATATTGTGCGTGATACAGAGCAACTAGAATATAAAATTGCGCCACTCTCGCGTCAAGCACGCATTGCTCGCACCATAGAAGGCGTGTTACGATGGCAGGAAGGATTAGGAGAATCTGCAATAAAAAATATTACGGAATTTCGTGCACGGTTTGCAAAACTCCTTGAAGAGTCGCCACCCATCGACGATTCTGCAGAATCGCGTCGCGCAGTGTTCATTGAGGCGCGAACAGACGAAGATGCACTTATCTTTGAAGCAGAAGCACGGCTTCATGGAAGCGAACGAATAGAAGAAGAGCTCAATGAACTTCTTAAAAGTCTGGCAGAGGAAATACTTCGCGAAAAGTTTACCGCAAAAATGATAGAGCTTAAGCACGCAGAAGCGAGTATGGATGTTTCCATGGCAGAAAAGCTTCTCGCAGAATGTCAGGCAATTTCGAAAGAACTACATACGCTAACAAAAAACATTTTATAATATGCCGAAAAAAACAACTACAAAAAAGACAGCCAAAAAGACCACTACTAAGAAAGTAGTCAAAAAGGTCGCCAAAAAAACTATTCCTAAAAAATCGCCCTCAAAAAAGGTCGCTAAGAAGGCGTCTAAAAAAGTGGCTGATTTTGCAAAAGTTAATGGCAAAGCCACGAAATCTGCAGATTCGCGTCGCGCAGTGTCCATTGAAGCGCGACAAAATAAAAAGGTTGTAGCTAAAAAGACAACGGTAAAAAAGCTTCCTACGAAGAAAAAGTCGACCGAAGGATGGGAGCAAAAGGCAGCGACCCTTATCCTTAAGGGTCGCAGTCGCGGTTTTATTACATACAATGAAATTTTGAAGGAGTTTCCTCAGGTTGAGCAGGATGTGATTTTCCTCGATACTTTGTATGAAAAACTTGGCGATGCAGGTGTGGATATTCTTGAAAGCGGTGGACTCCTTGAGATGGAGCCGGAGGAAGTTTTGACGCACAAAAAATATACATACAAGAGCGGCGACTCTTCTTACGACTCGATTCAAATGTATTTGAAAGAGATTGGTCAGTATCCGCTCCTTTCCGCGGCGGAGGAGCGCGACCTTGCTCAACGCATTCAGGCTGGAGATGAAGAAGGTAAGAACCTTCTTGCGCGGGCAAACCTTCGCCTTGTGGTTTCTATCGCGAAGAAATATGTAGGACGAAGCGCTGATCTCACACTTCTTGATCTTATCCAGGAGGGGAACATTGGCCTCTTTAAGGCAGTAGAAAAATTCGACTGGGAGAAAGGATACAAGTTTTCAACATACGCGACGTGGTGGATTCGTCAGGCAATCACACGCGCTCTTGCAGACCAATCGCGCACAATTCGTATCCCCGTGCACATGGTTGAGACTATTTCAAAATATAAGCAGGTTGTGCGTCGGTTATCTCAGGATCTTGGACGTGAGCCACTTCCAGGTGAAGTAGCCACCGAGATGGGTCTTGATGTTGAGAAGATTTATAACATTAAGAAAATCGACCAAGATACGGTTTCTCTCGAAAAACCTATTGGCGATGATGACGACAAGTCAACGCTTGGAGAGTTTATTGCGGACGACAAAATTCTTTCACCTGCACAAGATTCAGCACAGCGAATTCTCTCCGATCAAGTAAAAGAAATTCTTAACGACCTCTCAGAAAAAGAGCGCAAAATTCTTGAGCTTCGCCATGGCCTTGTGGACGGGGTAGTGCATACACTCGAAGAAGTAGGTCGTGAGTTTCAAGTTACGCGCGAACGTATCCGCCAAATCGAGGCGAAGGCAATCGAAAAGATTCGCGCACATGACAAGGTGGATAAATTGAGAAACTACTAGATATAAATAAAAAAATACAGCCCTTCGCAAATGCGAAGGGCTGTATTTTTTCGATTACTTAAGCGCCGCTTCGATTTGAGCTTTCACCACTTCATATGGTTGTGCACCTTGAATACTGTCTACTGGTTTCTTGTCCACAAGAATAACAGAAAATGGCGTGCCATTTTGAGAAAATACACTATTCTTTTTGAGACTGTTATCAACGAATGCTTTCATTTCGCCACCATCAAGACACTTATTGAATGCAGCAGTATCGAGACCGATAGTTTTAGCAATCTTCGGGAGTTCTGCGGGGTCGAGTTGGTTATTCCCGGTTGTTATCTCAAACACTTTGTTGATGTATTCCCAGAATTTTACGTTTCCACCGAGTTTGTTTGCGCATTCAGTCGCTTCTGCCTCATGAGGAGCCTTTGTGTGTTGAGGAATTACCACTAAATGTCGGTAGACCCACGCGACTTTACCGTCTTTTCCGTATTCATCCATAATGCGTTGCATGGTTGGGTGGAAGAATTTGCAGTACGGACATTCAAGGTCAGAATACTCCACAATTACCACTTTTGCATTTGGATTACCAACAATATGGTCAGCAGAGGTGACTGGCTCAACCTCGCTGTTTGTCTGCGCTGTCACAACTTGTGAGGAATCTTTTTTTGTGTCGCTAAAATAGATTGCGCCTGCAATAGCGAGTCCTGCGATAACTATCGCAAAGGGAATTGCGTAATTTTGTGGCGCTGGTACTTGAGGTGTCGTTGCTGTATTTTCTCCGTTCATTTTTTGTGAATTATCATTGTTAATGAATAAAAGTATACCATTATTTCTAAATTTACAAGAATTTTTTCTCTAAGTCATTTGTGACCAATCCGTAATTATACTACAGATGGGTCACAAATGACTTTTGTTTGTTGTAAGGGTTATATGCTAAACTAACGGGATGAATATCGCTAGTGCAGAATTCGTGAAAGGCATCATTGGAACCGACTCTATTCTAAAAGAAAAACACCCCCATGTCGCTTTTGTAGGGCGGTCCAATGTGGGAAAGTCCAGTGTTATCAACTCTCTCGTGATGCGCAAGGATTTGGTGAAATCTAGCTCGATGCCCGGCAAAACAAGGGAAATTAACTTCTTTTTTATTAATAAAAAGTGTTATTTCGTAGATCTTCCCGGCTATGGTTTTGCGCGAATGGGTGCAAAAGGAGCAGAAAAAATTCGAAAACTTATTTTATGGTATTTGGGAAGCGGTGAGGCGCGAGCACAGCTCGTTGTGCTTATTGTTGACTCGGCTGTAAAACCAATGGCATATGACAAAGAGATGTCAGATATTCTCCGCGCGGAGAATATTCCATTTGTCGTTGTCGCAAACAAAATTGATCGGCTGAACCAAACTGAGCGCTCGCACAATATAAAGGCGATTGAAGCTTCTTTGGGTGCATTGGTTCTGCCATACTCCGCACGCACTCATTATGGGAGAGAAGAGTTATTAGAAACAATCAGCAAAGCAATTAAATAGTATGGTATGTTAAAAATAATTTTGAATCGCAAAGTCCTCCTCGTTATTACCATCGTTACTCTTGTTGGGGGTGCGATATTTTTTCTTTCTTTACGGATTCCCCGCAGCAATATGCAGAATGAACGAATTCGTATTGTCGCAAGTTTTTACCCGCTTTCGTACGTTGCGAATGAAGTAGGCGGGAACCTTGTCTCGGTGCGTAGCCTAGTTCCAGCTGGCGTGGAGCCACACGACTACGAGCCATCCGCGCGCGACCTCATTGAAATAGGGAATGCGGATATTTTGATTTACAATGGCGCTTCGCTTGAACCGTGGGTCAAAAAATGGGAACAAGGCAATTCGCCACGACCAAAGCATGCTATTAATATGGCAGCTGCACTCAAGGGTCAGAATGTGAATCTTATTGAAAAAAATGGTGCAATAGACCCGCATTTTTGGCTTGACCCAATAATAATGAAGAGCGAAACAGAGATCGTTCGCGACCTGCTTATTCAGATTGACCCTGCGCACAAAGATATGTTCTATGACAACGCAGGTCATTTTTTAGCGGCGTTAGACGCACTTGATCAGCACTTTCGCGAGGGGCTGTCATCGTGTGTGTTACGCGACGTCATAGTTTTGCACGAAGCCTTTAATTACATCGCACGCCAGTATGGATTTTCTGTAACCTCTATTGCTGGTATTTCCCCAGACGAGGAACCTTCACCAAGAGAGCTTGCGCGCATTATTTCATTGGTGCGCGAAAAGGGAGTGAAGTATATTTTTTCCGAGACGGTCGCGAGTCCGAAGTTCTCAGAGTTGATTGCTCGCGAAGTTGGTGGCACCACGCTCGTGCTTAACCCTATTGAAAATCTTACCCCAGATGAGGTACAATCAAAAGAAGATTACATTTCAAAAATGGAAATGAACTTGAATAACTTAAAAACAGCAATGTCATGCAATTAGAAGAACCATATATCAAGCTCGAAAATGTGAGTTTTTCTTACGATAGTGTCCCCGTAATTGAGGACCTTACTTTTACTGTGCGTAAGGGAGAGTATTTGGGTATCATTGGACCGAATGGAGGTGGAAAAACGACGCTTATAAAAATAATCTTGGGGCTTCTTCATCCAACGAACGGCGTAATCACACTTTTTGGAAAGGACCGTCATGATTTCAAGGAAAAGCACCGTATTGGATATGTGCCGCAACGAATAACTCAAGCTGACAAAAATTTCCCCGCAACGGTGTTTGAGGTGGTGCGAACGGGGCGTATCGCACGCCTTGGATTTTTTGAAAAATTCACAAAGAAAGACATAGAGGTGGTCGAACATGCAATGGAGATTTCTGGTATAGCACGCTATAGAGATACGCTTATAGGCAATCTTTCGGGTGGGGAGCGTCAGCGTGTATTCATAGCGAGAGCACTAGCGAGCGAGCCTGATGTACTCATTCTTGATGAGCCAACTGTCGGTGTTGATATTGGCGCGCAAAAAACCTTTTACGATTTTTTGGCATCGCTTAATCGAGATCATCATCTTACTATCATTTTTATATCACACGATATTGACGCAGTCTCTCAGGAGACAAAGACCGTGCTCTGCCTCAACCATAATCTTGTTTGTCACGGCCTTCCCCATGACCTCTTGAATGAGCATATTTTAAATCGTCTGTACGGCAGACACTCAAGGATTGTGTCGCACAATACCAATAAAAAAGAATAATATGCTTGAAATATTTCAATATGATTTTATGGTGCGCGCCTTTGAGGCTGGAATCGCAATAGGTATTGTTGCTCCGCTTATCGGTATGTTTCTTGTGGTGAGGAGGTATTCATTGATGGCAGATACGCTTGCGCACGTATCTTTTGCGGGGGTCGCCATAGGGCTCCTTCTTAAAATAAATCCTATTTTTTCCGCGATTGGTCTTTCTGTTGTTGCCGCGTTCGGTATCGAGTCTTTGCGTAACTCACGCCGCATCTTTGGAGAATCTGTACTCGCTCTTTTTTTGTCGGGGTCGCTTGCTGTTGCGGTCATCATTCTCTCTCTTGCGAAGGGATTCAACGCAAATTTGTTTAGTTATTTGTTCGGCAGTATCTCAACGGTTTCAACAGGCGACTTATTGGTGATTATCGCGCTAGCTATAATTGTGTTCCTTGATGTCGTATTCCTCTACAAAGAACTATTTTTTACTTCATTTGATCCAGAACTTGCTGAGGCGAGTGGTCTTCCAGTGAAGGTAATCAATCTTATGATGGTCATGCTTGCGGCGGTGGCGGTGGCTATATCTATTCGTATTGTCGGGGTGCTTCTCATAGGCGCGCTCATGGTTATTCCAGTTATTTCAGCAATGCAATACGGGCGTGGTTTCCGCATAACACTCATTTTGTCTGTTGTATTCTCACTCGTATCTGTTATTACAGGTTTATTTGCGTCATATTACTTTGACCTTGCGTCAGGAGGTGCGATTGTTTTGGTAGCGCTCATTTTTTTTATTCTTAGTCTTATTGTTGCAAAAAAATAATCGTACTCAAAAATACAACAGTATTTGCAATCGCAAATACTGTTGTATTTTGAGGTGAATCAATCCAATCTTCCAAATTCAATATTCTGCTCCTCAATACACTTTATCAATATGGTCTTTTATATATGCGAGATCATGTCCGTACACTTTTTTGCCCGGGTTAAAGATATTCTTGGGATCAAAGATATCCTTTGTTTCTTCAAACAAACTGTAGATTTTGTCTCCGTACATTTGGCGGAGGTATGCGGTGCGGATAAGTCCGTCATTGTGCTCCGCAGACATAGAACCGCCAAACGAAAACACCAAGTCAAACACTTTTTGGGAAAGCTCCATCACGATATCGCGGTCGTGAGCATTGCGTAGGTTCATAAGGGGGATGATATGCAGGTTGCCATCGCCGATATGGCCAGCAATGGTATAGGTAAGTTTGTACTCTTTCATTACTTCAGCGAGTTTTGGCAAAAATTCAGGAAGTTTTTCTGGCGCTACGATAATGTCGTCGATAAAGGGAGCGGTCTTGTCGCTCCCGCCGTGTTTGCGTAAAAGATTGAAACTCTCATGCCGAATCGTCCAAAATTTTTCTGCATCTTTTTGAGTGCGCATTATTTCTATTTGTACAGGCAGTTGCTTGATGTCCTCAAATGCAATATTCGCTTTTTGGGTCGCCTCTTCTTCTGTATCGCCGGTGAATTCAGCAAGGAGCACAAGTTTTGGGAATCCGCCCTTAAGGACCATCAATACTTCCGGAATAAATGACAAACCGAGCTTGATAATACCTGTCTTCAGAGACTTTACAATATCAGGGAAGAAGCGAATGGCAAATTGGAACGTATGATCATCATACGACTCAAATGTCTCTGGTTTGTGGGTGAGCACCTTCGCAACAACTTCCGAAAGCATGGCGAAGTCCTTCAAAAAGATAACTACGAGCTTGCGGTGCTCTCTCGGTTTAATAAGAGCAAATTCAATTTCAGTAAAAATGCCGAGTGTACCCTCAGAGCCCGTGAAAAGTCTAGTAAGGTCAAAAGTCTGTCTGTCCCAGACGTTCCAGAGCGCATAGCCCGTCGAATTCTTTGCAACATTTGGCTTCGCTTTTTTTATGAGGTCATAATTATTTTCGATGAGATCATATGTGCGACGGTATATGTCACCTTCAAAACCCTGGAGTTTTTTCTTTTCCTCGAGCTGTGACACCGTAAGCGGGCTGAATTCGTATTCATTGCCGTCCGAGAGGACAGCCCTCAGACGCTTTACCCAATTTTCGGTACTTCCATAAGTGAGGGTCATTTCGCCAGATGCGTTGGTGCCGGTCATGCCACCTACTGCGCAAATGTTGCGTGATGCGGGGAAGGACGGCATAATGACCCCTTTTTCTTTTGTTGCCGCGTCCATGTCACGATAAAAAACGCCAGGCTCTACAACAACACGTTCCGCAGTAACGCTTTTGATATGGTTCATGTTCGCCACATCGATGATAATTGACTCATTGAGCGCACCACCCGCCATGCCAGTGCCCGCAGCGCGCGCAGTGACAGACAGTGTTGGATTCTCATCTTTTATACTTGCAATAAAAGAAACAAGCTTTTTGATATCGGTTGCATCTTTTGGCTTTACCGCAAGTGCCGGGCGGAGTTCAAACAAACTTGTGTCGTTTTCGTAGCGGATAAGGTTTGCGGCATCGCTTAAAATTTCCCCTTCAAAACCAGCCTCACGAATAGCGTCCACCGTTTGCATCTTTTTTTCCATAGTCTTTATATTATATCACATGCACTCGTGCAAAGAAAAATTATTAGCGCGTGAGTCTTTTGAGTTCCTATAACCTGCTTAAATTGATGAGTTTTAGTGCGTGCCGATGATTACGGTCACGTCAAAGTTGGCTACTTCTGTAGTTGTTGCCATTGTGACCTCAGAATAAAATTTCTTTACTTCTTCAAGAAGGGCGGGTCCAAAAGAAGACCTGTTCTCTTTGATAATGATTGTAGTGGTAGCATACAACTTTTTCTCGTTTCCCGTTGTTGCTCTGGCGTACCCCAGAGACTCAAGCGACTGCGCGAGAGCGCTCGCAACACCTTTTTTTGTTGTACTGTTCAAAATGTTAATGGTGAGAGAGTTTATATCGGAAACATTAGACACTTGAGTGACACTGGTTTTTTTTGTGGTGGTAGATGAAACAGCAGAAGGAGTACTGATGGTGTTTTTTTGTGGGATAGCACTGATACCAAGTTTATTTGCCACGAGAGTATAATTTGCCACATTGAGAGTATTTGGCTCAGTTTCTGTGTCGCCTAAAAAGGCATTGTTAATGTTCTTGGCGATGAACTGCGTAGCGAGAAAAAAAAGAATTCCAACTATGATAAAAAAGAAAAGAACGATTCCCGGATATATTAAATCTCGAGGGCTGACTCCCGAGATAGACGCACGTATTTTTTTTGTGAGTTGGGACATGGTTGTTTATTGTGTCGAGCGTGCGATGATAGTCGCGCTGAAGGATATCGCTGCCGTGCCGTACCAGCCTTCCTTGCCAGAAGAAATATTTATAGAGTCAATTTTGGTAAAATAGGGAAGCCGCTCAAAATCTTTGAGATAGTTAATGAATACAGAGACATTTGACGAGATATTGTTTTGATAGCCAATCGTTGTGAGGGTGATTGGGGACCCTGTATCCATTGTCGTTGGTGATGAGAAATGAAATGCTTGCGTGAGACCGTTTTTTGAAGCTAGGTTTTCGAAGGCAGCGACAAACTCGAGAATGTTATTGGATGGGATAAATGCTTGTTTAATGGTTGATTCGTTTGCTCCGATGATATCGGTGTCGTGTTTCAAATTAGAAAGAACAGCTGTTCGCTCGCTTAGCATTGTGACAAGTTGGCGGTCCTTTGCAGTTCTGTTCGATACTTTGGTGATTTGCCCAGAAAGAAAGAATACAACTCCCGACGTAAAAAGAACAACCGCAAAAGCGATAAGAATATATTTGGTGACGAGTGTAAAAAGATTTTTTGTAGTGAACATGGTGTCAGTGTGTTTGATTGCTAGAGTATTATATCTTTTCCTCCTGTTTGTTCACTTGAGTATAGTATAGCGCACCGGGGTCCTTCAGGCGAAATGATATCGCGAAAGGAACCTCCCCTTTCTGCTCGAGATTAGTCAAAGGGAGTTCAACTTCGGAAAGCATCGGCGAGTCTTGAAGGATTTTTTTGTAATTATTTAAAGTCATGCGGTTTGTCGCTACGCCCGTAAGAGAAAATTTTTCATTGAAAAAAGGGCCGGAAAACATAGAAATGGTGATTCCTTCCGGAGTGCGAGCGACTAGTTCGGTAAGGACATTGCTCCACACGGGCATTTGTGCAAGAAATGTCGCGCTTGTTTCGGTAAGGGAGTTGATGTCGCTAATCTGACCTTCTTTTTCAGCAAGCTCGGGAGGAACCGCGGATGCTGATAGTGTTGTGATTCGCTCTGTTGTGTTTTTCGACAATGAGAACATAAAAAGATATGTCGCAAGATATGCCACAATAAAAAATAGAGAAACACTAATGATTAGATTTCTCATAACGACTATGAATGTCGTTGCGCGCTGGTACGAATAAGCCTCCTCTGTCCCCACAGGAAGGAGGCTTATGAGATTGTCGCTGCCTTCGGGGATTTTGCTGCGGATAGCAGCACCTAGAGCAACGAGCCACTTTGATTTTGGATCGGTAATCTCAGCGCGGGCCGCATATTCATCGCAGACTGTCGCGTCAAGGAGATCTTGTTCCATAATATGCTCGTTTGTGTCTGTCGCGAGCGCCGATTTGATTTTTTTAATTTCATTTGGGATTTGTTCTTCGGGAACAAAACGGAGAGGAAAAGTGCGCGAAAATCGCAGAATTCTATCTTTGAGCGCAAAAATAGTAGTTCCGTCGGGTGTTTTTTTTGAAAAGAGTGTCATCTCCCCATGTGTAAGTTTTATCGCCCGTGCAATAGCTGCAAGATGGCTTTCGAGCGCAAGTGTTTTTATCCCCGCTTGTTCGAGCGCTTGAACATACCCCTCGGCAACAGCGCGAGGGATGGTGGAAAGAAGAATTTCATTGGTGCCTGCAGTGCCAGTGGTTCTCTCCCAGTCGAGATACACATCGTCGGTTTTCATGGGAAGTTGATAACCGATTGCGAGACGCATTGCTTCGGTAAGGCGCGTTTCAGCGACAGATTTTGGAAACGAAAAAATTCTTGAGTAAATTTTATCGTCGGGGATAGCGATGATGGCATAATTGGTATCAAGCGCTGCTTTCTTCCAAATGCTCCCGAGTGTTTTTCCAAGGAGGTCGACATCAACAATGATGCCATCCTGAATAATATTCGCGGCAATGGGCTCTTCAATGAGAACAAGCTTACCTTCCTCAGTGCTTGTTTTCGATGTGAGTCGTTTCTTTTTTTGCAGACGAAAAAATGCAACACGAACTACGGAATCACTAATTTCGATTCCCGCGACACGATTTTCATTTTTAAGAAGATTTAAAATGTTCATTCTATCCAAGTAGTATACCCCCACACCTACTTTTTGCATAGTGTTTTTTGTTGCATATCCACACAAAAGGCAATCTCTTTTGCTGATGCATAATATTTTAAGCAAAAATATTAAAAAACACCGCGCAATAATGCAAAAGTAGGCGGATGGGCCCGCCAAGTTATTAGCGACGTAGAGCGAGGGAAATGAAAAAATATTTTTTCATTTCCGAGCCGAGGAGCTAATATAAGACACCTGTGGTTTTCCCACAGGTGTCTTATATTTATTTGCATGCTATACTATTTGCAAACAAAGTACACACTATGAAGTTACGTACCCAAGCCGCAATCTTTTTTGGATTATTTCTCTTTGTAATCACGCTCGGTATTTTTCTCTACACGCAATACGTCATCGGAGGAGTTTTCAAAAAACAAACAACCGATAACTTCCGCATCATTGCTGAACAAACTGAAAGCACCTACCTTGTCTTTAGGGAGGTTATCAAGACACGTACTCTTGACTGGTCGTCTGATATAAAAATTCAGAGTATCGCAAAAGCAATACTTGCCGCTTCAGAGGGATCTCCTGACCGAACGCGGCTCGCAAAAGAATTCAGCGTTTATTTGAACGAAAAAAAGATGCCGTATGATAAAACAATTTTCTTGGTTGATCTCATTAATCGTAATGGCATCATCTTTGCATCCACAAAACCTGAACGCATAGGAAGGGATGAGAATATAGAAAAAACATCAATCGGGAATAAAACACACAATTTTGATGAAGTGACCAATTCGAAATTTGGCGAAGCGTTCGTGTCCGGTGTCGTGATAGAGGATAGAGAGAGTCCTGTCCCTTTTATTCATTCGAGTGTGTTGTTATTTTCTGAAGACAAAACTGGAGAATTTGTGCCCCTTGACGCGATACTCCTGATCCATTTTGCCAACTTGTCGCAGGCTGCCGAAGCCCTTGGTGCTTCGAGCAACAATGAAACAGTAAGACTAACGACAGGTCTGTTTTTAAAAAGCTACGAGACTTCCGATGTTTATCTGGTAAACAGTGAACGCACCATGGTTACCCCCTCCCGTTATGTGCAGGATATAACGCAGAGACAAAAAGTCGATACGTTCCCCGTGCGCGAGTGTTTGAATAACGGGAGAGAAATTCATGGGGAGTATGACAACTATCAAGGAGTTCGTGTTATCGGCTCGTCTATGTGTTTTCAGAAAGAAAGAGACGTTATTATCGTAGAAGTTCAAAAGGATGAGATCTTCTCTACCATGACGGCACTTGCGCGGGGTACGGCGGTGGCGTCGGTGGCAGTATTTGTTTTGGGTATCTTTATTATCTTCTTTTTTGTGCGTCGACCATTGGCACGTATCAGTGAGGTTGTTACCGCACTTAATTGCGCAATAAAAGGAGATCTCACTATACGCACGCCAGTTTCAGGAAAAGATGAAACCGCGGACCTCGCGCGGGCGTTTAATATCATGATCGAAACAGTGCAAGCATCTCAGGAGAAACTTAATGTAGCGAACGAGAAAATTAAAAAGGAAGCATCTCTGCTTGAGCGCGATGTCAAAGTGCATGAGCAACAAGAAAAATTCCTAGACCAGTCGCGTCGCGCTCAAGTGAACCTCCTCGAGGATGCTTGGCAAGCGAAAGAGAGGCTTGAGGTAGAAAAAAACCGATTGCAAACGATTCTCTCATCAATTGGCGATGGACTTCTCATTATCGATGGTGCCTATCGCGTTGTGCTGATAAACCCTGTAGCGGCAACAATGTTTGGTATGGCTCGGGAGGAGATCAATGGGAAAGACCTGCGTACCATTATTACTTTCTGGAAAAAAAGAAAAGAAGTAATACCTCCTGCCCTGTGGCCTTTCGAGGAAGTATTTTTGACCAAAAAAACCATTGAGGTGACGCTGGATGACGACTTCTCTATTTCAACAGAAAATCATACAGAAAAGATTCCGATCGTCTTTTCTGTCGCACCTTTGGATGGTGTGGTGGCTGGGGCTGTGGTTGTGATCCGCGATGCGACAAAGGATCGCGAACTCGATGACGCAAAGTCGGGTTTTATATCGGTTGCATCACACCAGCTTCGTACTCCTCTCACGACTATAAGGTGGTATGCGGAGATGCTCCTCTCGGGAGATGCTGGCGAACTTTCTGCTTCGCAACGCGATTTTTTGACCGAGGTCCACGGTGGAGCCGAGCGCCTTTATCAAACAGTAGATCTTTTGCTTGGCATCTCTCGCGTTGAAAGTGGGAAGATTAAAACAATCAAGACTCCAATAGACCTCGATGTATTTACTGGGGAGATTGCAAAAGAGCTTGCACCGCAGATTGACGAGAAGAAACTCGTGCTCAACATAATTTCAGGAGACATGGGCCCTGTTGTTGTATCGCAGGACTCGCTCACACTGCGTCAGGTGGTACTAAATCTTATTTCCAATGCGATTCGCTATTCAAACGAGAATGGCACTATTGAAATAAAATGGAGTGTGGACAATGAAAAGAAAGAAGTTGTTTATATGGTGCGTGACAACGGTATTGGTATTCCCGAAAATCAGCGCCCGCGTATCTTCTCGAAATTCTTTCGTGCGGAAAATGCTCGCGCGTGGGCGCCGGACGGTTCTGGTCTCGGTCTCGCACTGGTAAAGGATTTGGTTGAGTCATGGGGCGGTAAGGTTTGGTTTGAGGGCACTGAAGGGCAGGGGACGACATTTTTCTTTACCGTACCGCTTTAATTTCGTTTTTGGAGCATGTACGTAATTGCTACCAACGGTAAAAGAAAGTTGCAAAGACGCTTGCATAATCATATAATGCTCTTGAGATAAAAATTGCAGTTGTAAGTATAATTTAAAAAATAATTAAATCATTATGAGCACAGACTTCATTAAAACCCTCGAGGGAGAACATCAGGTAATCCGCGATATTTTCGATTCGATGGATGCGACAAACGACCTAGAAAATAAAAAAAATCTTATTCAGAAATTACAAGCGGTACTAGAGCCACATTTAAGGAAAGAAGATACAGAGCTTTATCCGGCACTTATAAAATCATCAGACGAGGAAGTACGTCGCATGGCAAATATATTTCATCTCACCATGGAAGCATACGCAGAAAATTTCGCTCTCGTTGCGGGTAAGATATTATCTATAGAGAGCAGAGACGTACCATCGGATATTGTGGTGGATTACGAGAATATTCGTGACAAGATAAAAGACAGAATCACTATCGAAGAAGTAACAATCTTTCCTGCGTACGAAAAATCTATCTAATATATATGGAAGAAAATACAATATCAAAAACAATTCTTCTTATAGAAGATGATGTGGCACTCAATAGAGCAATTGTCCTTAAGCTCGAGCAAAATGGTCATCATGTCATATCAGTAATGCGCGCTGAGGATGCTTTTGAAGTGCTTAAGTCAGAACACTCTGCTATAGACATTATCTGGCTCGACTTGTTGCTCCCGGGAATGAATGGAATCGATTTTCTTGCAGAGATTCGTAAGAATCCTGAATATAAAGACATGAAAGTCGTTATTTGTTCTGTGTCAGGACGCGAAGAGTCAAAAGATATCGCGCGCGAGCTGGGAATAGTTGACTATTTGGTAAAAAGTGACTACGATATTAATGCACTTGTAAAAAAAGTATCAAGCTACGCATAATCTCCTATGAATGAAAACAAGAAAAAAGTGATGATTGTCGAAGACGATGAGCATATCTCAAAGGTATATGAAATCAAACTTGCAAAGGAGGGTCTTGCGACTTCGCTTGCACGCGACGGCGAAGAGGCAGTTGTGAAAATTACCGCTGAAAAGCCTGACCTGATTATCCTTGACCTGATGATTCCCAAAAAGGATGGTTTCATGGTCCTTGAGGAAATTAAAAAAAATCCCGAGCTTGTAAATATTCCCGTTATTATTCTCTCGAACCTTGGCCAAAAGAGCGACCAAGACCGTACACTTGCACTTGGAGCGAATGAATATTTGGTAAAGGTGGACTATCCAATTCAGGAGGTAATAGATAAGGTGAAAGGGTATTTGGAGATATAATCCGCGTGTCAAAAAGCTACCCTTGCAGGTAATCCTACAAGGGTAGCTTTTTGTGAATTAAATGTCGAGGTTCATGAGAGCCTTCCTTCCCGAGGAGTTATCCACAGCCCATTGTGTTATTTAAATAGTATCTGGTATAATAAAAAAGTTAATTACAATTAATTTTATAAACATGACTTCAATGAATTTTAAAAAGGAACGCGATGGAGGTTTTACTCTCCTAGAGCTCCTGATTGTTATATCGATTATCGCAATTTTATCAGTCGCACTTGTTCTTGTTTTGAACCCTGCAGAAGCACTTCGTAAATCGCGCGATGCTCAGCGTATTTCAGATCTGAGCACAATGAAGACAGCACTCGGGCTTTATTTGACGAGTACATCGACACCTTATTTGGGTCTTACAAACAACTTGCCTTGTTTCCTCACACCTGGTTTAACTGCCCCAGTTACACCAACTAAGATTTATTATTCTTCACCAACTTCAATTACTCATACCGGTCTCATGGGTGCATCTGCATACGCTGCTGCAGCGGTGAGTGTAGGGGCAGCAAACCTATCTCTTACAGATGGAACAGGCTGGATCCCTGTAAACTTTGATTCTTTGATTGGCGGTTCACCAATCTCGAATATTCCTGTTGATCCTATAAATACATTGAACGGAAATGGAGGTACTACTGACGGTTATGCTACTGGTATTTCACCAGCAAGCTACTTCTACCGTTACGCATGTTCAGCGACCCCTCTTACGTTTGAGATGAATGCTATACTTGAGAGTTCCGCTTACACAACAGGAGCAGACGACAAACGTGCTTCTGATGGCGGTAACAATGCAAGCTTCTATGAAGTAGGTACAAACCTCAAGATTCTTGATGCAGGAACAGACTTCTAATAGTAATTATTAAATAACTTTATCACTATGATCTCACTTACTAATTTGAAAAAAATGGATGTGAAGCGCGAGGGCGGCTTCACTCTCCTTGAGCTCCTGATTGTAATCGCAATCATTGCCATCCTTTCTATTGCTCTCGTGTTCATGTTGAACCCAGCAGAGACTCTCAAGAAAGCGCGCGATGCGCAACGTATCTCGGACTTGAAGTCTGTTAAGACTGCGCTTGGTATTATGCTTACCGCATCTTCTACACCAAGTCTCGACAATTTTGGAGCAATTTGTACAACATCGACAACTGCAGCAGGGGTTACCTCGTCAAACGCGGCTCCTAAAATCAAATACAGTGCCAACGTGACCCCAACACTCGGTGGGACACTCACCGCAGGTTCGGATTCTGCGTTTACACCATGGGTTAGCACGTCAGGTTCTCCTGCGGGTGCAGCAGCAGGAAAGGTTGATGGCACTGGCTGGATCCCCGTAAATCTTAAAGCATTGACGGGAGGAACTCCAATTTCGAGTTTCCCTGTAGACCCAATAAACACTATAGGAACTACTGCAACTGCTTCTGATCTCGTGTATCGTTACGGATGTCAAAATGGTACTACTGCGGGTGTTGGAGCGGGAAAGCCAGCATACGTCTTTGAAATGAACGCAGTGCTTGAAAGTAATGCTTACACTGTTGATGACGCTAAAATGGCAAATGATGGCGGCGACAATACTGATAAGTATGAATCTGGTAACAGTTTGAATCTTTTACCACTTACGGGTGCATTATTCTAGTTTAGGTTAGTTTCTTAAAAACACCCAGCCTGTCTAGACAGGCTGGGTGTTTTTTTGTTAGGATAGCTCTTATGTCCCTCAATTTTCTATTAGCTAATTTTAATGCGATTGCCCTCACTGTTTGGGGTATCTTTTTTATGTTTGTTGTTGTGCGTTTTATTCGCCCACTTTTGCTAAAAAGTATTCCTTATAAATGGCTCGTGCTAGGCGCAGTCTCACTGCACCTTTTGTATGGTATTTTTGCCACATGGGGGCAGTATGTTGTCTGGGGAAAAAGTGAATTTACAAAAATATTTCTTTCGTCTACCCTTCCCCTTGAGGTTCCATTTCCGTCATTACTCGAGTGGATGCGACCTGCATTCAGTGGTACTCATGGATACTTCGCTTTCTATTCGTTTCAGCATTTTTTTATGAGCACCGTCGCGCTATTTTTCATTACGGGATTATTTGTTTTGTTTTTTAAGCTGTACGCACAGTATCGTCCCGCACTTTTTCAGGAGGGGGGCATTGCTATAATCGCCCTGGCTTTTTTAATTGCGGGCTGGCCAGGGGCAATGGTTCTCGTTCCACTAAGTTTTGCTCTTGCAGTTTTCTTCGCCCTGCTGACGTTGTTGAAGCCAGGCTTCAACAACGTCAGTCTGCCCGCGTCATTTCTCATCGCGGCACCGTTTGCATTATTTTTTGCGATTCCAATCCTTACTTCCCTCAATCTATATCTACTTCTTAAGCTTTAGTACCATTGTTGAAGCCTGGCTTCAACTGAGTTAGTACACAGTTGGTGTTATTTTTTTCTAACTGCGTGGTATACTAATAAAATAATGCACATCACAAAAGAGAAATTGAAAGAGATTGTACTCGACTCGGGACTGGTGAGCGATGAAGATTTTGTTATTGCCGCAGAAGAGGCCCGTCGCTCGGGGCAATCTATCTCAAATGTCCTCATTGGCAGGGGGAAGATCCCTGAAGATTATTTTACTGAGCTTCTCAGTCCTTATTACGGCGCTCCAATAGTAAATCTCAAAAAAGAAGCAGAGGCTATCAGCCCCGATGTGCTCGAGCTCATTCCTGAAGTTTACGCAAAATCAAAGAACATAGTTTTGTTTGCATACGACAAAGAGCAAGGCCGCGCAAAGCTCGCAATGCTTGACCCATTTGACTACGACACCATTGAGTATGTACGCGCGAAACTTGATATGTGGGTAGATGTTTATCTGACTACACTCCCAAGTCTTCGTTATGGACTTAAACAATACAAAAAAAAGGTTGGCATTAATTTCGATCAGATAATTTCAGAAAATGTTGAACAATCACTCGCAATTACTGGTGAAGCAGACGTTGCAAAAAGCGCCACAGCGGTTCCTATTGTCACCATCCTTGATAACGTTATCGATCACGCAGCGAGCCTGAATGCTTCTGATATACACTTTGAACCTCTTGAAAAAGAGCTTCTTGTGCGCTTTCGCATTGACGGTATTATGCAAGAGATTGTAAGCCTACCCAAAGCAATCGACCCCATCCTCGTCGCGCGTGTAAAAATTCTCGCTGGCATGCAGATTGACGAGCATCGTGTGCCCCAAGACGGCCGTTTCCATTTTGACATGGAGGATGGCGGGGCTATTGATGTGCGCGTGAATATTATGCCGGTGTTCAGTGGAGAGAAGGTTGAAATGCGTATCCTAAAAGGCGCTGCGCGTCCGCTTACGCTTAAGGATCTAGGGGTTTCTGATGAAGGCGTTTCAATTCTTTTTAATGAGATAAAAAAGCCACACGGCATGATACTGGTGACTGGACCTACTGGACACGGTAAAACAACGACACTCTACGCGATACTTCAAATTCTCAACACGCCATCAGTCAACATTACTACGATCGAAGATCCCGTTGAGTATGAATTTCCGCGCGTAAATCAAACGCAGGTGAATATAAAATCAGGGGTCACTTTTGCAAACGGCCTCCGCGCACTTCTCCGCCAAAATCCTGACATTATCATGATTGGTGAAATCCGCGATAACGAAACCGTCGAGATTGCCATCCACGCGGCACTCACGGGTCATCTCGTGTTGTCGTCACTTCATACAAACGATGCTCCCTCGGCACTCCCGCGCCTCCTAGACATGGGTGCGCCGGCGTTCCTTCTTTCTTCGACAGTGAATCTTGTTATTGCACAACGCCTTGTGCGCCGTATATGTGCCTCATGCACCGAATCATATCCCGCCAGCCCCGAAATTATACGCCTCATTAAGGCACAAATGGAGCTCTCGGGGCACACAACGGGCGCTATCTCCAGCACTCTCTATCGCGGTCGTGGGTGCAGAGTCTGTGGTAACTCTGGGTTTCAAGGACAAATTGGCATTTATGAATTTTTCCGTATTACAGACGCTATTCGCGAGCTCATTCTGCGCGAGGCAACAGTAGGCGAAGTTCGCAAAAAAGCCATCGAAGACGGCATGACCACGATGTTCCAGGATGGCTTGGATAAGGTCGAGCGTGGCGTTACCACAATCGAAGAAATCCTCCGTGTAGTGAACGAGTAGAATTGGGGAACATTTGACAATTGACCAGTGACATTTGACTAAGATGCAAACACAGAACAAAAAATTTAGATTTAGGCAATTTCCCGTGTATGGCGATGCTCGTATTTTTGTGCATAATGTAAAAATATTAACAAAGAAAAAGTTTCCATACACGGAGCAGTTTTCGTTGCTCGCTCAAATATCTCGAGCGCTTGATTCCATCATTCTTAATATCGCCGAGGGGTCGGACCGTATGACAGATAAGGACTTTGCACATTTTCTAAATATGTCGCATACTTCTCTTAATGAGGTTGTTGCATGTTGCGACATTGCGTTAGATAGTGAGTACTTTACAATTACGGAACATAAGGATTGTTTGAGTGGAGCGGAGGTTCTCGCAAATCAACTCACAGCCTTTCGTAAGAGTTTGTTAAAATCACCAATAAAATGATTATAAAATCCCCGTCAAATGTTAATTGTCAAATGTTAATTGTCTTTTCATTATGATTTTTATTTATGAAGGGTATAATCGCGACGGGGCAATTGTGCGAGGGGAGTACGAAGCAAGTACTCGCGAAGAAGTTGTCGACTACTTGCTTCGTCGCGATTTAAACCCCATCTCTGTGGAGGCTCTCCGCGCCAGCAAGGGCGTGCTTGATCTTTCATTTTCGCTTTTTGAAAAAATTACTCCGGTTGATATTTTGTTTTTGACGCGCAACCTCTCAGCGACCATAAAGGCGGGCCTCTCTATCGTAGAAGCGCTTGATATTTTAATTGCCGATACTGAAAAAAAGATTATGAAGAACACCCTTCAGGAGGTTCAAGCATTGGTAAAAAATGGCCAACCCCTTTCATTAGGTTTTGGAAATTATGCAAATTCATTCCCCCCTGTTTTTCTTGGAATGCTCCGTGCCGGAGAGGCATCTGGGCAGCTGGACCGCACTCTTGCCGAGCTCTCGCAGTATCTTTCAAAGGAATATGCGCTTCGTGCAAAGGTCAAATCTGCATTGACTTACCCCGTCATTCTTCTCATCGCTTCTGTTGGGGTCGTGTCACTTTTACTTATTTTTGTGCTCCCGCGTCTCACCAAGGCATTTGCATCGAGCGGTGTGGACCTCCCGTGGGTTACCAAGTTTTTTCTTGGACTTTCCAGTATGCTTACCTACAGCTTCATGCTTGATGCTGCCGCACTTGTTTTTGTTATCTGGTTTTTTCTTTATTTTCGTACGACTCGCATGGGGAAGAAGTTTTTTTTCTTGATCATTTCACGGATCCCCGTAGCGGACGATCTCGTAAGAAAAGTTGCCCTTGTTCGATTTTCTCGTACTTTAGGAAATTTGATGGCAGGCGGGCTTTCCGCGGTCTCATCGCTTGAATCTGCCGCTCAATCTATTGGTAATCAAAAGTATGAAATGGCAATTACTGCTGTGATTGAAGACATTAAAAACGGCCTCTCTATTTCTGACGCTCTTGCAAAATTTCCGAAACTCTTCCCGCGCTTACTTTTAAGTTTGGTAACAGTGGGGGAGCGCACGGGTTCGTTGTCAGAAATTCTAGTCACTTTCTCTGATTTTTACGAGGAAGATGTTGATAACAAGCTCAAAGACTTAACCGCTATCCTCGAACCGGCACTGCTTCTTATTATGGGACTCCTTGTCGGATCTATCGCATTCTCTATTATTCTGCCGATTTATCAATTAGTAGGTCATTTTACTTAAAATATGCATACTTCGCGCGGATTTTCGCTTTTAGAGCTCCTCATCGTGATAGCAATCATGGCAGTGCTCGCAGTTACCGGATCTGGGTTCTATCGTGGTGTTGTCAAAAATATGGAAATTCAATCTGCTTCAAAAATGATTGTGAGCGATTTGCAACAAATGCGTGCGAAATCAATGATAGGCGAGAGCGGATATAAATGGGGCGTGCGTTTTGTAAAAAATACCAGCGGAGATTATTACATAACATTTTCAACAGACGGCACAAACTCTACCACTACGGCCACCACCACCTTATCGTCCGGCATCAGATTTTCTGACCCTGCATCAGGATACAAAGACGTCATCTTCAATAAAATTTCTGGCACCATACCTGCGGCAACTACGACAAGTATCACTCAAGAGGGAGCAACCGCAACAACAACAATCTCAAGCATCGGAACAATATATTAAACATGAGACACAATCTAAAATTTAATATCCTAAAGTACAACCGCGGGTCCCTCCTTCTTGAGCTTCTTATTGTGATCGCTCTGCTTGCCGTTATCCTATCTACGGGAAGTGAGGCAGTGTTTGTGAGTTTGCAAAGCAACAAAGTGTCGAGCGAGCGCGATGTGGCGCTTGGTCTTGCAAACGAAGGGCTTGAAGCGGTGCGCGGAACTACTGAAGAAAAGTGGCAGAATATTTACGGTCTTACAAAGGGGTCGCAGTACTACGCCACTTCGACTGTGCCTGTGGGGAAATGGACATTGGGAACGGGGAGCCAAACGGTTGTTCTTAACGGTGTAACATACACACTCTATGTAATTATAGAAAATGTGAATCGATGTAGTGATTCAACCCGTTCCATTGCAAGTAGTACCACCTGCACACCGCTCGCCACAGATTACATCGATGATCCTTCAACTCAAAAAGCGACCGTAACCGTCTCATGGCCGAACGCCGACCCCGTTGCAATTTCCGAATATTTTTTCCGATGGAGAAATATGGTGTGCAGTCAGTCGGGATGGGTGGGGAATGGTTTGTCGGGGGATTCGGTTCAATCGTGCGGTACGACAACCTACGATACCATTGATGCCACAGTATCTACTTCAACAGGCACGCTCAAGTTGATATAAATGCTTGCCCTCATTATTGATACAAGGTAAAATATAAGAAACAATTAAGCAGTCGCCACATAATTTTAATATGAAAAAATTCCCCAAATTTACACCAAACAAAACATTAACAGCCCTGCTTCTCCTTGGTGTTGCATTTTCTGTAATCACGGTTGTTAATGCGGTTGCGCCAAACCCCGGACACACATGGTCAGAGGTTGGAGATGTCCTTGTTGATTTGACAGCACAAGTGACAGGTATTCTTCCTGTTGCAAATGGTGGTACTGGTTCAGCGTTCTTTTCTGTGACTGGACCTACAACAGAAAGAACATTTACCTTTCCTGACGCAGCTGCGTCAGTTTTGACAAGCAATAGTGCCGTTACGGTTGCGCAAGGAGGAACCGGTCTCACTGCTTCTGTCTCTGATGCGGTGTTGGTTGGGGACTCTACTTCGGCATACACGGCTCGCTCATTACCGTCGAGCTGTTCTGGCACAAATGCAAAGCTTCTTTACGACAGTACCACAAACCTTTTTTCTTGTGGGACTGATCAGACTTCCGCAGGAGGTGGCGCGACCTATGTGGTTACTACTGCCGATGTCGGGAGCACAGCCTCGACTGCCTATCAGAACATAACAGGTCTTTCTTGGGCGATTAGTGCAAATACACGGTACGATATTGAATGTTATATCCTATATGATGCTAGTGCTACCACCAGAGGACTCGGTGTTGGATGGACTGGACCATCGTCACCGCTCATCACCAGCGCGCAAATGGTTTCTGGTATTACCACTGCGACGGTTGGAGGAACAACCATTGTAGGTGATGATACCGGTGCTGTTACCACAGCATCAGTTGCTACGACAAACAACAGTGCTCGATTTTCTGGTTTTTGGAGTAATGGCGCAAACGCTGGGACACTCCAGATGAGATTTAAGCCAGAGACAGCGACATCAAATGGTATCGTTATAAAAGAAGGAAGTTGGTGTAAATATAGTGCTTATTAAAAAGATAGTGATTTTGGGCGGTGGTATCATAAAATTTGCTTGATTCCCCTTGAGCAATGAAGTAATTAAAAATGAGTCTTTTTGCAACTAAATTTTTAAGTAAAAGAATCCTTCGAGGATCAATTCTAACAATTTTATTTGTTTTTTGTATTGATGTTAACCAAGCCCATGCAGCGATCGCTTTAGTTCAAAATATCGGTGCCGTAGCTCAAAAAGGCGCACATACGCAATTACAGATTACTGTACCAGCCGGAGGGGTCGCTTCCGGCAATACGGTAATCATTGGCATTGCTTCGGACTACAGTTCGGCTAATCCTCCACCGCTTATTCCTGTATGTTCTGATTCAAAAGGGAACACTTATACCACTGATGTTGAGTATAATTACAATAACTCGAAACAAGGCTCTATTTGTTCAGCACCTATTACTACCGCGCTAGTGAGCGGGGATACAATTACCGTTACACACACAAGTCTTAATGCGAGTGCCATGAGTGCAACTGAATTTTCTGGGTTATTGACTGCTAGTGCCCTCGATCAGACAGCAAAAACATATAGTCTTACTACTGCCCTTGATTCCACTGCCACTGCCTCGACTGCGCAGGCAGATGAATTGCTCTTTGGGTCTTTTACCAGTGAAGCCCCTCCCACAACTACATTTACCGCAGGTGGAATCTTTACTGCATTACCTAGCGCGGGTACTAGTGGTTCTGCGGCTTCTTCCAATATGACAATCTTTACTGAGTATCAGATTGTTTCTAGTATCGGCACCTATAACGCTACCGGCACATTGAGTGGGGCGAATGACTCAATTGACCTAATTGCCACCTACAAGGCTACTGTTGCAGCGCCACCATCAGGAACACTTTCCTGCTCAGTTAGCACTGCGGCTGCTTGTACAAGCAGTGGTGGAACGACGATACTCAGAATGTCGGGCGCAACAAATGCTCATGCGGAATTGCCCAGCCAATCAAACGGAAACTATACAGGGAATGTCATCTGCTGTTCAGGAGTTACTGGTCTTGGTAACTCATGCACCGCACCTTCTGCGGTTGTATTGAAATTGTCTGGACTGACGAACGCACATGCAGAAAGAAATGATCAATCGAATTACTCAAGCGCCAATAATGCCTGTATGTCCGTACCGTCAGGGGGCACTGTTTCGGTAGCGTATCAAGCAAACAATTGCACCGGGTATGATGCAATCATTGCCTCCATTTCTTCTTTATTAACGAATGCCCACGTAGGCGGTTCAACAGCGTATTCTAATAAGATCTGCGGCACAGCTGTGGGCGGTGTCGCAAACAAAAATACATCAGGAATTGTTACATCTTCCGTTTTTGATTCGAATTCGTTTTGGGCAACAGCGGGTGACGGTGGAGGATATAATTCAATAATGTGGAAAGGAACGTTTCCCGTTGGAACAAAGGTTAAATTTCAGTTTGCTACATCAGATTGCGCGAATGGAAAAACAAATGCCCCAGCTTGTAATGATTTAGGATCATGGAGTTATATCGGTTCAGACGGAGTGAGTTGCGGTAGTGTTTTTTGGTATGATACCGTAAATCAAGATCAACCAGTTGAGCTGAAATGCTCATCAACGTATCATAATAATCAAAGATACTATCGGTATAAGGTAAAACTTTGCTCGGGAGACTGCACAACACCAGGAACAGTTACCCCCACCATTACTCGCATTGTGGTAAACTATGCATCATAGGGGTTTTATGTGAAATGGTATGTCGTAATGTGTCTAATTTAATAAAATATGTCCCAAAATTTGATATCACGATTTTCTAAAGTTTCTTTAATAAGGACCATAGGTTCTATAATTCTCCTTTTTTCGTTTTTTTCTTTTGTCGATATTGCCTTCGCGCAAGTTGTGAATTCGCCAGCAGGCACCAGAACTGATTATGCTGTCGGATCGTATCCAACAGTGGTTGCCTTTGACAATATTACCAACTCTATTTGGGTTGGGAGTCAGTCCTATACCGTAAGCAAGATAGACATATTTACCGGTACAAAGGTTGATTATTCAGTTGGGGTGTCGAATAATGGCATCGCCTTCGACAGTGTTACGAACTCTATCTGGGTGACAAACTATTTTTCCAGATCCGTAAGTAAAATAAATATTGTTACCGGTGCGAGAGTTGATTATCCTATAGGAATGTATCCTGCTGGTGTCGCCTTCGATAATGTTACGAACTCTGTCTGGGTGGCAAACAATTATACCGTAAGCAAGATAGACATATTTACCGGTACAAAGGTTGATTATTCAGTCGGGGTTGATTCTGCTGGTGTCGCCTTCGATAATGTTACGAACTCTGTCTGGGTTGCAAATGTTGGCTCTGGTACCGTAAGCAAGGTAGACATATTTAGTGGCTCAAGAGTTGATTATCCTGTTGGGCTGTCGCCATATCGCCTTGCTTTCGATAGCGTTACTAATTCTGTCTGGGTTGCAAATGTTGGCTCTGGTACCGTAAGCAAGATAGACATATTTACCGGTACAAAGGTTGATTATTCAGTCGGAGCATATCCTATTGGCATCGCCTTCGATAATGTTACGAACTCTATCTGGGTGACAAACTATTTTTCCAGATCCGTAAGCAAGATAGACATATTTACCGGTACAAAGGTTGATTATTCAGTCGGGAATTATCCTAATGGCATCGCCTTCGACAATGTTACGAACTCTGTCTGGGTGGCAAACCAATATTCCAACACCGTGAGTAAAATAGCAATCGGGGGTCCCCAACTACCTCAATTTTTTTCTCAAGTTAATCATTCCGGCGGAGTTTTTAAACTCCGTCAAACAGCGGGAACAAAAATAACGGGAACACAAACTGACAAACCGGCAAGTGATGTTATAAAAACTGTCCCCGCCGACTGGGTGCTCAAAGTCGCAACGACGACTGATACTGTTACGGGGCAAACTATCGAACTCGACGGGTACCAATGGTACGGAGTGGTTGATGTGACTGATGGTGCCATTGGCTGGATGGTGGCTAGAGAGATAAGCACGGGAACAATATATCTTCCGTATGACGCAAATGCTCAATCAACTCTTGATGCAAAAGCAACCACCATGCCATATCAAACAAAGGAAGCCCGTACCCCCGTAATCCTACAGGCAGTAGATACTTACTACACTGCGACAGCAACTTCAAGCTCTCTCTATGGCGGAGGTGGCGGACATGATAGTTTAAATAATTTCCAAAGATTTATTCAAGGAGCTTCATACCCTAAAGAACTTGTGCTTGCTATTGCAGGACACGAGTCGGCAGGCACACTTGATAACGAAATTTGTTCCAGTGCGCAAGACGGCGGAATTGGTATTATGCAAATCACCAGTGAGGGATTCAAGGGCTTGGGAAGTGCTCTTAAAAATTATCCCAAAACAGGGGATTGCCGGACGAATTTTCCCACAAGTAAGTACTACTCAAATGCTTTGCAGGGGATTTATGCAAACATCAAAGACGGTTTTCGTACACTGCAAGAGAAGTATCGCAGGAAATGTCCTGATGCACAGCTAACGATTGGGACATTGGTATATAGCTGCCAAGATATTGAACGCGTTCTTGCCACATGGGGATACAATGGAAAAGTATTGACGGGTAACTACCTGAAACAAATCTCGAATTCTTTGCGCGATTTGTCGATATATTTCCCAGGGATTGACTATGCAAACAATGATCAACTTATTGAAAAATTGAAGCTTGCAAATGCAAACCGAATTGAGTTCAAGAAGTTTAGTCCTGTTGAAATTGAGGTGATTGATTCACTTGGGCGAGCTACAGGTTTTGACGGAACTTCCGTAATCAGAGAAGAAATTCCTTTCTCACGGTATGACCGTGATGCAGACGGAGGGGTAATATTCTTCCCTCATAATCCGTATACATATCGTGTAATCGGAACGGGAATAGGAACATACGGTTTCCGAGTTGAATTCACACAGAATGATATTTTACGGACTTTTTATGCCACAAACATCCCCGCCACCCCGGGTGAAATCCACGAATATTTTATTGATTGGGATGCGCTTGACCGTGGAGAGCGTGGGGTGACCGTAGGCATTGATACCAACGGAGATGGTGTTGTTGACCGCGTTATTCAGAGCGACAGCAGTCTTACTGAAATCGACCCACCCGCAATCTCAGTCGTTTACCCCTCAGGTGAATACCTCCTCAACGCAACCACTACGGCGCAATTCTATGCAACCGATGTCTCGGGTATTGCAATTCTAAACGCTACCTTGAATGAGAATCCAGTTATAAATGGACAACAGGTAACCATGGTCAAGCCAGGAGTAAATATGCTGGAACTGGTCGCGATGGATAATGAAGGCAACACCGCTACTACTACCAGTACATTCAATGTTCTCTACGCAACAAATGGCTTTCTTTCACCTATTAAATCTGATGGAAGCGGTGTGTACAACCAAGGAAGAACATTGCCGGTGAAATTTGGAGTGCGTGATGTGAATAATAACGCGGTACCTTCGGTTTTTGCATACCTCTATGTTGCAAAAATAAGTGATAGCGTGGTTGGGAATGATGAAATACCCCTTTCGACCTCAGTGGCAGATACGGGAAATCAATTCCGCTATGATACAAGCGGACAGCACTACCTTTTTAATCTCTCCACGAGTACGATGTCGCCAGGTTCTTGGCAGCTCAAGGCGGTGCTTGATAGCGGACAAATAATAACAAGCGTCATTTCCATTAGATGAAAATTTTTTCTCCAAAAAACAAAGTATGCCAGCGCGGAATGAGCTTGCTTGAGCTTCTGCTCTATATTGCCATACTTTCGGGACTCATGGTAATCATCTCCGATGCATTTATCTCCCTATCAAAGGGGCGAGGGCAAGCAGAAGCGCGGAGCGAAGTGAATAGTGCGATTCGCTTTGCAATTGAGCGAATCAAGCAGGACGTAAAAAATGCTTCTGCTGTTTCCGCTCCAACTCTTGGGACTCCTTCAAGTTCACTAAGTGTTACCGTATCTGGAGTCCCCGTCGTTTATGATGTGTTGGGGGGTGCGCTACGACGTATTGAGAATGGCGTAGTTGCTACGACAACAGGTAATTCAGTTCTTGTTGAAGTCCCCACCTTTACGCGACTCGAAAATTATAATTCCTTATTGGATGCCACAACGACTTCTATGCAAGTCGCGATGACGATGCGCTATAATTCCTTAAGCACTGATTGGTCATACTCGGATAGTCTGCGTACGACAATTACTTTTAGGTAGACGATAAACAATTAACATTTAATAAAATGCCAAACAAAAAGGGCGCATGCCAAAAGTCGTATATCAAATGTTCTTCCAGCGGTATCGCAACGCTTCCTACTGTGATTATGCTTGGTGTCATGTCGCTCGTGGTTGCAGTGGGTATTACCGCAGTTTCTCTGACAGAATCATTTGTATCACAAGGAAATATACAATCTAACAAAGCGCTTTTTTATGCGGAGTCTGGTACTCGCGATGCACTAATACGAATTGCGCGTAACAAGGGTTACACTTGCGCAACGACTGACTGCTATACCGTAGATTTTAGTACTAACGGGTGCAGTCTCGGTAACGATTGTGCAAAAATGAGCGTGACGGGTAATGACACCGCAAAAACAGTCACCGCAAAGGGGATAATGAAATCAAGTACACGTACTTTACAGGTAGTCGTTGCTCTAGGTACCGATGGAGACATAACAAGCACAACGTGGAGTGAAGTCACCAACTAATACAGTTAAATATCGCTCATAAACGAAGGATTATTAGCGACGTAGACGAACTAGCAAGTTCGCGTCTTGGACGAAGACAAAAAGAAAAGTAATCTTTTTCGTTCCTGAGCCGAGGAGCTAATATAGGTCAATACCGCGTGGTCTCTGCCACGCTTCTGCATGAGCGAAGCGAGTTCCAAGTATTACCCTGCGGTCTCTGCCGCAGGGGTCTATATTCATCGCAAAAAATTTATTAGCGATATAGACAAATCACCAAATGCTGAATCACCAGATTCAGCAACGCTTCTGCATGAGCAGAGCGAATTCAAAGTATTACCTTCCGGTTTCTGCGGTATGGGTCCTATATTCCAAAATTACTCATAACGGAGGGCGTCGATGGGGCTCTTGCGAGCGGCGGTGCGAGCTGGATAGAGCCCAAAAATAAGTCCTATTGCGCCTGAGACGCCGAGACCGAGAAGTGCCGCGGAAACAGGAAAGCTAAATGTCCACGCGATACTTGTAAATTGTGTGATTCCTGCAGATATCGCCCACGAGAGAAAAGCGCCCAAGAGAATTCCGACGAGACCGCCCATGCCGGTGAGCATGACGGCTTCAAGGAGGAATTGGGTGAGAATGTCCTTGTAGGTGGCTCCGAGCGCTTTACGGAGACCAATCTCCTTGGTGCGCTCGGTGACCGAAACGAGCATTATATTCATGATACCGATACCGCCAACAATGAGCGATATCGCGGCAACGGCGGCAAGAAATATCGTAAGGACCGATGTGATAGAAGAAAGGCTATTTGCGAGGCTGACCTGTGTTATTACAAAGAAATCATCTTTAGCCGGATCAGTGATATTGTGCGACTCGCGTAGAGTAAGCGCAACCTCATCTGACGCGCTATTAACCAGCTCATCACTCTGTGCTTCAATGACAAACCTGTTAAAATATTTAATACCAAGAACGTAGTCCTGGGCAGTGGTGTAGGGAATGATGGCAGCTTCATCAAAGTTAAATGCGCTCTGTCCTTGTTCCGTAAGAACTCCAATAACACGGAAGTTGTAACCCTTCATTTTTATTACTTGTCCAATCGCGTCATCAGCGCCAAAAAGTTGAGTTTTTACTTTGTTGCCAATTATTACATATTTAGCTCGCGCGCGGATGTCCTCTTCTGTAAACATCCCACCAGTTTTGAAAGGCATGTCAAAGATTTTTTCCATAAGAGGGGATGCACCAAAAATAGTGAGATTGTAAGTATCGCTTTGATAGGAGGCACCTGCTGCTCCAAAAATAAGAGGCATAACAAATTTTACGCTTGGGGTATTTTCTCGACGTTCAAGAAAATCTAAGTCACGCTTTTTGAGTGAATCATTAAAAATCTGCCCCGCATCGGATGGACCTTTTGGTTCTCGACCACCACCAACAATAATCGTACGAGTGCCCATACCTTTTACCTGGTCTAGAATAAGCGCTTGAGCGCCTTGACCAAGTGACATTACTAGAATGATTGCGGCAA
The DNA here is from genome assembly GCA_001823535.1 of Candidatus Yonathbacteria bacterium RIFCSPHIGHO2_02_FULL_44_14. Taxonomy (GTDB): domain Bacteria; phylum Patescibacteriota; class Minisyncoccia; order Phycocordibacterales; family UBA1550; genus UBA1550. Next base: position 46,094 of record MHUT01000011.1, on the reverse strand, counting down.
CACCAATGACAATACCGAGTATGGTGAGGAAAGACCGCGCGCGATTTTGCTCAAGTCCTGTATATGCAGTTTTTAGACTGTGTTTAAGTTTCATTGTGTTATTTCATGAGCATTCCAGCAGTTGTGTGTCGGCGGGCTACAACCTCTGTATCGCTTTCGATCAGACCATCTTTGATGCGGATGATACGTCGCGCGTGTTCGGCAGTGTAGGTTTCGTGAGTGATAAGTATTATTGTGTGCCCGTGTTTCTCGTTGAGGTCCTGGAGAGTCTGCATCACTCCACCACCAGACTTTGAGTCCAGATTGCCTGTTGGTTCATCTGCAAAAATAACTTCAGGGCTACACACTAGTGCTCGAGCTATAGCAACACGCTGTTTTTCACCACCAGAAAGGCGGGTGACGTCAAAATCTGTACGATGCGTGAGCCCAACAGTTTCTATCGCATCGGTTACTAGTTTGGTCCATTCTGATTCTGGAATGTCTGAATAAAAAAGTGGGAGTTTAACGTTTTCAAAAACGCTTGCGTGTGCGAGAAGGTTGAATGACTGAAAGATAAAACCAAGTTTTTTGTTACGAATATGCGACATTGCATCACCCTCGTATGTACTTGCTTCTTTGTCTTCAAAGCGATACGAGCCGTTAGTGTATCCGTCAAGAAAGCCAAGAACGTGGAGTAAGGTGGACTTGCCAGAGCCAGATGGACCCATAATAGCAACGAACTCGCCTCGCTCAATCCCAAATGAAACACCATGAAGAACAGGCGTTTCTATTTCGTCATTCACGTATACCTTTGTAAGGTTCCTGACTTCAATGAGTGGCATAAATGGGTAGAATTTGGAATATTGAATTTATAACGGGCGCGAGACCAACATTCCCTAGTCCTTTGGCGCCATGATGATGGTGGATCCTTCTGTTGCGCCAGAGAGGATTTCGATTGACCCATCGGAGCCTTTGAGGCCTACTGTTACGCGGACATCGGTTGTTGTGCTGTCGGGAGTCACGGTGCGGATAAATTTCTCACCATTTCGTGTGATAATCGAGCGCTCAGGGATAAAAAGAGCATTTGTGCGCGAAGAAGTGCTGATGTCGATATTCGCAGTCATCCCGGATTTAATGCGAGGATCATTTTTGGCGAAATGAAGCGTCGTTTTATATGTGGGAACATTGTCTATAATTGTCTCTGCGGGGTCAATCATTGTTACGCGCGCTTCAAATAGTACATCCGATCCGTAAGCATCAAGTGTAACTCGCGCAGAGTCATTGATTTTTATTTTTGCTATATCCGCCTCTGGAATGTACGCTTCGATTTCGAATGAGGTATCAGAAATGATTGAAAATACCGTCCTTCCAACAGTAGCACCTTCACCGTTTTCTATATCAGCTTTGGTAATTACTCCGGAGATTGGCGCAAAAATGCGGTATTTTGCAAGTTCACCGCGTGCAGAAAGAACTCGCGCTTCCTGTGCAGTGACAACCTCATTCGCAGTACCTGCTTCAAGGAGGGAGAGTTCGTCCTCAACTTTTGCGACAGTGAGCGCAAGAGCTGCGATTGATTGTTGTTTGGTGTTTACGCTCGATAGGGCAGCAGTGATGTTTGTGCGAGCGGTGTTGATGTTTGTGCGATATGTATCAAGACTGCTGTTTGTGATGGTGCAGTCGAGAGAAAGTGTGCGACCGACCGATTCAAGGAATGCGAGCACTCCCTCAAGGTGTTTGCCTGTGCGACCAAGGGCGGCACTGAGCTCTGTTTTAGGAGAAGTAATAGAGAGTGTTGTGTTTTCCGTACGCCATGTATCGAAATCAATCTCGGTCGTATAGCGGAGCCACTCGCTGTTTAAGGCTTGCTTGCTGTCGCAGATAGAAAAAGTGTATTTGTACGATGAAGTTTTAAAACCTGAAAAGATCCCAGTTGTCTTTGTGTGAAGCGCATCATCAGCTTTAGCAAAAGCATCGTTAAAAATATCTGTGATGCCGCTATATGCGTTGTCGAGGTCTTGAGTGTATTTTGCGAGCTCGGCTTTTTTGACAGTAAGCTCTTCTGGTCGCGACCCGCGTTTGAGCTCCGAGAGACGCGCTTCGGCCTCCATAAGACTTCCCTCGGCGCTCGAGGATTCAACTTCGGCAAGAGTTTTGCCTGCATTGATATGCTCTCCGACGCGCACATAGACACCGGCGACACGCCCGCTTTTTTCAAAACCAAGGTCAACGGTGGATGTGGGTTTAACGCGACCCGTGACACTCACCTCCTGGATGACATCGCCGCGTTTGATGGTTGTAGTATTTGGTACAACAGCACCTTCTTTGTTGCTGACAATAAAATAGCCAGCAATAATAATTGCAATAATAATACTACCCCAGATGATTTGTTTTTTAGAGAGTTGCATGTGTTAAGTATACCATTATTTCGCAGGAGCGGAAAGTTTATAGTAGGCTATTTTAGCGAATTCAGTAGTGATAAAATAGAGAGCAACAATACCGAGTACAAAGCCCAGTGAAGCCGCTGTGGGTGCGATAAAGTGGAATAGTGACTGCCCAATGCTCGTGAATGGAATGATTAATGTTGCAGATGCCGCGAGTGCTGAAAGTAGAACCAAAATAACAGAAGGCGCTTTCGTTTTCCAGAAGAATGAACGTGAGCGGATTGAGAAGAGGAAGAGGAGTTCAGTCAAAATACTTTCAATGAACCAGTGGGTCTGGAGCGCTTCGGGGCCTATCTTATAGAACGAAGCAAAAATTATAAAATCAAAAACAGTTGAAACGATACCGAGAACGGTACCCATTGCAACTAATTTTCGAACATTATACTGTCGTGGCTCGCGAAGTTCGGCATCATCCACGGTGTCGGTTGCGATAGCAATAGCGGGGAAGTCGGAAAGGAGGTTTACAAGGAGTATTTGTAGTGCAAGCATCGGCAGAAATGGGATAAATAGGGAAGAGATTGCAACTGCATAAAAATTGCCGAAGTTGGACGAAAGAGAACTCCTAATGTACTTGATTGTATTTGCAAAAATTGCGCGTCCTTCGCGTATACCCCCGATGACCACTGCGAGGCTTTTATCAAGAAGAATAATATCTGAGACTTCGCGCGCGATGTCAGATGCGCTCGCAACAACAATGGCAACATTGGCAATTTTAAGCGCAGGAGCGTCATTTATGCCCTCACCAAGGAAACCAACTTGGTAATTTTTTTGAAGAAGTTCAATCAGGCGATATTTTTCTTCTGGCGATACGCGAGCAAATACGTTTGTTTGTTCGAGTGCAGATTCACGCACACCATCCGGAAGAGCAAAAAATTCACGGGCAGTGAGGACATCATCTGGAGTTTTAGCGAGTCCGACTTCGTGTGCAACCACGCCTGCAACCTCGCGACTATCTCCGGTCAAAATTTTGATTTTCACCCCGAGTGCCTGTGCGTCTTTAATCGCTTGTTTCGCACTTTCCTTGATTGGATCTATAAAGGAAACACAGCCAATAAAAGTAAGATTTGTATCGTCATTGTCAGCAGTATTAATAATTTTTTTTGATGCGATTGCAAGAGTGCGGCGTCCCGCAAAACCTTCTTCTGCAACCCACTTGAGAATAGTTGAACTCTCTTCGCCGGATAATTTTGAGCTGCTAATTATTGATTCGGGCGCTCCGCGAACAATTAGCGTTGTTTCATCTCCGTGCTTAACAGTAGCACTGCTTTTTTTATGGATGGGGTCAAACGGCGTATCATTCAGATGAATATGAGAATCGACTACAGATTGTTCTTCAGGCGAAAGTGCCTCCCAAAGTGCTGTATCAAACGGGTCGGGGGTGCCACCACGCTCTTTTGTGCCGAGATAGCTTCCTCCAAGAACTCCCGCAATGATGGTTCTCCTATCATCATTTCCGCACGTTTGGTGGACTGTTAATTTGTTTTCTGTGAGTGTGCCCGTTTTGTCTGTGCAGAGCATCTGTATGCTGCCGAGGTCCTCAATGGAGGATAGGCGCTTCACAACAACATGCTCTTTTGCAAGACGTCGTGCTCCTCGCGAGAGTGAGAATGTCATAACAAGCGGAAGCGCCTCGGGAACGACTGATACCGCAAGCGCAATAGAAAAAATAGCGAGCTCGACGATATTTGCAGAGAAACCTTTAAGGAGAATATTCACCGCAAAGATAAATGTGAGTGTGCCGATAACAAGGTATAAAATGAAGCGACTGAATTTACCGAGTTCTTGTTCAAAGCTACTCACGCGTGTCGCTCCACCTGCGAGCTCTGCAATACCACCAATCATAGTACGATTGCCTGTTGCGAATACGATACCCACTGCGCGCCCAGAAACAACGGTAGTACCAGAGAAGCAAATATTTTTAGCTTCATAGAGCTCCGTTTCAGAGTGTGCTTGAGGTGCGCTCTCTTTGTCTACTGAGACGGACTCACCAGTCAATGGTTCCTCATTTACCACAAGGTTTGTTTCTTCAATAATGCGAATGTCGGCCGGTACTCCGTCGCCAGCCTCAAGAATTACGATATCCCCCAAAACGAGCTCTCTCGCGTTTATAGTCGAAACTCTCCCGTCTCGTCTTACTTTGACGCGAGTGGTAACATAGCGCTTGAGAAGCAGAACTGTTTGTTCAGAACGATACTCTTGGTAAAATCCAAGGGATGCATTAATAAAGAGAAATATAAGAATCATCACACCTTCAGTGGTTTGTCCAAGAGAAAATGAGAGTACTGTCGCAAAAAGAAGCAAATAAATAAAGGATGACTTAAATTGACGAAGGAAAATTTTTAGCGGGCTAATTTTACTTTCCTCAAGTATGTTCATTCCTGATTCTTTCCGCCGACCTTCAATTTCCGCAGACAAAAGTCCCTGTGCTGGATTGACAGAAAAAAGTTTTGTTATTTTTTCGGTATTACTTTGAGCATACGGGGAAAAATTCATATCATTTAGTATATATTGTTTTGGCGATAACGGAAAAGACGAAGAGAGTTTGCGATAGGGAGGAAGTCGGTGAGGAAATTGTATGCGGCGGCGCCTGACGGACCTATGATATGGGCGAATACCAAATAAAGTCCTACTCCGTTTACCACACCCCATATAATAAAGTTTTCACGTACTACAGCAGAAACTTTTCTGGCGATACTGCGCAGTTCGAGGATTTTTCCAAAATTATCTTGCATAAGAACAATGTCGGCTGATTCTATTGCGACATCGGATCCGATGCCACCCATTGCTATGCCAATATCGGCACGGGTTATCACAGCGGCGTCGTTTACCCCATCTCCTATCATTGCCACCACCCCTCCTTGTTTTCCAAGATAATCTTTAAGAATGAAAACTTTGTGTTCTGGAAGAAGTTTTGAATAGTATTTGTCGATACCAAGGTGGTCTGCAATTTTTTTTGCCACTCCTTCATTGTCACCTGTGAGCATTATAATTTCTTTAACGCCGGTTTTTTTGAGGACACTCATTGCGTCAATTACTCCTTCGCGCATCTTGTCAGCGAGAGCGAACATTCCAATCACATTACCACTCAAAGCAATAAGTGTTATGTTGTAGCCCTTGGATACCCAGCCATCTGTTGCTACTTTTGCTTCGTGCTCAAGTTTAATTTCTCGTTCATTTAAAAACTCAAGTCTGCCAATTATTATTTCCTTGCCATTGAAATCAGTCCCGACGATGCCACGACCTTCGATTTCTTTAAAATGATCTAGCGGTGTGCAGGAGCAACCCTTTTCCTTAGCATATTCCATTATTGCTTTTGAGACTGGGTGGTTTGAACGCGCACAAATAATCCCAGAGAGCTCAAGTAATTGCTCCGTGGTTGTGTCACCAAACGCCCGAACATCTTCAACTGCTAGTTTGCCGAGCGTTAGTGTTCCCGTTTTGTCTACAACAAGGGTAGTGATTTTTGTCACAAGTTCCAGAAAATCGGTGCTTTTTACAATAATTCCACGGCGTGCTGCTGTGCCTATCGCGATTATATATGCGAGGGGAACAGCAATAGCAATGTCATCCGCACACACTACAAGCACAACTGCCAGCACGAGTTGCGTATTTTTTGTTATTAAATAAAGAATTACTGCAACTACAAGCATAATGCCGATGTACCAGCTTGAAAAACGCTCAGCGAACGTTCTCATTCTTGTTTTTGCGTCATGAGAGGCCTCAATGAGGTTTATCATTCGCTCGAAGGTGGTTTCAGCACCGATGCGTTCCGTGCGAATGATAATATTTCCGGAAACAACAACGGTTGCAGAAAGCACAGACGAACCTGGCTCCCGAAGCACAGGCACAGATTCACCAGTCAAGGATGCTTGGCTTACTGTCGCAGAACCCTCGAAGACTGACCCATCAACAGGTATTTGCTCGCCGAGATTTACAACCACGAGGTCGCCGATTCGTACATCTGCAAGAGGAACCTCTAAGGACTCTGCTCCTCGAAGAATACGTGCCTTCGAGGGCTTTAACTTTGTGAGACTCTCGAGCGAGATTCGAACACGTCTTTTTGTATACAAGTCAAGAACTCGTGCCCCAGCGAGCATGAGGTTTATGAAAAGCATCGAGCCCCACTCGGCGCTTATGAATGAGAAAAAAAGCGCGATTGTCGCGAGAAGGTCAACATTTATTTTTTGTTCACGCAAAGAACGAAACGCACTCTGTGCTACAGGAAATATTCCTACAAACCCAACAATTCCAATGATTTGTCCTTCAAACTTTTCTGGTAATAATCCTCCTACGTAGAGTGCAAATGTTGCAATAAAAAGAACAACAAGGGAAATTTCAAACCTGAGCGCTTTTTCAAAATCAATGTGTCCGTTATTCATAAAATGAGTTTACAGAGTTCGTGATTTTGTGCCATTAATCTGAAGAAAATGAGGCTTAGCGGTCCTAGGCTGTCTCGGCGGTAGCTCCTAACTTCTCGAGCTTGATGCGCATTTTTTCGATTTGTTGCTTTAGTTCTGCCATGCGTATTTCCCGATCCACTGTCACGCGCTGGAACTGTTCAAGTTCTGCAATTTTTTCTTCAAGATTCTTGGTGCGTTCGGTAACGAGCGATTCGAGCCCTTTGGCTTCTGAGACAAGATCTATTTCAAGTTTCTTTTGGTTGGTGATATCTTCGACCGTAAGAAGGACTTGCTCAACAGATTTTTCCTCACTATCAAAAAGCGGGGTAGCCTGGTAATATTGACAGAGCTTGTTTCCGTTATCGGTGGTGCAGGTTGTTTCCTTTTTGAACGGAGTGCCTAGCAGCGCTTCATGGATTAACCCTTCGATGTTCAGTTTTTGAACAGAAGAGAGCGTGAAGATATCTTGCCCGATAATTTTTCGAGCGTCTTTTTCATCAAGGAGTTCAAGCATTTTTTTGTTGATTGTCGTGATAGTTCCTTTTTGGTTGATTATGTAAATTCCAATAGGTGTTTTTTCGATCACATTGGAAAGTTCATGAGCTTGATGAACAATAAGATCGTCTTGTTTTCGGAACGTGAGACGAAGTAAAACGATGATAATAACGAGCACAAAAGTGATTGTGCCCCAGATATAGTACTGGATTTTTTTGATAAACGTTGTGATATCAGTACTATCAAAATAGAGTTCAATAAAGCCGATTGGTTCTCCTTGTGCGTTTTTTATTACTGTCCAAACTTCAAGCAGATCTGCTTTGTCGAGCTCTCTCTTTGTTGCCTCACTTGCACCCTTTATCATTTGTTCGGCGGCTGCGACTTCATTGATCTCGGCTTCGATGCCTGGCTCGTGGTACCCCGGTTCAATGTTTCGCAAATCAGTCCATGCGATTGTTCCGTCAGGCGTGAAAATTTTCAATGCAGCGACGCTTGGAAGATACTGCTTGATCTTCAGCCCAAAAGTTTCTATGCGGCTCTGTGCATCGCGTTCTTGCCAGTGAACAATATCAGTTTCATTTAAATCCCTATACAATTCAATAACTGTTTTAATCTCCGACTTTGTGCGGGCTTCCCAGAAGAATTTTTTGATTCCTTGTGAGGCGATGAGTGACCCGCCAATACCAAATGCGACGAGAATAACACCAACAATAATAAGAGTGTTTCTCGCTCTGTGTTTGCCGTTCGGATGGGAAAACTCATTATTCGCATTGTTTGTTGTCTCTGCCATGATTTTTGATTGTGAACGTATTATCCTGTATTTTACATTCAAGCTGGGAAAATAGCCAGTGCAGATTGCCTATTATTCTGTGCCTCTCGCATTTTTGCCTGCAACAAATCCTGTCGACCAGCATATTTGGAGACTAAAACCACCTGACGGGCGGTTGAAGTCGAGAATATCGCCTGCCAGATAAAGATTTCCTATTTTTTGTGAGCGCATTGTTTTGAAATCAACTTCTTCGAGTGCGACGCCACCAGATGAGGCGATAGCCTTTTCTTTTGAGAGCAACCCTATTGGTGTAAGAATAAGCGCCTTGAGTTTTCTTACAAAAGCGAGGCGGGCAGTACGTTCCACTTTGTTGACTGGTAGCGTTGGGTTAATGCCCGAAAGTTCTACAAGCACCGGAGCAAGAAGGGGCGACACAAACCCAGCGAGGGCGTTTGCCCATTTTTTATTTTGGGCTTTTGTGAGATGTTCGCGAAGTTTTTCGTCGAGCATCGTTTGGTCTAGGCTGGGGAAGAGGTCGAGCTCAAGGGTCGCCGTACCCTCGCGGAGTGCCTCGCCGATAGATTGGCTCATGTTGAGAATGAGTGGGCCAGAAAGCCCAAAGTGAGTAAAAAGGATTTTGCCAACCATGGCATTTGAGCGCACCTTTGCGTCAATGAGCGTAACTTTCACATTTTGGAGCGACAAGCCTTGGAGTTTGTGCGACCACCCCTCTTTTGTTTTGATTGGTACGAGAGCGACACTTGGTGTGCCAATAGTATGTCCAAATTTTTTGAGCCACTTGAATCCGTCCCCCGACGAACCTGTTTCAGGTCGTGCGGTGCCACCTGTGGTGAGAACAAATGCTTTTGCGGCAATAACTGTGTCCTCGGTCTCTACATCCAATAGCATATTTTTTGATAATTTTATTTTGACGACAGGGGAGCCGGCAAGAACTTTCACCCCAGAGTTTTTGAGCTCGCTTACCAGAACATCCAGCACGCTTTGTGCGGAGTTACTTTGGGGAAATACGCGATTTTCGGCTTCGACCTTGGTAGGTATTCCATGGGATTCAAAAAAATCAATCGTTTCTTTCGCGCCCCATTTTGAAAATGGGGAGAGGAGGAACTTGCCTTTCTTTCCGTATTTTTGCGCAAGCACGCGGTTGTCGAACGTCGCGTTGGTGATGTTGCATCGCCCACCCCCCGTAATAAGCAGTTTTTTCCCAAGCATTTTGTTTTTTTCAATGAGAATGACAGATACGCCTGTTTTTGCCGCATGTATCGCCGCCATCATTCCTGCTGGTCCGCCACCAACAACAACAACATCGCAACTGATCTCATTTTTTGTTTTTTTGGTTTCCATTTCTTGTAGTTTACTTCACTTTGGACTTTTGGTACACTGCAGTTTAATTATGCCAATTCCAAAAATCGGAGATGTAAAATATAAAGTAAAGAAGTCGAGTGCGGGACTCGGGCTTTTTGCCGCAGAACCAATCAAACGAGGTACCTGGATTATTGAATATGTGGGAAAGATTATAAGCGGCAAAAAAGAAGTCGAGGATTACCCAGAGAATAAATATCTATTTGAAACAAGTGCAACGAGGATGATCGATGGAAGCGCTCGCTCCAACACTGCGCGGTATATAAACCATTCTTGCAAACCAAATTGTGAAGTTGACATCATCGGAGGTCGTGTGTTTGTGAAGGCGGTCAAGCGCATTGAAGCAGGGGAGGAGCTCAACTATGATTATGGCGAGGAATATACAGATGAATATATAAAGCCATACGGCTGTAGATGTGTGTCCTGCAAAGGGAAAAACATTTAACATTTGACCATTGACAACTGACAGGAACGCCGATTGCCGAAGGCAATCGGCGCTTTCTGTATTTCGTTCCATGTTAATTGTGCGACATGTTCGCCTTAGTCGTCCGCGCGGTCGATTTCTTCTTTAATATAGACACCCATCTTTTTTACGTTCTCCGAGAGTTTCTTTGCGAGAAATTCGTCGTCGGCTGTTGTGGGGGTGCTTCGCGCACTGTTTAATTTTTCTATATCATTTTCTATCATCTTGAATACCTTCGACGCATCACTTTGTGCGACACCGACACGGAGGGATATTTGTTTGTTGCGTTTTTTGTAATACCATGTTCCCAAAGCGAGCGCGCCAACGAGCGCAATGAGCGTGACAAGGATGATATTTGTGTATTTGCCAGTGACCTGTATTGTCGGAGAATTAACCACGAGACTGCGCGCTCCGCGAGCGTCTCTGTTTTGGATGCTTGCTATATAGCTTCCGTTGCGAAGCGGGTCGCTAAAAGTGAATTCCCAGTTTCCTTGCGCGTTTACCGGAAGAGTGCTCGACGCAATGACAGTGCTCCCGCTTTTGAGCGCGAGAAGTATTTCTGTAGAAGGGAGTGCCGTGCCTTTCAAGGAGAGCCCCTGCGCTTCTTCTGAAAAGAGTTTTTCGGTCACGAAGGTGAATGTGGGCGATGCAATCGCGAGTGTCTCATGGTCGATACCGCTCTCGATGCTGTTCCCCGCATTGTCCACTGCTTGGACGGTGACATGGTATTTGCCGGGGTTTTCGATGGGGAGCGCGAATAAGCCCTTGAAATCTTTTGCAGGAATTACAATCCAATTCTCGGTACCGGCTCGCACGCGATATTCACGAAGACCCGAGAGCGCATCACTCGCTTTAAATTTAAATATTGGATTTGGGTTGTCGCTCACTTCGCTTTCTGTTGAGGTAACCTCAAACGGAAGCGGTGGTTTTGTGTCGACGGCAATACGATAATGGCTCGTTGTGCCCCATCCGATGTCGTTGTTGAACCGCACGTGGAGATACCATACTCCGTCGGAGAGTGCTTGAAACATCTTGTTGTCAAAGAGCCCTTCGCTTTCTGCGGGTGTGTAGCTCGGTTGCTTGTTGAGCGCTGTGACAACATCGGAAATATCGCGCGGGAGAGCCCATGATGCGTTAAAGATGTTTGAGTGGTTGTACCACTCTGCACTGTCCGTGTAGAGCGGAACATTGAGTATGGGCTTTATTGGAAGTCCGCTTGGCGCTACGGGCTCTCTCTTGATCTGTGTCGGCGGAGTAATGATAGGCGGAAGTGTGGCAAGAGAAACGGTAAATGCCGCTTCCTCTGTTTTGGACAAAACGTTTGTACCACTAGCGTCCGATGCTGTCACTGCCGCATCTGCAAAAGAAAGCGTTCCCGTGCCGGCGGTCTTAGTAATAAAAATAATATGAAGAACCTGAATAGACGCGCCGGAAATACCATACGGGGTACCCCCTAAAAACGTGATTGCGCCGTCTGCGTTGGAAAAAGCCGGTTCCTCAAGCCAGAAGTTGAAAGCTGAGTCTGTTTTGTCGATAGACTTCACTTCCAAAATATCCTTGGGGTAGCGTATAGTCGCTTGCCCCGCATTGATACCCGTGTCACTGCTATCTATTTTAAGATCGACGGCGATTTCTTTTCCAATGCCATACTCGCCGGTTCCGGGCGTAAAGAAAAGGGAAGCGGCATCTGCTGTGTTTGCAAAAAACGCTACAAGCCCGAAAATGAAACTAATTTTAATGCTCCGCGCCATATTATTTTTTTCTAATTGTTTTGATAAATATACTAAAATCTCCAATATCTACTTTCCCGTCCTCGTTCAAGTCGATGCCAGCCCTGCCCAGAGAATTCTTTGCGCCCCAGCGCGCGAGAAAGATGCTCCAGTCTTTGATGTCAATCTTTCCGTCGCCAGAGAGGTCTGCCTTTACTATAGCAAGTTTGGACACAATGAATGTTCTTCCTGTTGAGAAATCACTCGCGACGCCACCGTCAAGGTTTATTTGTTTTGCTCTGACTTTGTGTTGTCCAAAATCAAATACTCCTGTGGGTATATCAAACGAGTACACACCTCCGCGCCCTGCAAGCGCCTCTTTGACTAGTATATCATCTAAATAGATGCGAATGGTATGGCCAGGAGAAGCATAACCAAAAACTTTTAGATTTCCTCCGCGCGAAACTTGCCCGTTTAAAATATCAACAGTTGGCGGAGCTATTATGTCCTTAAATATTTCATCACCTCTACTTACGTCAACGAGAAAGAATTTTGTTTGTGAAGTTCTGCCCTCGGGGTCTTTTATTAGGAGACCAAAGCTGTGCGCTCCAGTTTGAAGGTCTGTGAATCTAATATTAAAGAATCCGTTTTCGTCTGTCGTGCCATGTTCCTTTGTTGCAATTTCATTACCGAGCTCTTTTCGGACAATTGAAATTTTCCCACTCGGGAAGGCTTTTCCAGAAAATGTGATACTTGCGAGCCTCCTTACTGTTGCCATCACTGGCGTTTCGGGAAGCGCCGTGAAAGTCGCTTCTATAGTGTGGTCGGCAGTAACATTTGTAAAAGTATATGAAGTGGATGTGGCAACAGTAAAACTATCAATAATCAATGACCCAACATCATATCCAGAGTTTGGGGTGATGGTGTATGTTTGTGATGCGCTCTCTGTCACAGTAGTTGAGCCACTTGGCGCTACAGTACCATTTGGGTTTTGGCTTGCGATGATAGTGAACGAGCCAGGAGGTGTTGGAATTTGTGCAAATGTCGCAGTGATGGTGTGGTTTGTTGTGACGTTTGTGAATGTATAAGGACTTGTTGTTGCGACATTGCCACCGTCTACAAGGAGCGATGCTGTGTAAAAGCCAGGCTCTGGGGTGATGCTAAATGCTTGCGAAGCGCCATTTAGAACCACAATCGCCCCGAGTGGGTCAATTGTGCCATTTGAGCCAGCGCTTGAGGTAATGGTGTGCGTAACTGGCAGAAGGCTGAATGTTGCGCTGATTGTGTGGTTTGCGGTTACGTTTGTGAATGTATAAGTTGTCGTTGCTGTAACAGGACCACCGTCTATTAACAATGTCGCGACTTCATATAATGAGTTAGGGGTAATGGAGTAAATTTGTGAGCCACCCTGCGCAATGGTAGATGTGCCTGTTGGTTCAACTGTTCCATTTACTCCTGATGATGCAAAGATAGTGTAGTAAGTTACAATCGCCGTACAAACACCACCACTCCACGAAGTGCCGGCCTCGCAACTTGCTGTTACGCTTGTTGAATCAAGCACAGTACTACTGTCGCGCACCTGCACAGTGTTCACTCCATTAGTGATTGCGTATGAGACACCAGTGCCAGAGGCCAACGCTGAATATTCTGTTGACCTAGTGAAGTTGTAAAGATTTGGCGATGTCGCATTGCTGATGGCCCATGTGAACTGCACAGTACAGGTACTTGCTCCCGATGAAATGGTACACGAAGATGGGGAAGCAGAGACGGAGCCAGAGGCGGAAGCGGTCGTTGTGAATGTACCATCAGTTGAATATCCCGTGCCAGTAGAATTGGTTGCATAGCCACGGTAGTAGTAAAAAGTTCCAGGGGACATTCCTGTGCGAGCATGTGTGAACACACCAGTAGTTAAACCTGATGCAGGAGTACAGTTTATTGTTGGCGCTGATGATTCTCCCCAGCAAGTTCCGCGCGCAGAGATGGATGCAGGCACACCGAGAGACGTAACGTTTGCGCCAAGCGTTGCGCCTGTTGTGGCGATGGATGTTGCGGTGGGCGAGGTGACCGTGGGGACGGCGGGGGGCGTTGTTGCTCGCAATCTTACTATAAATGCAGATCCGGTATGTGATGTGGCGAGCGTTGATGCATAAACAGGTGCGTCTGACGCTGTACCAGCTGTTACAAGTCTGTAGCCACCAGACATTGCCATGTCACCTCCTGAGTTGGTAGCTAAATCAGCAGAGGGGGACTCTGTAAATGCCCCGACAGTTAAACCCGTAGCGGTAATAGCAATTGCTGATTGAGTACCAGCATCAGAGCGAATTGCCGCGTACCCAACTAGCATATCCCCAGCTGTGATCCCGGGGTTAACAGAAGTTGTAACGGAAAATCCGGTTCCAGCAGTTGCGTCTCCACCTCCTGCACCAACAGGAGTTTCCCACACTTCACTCGCGCCTTTTTGAAATGCGATGATTACGGCCCCAGAAACACTATTAGTAGTATTGGTAACAGTCGGATTTGTTTCTGATCCTATGTGCTCTTTATAATAAATTCTCGTTTGCATTGAGCCAACATCATTTCCTGCAGCTATCGTTCCATCTGTTGCGAAGCCGATGCTTGTCCAACCTGCTGTTACAGTTGGGGCGTCATTGTATGGTTTTGTGCCGTATATCAGAAGCATAATATCACCAGTGGCAGCAGAGGCAGGGATAATTGGTGTTAGGTTGGATATGCCACTCACATATGCTCCTGCGCTACGGATAGAAACAGCAGCGCTAACTTCGTTTTGAAAAAATAAAAACCCTACCACTACAAAATAAATAGCAGAAATAATAGTAAATGTTTTTGTAGTTAGTTTGCGGAGGAATGAGCGCATATTTCCTAAATATTATACCCCGTAAGTCAAGCAGTTTACAAGACAAAAAAGCACACCCAGCACTTGGAGGTTCAACCTCCAAGTGCTACAATGAATGGCATGTCACAAAGGAAAACAGCATTTATTGAAGGCGAGTATTATCATATTTATAACAGAGGAGTTGATAAGAGAAATATTTTTTCAGACCAAGCGGACATTGACAGGTTTTTCCAGAGTATGGTCGAATTCAACGTGCTTGACCCGATAGGGAGTATCTATCAAAATTCTTTTAACAAGCAACTTGGAAGCTCAACCTCCAAGTTGGAGGAAGAGGAAGTGCTGCTGGTGGATTTTGTTGCGTATTGTTTGAACGCTAATCATTACCACTTTCTTCTTATGCAGACTGCTGATCGTGGGGTAGAAAAATTTATGCATCGTTTGTCTACTGGTTACACGATGTATTTTAATGAAAAAGAAAAAAGAAATGGCTCCCTTTTTCAGGGAAGGTTTAAGGCTGTCCACATAGATTCAAATGAATACCTACTCCACGTGAGTGCATATGTAAATTTAAATGACCGCGTCCACCAACTTGGAGGCTCAACCTCCAAGTTGGTGGAGAGTAGATCAAGCTGGGGAGAGTATACGGAGAAAGGTAAAATGGCAGATGGTATTTGTGAGAAGGGAATTATCCTAGGGCAATTTCGAAATAGCGCTGAATATAAAAAGTTCGCCTTGTTGTCTCTCGATGATATTTTGAAGAGACGCGAGGACCCAGAGGAAATATAATTCACTTGGAGGCTTTGCCTCCAAGTGGGAAGGTAGTTAGAAATTTAGAAATAAAGAAAGGGGGCATCGGCTTTGGCGATGCCCCCTTTCTTTATGGTTCCAAATTCAACATTCTACATTCCTCCCTTTGTTGAACCTTTCCCTTGCAGATACTCGCGCACCTTTTCCATCACCTCTTGGATTGGATGTTGCGATTTCACGAAATAATCGTTTGCGCCGAGCTCGAGCGCACGCTTGATTTCAGAGTCTTCGCCGAGGTTGGAGAGAATGACCACAGGGATAAGTTGCCACTCCGGACTCTGGCGAATTTCTTTCAATACATCAAACCCGTTCTTTTTTGGGAGCAAAAGATCAAGCAAAATAAGGCTCGGTGTTTTCTTCTTCAATTCATCGAAAGCCGCCTCGCCATCCATGGCAACAGAAACGCTGTAGCCATCGGAAACCAAGTTGTCTTTCAATGCTCGTACCAAGAAATCTTCGTCTTCAACAATTAATACATGGTTCATATATATATAAGATTATGCTTTTTATTATACACTAGTCGTGTTTTGAGGCAAGGCGTCTGGCCCAAGTGGAAGATGAACATAAAAGGTCGAGCCCACGCCTTCTTTGGATTCAAACGAAAGATGCGCCCCTATTTTTTTTGCGAGCATCGCTGCAATATAGAGTCCAAGACCACTCCCACGAGTATCGAAGGTCTTTGCATTTGAAGCGCGATAAAATCGTTCAAAAATTTGTCGTTGCTCGTCGCGCGGAATCCCTATGCCGGAATCCTTTACTGCGAATATAATTTCATCAGGGGATTCACTCCTGGAGTCTGAGTCTTGCGCTACGCGATTCGCCCGCAATCTTTGTTCGATACTGATCGCGACCTCGCGACCAGGTTTAGAATAATTGATTGCGTTCGTCAGCAGACTTTCAAGGATATTTTGTAAAAGTATACGGTCGGTGTTCACCACATAGTCCCCATCGTCAGGTAGTCGGATGATAATTTTTTTACTTTCAGCCACACCGTGGAGTGTTTCAAAAACCGTGGCAAGCAGATCTTTTATTGAAACATTTTCCTTTTTTGCTTGCCCGCCGTCACTTTCCATGCGAAGTACGTCAAGCATGTCATGCACGAGTCCTGTCATTCGTTCGTTGATTTTGTAGATCTCATCGAGGTATTCTGTTTGACCTGCGGTGAGTGGTCCATGCAATCCTCTTTTCAGTGTTTCAATGAGCCACTTGGTGCCAGAAAGCGGTGTGCGCAGCTGATGCGAAGCGAGAGATAGGAGGTCTCCACGCGTTTTTTCAATTTCTTTTTCCTTGGTGATGTCGCGGAATATTTCAATGGAGCCTATAGCCTTGCCTTTAAGCATAACGGGAGTTACTGTGATTGCCACAGGGAAGTATCCATAGTTTTTTCGGCGATAATGCATTATTTTAGAAATTGTGGCGACTCCAACAGTGGTCGTCACAGCGAATGTTCGCTGTTCCTCATGGATTTCTTTGCCGTTTTCATCTAATGCTTCGCATATGTCAGAAGCTTTTTTCCCGATAGCAGCAGTGGCTTTAAGTCCAAGAAGTGTCTCTGCGATGTGGTTTATTGCGATGATGTTCCCGGATTTATCCGTAGCAATCATTCCTTCACCTAGACTTGCTAAGAGAGCATCATCTTTTGCTCTTTCTTCCTCAGCTTTGTGTTTTGAATCCTGAAGATATTTTTGATTTTCATAAACAGAATGTATCATTACATTGAACACTGAGGCAAGGTAACCCAGCTCGTCCTCTGTATGCACCTTCATAGAAAGATTAAACTTACCTTTTGACACCTGCTTCGCAATTGAAACAACGTCACTGATGCGCGCAATATGCCGCCGAATGAAAATATCGATGATCAGAAAACCAAGAGCAAAAGCTATTACCGTAACAACTACCGTAGATTGCACAAGCGCTCTTAATGGCGCAAAAATTTCTTCCTTTTGAATTTCTACCAAGAGTGTAACACCCTCTCTTTGAAAACACATTGAGGCGCCCAATACGCGAACCCCTTGATAGTTATCGTACTCTCCATTTATCTCTTTTCCGTTTTCCAAACACTCGTGTACGGGGAGCGTGTCAACTTTTTGCTTCACACTTACATCTTTTATTGTACGCGATGGGGTAACCATGAATTGCTCATTGTTGACGAGATAAAGTTCTGATGTACGGTAACTTTCTATGAGCGCGGCGTTTGTTAATCTCCCCGTTGTTGAAGGTAATCCGGCATAAATGCTTGCACCAGAGCCGAGAATGTCGGCAATTTCTACCACATTAGAAAAATAAACAAGGAGAATTGCGTCGAGAGGTTTTATCTCTCCGCTCTGGTCTATGTCAAAGAGTCGCGCGGTCACATTGAGCGTTGGATCTGTGTTGCCATCTTTCCCGTTTAATATGATAGTGCCGAAAAACACCTCTCCAAACTTTGAATTAATCGTTCGGTCAAAATCATGCACCTTGCGATGTTCAGCCTCCTCGTTTCGTTCGTCCTTCCCGATACGTTCTGGATGTGTCGAGGCGATAATGATACCGTTTTTGTCAAGAAGGTCGGCGAGGAAGATAGTCTTGTCAAAAGGCATCTTTTTTTCGTTCAAATATGTGGTGAATTCTTTTGCGAGCCGCGTTCGGTCAGGAGATCCCTCTGAAGTGGCAAGCACCCCTTTTGTTATTTTTCGAACCATATCGTCCGATGTCCAATCGAGAACTCGCACCTTCATGCTCCCCAAAAAAGCAAGATAAGCACTTTCGCTTTGTTCGGCAACGATGCGGAGGTTGCTTGTCGCCTGTTTTTTGAAAACGTTTCCAACAACATATTCAGCGTAAAGTGTGATGCCGAGGGCGATAGTGATAAGGAATGCTCCAAAAAACAATGTGGCTTTTGTGCGTAGTTTCATGGTGTGCGATTTGTACTTTTTAATTTTACACCTAATGTGCGCAACTTGCACTACATTGTGATATATAAAAACAAAAGACCCATCGGCATATGCCGATGGGTCTTTTGTTGAGTCATTATACGCGCTCTACGTTTACTGCGCTCTTCCCTTTAGGACCATCTTCGGTCTCGAAAGTAACTTCGTCACCCTCACGAATGTCGTCAAATGCAACACCTACGAGTGAGTTTGAGTGGAAGAACAAATCCTTGTCCAAACCTTCTGCGGTGATAAAACCAAAACCCTTGTCAGTAACTTTTTTTACAATACCTTTCATAAAATTTAATTTATTTAACCTAACTAATATACAAAATATAGCCGCGACTTAGTTTATGGCCAAGCCACGAATCAGTTGATTCGAAATCGACATCTCCCTACAACCTCTCCCTACTACTTTTGTAGTTACAGTTTAGCATATCCAGCTAAAAAAGTCAAGCTACTAAGTTGAGGGGGAAGTTGCTACTTTAATAATCCCCCCGTTTTTTACACACGACTTCGTCCTATTAAAATCAACTTCTTCAGTCTCTCGTCCACCGTTTCAACTATTTGCAGTTGTCTCGGGAAAACGTTGTCATTTTCAATATCACTACTCAGTGCTGGTAAGATATAAACAGTGCCACTTTTTTTGGGGTCGTCGCTCATGACAACCTTTATCCCTTCATTTTTAAATCTCCCAATTAGTTCGTCTATCGGTGTGCCGTAACCCGGATATTCCTCCTCAACAGCTTTTACTTTTGAATATCCTTCCGGGTCGATTCCAGGAAAAGGAAAGATTTCGTTGCTTTCGCTAAGCTCAATAGCCAGAGCGACATACTCTAGTCTGACTCGCTCTCTTTCTTCAATTGGGTTTGGGAAACTTTCTTGCATGTAATTAATGAAAAATATTAAATCTATTTTTTGGTTAGTATAATCTTATTGCTCTCTTTTGCCGGTCTTACAACTATGAATCTTTTTTTCCAACCTTTGAGAAAATCGGCAGTGGAAATTTCTTTTCCCGCAGTTTTGGCGGCCGGGTCATTATAGTAGACAGTGTCTCCCTTGATGCCGTTTATGACCACCAGATGAGGTACCGTACTTTTTGGGTCAAACTTATTATACACGGATGCTATTACGGGGCCGTCTTCTAAAAAATCTT
Source organism: Candidatus Yonathbacteria bacterium RIFCSPHIGHO2_02_FULL_44_14 (assembly GCA_001823535.1). Taxonomy (GTDB): domain Bacteria; phylum Patescibacteriota; class Minisyncoccia; order Phycocordibacterales; family UBA1550; genus UBA1550. The sequence continues at coordinate 26,732 of MHUT01000011.1, read as the reverse complement.
TGAACTGTGCAAAGGCAACGTTTTTGTCAGAATTTGAAAGGTCATAGTTTTTTCCTTCAAGTCCGTATTTTTTAGACAGGAGAGCAAGCTCCCTGTGTTTCCAACCAGCATCCTGCTTGTAAGCACCTGATGCAATAGCTTGCGTTAGTAATTTATCCACTGACACGGTTCCGGGTTTGTAAAATTCAATCAGCATTGCCATACTGGCTATTCCGCAACCATTTTTTTTCCAACTCAAAGACTGAATATCCTTAAATTGAGAATAAAAGGGGACCGTTGGAGCTTTTGCGATACTAATCTCAAACGGCGCGCTGGCCGGATAAATTATTGGCGCACTAATATATGGTATCATTGGTTGACGCTAACACATATATATAATACACGCAAGGATTTGAGTTTGGTTTTTAATCAATCACGCACGATAATAGACGTGCCGATATTGGCCCATTGATAGAGTTCCTTTGCTTTTTGGGGCGATAAATTGACGCATCCGTGAGACCACGGTTTACTAAAATTATCGTGCCAGTAGGCACCGTGGATGACTGCTCCCTCATTGGTGAAATATAGATCCCAAGGTACACCAGGCAGGTCAAAGTATTGATCGCTAACATCAGGTATCGGACCCTGCATGTAACGGCTCGGAGTTTTCTTGAACACCGTAAATGTGCCACGGGGTGTTGGTGTAAACTCAAGACCCGTCGAGATTGGTTCTTGCATAAACAATGTGTCGTCATCGTAGGCGTATAGCATTTGTTCAGAAAGGTCTACGATAATGAGTTTAGCATTTTTGCCGTCTGCGTGAGTCGCCAAAATCTCGTCGCCTTTGTCTGTGAACAATTGCACATAATCAGCAGAAACATACCAGTCTCCCGTTACTCGTTCAGGATACCGCACACCCTCGTCAAACATAATCCTATGCCACGCATGTTCATCCTGTATCACCGTGTCCGCAACCTTGAGCACTACGCCAGTGCGCAGGCGCCCAATTATCGGATATTCCTCGCCAGGTCCTGAACGCATATTGACACAGGCTCCCGTATAGTATGGTCCGCAGCTATCAAGTACTTCTATGTATTCGAAACGTGGATGCATATCAACAATGTGTGGCGTAGTGGTAGATATTGTTTCATCCTGCGATACCACAACAGCGGCCAAGGATCCCCATAAGTCTGGAGTTTGGGGCTGTCGCAACATGGACATTCCCCACGTGAGGACGCTGAAAAAAACAATAATAGCTATTGGTAATGCAACAAAAAAAGGGTTCTCTTCCGCGAATTTCTTCATTATCTCATTTTAGGGAATTTTCGAGAATTATACAACCAGTCTGCTTGGATCGCGGCGAATGCAATTACACTCCATTAATGCTAAAAAGTTTTCCAACAGCAAAGGTTATTACCATGGCAAGCGCACCTCCAAACACAACTCTTATTGTTGCGCGTGTTTTGTTTGCGCCGCCTGTGTGGGCACTGAGTGAACCTGTAATCACGAGCGCAAAGAGAACCGCAATAAAAGTGACGGGGACACGCAGTGTTGGTGAGGGAACAATTACTGCAACAAGGGGTATCATTGCACCAAAAAAGAATGATGAGGCAGATGCAAATGCTGCGTGCCATGGATTGGTTAGATTGTTGGGGTCAATGTGTAGCTCTGCGTCAACATGGGCCACAAAGGCGTCGTGTGCGGTGAGTTCCTGTGCGACAGTGGTAGCTGTTCTGTGTGTCAGTCCTTTCGCCTCATAGAGCATTACCAGCTCGTTTAACTCGTGCTCAGCTTCATTTTCGAGTTCGTGCAACTCTTTTGCTATAAGCGCTCGCTCAGTGTCTCTCTGTGTGCTCACGGAAACATACTCGCCAACCGCCATCGAGAGTGCACCGGCGAGAATCCCCGCTATATACCCGCAGCGAGAATGAAATTCAAAGATTCAGACGCTCCTGCGACACCGACTACAAGAGCTGCGATAGAGACAATGCCATCGTTGGCGCCGAGCACTGCCGCCCTAAGCCAATTAAGTTGTCGCCCAGATGTATTTGAATGTACTTCGACATGAGAGGAGGATGTGTTCATTATCTTTTCCATACGAAATAGTAGATCACTCCAAAAGGAACAATTCCCAGTTTATGGATAATTGGATAATTATTTGAATATGTAATTTCTAGTAAGTACTCGTTTCAACAGTTTTGTTTTGGATAGCATTAACAAAATCTTCAACCAGCGATTGGTGTTTTTTTATGAATTCTTCGCATTCATGAATCGCAAAGATTGTTTGCTCATCATGCCCTCGACGTTCTTCGGAGGAAATAAGCGCAAGCTCTTGCTCGACCCACAAACTTGTTATGACAGGACTGATCTCGTGCCTCTCTGCCTCAAATATAAGATTATGAAGGATCAATGGTGAATTCAGAGAGTTTTTGTAAGAGCGTTTCGCTGACAACGCTTGCTTCATGTCTGAGAGTGTGAGGAGCTCCTCGAGTGCGATGGTCACCCCGAGGATGTCTGTACTCACAGGGAAACGCATCTCTAGTTTGCGGTAGTTGTGGTGCTTACCCGCAATATTGGCCGCCATATCAAACCCTTGAGCAAGTAATATATTTTCCGAATTTTCTTCGTGAAATTCAAGAATATCTGCAAGGGTCGCTTTTGAAAAATTGAGACTCGGAAAGCGCTCGCGCGCAACATTAATATCCTCCTCGCTCAACATTTCTATTGCAGGAACATACCGCATCGTGTGAACGTGGTTCGTTCGCAAATATTCACGTAGATCCATGTCATTTCCTTCCCCCTCGAAAATATGTCCTGTTGTTTTTTCAATAGCAGCGAGAAACTCTTTTTTGCCGCCTCGAAAAATGTCGTTACAAAGCTGAGTGTCGAAATCTTCATCGAAAAAGGAATTATTTAAAATAGCGCGTGGAATAAGGCATTTCCCGATGTCATGGAACAAGCATGCGCGAAAAAATTCATCGAGTGGGACCTCCTCGTCTTTTATTAATTCAGAAAACTTTTTTCCACCCGCCTTGAATCGCTCGATCCTGTCTTCTGCGATGCGGAGCGTCTCTACGCAGTGGTGCGCTGTCCGGTTGTCATAGCAGTCCATGACCGTAAGCATCTCCCAGTCTTTCTCGGTCATCCATACCGCATGTTCGAGGGTCGTTTTGTAGCAATCTTGTACTCGCTCGATCTCCTCGTTGAGTAAATTTTCTTTGGTAAGCGTGTTTACGATCTCCGCATAATTTCCACAGTCAGCGACTTCATACGCGCGGGGATCAATAAGTTTATCTTTTTCAAGATCCTGTGCCTCCGGTATTGTTTCGATTGTCATGTTGTCAATTAAACCACAGCCACGCAACGAAAACAAACGCGTTGCACTAAGGTGCTTTTGTTTTGATGTTTCCAATAGTACACAAGTTCAGAACTTTGAATTGGAAGGGGATTGAGAGAAGGCTAGAAAATGCCGTTGCGGAAATGACTTGCGAACATTAGGGGCTTGAGTCCATTATGTTATAATTATATAACTATGACAAAAGAAATAAACATCAAAGAGAGATTGTAGCGCAGAAGCCATATCAAAAAAATTAAGGATAGGTTGCACGATTGGGGATTTACACTTATTGAAATCCTTGTTGTTGTTGCAATTGTTGGAATCTTGAGCTCTATTGTTATCGCAAAATTGAACACTGCTCGTGAGAAAGCGCGTGATGCTCAGCGAGTAGCTAGTGTAAACCAGATTACGAATGCTGTTGCACTCTATCAAAATGACAACGGAGGATTACCTCCTGGTGGAGATGGTGTTGAATATTTGAACGGCAATCCAGAATGGATCCCCGGACTTGTACCAAAATATATATCCGCTATTCCTTCGGACCCCATTGATGTTGATGAACACAAATTTCATTATTCTCGCCAAGGGAATGACTATGAAGTTATTTCTTTCCTTGAACAGAATGGTAATCAGGCTGCCTGTGGTGACGGTGGTTCTTCCTGCCAGTATTACGAAAAGGCAAGTGGAAAGTTCTTGGCTCTCGCAAATCCTGGCGCAAGCGGGTGGCGCTTTGCATCTTCTACCGAGATTGTTACATCCCAACCCGCAACAGCAACAACAACTGATGAAATCATACCCCCTCCAATAGCTTCCTTGCCCGCACCAACGGAACTTAGGGTATGATTCGGCATAGGGAGCGGTGTGAGCAATTGGGTGAAGGCATCAGAAAGTTTAAATTTTAAGTTTGACATAAATAATCTCTCCAATGTGAGCGCATTCCGCTTGTATCAAAAAAGACCACAGGATTCTACTTTTAATCTTGTTGGAGAATTTACTGATCCATCAGAGATTACCTCTTGCTCTACCAAAAGAACATACGGAACATGGGTCCTCACCTCGCTAGGTGGTGGGCCAACAGGTTGCCCAGGTTCCATGTGGTATTTATCTCGCACTAGTTCGCAACCAGTTTCCAGTTATGCTGTAGGTGAGTACTTATATTATGTGACAGCAGTTAGTGCTTTAGGCACAGAAGGACCGGCTACTCGAACCTCAACATCAACTCTTATTGGAACGTTCCCAATCCAAACTCCTATTGTTGTTGAATCTTCCGGTTCATTAAACCCAACATTTAGGTGGCAGCCAGCAGGTGGCTCATCTCAATCGCTAGGCTACTGGGTTATTGTGGCGCCTAGTGATGGAAGTAGTTCGCAGCGAATGCTAACACCCTTTACTTCATCTGGTCCTACTATTTCCAAGGTGTATGACGGCCCAGCTTTAATCCTCGACAAGGAGTATTCTGTTTGGATATACGGCCGTTCACATAGCTCTGATCAGACCGAAGATTGGGCATCATTTGCCTCGGGAACGGCAACCTTTACTGTCGCATCCACTACTCAATAGATAATAAGTAGTCATTGCACTTTTGTACGAGCATTGCATGCGCGGAAAAGATTTAGTGACACCTCCCCTTACTGTCGAGGCCGTCCATTTTGTAGGTCTTCGAGAATACTCTCATTCCCAAAATGGTGGGACTTCGGTTCGATCCCTACCCGCGCGGAAGCTATTCAAAACAAAAAACACCCCGAGGAAGGGGTGCTATTGTTTTTTTGCTCCGCGGGTAGGGATCGAACCTACGACCAAGCGATTAACAGTCGCTTGCTCTACCACTGAGCTACCGCGGAATATTTAACTTCTATATAAACCCTGGATTCCCGTAGCTTGTTCTCGACTGTTAAAACCAGTCGCTTGGCTAATTCCTATTGCCACTGAGCTACCGCGGAATATTTAACTTCTATATAAACCCTGGATTCCCGTAGCTCGTTCTCGACTGTTAAAACCAGTCGCTTGGCTAATTCCTATTGCCACTGAGCTACCGCGGAATATTTACGATTTGATTCTACGAAAAGCATATTTGGATTTGCCACGATTATGGCCAAGCTTTCATCCAAGATGTGAACCTGCTGATGTTTATGTCCAAGACACGAATTTACTAATTCGGAATCAGCTGATTCGGCTACGTGGAATACAGGTTGCATAATAACAAAATTTGGGGAAATTGCAAAATTTTGGTAATATTCAGGCTTACTTATCTGAATTTAAACATCACCGCCATGACAATGAAAAAGACGAAAATCGTAGCAACAATTGGCCCCGCATCTGAAAGCGAGGCAATGCTAACCAATCTTATAAAAGCGGGAATGAATGTTTGTCGTTTGAATTTTTCTCACGGTACTCACGAGGGTGCGCTTGTGCAAGTGAAAAATATTCGCGCTGCAGCAGAAAAGCTTGGCACCCCAACTGCAATCCTGCAAGATCTTTCAGGTCCAAAGATTCGCATCGGTGATCTTTATCAAGAGCGTGTGACGCTTAAAAAGGGAGGTATTTTTACGCTCACTACAAAAAAATGCCTTGGTGATGAAGGCAAGGCATATGTGAATTATGCTGATTTGCCAAAGGAACTTAAAAAAGGTGATGCAATTTTGCTTGATGACGGGAAAAAACGGTTTGATGTAATCTCTGTGGTGGGTACTGAAATCAAATGTCGTATTATTGTGGGTGGCGAAATCAAGGGTCGTCGAGGGGTAAACCTCCCTGGGGTATCCCTCAAGATCAGTTGTCTAACCGCAAAAGATAAAAAGGATGTTCTTTTTGGTATTGAACATAAGGTCGACTATGTCGCACTCTCGTTTGTCCGGCGTGCATCCGATATTCGTGAGCTGCGCGCTATTCTTACAAAAGCAAAATCAACAGCAAAAATTATCGCAAAAATCGAGACAGGTGAAGCAATCGAGAACATCGATTCGATTATTGCTGAAACTGACGGTGTGATGATTGCGCGCGGAGATCTTGCAGTAGAGGTTCCTGCGCAAGAGGTGCCGATTCTCCAAAAAATGATTATTGAGAAATGTAATGTTGCTGGCAAGCCGGTCATTGTTGCAACACAAATGATGGAGTCGATGATCAAGTCGCCCGTGCCAACACGTGCTGAAGTATCCGATGTCGCAAATTCAATTCTTGATGGAGCAGATGCAGTAATGCTTTCAGAAGAAAGCGCACTCGGTGAATACCCGGTTGAAACCGTAAAGATGATGTCCGATATTGCAGAGATTGCAGAAAAGAATTATCCACACCACGAGGCGCTTTATGGCGACATATTCACATCTGAAACTGACAATAGCACTCATCGTAGGGATGTCGTGGACGCTGTTACTTTTTCTGTGGTGAGTACTGCGTCGACCGTCGGCGCAAAAGCGATTATCGCGCTTTCTGAGTCGGGACTCACTGCACGTATGGTGTCGCGCTACCGCCCAGCACAGCCGGTCATTGCCATGAGCCCGAAGGGGCATGTGATACGACAGCTCGGACTTGTGTTTGGGTGTTTTCCCGCACGTATTGACAACTTTACGAATGTTTCTGATGTCATGAAGGTTGTTCGTGCCTATGTACTCAAGCATAAGCTTGCAAAGAAGGGAGACAAGGTGGTAGTGGCGGCTGGCGTGCCATTTGGGCATACCGGAGGAACGAACATGGTGATGGTGGAAGTAATTTAATCCAGATAAGTATGTATATTCGTGTGCGTGTGATAGCAGGAGCTAGAAAGGAATCGTTCGAGGCAGGCTCGGAAGATTCTTTTTTATTATCAGTAAAAGAGCCTGCAGAGGGGAATCGAGCGAATACTAGAGTGCTAGAAATCATTGCTAGGCATTTCGGTATGGCGTCAAAGCAGATACGCATCATTTCGGGGCATCATTCTCCGGGGAAAATACTGTCAATTCCCGACTAGACATAAAATAATCACGATGATTTTATGTCTAGCATAGTTTATTTTCAGGTGATATACTGTTCTTATGAAGATCAAAATTACAACAACAAATATTGAGCTTACCAGCGCCATTGAGTCCTATGTTCAGGAGAAAATTCGAAGTGTAGAAAAATTCGCTTTGCCACACGAAAGCGAGGATCCAATCGCAGAAGTTGAAATAGGTAAAACAACCAATCATCATCAGTCGGGAGATGTGTTCCGTGCCGAGGTAAACTTGCGCGTGCGAGGGAAACATTTTCGTGCGACATCAGAAAAGGATGACCTTTATGCGGCAGTTGACGATATGCGAAACGAGCTTGTGCGCGAACTTTCCTCACACAAAGATAAAACACGGACCCTTGTGCGCCGCGGTGCAGGAATGATTAAAAATATGCTTCGCTTTGGTCGCGAAAAGTAATTTGTTTTTTAAAACATATCATGAGTACACGAAATATTATTTTAGCTGTTCTTGCAATTGCGTTCGTTTTTTTTATTGTGTGGGTAGGCGGAACAAAAAAGGTTCCCAATGCCCCCGTTGGAACAGAATCAAAGATCAGCGCAGAAGTAAAAACAGAAGAAACACCAGATACTAATTCAACAAAAACTATGACTATCGTAACAATGACAACCAATAAAGGCGCAATCACTTTGGAGCTTTTTGGCGATCTAAAACCAAAGACTGTAGAAAATTTTACCAAGCTTGCAAAGGAGGGATTTTATAATGGCACACGTTTCCACCGCGTAATCAAAGGATTTATGATTCAAGGAGGTGATCCACTTTCAAAGGATACTAGCAAGATGAATGCATGGGGGACTGGTGGCCCAGGGTATCAGTTTGAGGATGAGCTTTCTAACGAAAATAAAAATGTGATTGGCACAATCTCGATGGCAAACTCTGGTCCCAACACAAATGGCAGCCAGTTTTTCATAAACACCGCAAACAATAACTTTCTTGATACCAAGCACACGGTATTTGGAAAGGTTGTCGCAGAAATGGATGTCGTGACCGCAATCGAGAATACAAAGACTGGACAGAACGATCGTCCAGTTGAGGATATGATCATTGAGAAGATTGAGGTGAAATAATCGCTTCTTTATCAAATCACACAAAAAATCCCGCTGTTTAGGCGGGATTTTGCTATTGACCTTTCGTTAAAATGTGTATAATTCCCATGTAAGTCAATAGTGGCTTACATGTACAAAAGGAGAATCAAAATGGCTGTCAGAATAGTTCTTACTGAGACAGAAATGGGTGAAATCGCTCTTAAGTATGTTCAGCGGAGGTTGATGAATGATTCAGTTCCAATGAACCCCGAAAAGATTCGTAGAGAAATTGGCAACACTGCGAAAGAATTGGGTATCCCTTCAGAAAAGGCAATGCAGTTTGCCGTACAGATTCTGAGTCCAGCTTTCGAAAAGGTGCTTTTTGATCTCAGTAAATAATAAAGTAGTACTACGCGGTAAGGTGAAGTCCCGTGACTTCCTAAAAGGGTAATTCTGGCTCCTGGGTGAAAGCACAGCAAGCGGAGAACAAGAACCTCTCCTCCCGCACTTCAGCGGCATGATAACTTCATGCCGTTTTTTCATTTTCACCTAATTTAGAGTCCAGACCGCATGTGTCAGCGTTTATTTCCGCCCCCTTAAAAAATCCTCGTACGCCATCTCTTTTTTGCCTTCAGGAATGACGCGGTCGAGAACGAGCACTCCGTCTGCAAAGTGCGCTTTGGTTACGACAACGCGTGTTTCTTGCCCGTTTCTTGTGGTCATGAAATATGCGCGGGGCCAAGTGTCGAACGCGCAAATTTTGCGATACATCCGCACGGGGTCGTCATCGAGATATATCTGCCCGCTGCCACTCGTCATTTTTTTTGTAAAAGTTGCTTTGTTGTGATCTTGCTCTTTTGGAATAATAGATCCTGACACCCAGAGTGGAATAGTTTTTACCAAAAGTTTTCCACCAAGCTCTCCAAGTGTTTCCTCAAGCTCACGCCCTTTTTGCGGCCAATTGGATATTGAAATTGCTTTTTGCGCAACAATGTCCCCGTGATCAACCTCTTCATCAATGAGCATTATTGTTACTCCTGTATCGTGTGGTTCGCCGACAGAAGCATCTTCTAATATTGCTGATTGGATAGGGGAAGCACCACGGAGCTTTGGCAAAAGCGACGGATGCACATTGAGCGTGCCGTGCTTGGGGAGTTTGAGGACTGATCGCGGAATAATTTTTCCATACGAGGCGATAATGAAAAGATCCCAATCCGCCCCCAATGATTTTAGAAATTCTTCTGATTTTATTTCTTCCGGTTCGAGGGCGGGGATATAGTGCGCGTCTGCCCAAACTTTAACCGTACTCGGTGTCACTTCAAGTCCGCGACCCTTTTGTCTTGGTGGTGCGGTAACAACAAGAGAGGGGAGCATCCCTTCTTTCACCATTTCATCAAGAACGATGACAGAAATGCGCGAGGTGCCCCAGAATGCGATTCGAAGATCAGTCATAGTTAATTTGTTTCTTTTTCCTGTCGCAACTTCTGTTCCTCAGCTGTTATTTTTTCGATGTTTCGCGCAGTGTCAATAAAGAGCGCGCCGTCCAGGTGATCGGTTTCGTGTTGAAAAATCTGCGCCAATAGCCCGCTTCCGCCCCATGTGAACACTTTTCCATTTTCGTCGTAGGCGCGCACCGTTGCTTTTTCGGCGCGAGATACTTCGCCGTAAAGCCAACGTACCGAAAGACATCCCTCAGGCATCCATACTTTTTTTCGCGAGAGTTTGGTGATGACAGGGTTTATGAAAACCATATTTGCACGCTTAGTTTTTTTGTGTTCGGGAACGTGCACATTGTGAAGGTCGTCCTGAGTATGCGTATCATTTTCGTCGATGTATTCAAAAGCGCGATGGGACACTACAAAAATACGGAGTGGAACGCCGATTTGCGGTGCTGCAATCGCGACGCCGTCTTCTTCTTTTTCCATAGCGTTTGCCATATCGCTAAGAATTTTTTTAAGCGCAGGCGAACCAAAATCTTTTGGGTTCACTGGTTCAGCTTTTTCCCTGAGTACTGGATCTTCTTTTTGTACAATCGTGACCATATTATTTTCGTTAGTATACCTTACTTTCCTCATTTTTTAAATTAAATTATTAGGGTTTACTTCCACAGTGAATTGCATCGGCAATGCGCGAAGTTTTGCAAGGAGGTCGCTATTGGGCCAGTTATTTTTTGCGAGCTTCAGGATCATATGCATGCGGAAAATATTTTTTGGTTCGCGAGCCATTGTTCCAAGCACTATTGGTGCGTAATTTACCAAAAAGACCTTTAACCGCTCCATCTCAGACAGCACTTCAGCACGTTTGCCACGAAGTGTGATTTTTATAATAGTGCCATAGGGTGGATACGAAAATGCTTTTCTAGTCGCCAGTTCGTTTTCTGCAAACTGGAAAAGTTTACCCGAAAGTGCTTGTTTAAAAATAATAGTATCATCCGCGCGAGTTTGAATGAGAAGTGTTCCTGTGGTTTTTTCACGAAGCAGAAGTATGAGTGCAAATATGCGCTCAGACATACGAATGTCAGGAATGGCAAACAGCGAGTCTATGGAAATGATTGCTGTATTTTCAACGGCGGTTAGTAATGGGATTGCCATCGGGGTTGCAATAAGGATGCTACTCTCTGATTTTTCAAATTGTGCAACAATCTTTTTTGCCTGTGCGCGAGTTTTAGCTCTGTCGCCGTCCAAAATAAAACGCTTCGTTTTCGGGGAAAGCGCTGCAATTTCATTGTCGATAAGATCGATGCCGACACCAACGCCCTGCAGTTTCCACCCGCCGCAGTTTGGACATGTTTCATGAACATTGTTTTCAGGTACGCGCGTGAATCCGCATCCGTGACAGATAAACACCTGGGTGTCGCTATTTTTTGTTTCTTTTTTGTGAATAACGAGCGGTGTATCACATTCGGGGCAACGTACGAGTGCCCCGCAGTCGCCACAAGTGGTCACCGGAGCAAGTCCTTTCCGCGCAGACAATAGGAGTACTCGCTCGCCTCGCTCGCTCGCGTCTTCTAAAAGCTTGCGAAGATCCTTGCTTACAAGCACCATGTTTCTCTTTCCCGTGTTCTCTCGTATGGATTTTTCTTCACGCCGCGGATCAATCAAAACAGTTTTTGTTTCTTCGCGCGCACGAGTGGCGATGCGGTCAAACTCTGAAATATTGCCCCTCGCGATACGTTCATGCGTTTCCGCACGCAGTATCGGTGCGCCAATAATAAGTGTGCTTCCGGATGCGCGCGCGTAATTTTCAACAAACATTCGCAAGTCGATGTGCGGTCGTGAGAACGTTTTCCACGCGTGCGAGTGTTCTTCGTCGAGAACAATAGTTTTGAAATAGCGCGGAAGTCCAATGTACTTAGCCGTACCGACAACAAGAATCGCATGCTCATCTGCCAACGCATTTTTCCATGTTTCAAGAACGAGTTTTTTTGCAGTACTGCTGTGAAGCGCAAACGTGTAATTCTCGATGCCTCGCCCAAGTACATGAGACACATGCACGACATCATCCTCTGTGGGAACGCATACAAATACTGATTCATGCCGCACAAATGATTCACGGACAAGGCGCTGATATGCTTCGAGCCGTATCTCTGTGCTTCCTTGGATAGCGAGAACTTCAAAATATCCTCCAGTTTCGACGATTTTTGGTTCATCAAGCATGCCTTCAAGGTGCGCGTCGAGTATTGTCTTGGGGGTGAGAGCAAGGAGTGTTTCTCCGAGTTTTTGCGCAGAGAAGTTTGCGGTTTCTTCTGCCGATTTTAAAAATGCCGGCGACCAAATACGCCGGGGTTTCGTGCGGGTGATTTTTCGTATTGCAAAGTCTGAGGACTTCAGGGCGCTTTTTGAGCCAGACGCATCCTCGGATAGAAGCACAATAGCAGGCACTTCACGTGTGCGCACCGGCACGACGACCACCATGCCAACAGCAATCGGGTCTTTTGAAAAATAAGTGAGTGCGCCCTGAAGGGCGCCACGCACGATAGGGGCAACGGTAATAATCTGCATATCATCTATATAGTATCGGAAAAAACATAAAACAAAAACCCGCCTACACGAGACGGGTTACTGAGGTTTTTTCATTTGGTTTTGGGTGCTTTGGTTCTAGGTGGCGCATGTAATGAATACAAACCTGGTCCTCGTCATTGATTACTATGTCGAAGATTTCCAACGAAAATTCTTCAGATAAAAATTCAGATATTTCAACAAAGAATGCGTCACGAGTTGTCTCGCTTGCTTTTAGTTTTGCAATTACATCCTTTCCAAAATCTGTACACCGCTTTTCTTCAATTTTCTTTTTTTCTGTAGTGCTGTAGTGTTTTGAGATGGAGAAAGCAAGGCTAGGAGAAGTATCCTCTGTACCTCTGTATGTTTCCTGAGAAAGAACAAGTATCGTTATGAAAAAGAGGACACCAAGTGCAACACTTTTGAAGCAAACAGGCGTACCCATGATTTTTTCTCCTCGTTAATTAACTCTTAGCGTTATATCACATGACACTTGTTTGGTCAAAAGGCAGTTAACGTAGTAAGATGATCTTTTACATCAATCTATGAGCAACACATTTGTTATTAATGGTTTCGGAGGACAGCGGAAACTTCACGGTGTCGTGAAAGTGACCGGCGCAAAGAACGCCGCGCTCAAAGCAATCGCTGCGGCCGTACTTTTCCGCGACACCGTCACTTTTACTAACATTCCAGAAATCAATGACACGCTTCGCATGTTTGATTTATTGAAGGACATGGGAGCAGAAGTTTCGAAAACGAAGCATGGCACCTACGCTGTTTCTCTCCACCCTGATTTTGCCACAGAACTTTCTCCAGGGATAGCGAGGCGAATGCGCGCATCGATTGTACTCACTGGTCCGGTGCTTGCGCGGTATGGGAAAGTATCTTTTCCTCATCCGGGTGGTTGTGTTATTGGAGCGCGCCCACTTGATCTTTTTGTTGATGGTTTTGAGAAGATGGGCGCAAGGGTATATATCAAGGATGGCTCGTATATTGTTGAAGCGAAAGGCGGGTTAAATGGCGCAAAGTTTTTTCTTAAAAATCAAAGTGTGACAGTTACTGAAACATTTATGATGGCAGGCGTCCTTGCTAGAGGCATAACAACTATTAAAAATGCCGCAATGGAGCCGGAGATAGCCCATCTTGCAGGTTTTTTAAATGAATGTGGCGCAAATATTTCGGGTGCGGGTACGCCAACAATCACGATCAAAGGAGGGAAACTTTTAACAGGCAAGGGGCGCGTGTATAAAACGATGCCCGATCGCATCGAGGCTGGTAGCTTCCTTATTTTAGGTGCGCTTGCCGCACGCGAGCTTCATATTACAAATTGCGAGCCTGCCCATCTAGAATCACCTATCGAGGCATTGCGTAGCGCAGGCATTCCCATTGAAGTAAAGAAAACTGAAATTATTGTGCGTGCGCCATCCAAAATCATGCCGATTGATATTAAGACGCACGAGTATCCTGGCTTCCCCACAGATTTGCAAGCGCCAATGACGGTGCTCCTTACTCAAGCAGACGGCGAGAGTACTGTGTTTGAAACTATTTTCGAAGGACGCCTCAACTACGCCGAGTCCTTGTCCTCCATGGGTGCGTCCATTACCATGATGGATCCGCATCGCGCGCTCGTGCGCGGGAAGACGGAGCTTCGCGGTCGCAAACTCGAGAGTCCCGATCTTCGCGCGGGGCTTGCTTTCGTTATTGCAGCAATAGTTGCAAAAGGGGAGTCCGTCATACATAATGTGGACACTACGATTGATCGTGGCTATGAGGACATAGAGAACCGTTTGCGCGCTATTGGTGTTGGAATAGAGCGAGTAAAAGTGTTGCCGGAAGTATCATCTATGGAGCAAACTACGTAATTTTTATGGGACTATTTGTAACAAAAATCGGCATCGACCTAGGCACAGCGAACACGCTGGTGTATATTCCTGGCAAAGGTATCGTGCTTAATGAGCCTTCTGTAGTCGCCGTGAACCAGCAAGATAATCGCATTATGGCTGTGGGTGTTGAGGCAAAGCAAATGATCGGTCGCACGCCTGACAATATCATTGCGTACCGCCCAATGAAAGATGGTGTCATTGCTGACTATCGGGTGACAGAAGCAATGATACGCTATTATATGAGCAAGGCTCTTGGCAGGTGGAATATCTTGAAGCCGGATGTGATGGTCTCGGTGCCTGCTGGCGTGTCATCGACAGAACGTCGTGCGGTTATCGAGGCGACAATCAAGGCTGGTGCAAAAAATGTGTACGTAGTCAAAGAGCCGATTCTTGCAGCAATCGGCGCAGGTATCCCTATCTACGAAGCGCACGGACACATGGTGGTTGATATCGGTGGTGGCACGACCGATGTTGCGGTAATTTCTCTCGGAGGGATCGTTGCGTCAACTTCTGTAAAATGTGCTGGCAACAAGATAGACCACGCAATCGCCGACCATATTAAAAAAACATTTAATCTGGCAATTGGTGATCGCACCGCGGAGGAGATTAAGGTTCGAATTGGATCAGCGGTGCCTATTGAAGACGAACTTTTACTTACGATAAAAGGCCGTGATTATATTACTGGTTTGCCACGCACCGCGCAGGTGACCACTAATGAGATTGTGAAAGCGATTGACCGAGAACTTCGCGAAATTATTCGCGCAATCAAAGAAGTTTTGCAAGAGACTCCGCCCGAGCTTGCGGCGGATATTATCGATCAAGGAATTATTATGACGGGCGGATCATCACAGCTTCGCAATTTTCCGGAATTAGTTGAGAGACGCACGGGGGTCAAAGCGGTGCTTGCCGAAGATGCGCTTTACTGCGTGGTAAAGGGTACTGGCATCGCGCTTGAGCATCTTGATACCTACAAGAAGAGTATTTTGGCAAAGAAGTAGGCAAGCGAACGAGTGACGGGAAGTTTAAATCAGCCATGGACCACATTTTCGAACACTACAAAAAAACCGGATACCTCCATCATGCGCATGTCATAGAGGGTGCGCATGAAGAGGTCGCGCCACTTCTTGTTGAGTCTTTTGCGCGACATATGGGCATAGAGACAATCGGTAATCCAGACCTTACCGTTAAAAACTTTGCGTCACTTGGTATTGATGAAGCCCGCGAACTCAAAGGTGCGCAGACGCGTGCCTCCTTCGGAGGCACGTGCAAACTATTTGTTATTGGAGCAGACTCGTTCACGCATGAGGCACAAAATGCGCTCTTGAAAACTTTTGAAGAACCAACATCGGGTACGCATTTTTTTATTATTCTTCCACGCGCGGAAATGCTTTTGCCCACACTGCTTTCTCGCGTACTTGTAGTTTCTGGCGGAGTACTATTAAGTTCTCGTCCAAGACGCGAATCTGCTGATTCGGAAACAGGGGCGCTCGCGGAAAAATTTGTCGACGGCAATCTCGAGGGCCGTTTTGCTATTGCGAAAAAAATGGTAGAGAAAAAAGCAGGGGAGACCGTCGACCGTGAGCTTTTCCGTCGCATCCTCGACCACATTGAGCGTATCCTCTACACACGCACCGCCGGCAAAAGAGATGATGCCAGCGCCAATATTTTCCGTGGGATCTTTCAGGCTAAAACATATCTTGCGAATCGTGGCGCATCCCCTAAAATGCTTTTGGAGCACATTGCTATTATTATCCCATAGTATTGACAAAACTAGTATTAGTTGATATAATATCAAAAGTGAATTAGATATTCAACCATTTTTAAGGGAGTGTGTTATGAATAGAGACAGGAGAATCAAGGCAGTGGTGGTTATGTGCAAGTTTCTAATGTGGGTTGGGGTTTGTGCCGCTTTTTTTGCGATATTCAAAAATTCCTTCCCGCACCGTCCAGCAGTATGGGCAATTGTTGCAATCTCTGGGTTTGCGACCATAATAGAGTCGCTTCTCGAAGAAGAAGTGACAGAGTTGTCGATATTCACGGGGGTTGCCGGATCTTGGTTGGTAATTTATTCACTGTCTAACCTTCCAAGATAAAAAAACGGTAATTTCAAAACCTGAGTCCTTTTAGCGACTCAGGTTTCTTTGTTGAATTCGGGGCATAATTTTGCTAGAATACTTTTCATATGACTTATGATTTTTCAGAATTTAAAAAGAAGTCGAGGGATATCGCAGAACATTTGAGCAAGGAACTTTCTGCTATACATACCGGGCGCGCAAGTAGTTCAATCCTCGATGGTATTTTTATCGAATCCTATGGCGCACAGCTTGCGGTGCAACATGTGGCAACTATTGCCAGCGAGGATGCACGCACGCTCCGTATCGTGCCATGGGAAAAGGCAAACGGCAAAGAGATTGAAAAAGCGATCAACACCGCAAATTTGGGTATCTCGGTTTCAACTGACGATTCGGGTCTCCGCGTCTTTTTCCCGCCACTTACCACCGAGCGTCGCGTCGCATTTACAAAAATCGTGCGGGATAAAGTAGAGTCTGCGCGGGTTACCTTGAAGGGTGTTCGTGAGCAAACAAAGAACGACATCATCGAGACCGAGCGGGACGGCGGAATGAGCGAAGACGAAAAGACGCGCACGCTTGAAGATCTTCAAAAATTTGTAGATGAATCAAATAATAATCTTGAATTTATTGGAGAGAAAAAAGAAAAAGAAATTATGGGGGAGTAGTTTTGTTCCCAATACCTAAATGAGCATTATTTTATTTATCGTTATCCTCGCAGCACTCATTCTTGTGCATGAGCTGGGTCATTTTATTGCCGCAAAGCGCGCAGGCGTGCGTGTCGATGAATTCGGCATAGGGTTTCCTCCGCGTCTCTGGCAAAAGAAAATAGGGGAGACCGTGTATTCTGTGAATGCTTTTCCCATTGGAGGCTTCGTGAAGATTTTTGGCGAGGATCCCAATGACGAGTCAATGAAAGGCAAGGATTCTGCCCGCAGCCTAACGCATAAGAAACGATATGTGCAAGCGTGGATTATTGGCGCAGGTGTCGTGTTCAATCTGCTTTTTGCATGGCTCCTCATTAGTGTTGGGTTTATGATAGGACTTCCGTATTCAGTGGATGATTCTCAATATGGAGCCCGTGTACAAAATCCCAGTCTCACCATTACTCAAATAATGCCAAATTCGCCCGCTCAAAAGGCGGGACTCAAAGGAGGTGATATCATAGTTGGACTGGTTTCAAGGGAAGACACCCTCACTAATCCAAGAGTAGAAACGACGCAAAAATTCATCGCTTCGCACGAAGAAGTTGTACTCACTTATTTGCGTGGCACAGAAACTAAAACAGCATTAGTGCGAGGCGAAGATGGTGTCATAGACGGTCGCCGCGCTATTGGCATTTCAATGGACATCGTCGGTATGTTGAAACTCCCTGTCCATGAGGCGTTTTATGTCGGCCTTTCAACCACTGCATCGATTACCGTCGCAATGACAGTAGGCATTCTCGAATTTTTCAAAAATATATTTATCGGGCAAGGAAGCCTTGAAGGGCTTGCTGGGCCGGTGGGAATTGTTGGTATTGTCGGTGACGCATCAACCCTAGGTTTCGTTCACCTACTGTCGCTTACGGCAATTATTTCTATCAACCTCGCTATCATAAACTTGTTGCCATTTCCCGCACTTGATGGAGGTCGTTTGTTCTTCCTTCTTATAGAAGCAATCAAACGTACGCCGATCAAACCCGAAGTTGCGAATATTGCAAACGGAATTGGATTTCTTGTACTCATCGCATTTATGGTGTTCATTACCTTTCATGATGTAGTAAAGCTTATTCAAGGGTAATCAGGGATTTAATGGGAATATTACAGCACTGTCCTGCATGAAAGTCAAACTATTTGGTACCGCATGGTTTTTAGGGTAATATACAGGGACAGATATGAAGCAATCTCAACTCTTTACAAAAACCCACAAGGAAGCACCCGCCGATGATATAGCAAAGAATGCTAAGCTCCTCGTTCGTGCGGGGTTCGTCGACAAGCTTCAGGCGGGCGTTTATACGTATTTACCTCTCGGTCTTCGTGTACTCAAGAAGATCGAAAACATTATTCGCGAGGAAATGAATACCGCGCGCGGGCAAGAAATTTTGATGCCGTCGCTTCAGCCAAAAGAAAATTGGCAGACGACAGGGCGTTGGGATACGATGGACGACTTGTATAAAGTGAGTGATGCTTCGGGCCGTGAGAATGCGCTCGGTCCTACTCATGAAGAGATCGTGGTGCCGCTGGTGAAGCAATTTGTTTCATCATACCGCGACCTTCCATTTGCAACGTATCAATTTCAAAATAAGTTTCGCATGGAGCTTCGCGCAAAGTCGGGAATCCTGCGCGGCCGCGAATTTATAATGAAAGATATGTACTCGTTCCATCGTGATGAGGAAGACATGATCGCTTACTACGAAACGATGAAAGGCGTGTACGCGCGTGTATTCGAGCGTGTCGGTATCGGCGCGACAACGTTTCTTACTTTTGCATCCGGTGGAAGTTTTGCAAAATATTCACATGAGTTTCAGACTGTTACCTCTGCGGGAGAGGACACCATTTATATATGTGACAAATGTCGTGTCGCGGTGAACAACGAAATTATTGAGGAACAAAAGCATGCATGTCCGCAGTGTGGTGAAAAAAATTTACGCACAGAAACATCTGTGGAAGTAGGAAACATTTTTGAACTCAAAACGAGATTTTCTGCGCCATTTGATCTCACATATAAAGATGAAGAAGGGAAGGATCGAACGGTCGTTATGGGGTGCTATGGCATTGGACTCGGGCGAGTGTTCGGCACGGTGGTTGAGGTGCTTGGCGACGACAAAGGACTTGTGTGGCCACGGAGCATTTCTCCATTTGCCGTGCATCTTGTGGAGATTGGAAACACAGACGATGCCACGGTACACGACGAAGCGCAGAGGTTGTATGATGAACTTTTGAACAAAGGTGTAGAGGTGCTCTGGGACGATCGCAATCTTCGTGCTGGTGAAAAGTTTGCGGAGAGCGACCTTATTGGTATTCCACTTCGCATTGTAGTGTCCTCAAAGACTCTTTCAAGTGATACTTTTGAAGTGAAAGATCGTGCTACGGGGGAGGTATCGATGCTTTCTTGGGAAGAGTTGCTTGCTGTGTGTAAAAAACAATAATATGTTCGAGAAATTTTACCAACTTTTTTCCAATGACATCGGTATCGACCTCGGTACTGCGAATACCCTCGTTTATTTGCGTGATCACGGTATCGTCATCAACGAGCCGTCGGTCGTTGCGGTAAATCAAAAAACAGGACAAATTGTTGCGCTTGGCATGCAGGCAAAACAAATGCTTGGGCGCACTCCGGGGCACGTGGTTGCGATACGCCCGCTTGTTGACGGTGTCATTTCAAATTTTGAGGTCACTGAGGAGATGCTCTCTTATCTCATCAGTAAGGCAAACAAGATAAGCAAAAAAACAGTACGCCCGCGCGTAGTTATTGGTGTGCCTTCTGGTATCACCACAGTGGAAGTGCGCGCAGTGTATGATGCCGCAAAAAATGCCGGTGCGCGCGAAGTTCACATTGTCGAAGAGCCGATGGCAGCTGCAATCGGTATCAAGCTTCCTGTAAAAGAGCCGATTGGCAACATGATAATCGATATTGGTGGAGGAACCACGGACATAGCGGTCATCTCTCTGGGTGGTATTGTGCGATCAAAAAATCTGCATATTGCAGGAGACCGCTTAAATATGGACATCATAAGTTATATTCGCGATGAATTTCGCGTGCTCGTTGGAGAGCGTACTGCCGAGAGTGTGAAGATTGCAATTGGATCTGCAAAGAAGGGCGCAAGCCCAATGGAAGCAGTGGTCCGAGGTCGCGATCTAGTGACAGGACTCCCTCGCGAAGTAGTGGTTACCGATACTGATATTCGAGAAGCAATGAGCGGGTCTATCGCAGGACTTGTCGATTCGGTAAAAGAAGTTATCGAGACCACGCCACCAGAAGTTCTTTCAGATGTGATGAGTCGCGGGATTATCCTCGTGGGCGGCGGTGCGCTTATTCGCGGTCTCGATGAGCTTCTTTCGCAGACTCTTCATGTGCCCGTCTATATTGCAAATGACCCATTAACCGCAGTTGCACGCGGGGCAGGAATAATTCTTGAAGACATGGATGGTTTCCGAGAAGTTCTTATAGAACACGAAAATGATACACCGCCGCGATAATTCAAATAATAAATCGATAAGCGGAAAAAATATTACGCTTGCTGTGCTTGTTGCCGTAAGCTTTTTTATTCTTCTGTACGCCCCTCTTAGAAATACTATTACGCAAACAGTTTATGTAATCGCACCGACAGTGTGGGGGTTTGGTGACCGGGTAACCGACGCGCGAGACTCTTTTTTTGCTAATTTTAGGAATAGAGATTTTCTCGTAAAGGAAAACGAAATGCTCCTTATCGAGGTAGATCGTATGGAAGCCCAGGTCCTTGATAGGAATTTACTCGCAGAAAAGGTGACAAAACTTGAGGAGGCTCTTGGGCGAGTGAGAAGTGATAACCGCGTAGTTGCAGATGTTGTCGCAGGTCCCGGCAGATCTCCCTACGATACTCTTGTCATTGATGCAGGAGCAGAAGAAGGAATCAATATCGGGGATGTGGTCGTATACTCCGGTTCCAGTATAATAGGGGAGATTGTGGAGACCGCACCCGCCTCTTCAAAAGTAAAACTTTATTCGTCTCCTGGAGAAGAGCAGTTTGTGATCGTAGGGCAACGCAATCTCCCTGTGGTTGCACTTGGTCGCGGGATGGGTAATTTCGAAGCAAAAGTGCCACAAGATAGTGTGGTGGCTGTCGGTGATAGTATTGTTTCTGTAAAAGGAGACCTCATATTTGGTACGGTTTCTTCGATCGAAGAAAAACCAGCAGAGCCGTTTAAGCGCCTCTTTTTTAGAGCGCCTTTTAATATTACCGAGATACGATCTGTTGAGGTAATCGCAGACAAGCACTTTTAGATAGACACCAAAATGAAAAAACGCGTTATTTTCGATCTCGTTCTCTTAGGTGCTGTTTTTTATACACCTTGGTGGACTGTCGCAATCCTTGCATCACTCGGCGCATTTTTATTGCCTCCATATTACGAAATTATCGCCTTCGGCATCCTCATAGATATTTTATACGGAGCAAGGTCGCTTTCGCTTGGTGGAATGCTTGGCACTGTTGCCGCATTCATTATTTTTTTAACAGCTTCATACGCAAAGAAAGCTGTTCGGTAAGTTAAGTGTGGTCTTTACCTAACATATGTCAAAAAGAATCCCGTCAAAATTTTTGAAACAGATGTCTCGCGACATTGATCCAGATGAGATTTTTCTTGATTCAAAAAACTTGCCCGGTTTCGACAAGCATCATTTTGAGGGGCGCATTGAAAAACCGATAAATCACACTGCCGTTTGGGGCGTTTTCCTCTCGTTCATCCTTGTTACTTTTATTTTTCTCATTAAGATAACAAATTTACAAATTGTTAACGGTGAGGATTTTTTGAAAAAAAGTGAAAATAATCGTCTCGATCATAAACCTCTCTTTGCAATGCGTGGAGTTATTTACGACAGGAACCATGTTCCCCTCGCGTGGAATTCGTTTGATAACGAAGCAGGGCGGATGGCGCTCATTGCGTCGGAAACAAGCACAACTACCGAAAAGATGCCGTTTCCGCATCGGTCGTATATTTTGTCTCCCGGGTTTGGTCACACGCTCGGTTATGTGAGTTATCCAAAACGTGACAATCGAGGATTCTACTATCAGGAATTATTTGTAGGGAAAGATGGCTTAGAGGAGTATTACAACAAGATCCTTTCCGGTGAGAACGGTCTTCAAATAGTTGAGACCGATGCTTTAGGCATGACTAAGGAAGGAAGTATTGTTGAGAATCCTAAAAATGGCGTCGCGCTCACTCTGGGTATCGACTCACGTATTCAAGAAAAATTACATACGACTATTCGCGACACCGCAAATAATTTTGGTTACATGGCAGGAGCAGGAGCTATTATGGATGTTATGACGGGGGAGCTTTTGGCGATGACAAGCTACCCTGAATACGAAAGCGCGACGCTTTCCGAAGGAAAGGATAAGAAAATAATTCAAGGCTATAACCTCGACAAGCGCGCGGTATTCCTAGATCGTGCGGTCTCGGGAGTGTACACGCCTGGATCCATTATAAAACCTTTTATGGCGATAGCAGGACTTGCAGAAGGCATTATAACTCCAGAAAAACAAATTTTGAGCACAGGCTCTATCTCCATTCAAAATCCATATTATCCAAATATAAAATCGGTATTTAATGACTGGAAAGCACACGGATGGGTTGATATGCGCCGTGCTATCGCGGTGTCGTCTGACGTGTATTTTTATGAGATTGGCGGAGGTTTTGAAGATCAAAAAGGCATTGGCATCGCAAATATTGAAAAATATGCTCGAATGTTTGGGTTTGGAGTGCCAACGGGCGTGGATATTACTGATGAAAAATCTGGAACAATCCCTAGTCCTGCATGGAAAGAAAAAATGTTTGAGGATGGAGTATGGCGTTTGGGAGACACTTACCATACGGTCATCGGACAATATGGTTTTCAAACGACTCTCCTGCAGGCGCTTCGCGGTATTGCAAGCATTGCAAATGATGGCACCCTTGTTACTCCGCATTTTTTGAAGGATCCTGTGCAGGAATTTGCGTCATCAAGGATTCCGATTCCTTCGGAATATTTTCAAGTCGCGCGGGAGGGAATGCGACAAGCGGTAAAAGAAGGAACGGTGACGGGGTTAGGCGTTGGATATGTCAATGTTGCCGGCAAAACAGGTACTGCCGAGATAGATGCCGGTAAAAAATACATCAACTCGTGGGTTGTTGGATTCTTTCCGTATGAAAAACCACGTTACGCCTTCGCTGTTGTAATGGAGCGCGGGCCTCACGATAATACAATCGGCGGCGTATATGTGATGCGCCAAATGCTTGACTGGATGCACGCGAATACACCGGAGTATTTGAAGTAGTAGAGATTGCGTTTTTTGCAAGTTCGTGGTAGTTTTGGTTTGGATTTTTGTTAATTACCGAGGAGGGTAGAATTATGGACGCAAGTATGATTTTATTTCCGCAAACTAAAGCGGAAATACTGAAGCGGTTGTGTTCCAATTTT
This sequence comes from Candidatus Yonathbacteria bacterium RIFCSPHIGHO2_02_FULL_44_14, assembly GCA_001823535.1. GTDB lineage: Bacteria > Patescibacteriota > Minisyncoccia > Phycocordibacterales > UBA1550 > UBA1550. The sequence goes on along the minus strand of MHUT01000011.1, from coordinate 3,324 downwards.
AATGTCGTATCTGAACGGCAGATTATGGGATACACAGAGGAGGCCTCAAGGCTGCTGAAATTTCTCGTCAAGGGCGGATATCTTGAACGGAAACTCGTCGAAGAAGCTGTTCACAATCATCTCTTGGACCTTGGATGCGCAATGCAGATTATGCACTTACGTACCAGAACATTCCCAGACCATCTTGGTTCCGTAGCACTGTTTGGTTACGCGTTGAAACATGGGAAGGTTCGCCCTGCGGAAGTTACGTTCGATCATGGGGAAATAGCTGGCGAATATATTCTCGCAGCAGACGGGTTTCTCAAACATGTTGTTGAGCAACTTTTTTCGTACAAGCGTTTTGAAATCCCACTTTTCCCTCGCGACCACGAAGCTGACCATTTTTGCTGTTAACTGCATTATTGTTTCGTATCTTTTATACCGCCTACAGAGATTCCTGTGGGTGGTTTTATTTTACGTTGACTTTTGGCTTCGAAACCGATAGAATAGCATTCATATGTCAGAAGAAAAAGAATACTTAAGTAAAGAGAAATTTGAAGAATTAACCAAGGAATTGGATTATTTGAAAAGCGTCCGTCGCAAGGAGATTGCGGAGCAGCTTGAGTTTGCAAAGGGTCTTGGGGATCTCTCGGAAAATGCAGAGTACCACGAGGCACGCCAGAACCAAGCAGAAACAGAGGAACGCGTGTCGAAGCTTGAGCAAATGATCAAACATGCCGTTATTACTGAAAAGCATAAAGGAGGAGCAGTTAATATCGGTTCGACGGTGCTAATCTTGCGTTCCGGAGAAAAAGAAGAGCGTCGTTATCAAATCGTTGGTTCTGAAGAAGCTAACACAAAAGAGAACAAGATTTCAAACAAATCACCTCTCGGAGAAGCTCTTATGGGAAAGAATAAGGGCGAGAAAGTTACCTACGAAACACCAATGGGTGTAGTTTCGTGCGCAATAATTAACGTAGAATAATCGCATAATTTTTCTTTAAATGGCCTCACTCGAAGAGATTCGCGCAGAACGACTAAAGAAGGTTGAACTTCTAAAAGAAAAAGGGATGAACCCTTATCCGATCGCGACAAAGCGGTCGGTTTCTGTCGTTGACGCCCTTTCTTCTTTTGCAAAATATTCGCGTGAAAATAAAAAAATGACACTCGCGGGGCGTGTAATGGCTATTCGCGGGCAAGGTGCTCTCGTTTTTTTTAATCTTCGCGACGGAGAAGCAATGATTCAAGGTTTTCTTAAGCGAGATGAAATGGATGAAGCGTTGTTCTCGCTTTTTCAGGATGCTGTCGATATTGGTGATTTTATCGAATGTACCGGGACGCTCTTTATGACCAAGCGCAAAGAAAGGACGATGCAAGTGAAAGCATGGAAAATCCTTTCAAAGAGCTTGCGTCCGCTCCCCGACAAGTGGCACGGACTTCAGGATATTGAAGAGCGTTTTCGTAAGCGCTATTTAGACATGCTTATGTCTGAAGAAGTTCGGGTCCGTTTCAAGCTTCGCTCAAAGATCATCACTGAGATACGCACGTTTCTCAATAGTGCAGACTACCTTGAGGTAGAAACCCCTCTTTTGCAGTCTCTTGCAGGGGGAGCGCTTGCCGAGCCATTTAAAACACACCACAACGCACTCGACATAGGTTTAAATCTACGCATAGCTCCCGAGCTTTATTTGAAGGAACTTGTAGTCGGCGGATTTCCCCGCGTGTACGAGCTTGGTCGCAATTTTCGCAATGAAGGTATCGACATGACTCATAATCCTGAGTTTACGATGTTGGAATTTTATGCCGCATACGAAACGGCTGCCTCACAGATGGTATTCGTAGAGAAGATGATGAAGGCTCTTGTAAAGAGCTTTCTTAGAGGGACAAAAATTAAATTTGGCGAGGCGACTATCGATGTTTCTAAAAAATTCACTGTTACCTCATTTCTCGACTTGTTTAAACGCTACGCATCTATTGAAAGTCCGGGCACAATGTCGCGCGACGACTGGGAGCTTTCCGCGGAACGTTTTGGCGTACGCGTTGAACCACATGATTCTATTGAAAAAATAATGGACAATGTGTACAAAAAAACATGCCGTCCAAAGATTATTCAGCCAACATTTATTGTTGACTATCCTGCAGGATTTTCTCCATTTGCAAAGAAGCAAGAAACGAATCCTGGATTGATTGACCGTTTCCAGCTCGTTATTGCCGGCATCGAAATGGTGAACGCATTTTCAGAATTGAATGACCCACTTGAACAAAATGCGCGTTACGAGGAACAGGATAAAAAGAAAAAAGGGGGAGAAGGGGATGTGTCGCCCTCAGATGAAGACTATCTCGAGGCTATTGAATATGGCCTGCCTCCAGCCGGAGGTGTGGGTATTGGAATCGACCGCCTCGTAATGATCCTTTCTGACACACGCAATATTCGTGAAGTTATACTTTTCCCCACAATGCGCCCAAAGGAGGAGTAAGTTCAGCTGCTTGTCAAAACTAACAAAAAATGCCATAATTCCAATCGGGATTTTTGTTTTTAGACAACTCGAAATAGGGGGATATATGGGTGTAAATGAAAAAGGCATGTACCACCAGATTGTAGGATCAGATGGTACTACAAGCATCATGGTGCAGGAACCATTTATTGTTACCGAGGAGAATGTACAGGCTTCAATTGCGCTTGGTTTAGACACCAATCGCTTGCATCAAGATGAAGACTATGCAAAAAGCCTGGGCTTCAAAGGTATTGTTGTTCCGGAAGCGTTTCTTGGTGCGAGGGTCTCCGGTTTTGTTTCGCGAAATTTTCCGGATGGGGTCATTGCAAGATCAAAGGAAAAAACAGATTTCATCAGAGCCTGTTATGTTGGAGATACCGTAATATTGCGTCTATGGTACTCTGAACGCTACACTGATACACGGGGGAATGAACACATTTTACTGAACTTTTCAGCGGAAAATCAAAAACGCAAAACCATTTTAGAGGGTGGTTGCGTAGTGACCATTCTCAAGAGCCTGCGCGAAAAGCTCGGTATGGGGTGAGCATTTACTTATTGCAAAGGATTACAATCTGTGCTATGCTTGCCTTAGATTAGTACTATCTTCAAATTTTCACATTCCGACTCGGGAAGTGAAGCAGCATCATAAATCCCTCCTTTAGAGAGCAGAACTCTTGTTCCCGCTCTCGCCATTGGGGATTTTACTCCGGCTAAAACCCGGAGGTTTTCACACCGCACCGCTTGCTCATGCAGGCGGTGCTTTTTTGATAATTCAGTGCACAGGCCGCTATAGGCCAAAATAAAGTGTTACCGTAATTCCTTCAGAGAGTCAGCCGTTTTTAATAGATTT
>MHUT01000010.1 GCA_001823535.1 Candidatus Yonathbacteria bacterium RIFCSPHIGHO2_02_FULL_44_14 | reverse complement strand
AGAGGAAACAGCGATACCTCTTGTGCCTCCAGTAATGGTCGGAGTGCCAAGTGCGGTGAGGAGACCCGTACTCGTGTTGCGACTAAACATGTATACATTACTGCCACTATTCACATACACTGAAATGCCGTCAGGAGAAACTGTTACATCTTCTGGATTCCCCGCTATCGCGATGGTTGCAGGACTAAGTGCAGTAAGAGCGCCAGTGCTGGTATTGCGACTGTACATTGACATATTGGCGCTCATATAATTCGTCACATACACTGAGGTACCGTCTGGAGAAATAGCGCTATAGCCGTCTGGGTTAGACCCTGTCGCAACGGTCGCAGGACTGAGGGCTGTAAGAGTACCGGTTGGAATAATTCCCACGCTCGCTGCGCTCCCCGACCCTGTCTGCACGGTACTCGAAAATGTCCCAGCTTCGAAGCCACCAGTGGCAAGGAGTTTGATTATGGAGTTACCGTCGGTCCCAACATAGAGATTACCTGAAGTGTCGAATGCAAGAGCGTAGGGATAAACTACTGTAGCAAAAGTGGTGACGGTTCCTCCGGGAGTGATCTTGCTGACAATGTTGGGGCCATTTCTCGCAACATAAAGATTGTCAGACGTATCAAATGCAAATGCGTATGGCGAGCCTACCGTCGCAAAAGTGGTGACGGTGCCTCCGGGAGTAACCTTGCTGACCGTGCTGGCGGTGTAGTTCGCAGTATAAAGGTTTCCTGCGGTGTCAAAGGTAAGAGCGTAGGGATTAGTGCCTACCGTCGCAAAAGTGGTGACGGTTCCTCCGGGAGTAACCTTGCTGACGGTGCTGGCGGTGTAGTTCGCAGTATAGAGATTGCCTGCGGTGTCGAAAACCTGTGAATGGTTACCCTGATAAGGTCTATCACCAACTGTCGCAAATGTGGTGCGGGTGCCGGAAGGAGTGACCTTATCAACTGTGGTCGAGTATCGTGCATAAAGGTTACCGGATTGGTCGAAGACGATTGATTTAGGACCGTTTGATGTCGCAAAGGTATTTTGAAACCCATCATCTGTAATAGACCTGCTCGTCGACGGCAAGCTCACTCCACCCGCTCCTGCGGTGAGCGATGTTGAAGTTGCAGAATACTGTGTCCAGTTGGATTGATTTGAAGCGTGCGTTGCGGTATTTGCAGTGATACCACCTGCCCACGATGACTGAGTGAATGTGTATGTCGCCGCCTGCGCTATTTCGTGGCGATAGGCGTAGATGCCCGTACTTGCGATGACGAGCGCGAGCGTAGCGAGCGCGAGATGGTGATGATGCCTATGCTTCTCTATGAATTCACGAGAGTGGCGAATTAGCAAATTTCGTATCTTGGACATAAATAAGATATTTTTCATATACTATACGTTCTATTGTAGCATATGAGGAATGAAAAATCTGATGTAGAAAATCGGGAAAGCTGGGGATAAGTTTAATTTCTGCACAGGAGCTCGATTCCCCTAGGACCGTCCTAGGGGACTATTGCAACCCATGCTTCACTGTGGTGGAAGAGGTTCATTACTTTTTTGCTTTTCCTTTCCCTTTTTGTTCTAGTATTCCGACACGTGTCGAGAGGTCATAGAATTCATATTTTAGAGTAAACCTGTCCCCCATCGCGAGAACATCACCTCGTGTAGAAGCAAGGTTATCCTTGACTTCACTTATTTCCTTTTCAACCTTTTCAAATCTCCTGTCAACACTCTCAAACCCCCTGGCTACCATTCTTGCCAATTCGCTTGTCTCTTCACGCCCTTCGGCAATCATCTTATTGACGTCGCCAAACTTCTTATTGATATCACCAAACCCTTTTGACATCATGCGTGCCAAATCGTCAATCGTCACCTTTTTAGTTTTTGCCGTTGCTTTTTTCATGACTTAATATATATATGTACATTTATTGTATCACAAGCAAACAAAAAAACACCACGACTTTGACGTGTGTAGTGTGGACAACTTCAGGGGTGCGGGCAAAGCACGCGCCCCTGAAGTTGCCCTTTAAATCCCCCCTACTGTTTTCTACATTCTCTCTGGCGCGGATATCCCAAAAAGATACAGTGTGTCTGCGAGAGTTTCTTTGGCGCGAACAGCAAGAGTGAGAGCTCCTGTGTCTACTCCATCATCATTTACGATATGCACGTCGCGATAATAGGCGTTTGCGGCAGTCGCAAGCGCAGTTGCATAAGTGGTGATTGTGTTTACCGCATACTCACGAGCAACATAATCAATTATTTCAGGAAGTTCAGTGATTTTAGTAGCAAGCGCTCGCGCAGACGGAACTTTCATAAGTTCAACAAATTCAGTCGCATGCCCCTCGGTAACACCTCTCGCCTTCCCGACAATCGAAGCAATGCGCGCATGGGCATACTGCACATAGTACACAGGATTTTTTTCGGACTTCTCACGGGCGAGAGCCATATCAAATGCCATTTGTGTATTGAGCGCTTTCTCAATAAAAAACCATCGCACAATATCAATGCCAAATTCTTCCACAAGATCACGAAGGAGGATTACATTCCCCGCACGCTTGGACATCTTTTTTGAAACGCCGTCTTCTTTGAGCGAAACAAGTTGCGCGATAAACACGAGTGGCTGTTCAGTGTCGGTATTCGGTGTTTTTGGCCATCCGAGCATACGCCCGACAGCCTGCATTCTTTTAATATGCCCATGATGATCCGCTCCCCACACATCTATTACAGTCTGAAACCCACGATCAAATTTATTTTGATGGTACGCAATATCCGCAATGAAGTAGGTCATCGTGCTATCGGAGCGCACGATGACACGATCTTCATCGTCTCCGTATTCTGAAGTCTTGAGCCAGAGTGCGCCGTCTTTTTCATAAGTAAAATCTCGCTCCTTGAGGCGCGCGAGCATATCTCTATTCGCGCCACTCGCGTGCAGTTCTGTGTCTTCCGAATACCACACGTCAAAATGCACGCCGAGACTTTCCTCAATAAACTTGCGATTGCTCGCCTGCACAGCACTCGCGAGTTTTACCCCTGCATCTTCTTCAGACAATCCCGAAAAATCCAGCTCTCCAATTTTATCCTCAAGCTCTGGTGTCTTGTACTGCTCCCCCTTTCCGAGCGCTGTCTTGCCAAGCTCTTTTATCTGATTGCTCTCGCGCGAATCATTGATATAAAACTCGCGTACCACTTCTGCTCCCGCAAGCGCGAGCACACGCGCGAGCGTGTCGCCAAAAAACGCGCTTCGTCCGTGTCCGATATGAAGCTCTCCCGTCGGGTTGGTCGAAATAAATTCAATGTTCACCTTCTCGCCACTCTTTAGGAAGGCCGGTCCTTCATAAACTTTAAAGAGAGCTAGTTCTAGTGCAACACCCGTAAGAAAAAAATTGATAAATCCCGGTCCGGCAATCTCTATTTTTTCGATGTCTTCATTTGAAGTTTCAAGGATTTTTTCTACGAGCTTTCCCGCAAGCACGCGCGGTGAAACGCCTGTTTTTTTGCCGTACACCAAAGCGGTGTTTGTGGAGTAGTCGCCGTGAGTACTGTCGGCTGGTCGTTCAACGCTTACAGCGCCAACCGGAATACTCATTGCTTCCAGCGCCTCCTCTATTATTGCTTCAAGTTTTTCTTTCATAATTACTAAAAACCGCACGCTTTACTAACGATACTATAAACTTCCTTATGGATTATGACTCGGTCTCTGTCGCCATCTACAATAATCACTTGCCCGGGAAGCTTCTCTGAAAATGCACGAAACCCGGCACGCGCACGCTCATGATAATCGAGTGGCTTTAAATCAAAAAGTGACTTTACCCGATTTTTGTCCAAGTTCATTCTTCGACGAGCCTCCTTTGCGGAAATATCAATAATGATATGCACCTTTGCCTTGTGTTTATCCATAACAAAATCTCTTATCCTCCAAAATTCTTCTTCGAGGTCGTGCGCTTCACGCGCATAAACTTGATAAGCATACGTCGAAGAATCTCCTCTGTTTGAGATAACCGGCGTTCCCTTTTCTATGTTTGGAATCACCACTTTCTCGAGCCAATTGGTACGCGATGCCCACATGAGAAAAAATTGTGTCTGCGCACTTGCCTCTACTGCTTCAGTGGAAGAAAAAACATCGCGAATTTTTTCTGAAAGCGGTGTTCCTCCAGGCTGACGCGTAAAACACACCTGTCCATCGGACAATCTTTCTTTAAGAAGATTTGCTTGCGTTGTCTTTCCAGAACCATCGATGCCGTCGATAATGATGAGTGGCGCTTTTTTCATCCCGTTATAATACCACGCGCAACAGCAAAGAAAAAACCTCAGTCGGGAGACTGAGGTTTTAATTTAGAACAAGATATTAACTACCATCCGCATTCTGCTTTCACAATACGGTAAATATCTTCCTGTATTTCTTCACGACAACGCGCTCCATTGACTGAGTACATTTTCACAGTCGGGTGATTTTCGAAAGCACGAAATCCTTCGTACACTCGTTCATAGAACTTGAGAGGCGCTGCATCAAAGTGTGAAATTTCACCGCGGGTATCATCTCCAACAACACGATTCCGCGCTACCCGAGGTAACACATCAAGAAAGATGTAGGTCGTCGGCGGATACTCGCCAAAAACAAGTTTGCGCAAGCGCCAGAATTCTTCTTCGAGTTCAGGAGCGTTTTTTGCATACACTTGATATGCGAGAGTCGACGAGTCGCATCGGTCAGAAAAAACCGTGATACCCTGCGCGAGAAAAGGCCACACTGCTTCTTCCATGCAGTTACGACGCGATGCCGTCACCATAAGTAATTGCGTGAGTGCGCTTGCTTTCAATCCAAGTTCTGACTTGAACAACTCACGAAGAGCTTCAGACAAAGGCGCACCGCCCGGCTCACGCGTAAGAATAAATTTCTTCCCTTCGCGTTCTGCTCGCTCGCACAAAAGTTTGAGCTGTGTAGTTTTGCCACTCCCGTCCAGCCCATCTATAACAATGAATGGTGTTTTCATGACACTGCCCCTCCCCTATAAAATTAAGATCAAAACCTACCCCTTTTCTACCACAAACGCCAGAGAAACACTACTTCCCCGTACTGCCAAATCCGCCCTTGCCGCGCGTGCTGTCTGAAAGTTCTGCGACCTCTGTTATTTCGGCATGCTCGACTTTTTGAATGAGCATTTGCGCAACTTTGTGACCTACAGTGATCGTATAGTCCTCTGCGCTCAGATTCACCATACCTGCTTTTATTTCTCCCCGATACCCTGCGTCTACCACACCGCCAAGGTTTTTCAAACCGTGATTCATAGAAAGCCCGCTCTTGTCCCAAATAAGTCCGACATACCCGTCAGGAATTTCCATCGAAATGCCGGTACTCACGAGTACGCGCTCACTCACACGAATCGTCACACTTTCAATCGCATATAAATCAAACCCCGCATCGCCATTGTGCGCGTAGGTGGGCAATTTCGCATCCGGATGCATTTTTTTATCTTTATTTCCATTTGAGTTCCATAAGAGCAGAGTGTAGCACTCTATCAGTAAAAAAGAAAAAGGGTCTCAAACGCTCCGCGCTTGAGACCCTAAACACTTCTTTATCTGAATTGCTTCGCAAGTTTCGGACCACTTTGTGTTCCGTAGTTACAAATGGCTTTTAAGTCATAGTGATTCTCTGGAGTTTCTGTCATCTGTTCGAATTTAATTTTCGCAATCGGATGATTTTCAAAAATAACCAAATCTTCAAACGGCCGCACCTCAAGTGTCAGTGGACGGCCCTTTCCTTCGCCATTTTTTCCATACCCCCACCCTGGATCGATAAATCCTGCATAATGAGCGCGAAACTCTCCACTCCTTGAATCCATGTCAACCATTTCACACGCGAGACTTGGTGGAACAAGCACAGCCTCCGCCGTAGAAAGAATATAAAACTCTCCGCGTCGCAACCTGATGTGATCACCATACACCCTGATTTGCTCAAAAAAATCTTTTGGATCATAGGTGTTTTTCCCACGCGAGAAATCAAGTATTCGCTGTTCACCAGAACATTTGTAACCAGCGATAGGACTTTTGAGATCGAGTGTCAAAATAACCGATCCGTCATTGTCGCGAATCTTTACATCATTATACGAGATATGTTTCCCATCAAGAGTATGCAACAATCCCCACTTTGTAAACGCAATTTCAATTTCTTCGTCAGAAAGATGAGTTTTTGCATTGAACAATCGCAATTGGCTCAGTGGCTCCCCAGAAGGAATGATTACTGGGTATGAACGTGAGATAATTACCGCCCACAGCTTTCCAGAAAATCCGGCGGGTGTTACCGCATCATAACGAGGAACACCATCCGCAAGAACGCGGATATGCACATCATGCCGACCCGTTGATGATTTTGGATTGCAGTAGCCGTAGATATTTTGTGGCAACTCAAGCGATTCATTCAAGCGGACGAGGTATACCACCTCGCGCTCGAACGGCGCGCCCAATTTGTGTGGACGAGTATCCAATCGTTCAATGAGTTTCCGAATTGGCTCCCCCATTCTCGGCTGGAACATTCCATTAACACGGTACATCTCATCAGAGACACAGAGGTCCAAAGACGCTGGACCAACATGATTAGCAGAAGAACCTTTTATAAACCCCGCTTCTATCATTTGGTGAAGCAATCGATCAGGCAAAGCGCCTTTTTTTGACATAACATTTCTCCTAAAATTATGAACGTGCAAAAGAATTAACCAAGCAAAATATATCACGAAAACGGTCATAAGTCCATTACATTGACACATTAATGCAAACTAGATAGAGTGACAACGGAATCAAAGCACTTTGTAATTTATCGTACCTCAACTAAACTCAACAATAAGGAGGTTTCAATGAAGTCCTCATTAAGCACATTAAATCATCTGGAGTATCTGCTCCCCGATGGTGGCAAAGTAATTTTGCTCGACAATGGTGCCATTATTGACGCGGAAGCTGGCGCAATGCTTCAGGCATTGCACTCACGTTCTGCAAAAGGCATCGAAGATCACTTGTTCATACTCGAAGAACGTGGCGCCGAAAAGTTCATGGAAAGTTTCTATGTGGGCTACGGGCACAAGTCCATCGGCGACTGCGGGAGTATCGACATCTTCATTGAGGGCGTGTCGATGCTCGCTGCGAAAGCCATTCAAGATAACCAGCTCTACTGTGGACAGGAAGCATCTACCCGCTACATCGACTTTGCTGCGCAAGAGTTTCGCGACCCCATCGGCACTCAACTATCGGGTGAAATTCTCGAAACGTGGCGCACATTCTATGTGGATTCCAAGGAAGAACTGCTCGCTCATTTGCGTGCACAATTCCCACGGAAAGAAACCGAGAACGAAGCAACGTATGAAAAAGCAATCGCGGCACGTTCGTTTGATATTTTGCGTGGATTCCTCCCCGCAGGAGCGACAACAAATCTGGCGTGGCATACAAACCTGCGCCAAGTTGCCGACAATCTGTGCTGGCTTCGCAATCACCCCCTACAGGAAGTACGTGATGTCGCCACAGGCATTCAAGCAGTTCTTGTGAAGCACTACCCTAGCTCATTTAGCCACAAAACATATCCTGCAAGTGAAGAATACTATGCAGAAATGATGCGTGAGTACAAATACTTTGAGAGCAAAGGGAGTATCGCTGATTTTTACTCCCCGGATGGATTTTATGCGGAGAGCCAAATCAGTGTCAATTACATCAGCAGGTATCGCAAAGCACTGGAATCTCGCCCACCAAAAACAGACCTACCAAAAATCCTGAGCGAATGCGGAAATATTTACTTTTCGTTCCCTCTCGATTTCGGTTCGTTCCGGGACATTCAGCGCCACAGGGCGGTAACGCAACAGATGCCACTACTCGGAACGCAGTATGGTTTTGAGAGATGGTATCTCTGTGAACTTCCTGAGGTATTACAATTGCGGGCTGCTAAATTATTAGGCGACCAAAGTAGGGCTCTTTCTTTTCTTGAGCTTGATATCGGCATTAACAAAGAAGTTCTCCAGTACTATACGGCAATGGGATATCGCATCCCAAACCGCGTTACAGGCGGGCTTCCAGCGCTGGTATACCTTGTCGAGTTGCGCGCAACACGGTTTGTGCATCCCACACTCCGTCGTCGAGCAAAACAAATGGCGGAGTTTCTCCAGAATGCATTTGGTAAATATGGGCTTGTTCTTCATCTTGACCAGGACCCTGACCGGTTTGACGTCAAGCGTGGCGAGCATGACATTCAGCTCAAGCAGTCAGTAAGTTAGGCAAGGGTACCACAAACTCAAAGGGTGACAATCGCAGGATTGTCACCCTTTTTCTTTCACCTCATCGTCACACAATAGATGCTATAGCATCTATTGTGTGACGATGAGAAAATTCTTAACAAAAATCCACGCAAACTATTGAGTTTGCGTGGATTTTTATTAAGAATTTTGAGGATTACTTCACCCAGCCCTATTTTGAATGTAATAACCCACAGCTGTAATCGCTAGCATAAGGGATGATATGTCTTTCGTAGAAACTTTGTAAAAAGTGAAAATAGAGCTGGATTCCGTAAAAACAAAAGAGCCAGCACGTACCGCGTGCTGGCTCTTTTGTTTTTACTTCACTTCGATCCCTGCTGAGCGCGCGGTCCCTGCGATTATTTTCATTGCGGCCTCGATGTCGTTTGCAGAAAGGTCAGGCATTTTCTTTTCCGCGATTTCCTTGAGTTGCGCCTTGGTGATCGATGCTACCGAGCTTGCGCCTGGCTTCTTTGAACCGCTCTTCACGTCAGCAGCCTTGAGGATAAGTCCTGATGCAGGAGGTGTCTTCATCACGAAAGTGAACGTACGATCCTCGTACACGGTAATAACTACCGGAATCATATCCCCCATTTTATCCTTAGTAGCATCGTTGAATTTTGTAACAAATTCACCGATGTTCACACCTGCCTGACCAAGGGCGGGCCCCAAAGGAGGCGCAGGAGTTGCCTTGCCTGCGGGGATGACTACTTTAACCTTTTTTGTTATTTTCTTTGCCATATCTTTGAGGTGGTATTAATATTAGAATTTGCTGAGTCTACCTTAGTTTGGGAGATTTTTCAAGTCGCTATTTTCTTGTTGATTAAATCTTGTGGATTTGAAGGAAATCGAGTTCTACTGGTGTTTCGCGACCAAACATCGAAACGAGCACCTTTGCGCGGCCACGCTCATTGTCTACTTCCGCAACTTTACCCTCGAGCTCCTTGAATGGCCCATCTACAATAGTCACATGGTCGCCAACCACGAGGTCGATATTATGCTTTGGTGTAGATTCCGCCATACGAGCAAAGAGCGCGTCTGCTTCCGACTTTGCAAGAGGGACAGGTGTCACTCCAGCGCCAACGAAACCGGTTACCCGAGGCGTGTTGCGCACCACATACCACGAATCATCGGTAACGATCATGTCAACAAGAATGTATCCTGGGTAAATCTTTTCCTCAACTTCTACGCGTTTTGCGCCTTTAACTTTAATTTTTTTCTCGAGAGGAATGATAACGTTGAAAATCTTATCCTCCATGCCGAGGGACTCAATACGCTGTTTCAAGTTGCGAAGCACCGCGTTCTCGTATCCCACATAAGTGTGAATCGCGTACCAATTGCGCTCTCCTGTTGTTTCTTGTTTTGCCATATGGTTGATTTTTAAGGAGTGGAGCGACTATAAAAATCACCACCCAGCCCCTTCTTATTTTAATAATATTACCCTCTAAACACTACTGGCACAAATTTTTTATAATTTACTTTGGTCATAAAATGAAGGGGCTGGGTTTGTAATTTAATGTCGCTGCGCTCGTTAAATTACAAACTTTTTAATGAGTGTTGTGAACAATGTGTCAAATGCGCCAAGGTATAGAGAGGTGAGAACAGAAAGCACGACCACGAGCACCGTAAAGGCAATCGCCTGACTGCGGGTTGGCCAAGTAACATGGGCGAGTTCGCCCTTTGACTCTTTAATATATTCGATAAATTGCATGGTGGTTTTTGTTTAAAAAACAGCCCCGTGGGGCTTTCTGATACAGTACTCTTTTGATGATAAAAAGTCAACAAAACGTAAAACAGAGAGGCGCCTATCAGACGCCTCTCTGTTTTACGTTTTGTTGACTTCCCTTTACCGTATCTCGTATGTTACCGTCACGTTTGAAGTGATTTTTTCTTCCCCTTGTGGGAGTTCGGGCATTGCACCACCCATACCGTAATCAGCTTTCTCGCTCAGAGCAGCCGTACGCGCATAGATCGGGAAATTGCCACCCTCTGAAAACGACACTATACGAACAAGAGTGACGCCAAGGTCTCGTGCAAGCACCTCAGCCTTTGTGCGCGCTTTGTCTATCGCAAGCTTCCTCGCTTCCGCCTTCAGATCGTCTTCTTTGTCGATAGCAAAATTCGGCCCTTGCATCTCAGTAACATCCGCAGTCGCAAGAACATCCACGATTGCGTTTACTTTCTCCAGATCACGCACCTTGATGTTTACCGTTTGAGAAACTTCGTAGCCTACAATAACCTGCTTGCCTGGGCGATAAGGCGGGCAATTCAACCCCATGCACGAAGCGGTACCCTCTTGCCATTCATACTTTGGATACGAACTATAATTTTGAGTTTTAATATCCTTGTCCGCGACACCCTGCTTGCGTACGCTCGCAAGCGCTGCCTTTACTTTCACGGTTACCTTATCTTGGGCATCAGAAACTTTTTTTGCTTCCTCGCGAACAGTGAAGGAAATATTTGCTATATCGGGCGCAGCAAACACCTCTCCCTCGCCTGAAACCGAAATCGTATTTGTTGCCGCTACTCCGCCACCGATAAATCGATAGGCTTTGACTTCGGTGATGACCATCGCTCCAACAAGCACTGTGCCAAGCATTGCAAACACTGTGAGCGCTTTAAATAATTTTGTTTTGCTGTCTTCTATCATGTTTTTTTATTATATCAAGGTTAAACCTTGATATTACTTAAGGATATCCTCTACCTGACGCAATATTGTATCGAGAGAATAATCCGATTTGATAATATATCCGCGCACGCCAAGCTCTATACCTTCACTCATTTTTTCCATATCCGAAAGCTGTGTTTCAACAATAACAGGCGTTTCCTTACCCCACTCCTCTTTGCGAAATTTTTTCAAAAAATCGATTCCTGTCACCTTTGGCATCATCATGTCGAGCATTATAAGATCCGGCCTCTCTCGCTCTGCGACTTGAAGCCCCTCTTCCCCATCAAAGGCAGAAAACACTTCGTATTTCCCGTTTCCACCGGCAACCAAGCCATCCCTAAGAATCTTTGAAAAAATCTTGTCGTCATCAATAATCAGTATTTTTTTTGTCATATATGATGATATTAGTATACTACAAAGCAACTAAAGAGGAAGCGTGAAATAAAAGGTGCTTCCTGTTCCCCGTTTTGAACCCACTCCAATCACGCCTCCGTGCGCCTCAACTATTCCTTTTACTATCACAAGCCCAAGTCCTGTTCCCTTGTGTTCGGAATCACGAGCACTCGAAGAAAATTGTATGAATTTATTAAAAAGTCGTTCAATGTTTTCAGTAAGAATACCCTCTCCGGTATCGGTTACCGCAACAACGACACTGTCAGGAATAAGCGCGGTGTCAGCTGACATGTTGTCAGTAATCCATGGAGCGAGCATAGTGCGTGCTTCGATATCGAGGGAAGCTCCCTTTTTATGCATGAAGCAGAGCGCGGTGACCATGCCACCCTTGGGTGTATAGTTGAATGCGTTTGAAAACAAGTTGTTCATCACTTGAGTGATCCTCTTTGAATCAATGGCAACGGAATCGGGAACAGCGCTTTCCATAAGTAATTTAAAAGTTACTCCAACGTCGCGCGCAGTGGTATCAAAAAATTTAACCCGCTCCGCAAGAATTTCTTTTAGATTTTCTTGGTTTTTTTCAACGGCAAATTTCCCCGCCTCAAGTTTCGCCACATCAAGCAGATCGTTCACCAAATCGAGCATTGAAGACGAGCTCTCATAAAGCATCGACACGTACTCGCTTGATGCTTGCTTGTCCTCGAGAACTTTTGACGAGCGCATCATTTCACCGATTTTTTTAATGTTCCCGAGTGGAGAACGAAGTTCGTGCACCATCATCGACGTAAAGTCGTTTCGCATTTTTTCTGCCTCTTTTTCGTGTGTGACATCGTGGAAAATAATAACTCCGCCCAAAATCTCGCCTTTTGTAAAACCAACATTTGATTTCACCGGCGACACCACAATTTGATAATATTTGTTACTAAAAAAAACTTCCTTAACAGTGATTATCTTATCGAGTTTGATTGCCTCCTCGAGTTTGCTTCGAATATCGAGTAAATCCTTGAAAGCATCTATGAAATCGAAAATGGTTGGAGTACCTTCTCCTTTGTATCCAATGACAAACTTCGCGGCTGGGTTTGCGGCAAGAATATGATACTCGCGGTCGGTCATCACAACGCCCTCTAGCATGCTTTCGAGCATGGCGGCGATTTTCCCCTGTTCTGTCTTTACCACTTCTTCGAGTTTGGTTACCGCCTGCGAGGCCTGGTTCACAATTTTGTAAAGAATCTCCATTTCTGATTCCTTGTACAACCCAGCCTTTGTATGAGAAACCGTAAGCACTCCCACAAGCTCCCCTCCGATAACGAGCGGGATGTTGAAATACGACTGCACGGGCTCTTCGATGATATCAATCATAATAGCACCCGTTATCGTCTCTTCAACCTCCATATCAGCAAGGTCTCGTCCCAATAGAGCGGTGAGAGATCCGAGCATACGCGTGCGAATTTCTTTTATAAAATGTGTTGATACAGAGCGCTCAAGGTCTGCCTTGAACACAATCTTTGAAGGCTCGAGGAGCATGTAAGACACAGCGCTATACTCAAGAAACTGATTGAGCGACCCAACAATGACATCAAGAATCTTTTGAATATTGAGCGAGTACCCGGTGCGGTCTGATATTTCTTTCAGTATCGCAAGCTCATAAAGCCGGCGTTTTACTTCTGCATCTTTTTCGTAAATTTTGCGCTTGGTACGACGAACTCCCCAATATGAAAACGCTACTACCACAAGGTAAAGAACGGTGAGGACGGCAATAGCGGGGAAAAGCTCGCGTGGAACCATATCTGAATTAATGCATCTGCTCTATTTCCGGATATCTTATAAAGATCGATCCAAGAGCGTTTTTTACGATCTGCCCCGAAAGCTCTACGTAGGTATCAATAAGGCGCTTGAGCGCATCTGCGGGATCGCCACTGATGCTTATCACTTCTCCTTTGTCTCCAATTTCAATACCAGAAACTTTCTTTGCGCGCGCTACAGCCATATCGGGTCCGAGAATGATGCTTTGCTTTGCGATAATCTCTGACATCACTGCTTTGTATTGTTCTGCTTGGTCCATGATAGTAATATTTATTCGCTCTTAATAACTTTGAGGAGCTTGCTTGCAGCAACGCCCATAAATATGTAGCCAATAATTGAGAGGGAGTCCTGTGTCATTTTTAAATAGAGCTGGTCGATATATTGAAACCACGGCGCATTTATAACAAACCCCAGGAAAACAAGTATCATACCGATGCTAAAAAAAGCGAGTACGCTCCCAAAAACTCCGCCGTGCATTTTGCGTCCAAGATTCCACACCATTGCACTCGTCGAAAATGCAACAATGAGCTTTGCCCAAAGAGAAATCATCTCGAGCATCCTTGAACTGTCTTCAACAATTATCAAAGTTTGCCATGTGTCACCAAAGCCCCCACCCTGCGCAAAAAGTATCGCTGGCGTAACAAGGATGGCGACGGCACCTGCGTATATTCCAATGTGCTTCATAATTAAAAAGTTAACTGTTACTAATGAATGTATTATACCACAAGGTGTGCTCGTCGCACACAAGTCTATAAAGTAAAAGTGCGATAGTCGATAATCTATATCAATTTGTCTTCCCCCCCAAAATTCTTCGTGTGGCGTCCTTGTACGCCTCCACATTTGGCTGATCAAATGCATTTACATGGAGAAGGTTCGCAAGATGCATTGTTGTGCACATCATAAACTGAAGAAGCGCTCCCAATGACTCTGGATCAAGGTCGGTGAGTGTAACCTCCCCATGCGAAACTCCTCGAACACGGTATGTTTCTATTACCCCTTTGTAAATAGCATCGAGAATCTCACACGGTGCGCGGCGAGAAACACCTGGAACAAGTGGCGCGAACACTTTATCCTCTGCTAGGAACTGATGCTCCCAATGTGGCGCATGCGCGCGCACGAGGAACCGGGCCGCAATACTCGGTTGCGCAAGATGCATTTGCTCTACCGAGTGAAGATCAGTCGAGCCGATAGAAACGGTCGGCACCATGCGATGTGTCGTGGGTGCGCCCTCGAGTGTTTTTCCTTTTCCGATACTTTCTGCGAAAAGCTGGCGATACCATTTGCCCACAGACTCAAGCTCAGGATGAAATACAAAAAAATCAAATACAACCGCTCCTCTTTCGTGCCACAAAATTATATCTTGTGCTGCTTTAAAAGAATCGCTCTCGGTACCACGCTCGACAGCATCATGAATGATTGCTTGCGCTCCACGCATAAGCGCCTCACCCTCGATGCCTGCGCACAAAAGTGGGAATACTCCGGCTGGAGAAAAGACCGAGAAGCGCCCTCCGACCATTTTGGGAACTGGCAATAGGTGATATTTTTGTTTCTCTCCTACTCCCCAGAGTGCTGAATTTTGGTCAGTGATGCACACAATACGATCTGCAAGAGAGCCGAATTTTTGTTCGAGCGCGCTGACGAGGACGGATGCGTTTGTAATGGTTTCAGTTGTTGCTCCCGACTTGCTTGCAACAATGATGATAATTTCTTCTTTGTCTGAAACCTCGCTCAAAAGAAGCTCGGTGATGTCCGCGAGGAGTTCGGGTGAACAAGTATCTGCGAAAAGCATTTTGGGGGCAAAGGGAGTGTGTGCATCCATCGTTCCAGCAGTCGCTTCGTAGAGCGCCTTTGCGCCGAGGTTTGAGCCACCGATGCCGATATCGAGGATGTACATGAGTTTTGGTCCCGCAAGTTTTGTCGCGAGGGTTTGAGACTTTTTAAGCAACGCTTCGTCAAATGGCAGTCGGAGCGATGCCTCAGGAAGCGAGTAGGCGCTGTCGCTCATTGCAAGACGCATCGTTGCAACGTATCCCGTGACATGTGTGGTATCGATTACATTTCGTCCGTCCTCGTTCATGTATCCTTGGTATTTCATCCCTCTATTCTACACGAGAAGAAACACCAATGCGAACTTGGGGCAAAGTGTCACGTATCCTAAGTCATGACTTGGGATACGTGACACTTTGCCCCAAGAATCAAAACCTGTTACTATATTTAGTATTATGGATACACAAAAAAGGGTCATTATTTGGCTTTCGGCATTACTCGTGATAGCTATTGCTTCTATAGGTGCGTATCAGGTTGCTACGGGTCCTCGCGCAGAGCTCCCCCGCAAGGACGGTACAATGAGCCTCGCGCTTGACCAATCCGACTGGACAAAAGGAGCAAAGACGCCAAAAGTAACATTCGTGGAGTATAGCGATTTCCAGTGCCCCGCATGCGGTGCATACTATCCCATGCTCGAAGAAATGTTTGCTGAGTACAAAGACCAAATCTCGTTTACTTATCGCCACTTCCCACTTGCGCAACACAAAAATGCACGCTCTTCGGCATACGCTTCCGAGGCCGCAGGGAAGCAAGGCAAATTTTGGGAAATGGCCGACATGCTTTTCAAAAACCAAAGCGAGTGGTCAGAGGAAACAACTGCACCAACAATATTTGAAGGCTACGCACAAAAAATTGGAATTAACGTAGAACAATACAAAACTGATGTGAAAAGTGATGCAGTGAAAGCAAAGGTTGATCGCGATTTACAAAGCGGGAAACTGTCGCTCATTAGTCACACCCCCACATTCTTCATAAATGGTAAAATGTCTGACAATCCGCGTTCAAAAGAAGAGTTGAAGGCCCTCATTGAATATGCCATCACGCATCCTTAGTATCCCCAGTTGGGTTATCTGGGCGATCATCGTCCTCGCCCTCATCGGCTTCACAGACTCGGCGTTTCTTCTTGCAAAGCGCATATCTGGCGCGCCGATCCCTTGTTTCATCACGAGTGGGTGCGACACTGTTTCAAAATCCCCCTACTCAATACTCTTTGGCGTGCCTCTCGCCGCATGGGGTGTCATCTTTTATCTCGGCATTGGTTTCCTTACACTTCTCTATGTGGACACAAAAAGTCTCGTCGTCGCAAAGCTGATTCCTGTCGCAACGGCGCTCGGCTTCCTTTCATCCGCCTATTTTGTCTATATTCAAAAATTCAAAATCGGCGCATTCTGCGTTTATTGCATCTTGTCTGCACTTGTCTCAACTCTGCTTTTTGTACTCGGTGTTACGATTTGGAAAAAGTTAAAATCCTAATTTTTCTTTCACAAGAATCATTGTGAGATGGCGGTTTGGCATAATTTCACGCTCTAAAACAAGCACTCGCCCGATAGCGCTCCCTGGGTATCCTACTCCTTGCATACGCTTATTTTCGAGAGGAAATACATAATCCTCGATGCGCTTAAACGCTGCTTCACGATCGGAAACAATCTTATTCGCACTCGCAACCCAGATTACATTATCCGACGTGAAGGCGCAGCTTGGAATCTGGCTTCCTGAGGCGGACGCTATCAAAATCTGTCCCGCCTCAGTGATTGCATGCACGCTCCCAAGAAAATAATCTGCGAGAACAGACTCTTTGCGAAGACGCGCTTGCTTTGCAAGATCTTTCTCGTTAACAATCTCTTTATGCACATTGTCCCATCCATGCTCCCCTGTCTTTAGATAATCCACAAAGCCAATTTCATTAAGTGTCATTGACGAACCATTCATTACTTGTGCGCCTTTTGGAATAAGTTTTTTAATTTCCTCAAGCGCTTCTTCTTTTGTCTCAACAACAATCGTATGAATGTTACGCGCCTTGAGGGCCCCTAGAACGCGCTCAATTACTGAGCCTTCGGGGATTTTTGCGTAGTCCATAAAATATTTGATTAATTATTAAACAATTTCGGTTGCTCTGTCTCTTGCATATTTATAGCGACAACAAGCATAAATACGAGAAGCGTAAAATACGCTGGCATTGAGAATACCCCAAAAATGTTAATGAGGGTCTTCAGCGCAAGTGCAGGAATAATCGCATATAAGCTCATTTTGTATGCGTTGCCGTAGGACAAAGAAATCTTTTTCAGGTACGCAATAAAAAGTGGAATGAGCGCGAAGATGAGGAGCACAACAAAATATTTCAAATATCCAAGCATCATCGCAATAAACGTTGCGATTAAACCAAAAAATATAATGTATCCGATGTTGCTGTGAACTTTTTCAACCCACGAGAGCAGCCATTCTTGGTTTATCGTTACTGTGGGAAAGACGCGCAAATCTTGAATAGTGATTTGTCCCTTATCGCTTTGCGTCACAATCTCGGTCTTTGTGAGGAGCGCAAATGTTTTATATTCCTCAAATTTCTTTTTATCAAAATCGTGTTTTGTATCAACGACCAACATATTTTCAAGACCTTGTTCCTTTAATATGGTCTGGGCACCATCTTTACCGACAATAACGTATGGTTCGACAACATTTACCGATGCCTCCCCTTTTTCGATATGAACAGTGAGCTCTGCTGGGAAATAATTTCTTACCATCTCGGGGGCATGCTCTTTTATAAATGTAACGCCTTGCGGCACAAGAAGTATTCCTAGTGAGATAGTCATGAGAAATGAAAGAACGAGCGAAAACTTTATATAGTAACGAGCAATATTTGACAGCGGTGCCGTCACTGCATTCTGGTAAAAAACGGGGTTATAAATACTTTGTTTAAATGTTTCGAAAATGGTTTTCATAAGCACTCAGTATATCAGGCTAATGACATTGCGTAAATAGGTCAATTGTGGTATACTGTTCTTAGTAAATACTTGGCCAACAAATAAAAGGGGGATCAAATGATCAAATTGCTTGCAGTACTTTGTACTTTTCTTTCTAAAAAGTGGGGTGCAACTGACCGGTGGCTCTGTATCAATCTACACTGGTCCCTGCGCCTCTCCTGGTGCGCTCTATGGATTCGGCAGGACGAATTTCATCCATCGCTTGATTCCGACTATTGTGCGCTATTTAGCATGATACGGCTTCGTCAAAAATTGCTCCGCCAATGGCTCAACATCACAAGAGAACGACTAATTCCATCAAAAGAAGACTTGGTGAATGAGGAGCTAAGGATAAGGGAAATCGAGGAACGTCTATATAAAAAATACCTCGACGACCTCGTACGACGAAAAGATCTTGCGTGCAAGAACACCGAAACCCCCTCGCTTTCATGAGGGGGTTTCTTTTTATATATCCTTAAATACATCGCTTCTCCTTACTCAGATTTTTGCAAAGGAATACTTGAGGAAATATCCTTCTTACGCAAGAAGAAAAACAGGCTAGTTGCTACGATGGCACCGAGAGTATCTGCGAGCATATCTTTTTGTGCGTCCCAGATATCCCCTTGGCTGCCGAGGTATGCGATTCCCGCTTCTGGATTTGCAGTTGCAGCATAGATCCACTCAACCAATTCGTAACTCATTGCGATGGTAGCAATAACGAATATTGGATATGTAAACAAGATAAAGCGCCTTGCCACAAGTCGCTTCGACCAAAGCCATTCGGCGATTGCATACGCATAAAAACCAACGGAGAAATGAGCTATGCGATCGTAGTGGTTTCTCTCAAAGCCAAAGAAATTGGTAAACCAATCAAATGGGACCTGCGCAAATGTGTAGTGCCCGCCAATCGTATGAAGGAAAATGAGGATGCTCATCAAAAGATAAGCAGTATTTGAAAATCTGATTTTCACTGCATACAAAATAGCGATAACGCCAATAATGATCCAGACGGTAGCGTTTTCTACCCACCATGTAGGACGATCAACTGGATTGAAAGCAAGAACAAAAAACAGCAAGAGATAGATGCTGAGCAAAACAAGGGGGAACGTGTGATTTGTTCTTTTCATAAAAGTATTATACTCCCCCTCTCTTCTTTTTCCCATTCGCAATAATGGTCGAGAGAACAATGATCCCCATCACTACAAATATTCCACCCGCAAGGAGCGCATAGTTTACGCCAAAATGCTCCCAAATGTATCCGCCACAAATGCCAGCAAAAATCAAACCAAAGCCCGCCGTCGCATTTACTAAACCATAGGCGCCAGCTCGATGGCTCTCTGGTGAAAGTTCAGAGGCTAAAGCGCGCGCAACACCGTCTGTAAGAGCGGGGAAAAGTCCAAGAACCAAAAATCCAGTGGCGAGAATTATTGCTCCTTCTGCAAAAGCAACGACAACATATCCAATCAAAAGAACCGCATACCCGATGCGCATCACTGTGCGAGGCCCGATGCGGTCGCTCATTCCACCGGCGGGTACAGAGAACCCCGCATACGACAAACTATAGAGCATATAGAAAAGCGGAATAGACGCGAGAGAAAAACCAAGATGCTGTGTCTTGAGCAAGAGCACAGCAACAGGGATACTTCCTGCCGACAGAAGAAAAAGTGCAACGAGATATCGTTTAAATTCGGCGGGAAACACAGCGAGCGAGTCAAGCGATAAATTTCCTTTGCGCACCTCCCCTACGACATCTTTTACAAAAATAAGCGATAGAACGGCGAGAAGACCGATAACAAAGGCGACAATAAACACAATATTAAACCCTTCAGGGTACGCGCGTAAAATGAGATACGCGACGAGAGGCCCTAGGATTCCGCCGAGGGTATCGAGCATGCGATGGTACCCAAACGCACGCCCCATTTCCTCTTTCGAGGTTGAGAGCGAAATAATCGCATCGCGAGGCGCCTCGCGTAGGCCTTTTCCAACACGATCCGCGACTCGGATCCCCGCCACGCCTGAAACCGACGAAGCGAGCAGGTATAGAGGGCGTGTCGCCACCGAAAGCCCATACCCAAGTATCATAAACGGCTTTCTCTTTTGAATTTTGTCCGAAAACCTCCCCGCGTAGATTTTTATTATGTTTGCGGCACCATCAGCAAGCCCTTCCACGAGCCCAAGCGAGCCGGCTCCTGCTTTCAAAACCGATGTAAAGAACGCGGGGAAAATAGCAAGTACCATTTCATTTGAAAGGTCGTTGAAAAAACTCGTGAGGCCGATCAAAAAAACATTTCGTGGCGGGCGGTAACGGGTCATTATAAGCATTATATCGTCAAGCGAGGAGCGCGACAAACACGCGGAGTGTTTACCGTGTCCGAGCGCCGACGATATATAGTAATCTATATAGCAAATCTCCAATTTAAACAGATAAAAGACAGAAAAAATGCATTTACCAGTAATAATTTTCTGACACGTGCGACATAAAAAGAGAAATTTTAATTTCATAATCACAGCACTGTCTATTTACCACAGTATAACAGCGTAAAAAATAATTCAGATTGACAGCACAGCTGGCTTAATGCCCGACTGTTTCATTTTCAACTTTTCCTCTTTGAGCTTGCCGATCAGATTGATATACTAATTGAGTAATCAATTTACTACTAAATAACATCGTCCATGTCACCAAAAAAGAACACACCGGCAACTGAAACAATAGTTAAAAGCATTCAAAAAAGAGACGGTTCGGTTGTGCCCTTCGATATTGAAAAGATCAGCAATGCAATCAACAAGGCAATGCTTGCGTCGAACGAGGGATCCCTCAAAGAAGCGATGATGGTTGCTAACAAAGTACACTCAGACGCGCTCAGAATCACCAAAAAATACAAAAATTTTGTTCCTACGGTTGAAGGCATTCAGGACACCATAGAAAAAGAGCTTATATTGTCTGAATATGTGAAGACGGCAAAGGCTTATATCCTTTACCGAGAAAATCGGTCCGAACTTCGCGCAAAAGGGGTGCAAGTTCCCCCAAAAGTAAAGAAATTGGTTGAGGAAAGCAAGAAATATTTCAGAAATTCACTTGGGGAATTCGTGTATTATCGTACTTATTCCCGCTGGATTAAGGAGGAAGGACGCCGAGAGACGTGGATCGAAACAGTGGACCGCTATATTTCTTTTATGAAGGAAAATCTGGGAGACAAACTCAAGGATTCTGAATATGCAGAGCTCCGCGAAGGAATATTGAAGCAAGAAGCGATGCCTTCAATGAGACTTTTGCAGTTTGCAGGTCCTGCTGCTAAAAAAACGAATGTCTGCGCATACAATTGCTCGTACATTGCTCCTGAAAATTTCCAGGACCTTGCAGAGATCATGTATATCTCCATGTGCGGTACTGGTGCCGGGTGGTCTGCAGAGAGCCAAAATGTTCAGAAATTCCCACAGATCAATCTTCAAACCGGCAAAAAACTGCCCACCCATGTAATCCCCGACAACAAAGAAGGCTGGGCCGACGCCCTTACCATTGGAATGACAGCATGGGCAGAAGGAAGTGATATCAATTTTGATTATTCTCTTCTTCGCCCTGCAGGGACAAGACTTGAGACAATGGGAGGTAAGGCATCTGGCCCTGATCCACTCAGACGACTTCTCTCATTTACACGGGAGAAAATGCTTTCGCGACAAGGTAGGCGTCTGCGCAACATAGATGTTCATGACATCATTTGTATGATCGGGGAATGCGTTGTTGCAGGAGGAGTCAGGAGAAGTGCAATGATTTCCCTGTCAGACCTCGATGATGACGATATTCGCGATTCAAAAAGCGGGGCTTTCTATTTAAACGAACCGCAGCGAATGTTGGCCAACAACTCAGCTGTTTATACCCAAAAACCATCAAACGTTGAGTTTATAGAGGAGTGGACTGCCCTCATGAAATCAGGGTCTGGCGAACGAGGTATCTTTAACCGTGGCTCGCTTGCGAAAACTTTGCCCGAACGGAGAATTAAGGTGCTTAAAGAATACGAGGGCTACTTTGACCCGACTGGTAAGAATATTATTGGACCAATTGGCACCAACCCATGCGGAGAGATTATTTTGCAATCAAAGCAATTCTGTAATTTATCAGAAGTGGTTGCTCGGGTTGACGACACCGAAGAATCTTTGATGCGAAAGATCCGCATGGCAACAATCCTAGGAACATACCAAGCGAGCCTTACTCATTTCCCATACCTTTCAAAAAAATGGAGAGACCGCTGTGAACAGGAACGGCTGTTGGGTGTTTCTATAACAGGTCAGTGGGACTCAGAAGTGGCGCGAAACCCAGAAGTATTGAGCAGACTCAAAAAGGAAGTGATCAAAGTCAATCAGGCGTATTCCAAGAGGCTTGGTGTTAACCCATCGACCTGCACCACCGCAGTAAAACCTTCAGGCACACTCTCGCAAACAGTTGACTGTTCTTCAGGTATGCACCCTCGTCATGCACCATACTATATTCGAAGAGTAAGAATCTCCGCGACAGACTCCCTTTTCAAGATGCTGAAGGATCAAGGGGTTCCTTACTGCCCTGAAGTTGGTCAATCTCCAGAAAATGCCACAACTTATGTTTTGGAATTCCCTGTCAAAGCTCCTGGTGGTTCAATTTACAAGAATGACTTGTCAGCAATCGACCAACTAGAACATTGGAAGCTGGTAAAGGTCAACTACACAGAGCACAATCCGTCTGTGACCGTTTCTATCGGCGAAAACGAGTGGATTGAAGTTGCAAACTGGGTTTACTCAAACTGGGATATTGTTGGCGGCTTATCTTTTCTTCCTCGCGATAACCATGTCTACCAACTCGCTCCGTACGAAGCAATCGACGAGAAAAAATATTTGGAACTCGCAAAGAGGCTTGAACATGTCGACTACTCAAAGATCATGACATACGAAAAGACAGATGAACTCGACGTTAAAAAGGAATTGGCTTGCGTCTCTGGTGTCTGTGAAATTGCTCTTTAATACATTTTCATTCATTTAGCACAAAAAAGACTGCCACAATTATGGCAGTCTTTTTTACCAATTTACTAATCCTGTGCCTGCCACCTCCAGTTGAGAATCTCCGGCATGTCCTCGCCATGCGTGTTGATATAGTTTTTGTGTTCAATAAGTTTATCCTGCATCATTTGCTTCAAGTAGGCCCCCTTTGACCCAAATTGAGGCGCGCGACCGAGGACATCCATAACAATGTGGAATCGATCCATTTCGTTCAATACGGTCATGTCGAAGTTTGTCGTAATCGTCCCCTCTTCTTTATATCCACGCACATGGATATTACTATGATTTGCGCGCCTATATGTGAGGCGATGAATAAGCCATGGGTATCCATGGAACGCAAACATTACCTGCTTGTCGCGCGTAAAGAGCGAATCAAAGTCCGTGTCGGATAGCCCGTGCGGATGTTCAGCCTGCGGTTGAAGCTTCATTAAGTCGACAATGTTCACCATACGGATCTTTATTTCAGGAATGTGCTCGCGCAGAATCATAATCGCCGCAAGAATCTCTCGTGTCGGCACATCGCCACAACTCACCATAACGACATCTGGCTCGCCGCCTTGATCATTGCTAGCCCATGACCAAATGCCGAGACCTTCGGTGCAGTGCTTCGTTGCAGCCTCCATAGAGAGCCATTGTGGTGCTTGATATTTGCCTGCAATGACAACATTCACATAATGACGGCTGCGGAGACAGTGATCGTAGACAGACAGGAGACAATTCGCATCCGGAGGAAGATAGACGCGGACAATTTCGGCCTTCTTGTTAACAACGGTATCAATGAACCCGGGGTCCTGATGTGTAAAACCATTATGCGCCTGCTGCCACACGTGTGATGCAAGTAGATAATTAAGAGAGGCAAGCTTCCTGCGCCATGGCAAATTAAGCGTTACCTTAAGCCACTTTGCATGCTGATTAAACATCGAATCAATTATATGAATAAACGCCTCATAGCTGTTAAAAACGCCGTGCCGTCCAGTAAGGAGATATCCCTCGATCCAGCCCTCGCACTGATGCTCGGAGAGCATTTCCATTACCCTTCCGTCTGTTGAAAGAAATTCATCTCCTTCCTGCACCCGCGCATTCCACTGTCGATTGGTAACATCAAACACCGACCCAAGTCGGTTGGAAAGGGTTTCATCTGGCCCAAAAATTCTAAAGTTTCTAGCCTCTTTGTTTAGAACAAGAACATCTCTAAGGAACCCGCCGAGTACTTGCGTGTCAGCCGCTTGCACTGCACCTGGCGAAGTGACATCAACGGCATATTTTTCAAAATCAGGGAGGTTAAGGTCTTTGAGAAGCAGCCCTCCGTTTGTGTGCGGGTTAGCACCCATCCTACTCTGCCCTTTTGGCGCAAGCTCGGCAAGCTCCTCTATCAATCTCCCTTGCTCGTCAAAGAGCTCCTCTGGGCGATAACTTTTCATCCACTGCTCGAGCAATACAAGATGTTCTGGGTGCTCATGGTCAATAGAGAGAGGAACTTGATGCGAACGAAAAGAGCCTTCATTCGGTTGTCCATCGACTTCTTTTGGTCCAGTCCATCCCTTTGGAGTCTTGAGCACAATCATTGGCCATCGCGGACGTGAAGGGTCTCCCGTCGTGCGGGCGTTTTCCTGTATTCGCTTAATTTCACCAATAACCTTGTCGAGTACTGTGGCCATCTCTTGATGAACTATCTCTGGATCGTCACCCTCGACGAAGTATGGTGCCCATCCATAGCCACGAAAAAGCTGACTGAGTTCTTCGTGCTCGATGCGTGCAAAAATAGTTGGGTTCGCAATCTTGTATCCGTTCAAATGGAGGATTGGCAGGACCGCACCATCGGTAATAGGATTTAAAAATTTATTTGAATGCCATGATGTTGCCAATGGTCCTGTTTCCGCCTCGCCATCGCCAACAACACAAGCAACAATCAAATCTGGATTATCAAAAACCGCACCAAAAGAATGGCTTAGTGAGTACCCAAGCTCTCCACCCTCATGCATGGACCCAGGGCATTCTGGGGAGACATGGCTTGGAATACCGCCAGGGAAAGAGAACTGTGTGAATAACTTTTTCATTCCTTCTTCGTCCTGGCTTATGTTTGGGTACGTCTCGGTGTATGTCCCCTCAAGATAGGTATTTGCAACGAGTGCTGGTCCACCGTGCCCAGGTCCTGAAACATAAAACATATTGAGGTCAAACTCTTTGATGACACGGTTCAAGTGTACATATATAAAATTCTGCCCTGGTGTCGTCCCCCAGTGCCCAAGCAAGACCGGCTTCACATGAGATGACTCTAGCGGTTTTTTGAGAAGCGGATTGTCAAAGAGGTATATCTGCCCTACCGACAAATAATTTGCGGCTCGCCAGTAGGCATCCATCTTACGGAGAAGCTCTGCTGAAAGTGGTTTTTCTATGTGCATATTATTTATATATTAGTTAATTCGCTTGCAATCCTAGCAATCACAATTTCCTCGTTTGTATGCATGACCCTCACACAAACTGGCGCAGATGAATTTGAGATAATATTTTCATTGCTGTTATTTCGAACCTCGTCTATCATAACACCGAGAAACTCCAACCCTTCGCATATGCGCTTGCGGATTCGCGGGGCGGCCTCCCCCATGCCTCCGGTAAAAATAATCGTCTCGACTCCGCCAAGAGCCGCGGCGTAGGCGCCGATGCGCTTTTTTGCTTCGTAACAAAAAAGGTTTATTGCTTCCTTTGCCCGCTCGTCTGTCGCCTCTCTCTCAAGAAGATCATGCATATCAGAGCTCGTCTCAGACACACCCAATAATCCTGATTCATAGTTAATGAGATGACTGACGGAATCAACAGAAAGACCTTCACTTTTCATAATATACTGCAATGTTCCGGGATCCATGTCGCCAGTGCGTGAACTCATGGGGATTCCCCCTGTGGGTGTGAACCCCATGCTTGTATCAATACTCTTTCCTCCTTTTATTGCGGTGATGCTTGCTCCATTCCCAAGATGCGCGACAATCACGCGCCCATCTGCTTTCTGTAAATCCAATCTGCGCAGCTCCTCTACGATAGATACGCATGAAAGCCCGTGGAACCCGTACCGACGCACGCCTTTTGTGTCAAATCGGCGAGGAATTGGGAGTATCTGAGCAACGCGTGGCATGTCACGATGGAAAACTGTGTCAAAACAAGCAACCTGTACAAGTGCTGGATGTTGCTTGGCGAACATTTCAATAATCGCTATTTCAAACGGCATATGCTCGGGATCGACTGAGCTTGTTTCTTTAATTTCTGAGATTAGCTCGCTAGTGATAATCGCATGACTCCTTTGCCCCATCCCATGCACGACCCTATGCCCAATCGCAACGACACGATTAATGTCACAATGCTCTACAATAAACGAATCCAAAATTTTTATTGCTGATTCAAAATCAACATTTGGAATTTCCGAATCAGCAGATTCGCGTCTTGGACGCAGGACAACCTCTTCTTTACCTGATGTATCAGTGTAGGCAAGAGTTGTACCAGAAAGACCGATGCGCTCTATCTTCCCATGCAATGAGCGTGAAAATGACCCATCATTCAAATAGAGCGCGAACTTTATACTCGAAGAGCCCCCATTAATTGTCAGAATATATGTTTCCACTCTTTTGTTTTTAGCTGATTTTCATTCAATAGTATATCAGATTCTGCATAAAATATAATTTATTTACTACAGGAGTGCTGTGTCCCGATACTCATACTTATAATATAAAGTCTCCCTGACAAGAATTCTTGTCAGGGAGACTTTAATAAAGGGGTGGCCATCGGGAATTGAACCCGAATTGAGAGTTCCACAAACTCTAGTGTTAACCATTACACCATGGCCACCATATATTTTGTCGCCTGAATATACCCTTTGCTACTGATATTTTGGCGACTCCTCTGTTATACCAGATTTATGGTTCACGTGTCGAGCAAGGGCGTACAAAAGACTTGAAAGGCGATTTAGGTACGCGAGTGTATCTTTCCCAACAGCCACCTCCCCCTCATCCGCCACACCCACCACGCGCCGCTCGGCGCGCCTAGCAAGCGTCCGAGAGAAATCAAGAATTGCCGCCAGTTCCGTACCACCAGATATAAAAAAACTTTTTATTGGAGGGAGCTCCATTTCGATTGTATTTATCACTGTTTCTAGCTCGGCTACTTTTTCATGTTCTATATGCTTGTCAGCGCCAGCAATCTCCGCTTGCACAGTAAAAAGATTTTGTTGCACCTTGTCCATCTCATTTGCAACGGTGCTTGTGGTTCCCGGCACCAATATCTCACTTGCCCGTACATTCATTTTTACCACACCAAGAAATGAATTGATCTCGTCGAGCGTGCCAAGCGCCTCTGCAATCGCTGAGCTTTTTGAGAAGCGTTGGTCGCACCCGAACGCGCTCGTGGTTCCGTTGTCGCCCTTGCCTGTGTAAAGCATTTGAATAATATATCAAAAATTATGTTGTTTGACAATATTGTAATTTTTTGCTATAATTGTTTTAGTTAATTCTTTGAACATTTACAGAAAGAGAGGCGCCCGGTGGCTCAAGAAACACTGTTTCATCTAACCAAATGCCCCTCCAACTCCACGGGACTTTCGGAAGATTGCTCGTGCGACAGAGAGGTTTCTCATTATTTAAACCTCGCAAAATGGTCCTTTGGACTTTTTGTGTTCGAGCTTGTTGGCGGACTCTTTTCAAACAGCATGGCATTGATTTCAGATGCCTTTCATGTTCTTGCTGATGGTACAGAAAACATGATTAATGTTTTCGTCTCTCGTCTTTCAAGAACCAAACGAGATGAGGAGCGCGTACGCAAGATAGGTGGTGCAATAAGCGGGTACCTTTTACTTTTCATGGGAGCTCTCATTGTTTACGAGGGATGGGAAAGGCTTGTTGAGCCACATGAAGTAAGGTGGTATATGACTTTTATAGCCATAGTAGGGCTTGGCGTTAATCTGCGTCAAAGATGGATTCATAACCAAGCATTGCCAGAACATCGAAACAATCAGCACTTCTGGCAGGACCGCCATTTATGGTCAGATATCCTTGCAAGTATTGCGGTCATCATTGGTGGCCTCATCATGCTTGTCTCAGACGGCTTATATTGGATTGACGGTGCGCTTTCAATCGCGATTGGCATATGGATTGTCTTTCTCACCGGTGCTAAACTTTTTGGTTTCGAGCTTCATTCTCATAGCCACGACCATAACGATGGACACAAGTGCGACCACAAGCATTAAAGTGCGCTTGAGTAATATTTAAGAGCAGTCGCTACGCGACTGCTCTTTTCTTTTCTCTTTTCGGCAAAATTTTACCCCACGCGCAAATTTTGCGCATGGGGTACAAGAGTGTCAGTTTGTTATTTATCAACAACTACAGTTGTTAAACCTTTGAATTCACGAATGAACTTGTAGAAATCATCCGCATATTTCTTGCCAAAGAGCCAGCCCTTTGGAGGATCATCAACGCCACAAAGAGGATTTGCGATATTCGCGTTTGGTTCGCCAAAAACGATATTTGCGAAGCGTGTGCTTACCTTTGGTGTATCTGCAACTGGCAGAAGCACGATTCGCGGAGATGTTACAAGAACCCCGTTTTTACAGCGGTCTTCCAAGTACGCAACCGCACCCCATTTATTTGGAAGCAACACATCTCTTTCATTGTGCTCCATCATAGCCATAGCTTTCCATGGAAAGTAGAGGCCTGCGGTTTCGATTGCGATGGTAAACACTTCAAGAAGCTGATTTGCCGTTGCTGGGTTATTTAACAATACTTGCATAACATTCCCCTTTTTTTGATTGAACTACGATAAAATAGATTTGTCCTGAATTTCTCAATTGATTATAACACATCGACACAAAAAAGCAAATTTTTTGTTGGGTAAATTCCTACACACCAAATTAAAAAACGGAACGCTAGTCGCGTTCCGCTTTTTTAATTTGGTGCGCAGGAGAGGATTTGAACCTCCATGCCAGTGAAGGCGCTACCACCTCAAGGTAGTGCGTCTACCAATTTCGCCACCTGCGCATATTTACTCAACGTGAGGTTCAGAGAGCATACCCCAGAAGAGAGTTTTTTTCAAGCAAAACCCCTCAGAATTGAATTCTGGGGGTTTTGCTTGGGATTTTGATATTTATTAGGCGATTGCCTCTTCTGCTGTTTTTTCTTCAACAACTTCTCCTTCTTGTACGGGGACCGTTACTCCGCTCTTTGTATGACGCATCTTGCGCTTTACATCACGAGCAACTTTGCCACGGACGAAGTAAAGTTTTGCGCGGCGAACTTCTGATTGACGAACGATTTCGATTTTGTCGATTGATGGTGAGTAGAGAGGAAAAATCTTTTCAACACCTACACCTGAAGCAACTTTGCGAACAGTAAACATTGCACCGTTGCCTTTACCACCTTTCACCGCAAGTACGAGACCTTCAAAAATCTGCATGCGAGTCTTTCCTTTTTCCTCGATTTTGAGGTGAACTTTGACAGTGGACCCAGCGCGAATAGGCAAATCCTTGCGACTTGCCATAGATACGGGACTCATTTGTATTGTTGTAGTTTCCATGTTTTTTGACTCCAAGTAACCGCTACTCTAGCATACGATGTGAAGTTCTGCAAGCGCCGCTTTTAGGTCCGCGGGCAGTGGTGCTTCAGCTCTATGCTCGATGCCGTCCTGCCCTTTGAATACTATTGAAAACGCATGGAGTGCGGTTCGGTCGAAACCAAGAACGCAAGGCGACTTTGGCGCATATAATTTGTCGCATATAATTGGATGCCCGACAGCCTTCAGGTGTACGCGAATCTGATGCGTGCGCCCCGTGTGTGGGTTGACCTCAAGATACGAAAGCTTTACGCTTTTTGACTCGCCTTCTCCAAGTACTCGGTATTCTGTAATCGCCTCACGGAGTTCCCCACGCGCGCCGTACTCTGCAGACCACCTGCGAAAATCACTTGTTGAACGACCGATAGGTTTATCGATAGTACCCACCTTTTCTTTAAACACACCATGCGCAATGGTGCGATAAGATTTTTTAATAGTGCGCGCTTGAAATTGCGACTTCAAATTTAAAAAGGATGCTTGTGTTTTTGCGACAAGGAGCACTCCGGAAGTGTCGCGGTCGATACGATGCACGATGCCCCATTTTTCTATGACACCGCCCTTTGTGAGCGAGATTGTTTCCCCTACACCGCGAATGCTCGGGTACTTTTCGAGAAGCCAATCTGCGAGTGTTGGTTCTTTTGTTCGTCCGTCTGGATGCACTACGAGTCCTGCTGGCTTGTTTACGGCGAGTATCTCGTTGTCCTCATAAAGAATTTGGATTTGCATCTGATTTTATAGACTCACCTCCCCATTCGTCTCTCTCGCGCGCCAAAGTTTCCTATAATTTTAACAAACTCCTCTTGCTGAAACTCCGGCCAAAAAGCCTCCACAAAGAAAAGTTCGCTGTAGACCGTCTGCCAAGGCAGGAACCCAGAAAGTCTCTGTTCCCCCCCCGTGCGAATAATGAGATCTGGGTCCGGCATTGGATATGACCAAAGTTTTTTTGAAAATTCTTCTTCGGTTACAGATTTTACTCCTTCATTAATGAGCGCATTTGTGGCAGCGATAATCTCCGCGCGACCGCCATAGGACATCGCGACATGCAGAGTAATGTCGAAATCAACAGCGGTCTCACGCTCCATCTTTTCCATTCCTTTCTGAATATCCTCAGAAAAACGCGATCGGTCACCAATGAAACACACCCTTACGTGCTCATCAATCATTTTTTTTGTTTCATTGCTCAAAATAAAACGAAATAGTTTCATCAGATAGCCAACCTCTTCTTCGCTCCGTTGCCAATTTTCTGCAGAGAACGCGTAAGCGGCAACATGTTCAATCTTTGATTCACGAGCCCACCTCACAACATCTTGAAGTTTTTTGTAGCCTTCGCTGTGACCCTCGAAAACTGGTTTATTGTGCGCGCGAGCCCATCTGCGATTACCGTCCATAATAATCCCTATACATTTTATTTTTTGTTCAGACATATTTAGTAACAATTAGTATAGGATATCAAAATTTTTGTATCCCCCCAAGGGCTCAGACCATTTTTCTGTTACAGCATCTACGCGCGCGAGTATAGGTCCGCGTTTTACAAGAGCGAGAAGTTCCCGAACTTTTGCTTCTTCTCCTTCTGCAACAATAGCAATTGAACCGTCGTGGTTATTTTTTACACTCCCCACAAGCTCTCGAGCACGAGCATTCCGTGTTACAAAATCACGAAACATAACTAGCTGTACTCTGCCGGACACATGGCATTCGAGACGTTTTTGCATAATACTTACCCTAACGTGCTTCTTATTAAAACACAAGTGGTGGGACTTTGTCACGAGTTACTAATTTGCTCTGAGCATAAGTACGTGCGACCACGGCTCACCATTCGTTTCGCGACATAGTTCCGCCTTTCAAGTCCTCGCGTAGACAAAGCAGTTTGCCAACTTATCTCCCACAATAAAAAATCCGCCGGGTGGCGGTTTTTTTATTGTGGGAGATAGAGGACTTGAACCTCTGACCTTTTCGGTGTAAACGAATTGCTCTACCAACTGAGCTAATCTCCCATTATCTGACATTTCGTACTATAACAGATTTAGGCAGAAAAACAATGGTGCCCCTAGAGGATGCTTCGCTATCTCACACATGGGAAACCCGCGGTTTTCCCAATCCTTCCTCCACGATGAACTCCCGTTACCCGACCCCATCCCGTTCGATTTCTCGCGAGGTCAAAACTCACTCTGTTCGTTTGTGCCCTTGCTCGGTCTCAGGCTTACAGATACCAATCCCCGCAAGGGTTCCTTGGATATTTTTGGTGAATAAATTTAACCCCGCTCGGTCGGATTGAGCAACTCGCAGACCTAATGGATGAAATTCACCTCAACGAAATTGGGGTGAAAGAAAAAATTAAAATTGAAATCGAACGTCACAAGAAATTTGAATCAGGGCTACTCGGCGTAAAAAGCACTGCAGTAAAAATAGCCGACATTGATATCCGCAACTACGCCAAATATATTTTGAGAGATGGAAAGACCTCAGAAAAACGAGAATTACTAACCTGCCTGAGGAGTAAGGTAACGATGGCGGAGAAACAGATCAGAATTACCTAAGAAGACATTATCCTGTCAAAAATAGGGTCAAGTTTTTTAGCAACCACCCCTTTCGTTGCAACACGTCTTGCGACATCTATACATAAGTAGTTGTAGCTCAGGCTGTTAGAAGCCAAGTAGAGTTGGTGAAATTTTTCTAGGATAGCTTTTCCTCGAAAATATTCGAGTTCTGTACCATTGGAAATGATGTCGTCAACTGTTTTTGTAGTTTCAGCAACTAAGGCAGCGAGGGTTGTCTCGTCTGGCAACATTTTACCTAACTCCACCATTGCTTCTGCGTGTTTCTCCTTCACCTCCTTAACCGTAGCACCACCAATACGAATCATTTTCGGTTTAAGTTTTCGACGCAAGCGCAAATCAATCTCTTTCTCACGCAGGCTTTGTGCGATAGCCCTCAACTCTATTTCAACTGAAGCCACGTCTGCAAATGATGTGACACCAACAAGATGAAGGTGTTCAAAAATGCTTTCTGAATCGAGGAGCAAATTTTCAATCATTGAAACGGGAAGAATTTCAACTCCTGAAACTTTCTCGCCTGACTGATCCGCGTCAACAATCCCCCTAACACTAATATGAAAGGTTTCCTCCAGAATATGTTCCTGCAACCTTTGGACAGTAGAAATAACTGTGCTACGTCCCTTAGTAGGGATTAGCGTTACTGCTGTTGCGCGTGGATAAAGAATTCCTAATAGGCGCGCATCTGTAGGTTTTTCTGGGTCTACATCAGGTTCCCCTTCGATACAAACCAACACTCTCCCCGTGGTAAGAAAGTACGCGCTACCTGCAAGCTGCTTTAATGCCTCTAGTCGTTCCGTATTCGTTGAGACTCGACTAAGTTGGTTTTCGA
Source organism: Candidatus Yonathbacteria bacterium RIFCSPHIGHO2_02_FULL_44_14 (assembly GCA_001823535.1). Lineage (GTDB taxonomy): Bacteria > Patescibacteriota > Minisyncoccia > Phycocordibacterales > UBA1550 > UBA1550. The sequence goes on along the minus strand of MHUT01000010.1, from coordinate 1,378 downwards.
CAATTTCTCCAACAGACTCGCTCATAACAAACAATTCATTATCAAAAGCCTGATCAAGTATCGTTGGTGAGTGGGTTGTAACAACAAACTGACTTTGCGTTTCCCTTGTAATCGTGCGCATGTATGTGAGGATTTTTGCCTGTAGGTCGGGGTGTAAATGGAGCTCCGGCTCATCAATAAGAACCACGATACTTTTAGTATCCTCCTCAGGCGGAGTAGAGATTGGATCCTCCCCAATTTTGGACAATGACTTTAACCGAGCCTCTATCTGGTCCTCTAAAAGTGGTAAAAATAAAACAATGACGGCTTTTTCTCCAGAACTTAAATCATCAATATCTACCTCAATCATGGACCCATTCTGTGTTCGCTGAAATAAACATTTAATATTACTCTCGTTTGAAAAATCTATGCGACTAAACTGGAGATGCGGTAATAAAAATTCAGTAAGTTTTTTTAAAGGCTCATAGATATCAAGCAAAGAACCCAGAGAAAGATTTTCTTTCCCTGCAGATTTTAAACGTTGAACGGTGGTGGTAACAGCATTTTGGTGACGGTTCTCGATTTTCCCGAGAGTGTGTTTGATTGTACTTCCAGCTTCATCGACATTCTCTGGTCGGCGTGAGGTATCACCAAAACTTAATCCATCATAACCAGAAACATCTGTCCCACTCAAAAGATCTTGGAAACTTTTATATGCACCAGTAAGCCAACTTCGATGCACATTAGTTTTGCGCATCACACGATTTGGTCCCTGGTAAAGAATTTTTGTATTTGGATTAAAAAGCCCTGCACCGTCTTTTATGGCGTAAAGAATCGTCGACTTCCCAACACCGTTTGGTCCTGCAATAATCATTACAGGAGGCACACTGGAAACCTCCGCCAAGCGTACAGAGCGTCGATTTTCAACACGAAAACTAAGTAAAGACATGCCTTATAGCATACACGAATAAAACAGTGATGCAATCACTGGCACAATATTCTCAAATATGTTTCCTCTGTCACACTAGAGGGGTCATCAAGAAATATAGTTTAAATAACAAAAGTTCGATGTATGAGCGTGGTCGTGTTTTCAACCTTCAAAAAACCTATATTTTACAGACCTCGGTCGGTCTCATGTGCCTGTGCTGTATTGCTATGGTTTGCGCGAACCTTTTTTGAACAGAATGGGGGCAATGTGGACTAACGCCCGCCCCTCATTCAGCAGAATGACGCTCGGCGCAGGAAGTGGTAATTCGGTACTAATGCGTACGCTCGGACAATGAGGTGACTCTGGTAATTCCGTCTAACGCCTCGGAGTACCTCGGCGTTCCGCCCTTCGCCCGCATCGCTTTCCATTCTTTCTTTGTTTGGCGGGGGGATTTTTTTGAAAAGGTATTGG
>MHUT01000009.1:45141-46376 GCA_001823535.1 Candidatus Yonathbacteria bacterium RIFCSPHIGHO2_02_FULL_44_14 | reverse complement strand
AGAGGTTTGGAGACTGAAAGCTATCGTGTATGATATGCAGAGGAAATACGGGAGCCAAATACAGTAAAAATCTATTAAAAACGGCTGACTCTCTGAAGGAATTACGGTAACACTTTATTTTGGCCTATAGCGAAAAGACTCCCCATAGCTATCCCCAAATTCTAGTTATGGGGAGTTGAAGAGTTTTTTAAAAAAGAAAACCGCCTCGTCAGAAAGACCGATTTGGTTTTCTGTGAAGCGGTTTGTTTACCAGCGAGGGCGACCCCTGCGAACTATAGGAGTAATTCTCTGACCATCAATGCCTAGTCCTTGAAACACAATGGTTGCCTCATCGTCAGAAATTTTCTCCTCAATTCGAAGTGTTTCGACTGCGCTGAGTAAATGAAGCTTTGCAAGAGTTAGTTTTTTGTCTGCAAGATATCCCCCGATATTCTCTTGAGATGTTTTGCTTAAATATTTTTTTGAGAACTCAATAATAACATTTTCTTCTGTCATTTTAATCTCCTTTGTTTGAGATATTACTTATATAATATTATATTTTAGTATAAAAGTCAAGTCTTTTGAATTCGATTCTAAAAGGCTATTATGGCAAAATGAAGAGAATCTATTTAGACAACGCGTCGGCGACGCCGGTGAGCACAAGCGCATTAAAGGCGATGGTGGAAATTGCAAAAAAAATTTCTGGGAATCCAAGCGCGCTTCATAAGGAAGGAAGGGAGGCACGCGCCGTACTTGAGGAAGCGCGCGCGGAAATTGCTACTGCAATTTCCGCGCACTCAGATGAGATTGTATTTACGAGCGGAGCAACCGAGGCGAACAATTTGGCAATCACGGGCGTGATGCGCGTATGCGGGATTGCAAGACCGCGCATAATTGTGTCTGCAATCGAGCATGCATCGATTCTTGAACTTGCGCGGACATTCGAATCTGGTGGGTTGCACGTTGACTACCTCCCTGTTGATAGTCGTGGTTTGGTTGACCCGCGCGAATTGCGCAGACTCATTACCCCCGAGACCGCACTCGTATCGGTCATGTATGCGAATAATGAAATTGGAACGATTGAACCAATTCATGACATTGCAAAAGAAATTCGCCACGCGCGAAAAGTGAATGGCTCTGCGTATCCGTATCTTCACACAGATAGCGCGCAGGCGGGAAACTATATCGACATGAATGTCGCGCGCCTCGGCGTGGACTTGATGACGCTTTCCTCAGGCAAGGTATACGGCCCGCGT
>MHUT01000009.1:0-45109 GCA_001823535.1 Candidatus Yonathbacteria bacterium RIFCSPHIGHO2_02_FULL_44_14 | reverse complement strand
TAATTTACTTGCACAAATGTATGGCGGTGAGCATGAGGGCGGGCGTCGACCGGGTACAGAGTCGCCGGCGCTTGCGGTTGGTTTTGCTACCGCATTAACCGAGGCGCGCAAGATGAGTGTAAAGGAATCAAAGCGCGTGCAAAAACTCCGTGATCTGCTTGCGGAGAAAATTTTGAAGAAAGTAGAAGGGTGCGCCGTGAATGGTAATCTTGCGCATAGTTTGCCAAATATACTCAGTCTCTCTATTAAGGGTGTTGAGAGCGAGGCGCTCGTGCTCTATCTTGATGCGGCAGGCATTGCGGTGTCTGGCAAAAGTGCTTGCAAGAGTTCCGACAGTAGTCCGTCGCATGTTATAATGGCCACAGGCGGAAAGGGAGAAGAGGTTGTACGGTTTTCGCTCGGTCGGGAAACAAAGACTGAAGACATTATGCGTGTGGCAAATGAGGTTATCCACCTCGTGCCACTCCTCCGTGCAATGCAAACAAATAGTAATTAATTATTTTATAATAAAATGTACGAAGCAAAAAATTTTGAACGACTATTGGGGGCCGAAGGATTTTCGGATGTACTTCAACGCAACCACTTTGTGCTTTATGAGGGGTATGTTTCAAATGCTAATAAACTAAGCGAGCTTTTGAAATCAACTGAGACGGGGACTCCTGCGTACAACGAGATTAAGCGTCGCTTTGGTTGGGAGTGGAACGGCATGCGCCTCCACGAGCTTTATTTTGGGAACATGACAAAAGGAGGAAGTATGGTAGATAAAAAAACAGCACTTATTAAAAAGATTGAGGAGGATTTTGGCTCTTTCGAGAACTGGGAAAAAGATTTTCGAGCGACCAGTGCAATACGCGGTGTTGGTTGGGCGATTCTCGCACGCGACACAGAAAGTGGGCGCCTCTTTAATGTCTGGGCAAATGAGCACGATGGGGGTCATCTTGCTGGTACAACGATTATTTTAGTGATGGATGTGTTTGAACATGCGTTTACTCTAGATTACGGTATCAAGCGCGCAGACTATATTTCTGCATTTTGGAAAGCTATTGATTGGAGTGTGGTGAATGACCGATTTGCTGGTAAGTAATGACTGCTGTATGATGTAGGCATATGGAACATCTCACAAAAGCACAAATTGTTCTCCTTACACTTTTTGTCAGCTTTGTTGCGTCAATGGCGACAGGTATCGTTGTGGTTACGCTTATGGATCAGGCTCCGGATCCTGTCAATCAGACAATCACAAACGTTGTTGAACGCACAATTGAGAAAATCACCCCGACCTTTGTTGAAAAGCCAGGCAAGCAAATAATTATAAAAGATGAAGATTTAGTTGTAGCGGCGATTGAAAAAAACACAAAGAGCACTGTTGCCTTGAAATTCATCACACAAGAAGGAAACAAGGTCTCTGTGGGAGTGGCAACCATTGTTTCAAATGACGGTTTTATTATTACTGATAAAAAGAATTTTGATAACGGACTTCTTTCGGCAACAATTGATGGGTTGGGTTATACCGTAGATGTTGTTACGAGCGCAAAAGAGAGCCCGCTTGTTCTCGGTCGTCTTGTTCCTGTTGCAACCTCGACAGCTCCGATAGTCTTTATTCCAGTGACATTTGGAAACCCTGGCACATTGAAGACTGGGCAGACCGCACTTACTCTCGGCGGTCGCGATGCAAAAACTGTCGCTTCTGGGCTTATTACTAGCCTTGAAACACATACAGTAACCAACAAAGATACGAAAACAGAAACAGTAATTCTGGATAATATCATGCTTTCGCAGCGTCTTGGAGGAAGCTCGAACGGTGCACCAATTATAACCCTCGACGGCAATGTGGTGGGCTTTGTGTCTCTTGACGATACCACCGGATCTCAATTAGGAGTTCCCGCAACTGAAGCAAAAATACTAATTGATGAAGCAAGCAAACCCGCGCCGACAAAGAAAATATAGAATATAGAGGTGTTTTTATGTCACAGTTTGACAATATAGCGTAGCTGTCGTATTATACGTTTTGTAATTATTTCAAATATATATGATGCCTCCATTTAACAACTTCACTACAAAAGCCCGCGACATTATTCGCCGCGCGCATGAACTTGCGGTAGAACGTGGACAGAATCATGTGAGCCCCATGCATTTGCTTACCGCGCTTGTTCTTGATGATGAAAGCATCGTTATTTCCATCCTTGATCGCCTCGATGTGGATTCGGTGACATTTGCCGAGTCTATTCTTGATCTTATTGAGCCTACAACTGCTCAAAATGTTGCCTCCGCATATCAGCTCTACCTTACTCCAGAGCTCGGACAAATACTTGGAGAGATTGCCCCACGTATTGCGGAGGGGATGAAGGACGAACAAATTTCCTGCGAGCACCTATTCCTGTCGCTCTTTGATGTGGAAGGTCAAGCGCGCGAATTTTTGGCGCGCCAAAATATTGATCGTGAGAGCGTGATGCGCATACTTGAGGAATTTCGTACGCAAAATATCACCGACAGTACGCCGTCAAAGAAGCTGAAGTCAGTTTATAAATACACGCGCAACCTAACTTCGCTTGCCGCACAAGACAAACTCGACCCCGTTATCGGTCGCGACAATGAAGTGGGTCGCATTATCCAAATCCTATCTCGTCGGACAAAAAATAATCCAATTCTCATCGGAGAAGCCGGAGTAGGCAAGACCGCAGTCGTTGAGGGGCTCGCTATTCGTATGGCAAAAGGAGATGTCCCAGAGTCGCTCAAGGGCAAAGAACTCGTTTCTCTTGATCTTGGACAGCTCATCGCAGGCACAAAGTATCGCGGTGAATTTGAGGACCGCTTGAAGAAAATTATGAAAGAGATTGAGCGCTCGGAAGGGAAGATTATTCTCTTTATTGACGAGATTCACACTATTGTCGGCGCTGGCGCTGCAGAAGGATCAATGGATGCATCAAACATGTTGAAGCCCGCGCTTGCGCGCGGGGAACTTCGCGCTATCGGCGCAACAACGCTCCGTGAATATCAGAAGCACATAGAAAAAGATCCAGCACTTACGAGGCGTTTCCAACCAGTGCATGTAAACGAGCCATCTCTTGAAGACGCAATTGCAATCCTACGCGGACTCAAGGAGAAGTACGAACTTTTCCATGGTGTGCATATTACTGATGACGCAATAATGGCAGCAGTGAATCTTTCAAGTCGCTACATTACAGACCGTTTTCTCCCAGACAAAGCAGTTGACCTAATAGACGAAGCGGCATCTTCTCTTCGTATCGCACTCGAAAACAAACCACCAGTACTTGAGGATGCTCATCGTCGCATTATGCGTCTTGAAATTGAAAAAGAGGCGTTAAAGAAGGAATCAGCAATAGAAGGGGATGCGGGCAAGAATGCAAAAGCGCGCACTAAAAAAATTGATAAAGAAATTGGTGATCTTCGCGAAAAGACCAAGGAAATTGAGATTAAATGGAAAAATGAAAAGGAGCTTGTTCAAGATATTCGCGCTATTAAGAAAAGCCTTGAAACCGCGCGCCTAGAGGCGGAGACTGCGGAAATGAAGGCAGACCTCGCTCTTGCCGCGGAGATTCGCTACGGGCGTATTCCGGGCTTTGAAAAAGACCTTACGGGAAAAGTTGCACGTTTGAAAAAACTTCAGTCATCCCGCCGTATTTTGAAAGAGGAAGTGGTGGAGCAAGACATTGCGGAGGTTGTAGCGCGCTGGACTGGGATCCCCGTTACCAAGATGCTTGAGGAAGAAGCAGGGAAGCTTGCACACGTGGAAGAAGAGCTTGAAAAGCGCGTGGTGGGACAGAAGGATGCTATTCAAAAAGTTGCGGATGCCATCAAGCGTTCTCGCGCTGGCATCGCTGACCCAAACCGCCCTATCGGTTCGTTCCTCTTCCTTGGTCCAACAGGCGTGGGGAAGACAGAGCTTTCGAAAGCACTTGCGCAATTTATGTTCAACGATGATAAAGCGCTCGTGCGTGTGGATATGTCCGAGTATATGGAGAAACATTCGGTTTCAAAACTTATCGGCTCGCCGCCTGGATATGTTGGACACGAAGAGAGTGGTAATCTCACCGAGACTGTGCGTCATCGCCCGTACTCCGTGCTTCTTTTTGATGAGATTGAAAAGGCACATCCAGAGGTGTTCAACATTCTTCTACAGGTTCTGGACAACGGACACCTTACCGATTCAAAGGGTCGAGTGGTGAACTTCAAAAACACGGTTATCATTTTAACCTCGAATATTGGTTCAGAGCATATCGACAAAATGCAGGCTATTGGCTTTGGCGCTCATGCAAGCGACAAGGCAGATTACTCTGATGCAAAAGAGCGCGTGATGGAGTCGCTTAAGGATTTTTTCCGTCCAGAGTTCTTGAACCGTCTGGATGAAATAATTATCTTTGATATTTTGTCACCAGAGGTTATTAAGAGCATTGTTGGTCTTCAGGTTGATATAGTGAAAAAGCGTCTCGCAGAAAAGGAGATTGCTCTCAATGTTATGCCCGAGGTGCTAACGTATCTCGCAGAGAAGGGATATGATTCGCGCTACGGAGCGCGCCCGCTCAAGCGTTTGATTCAGACAAAGATTTTGACACCAGTAGCATCACTTATGATTTCTTCGGGAGTACTTAAAGGGGGTCGTGTCCTTGTTTCTGTTGAAAAAGGAGAAATTGCAATTCGTGTCGAGAAAAAGCAGGTAACGACAAAGTCACGAGTGAACGCAAAAGCAGTAACCTAAGGTTGTTTGAACCAAGATAAAAAACATGTTAGAGTGAGCGAGCGTTTCGTTCCCCTGTCTGCTGACTGGGGAACGAAACGCTCGCTCACATATGCGTCGGTGGTGGAGTGGTCAATCACAAGAGACTGTAAATCTCTCGCCTCCGGGCTTCGAAGGTTCGAATCCTTCCCGGCGCACAATTAAAAAACTCCTCAAATGAGGAGTTTTTTAATTGTGCGCCGGGAGCAAGCAAACTGCTTTGCTTGCGTAAGGATTCGAAAGGCGGAACATGTCACAAGGCGACAGTGAGCCGGGGCTGCGAGTACTTAGGAGCGAAGCGATTTAGTAACTCGGGGCCGACTTTCCCGGCGCACAAGAAATCAAGCCCCATACTCGAAAGAGTATGGGGCTTCGATTTTTGTAGCGTCGGGAAAAAGCCAAGCAGTTGGCTTTTGTAAGGATTCGAATCCTGTAGTCCAAGACTCGAATTTGCTAATTCGCCGGCGCACAATTTCTTGCCTTTTTTCACAGCTTGTAGTAGGATGAAAAAACTATGTCACAAGACCAACTTATAAAACTCGCTTGCAAAAGCTGTAAACGAGTAAATTACTGGACTCGCAAGAACAAGAAGCTTGTTGAGCGCAAAATTGAGCTCGATAAATTCTGTAACTCCTGCCGTAAGCACACAGTTCACAAGGAGGCGAAGAAGTAATTAAAAATCTAAGTAAAAACCTCAAATCACATGACTTGAGGTTTTTACTTTTATGATACTATTCATTACATGAAGAAAAGTGAACACATGGGGCTACGCACCTGGATTGAAATTGACACTAAAGCAATCCATGCGAACTATCGCGCTTTTCGAAAACTCGTTCCCAAAAATGTTCAAATAATGGGGATTGTGAAGTCTAATGCGTATGGCCATAACTTGACAGAGTTTGCTCTTGAACTCGAAAAAATCGGTATTGATATGCTCGCAGTTGACTCGCTCGTCGAAGCGTTTGCTTTGCGAAAGAGCGGTGTGAAAAAGCCCATCCTCGTTCTCGGGTACACGCTTCCTGAAATGTTTGTAAAAGCGCTTCGCAAAAAAATTCATCTTACTATTTCAAGTATAGACGGGTTACAAACATTTTTAAAAACACCAAACACAAGGCAAATTCCTATTCACCTCAAAATAGACACAGGGATGCATCGCCAAGGTTTTCTTTTGCGAGAAGTACCACAGGTTTTAAAGATTCTCAAAGAGAACAAAGTGCAAGTCGCAGGGCTCTATACACATTTTGCGTCAGCAAAGGACGTGAATAATCGAGTGTTTACGGAATCGCAGATTGCTGAGTTTGTGGTGTGGAGAACCGCACTGCGGAGTACAGGGTTTTCTCTGATTGCGCATGCGTGCGCGACGGGTGGCGTGTTTGGTTTTAGGGATGCGCATTTTGATATGGTGCGTATTGGTGCAGGGCTCTATGGTTTTTGGACTGCTGATGAGATAAAACGTGTGTTCAATGGAAGCTTTTCGCTTAGCCCAGCACTTTCTTGGAAGACAATTATTTCTGAAATTAAAGAAATTCCCGCAGGATCTGGAATTGGCTATGACCTTACGCACAAGACGGCACATGTCATGCGCATCGCAGTTTGCCCTGTGGGATACTGGCATGGGTATCCGCGGTTACTCTCAAGCAATGCTGATGTCCTTGTGCGTGGTGCTCGCGCAAAAGTTTTGGGTCGAGTGTCGATGGACATGATTGTCGTTGATGTCACACAAATCCCACGCGTGAAGGTAGGTGATGAAGTGGTGCTCATTGGCTTCTCGGGAAAAGAGGAAATACTGGCGAGTGAACTTGCCGAGCGCTCAGGTACTTCCGCGTATGAGATTTTGACGCGCCTCAATCCTCTTATGAAACGCATATACAAATAATTCCATTTTTAGGTAAATTTTGATATACTCGAATTCGTAAGGGCCTATAGTTCAGTGGTAGAATATCGCACTCCAAACGCGCAGACCGAGGTTCGAGTCCTCGTGGGCCCGCAAATGAAAAGCACCGCTTAAGCGGTGCTTTTCATTTGCGGGCCCAAGCAAGCCAACTGCTTGGCTTGCGTCGAGGACTCGAAAAGCGGAGCCATGTCGCAAGGCGACAGTCGAGCTGGGGTCGCGAGTACTTAGGATTTTACAAGTGAAACGTGGTAAAATACTTAGTAACTCGGGACCGCGGACTCGTGGGCCCGCAATGACAATGCCAGATACTGAAAGTCATCTGGCATTGTTGTCATTGCGAGGCCCACGAGGACTCGAAAGCCGGAAGCGGGACTGAACCTAGTTTATGATATAATTTGTGTATGGAATCTTTCAATAATTTGAACAATTATACGAAGCCACCTGAGCCCTCTTTTAGTAATGTCGAGAAGGCAACAGAAAGAGGTTCTGAGTTAAGCTCACTGTCACTAAAAGATAAACTTCTTGATAGTTTGGAGCCAGTTCTCAACTCCATAGGAATTTCTACTATAGGGGGCCTACGCGCAGAAACATCAAAGGAAATAACAAGCAGATACACCTCTCTCAAGGATTTTAGCAATGAGGCTGGAGATTTTTTTAAAGAACTTATTCCACAAGGGATTAAACCTCCAGAAAGACTTGGGCAGGGTCGTGATGATTTTACAACTAATGCCTTAGTACAAAAAGAAAAAAATGAATTTGCTCCGACGCTCCTAAAACGAAAAATATTAAGAGAGAATCTCGAAAGTTTTTTTGAAAAAAGTCTTTTTAGGAAAGAGAAGCAACCGTATGAAACCAGTTTAAATGAAAGTGAAAATAATGGTGTAAATAAACAGGAAATTTCTCGCGCCATGAAGCAATATGGAGACAAGAATATTCTTTATGAGCACATAGAAAATCAAATATTTAATTCAAATACATATAGATTTACAAGAGCTAGTCTTATTATACAGGATACAAGAAGTGGTATGGCACTTGATCTGGATGCTTTATTGCCTAGTGACTTTCATTTTGAACCAGGGGTGGAGGATTTTGATTTAAAAAACTATGGAGGAGCGTCCATGTCTACAGGAAAGTTTTTTGAGTCTCCAAGTAAGAGAATGGTTGGGTATGGAAATATCACTGAGAAAGGTAAAATGCTAAGTCTTTTTCACGAGATTGCACACTCATGGCAGGATAACTATTCCTCTGATTCATATAAAGGCAAATTTACTTATAAAAAACTTCTTACAGAATCTTACAGTTTAATGCAGGCGCTAGAATTCGCAAGTCTTAAACCTCACTCTAGTGAGATAGCTGAGGAAATTAGTGAAATAGTTGAGAAACTTTCAGATATCGGCACAGAACTATATATTGTAGATAATCAGTCGTCACTTTCGGTGACAGAGCCTACACAAGAGGCTGGTGTGATAAATCTACAACATGCGTTTAATAGCGCTAGTATTGATCAAATTAGTAATCTAGAGGTCCCTCAGGAAGTCAAAGAGTCCCTTAAAGTTAAAAAATACTATCTTATAAAAAATAGCAAATTAGAGAAAGCAAGAGAAGAGTACATTGCTGAAGAGAGAGATGCATGGGCTCATGCTTTACGAATGATGCGGTTTTTGAGACAAAAAGGGCTTGATATTGAGCCAGTGCTTGAAAAACTATCAGACATTAAAGAGCATATTGACCCATGTTTAGGATCATATCAGGCTACACTTGAGATGGACATTAAATTAAAGCCTGATGATTATAGGTTTTCCAGATTATCGCAAGATTAAGGATTTATAGAAATCTTTTTAGCTCACTCAAAATTTTACCTCTTTCAGCTGGCCTATACCACTTAATTCTTTCATTCCTCATAAACCAAACCATCTGCCGTTTTGAATACTGACGTATTGCAATTTCAAGTAAATCAAGCATTTCTTTTTTTGAAATTTTTCCTTGTAAAAATTGCGCGAGGAAGCGATATTCAAGACCAAGCGCCTCCATTCGTTTCCATGAGAGGCCTCGTTCATGAAGTTTCATTGCTTCGGCAATCATCCCGCTACGCATACGCGCCAGTAGTCGCGTATGAATGCGCTCCGACAAGTCTTCTTTTCCCAAGGTGAGTCCTATGTAAAGTGTATTGTATCGCTCTACGGCAGGTGTACGTGCGGGGACACTGCCGAGGGCTTTTACAATCTCTATTGCACGAATGAGTCGTCTAGGATTTTTTGGATCAATAGTCTGTGCTCGGGCAGGATCGAGCATTTTTAGTTTTTCAAAAAGTTTCTCTGCTGGCAGTTTTTCAAGTTTATGACGAAGCTTAGTGTTCGGCGGTACTTCTGGAAATGATGTATTGGTGAGCACCGCATCAAAATAAAGTCCTGTACCCCCGCAAATAATGGGCACTTTGCCACGTTTTAAAATATCACTAATTGCGCGTGTGGCGAGACGTTCGTATTGGACAACCGACATCATGCGCTTTGGGTTGGCTACATCGAGCAGGTGATGGGAAACTCCACGCATCTCACGTTTGGTGATTTTACCAGTGCCAATATTGAGTCCTGTGTACACTTGTCGAGAATCTGCAGAAATTATTTCCCCGCCTATAAGACGCGCAATCTCAACCGCAAGCGAGCTCTTGCCTGAAGCGGTGGTACCTACGACAGCGATGACATTAGATTGTTCTTCTTTTCGCTTCATTTTGGTATATTACCTATATATTACAAATTAACAAATTATTACGATGAAACACAAAGATATGAACGAATGTTGCGGTGGATGTGAAGTCGATGTGACAATGTTTGCAGAAATTGGGCACGAGATTCCTGACGCAGAAGTAGAAGCATTTCATAATGAAGAAATAAAGAAAATTAAACTCTCGGATTATCGTGGTAAGTGGCTCATTCTTTTTTTCTATCCAGCAGACTTTACATTTGTTTGTCCAACAGAGCTCGAAGAGATGGCAGATAATTATGCTGAGATTCAAAAGCTTGGTGGCGAGGTTCTGTCTGTTTCGACAGATACTGTGTTTGTGCACAAGGCATGGCACGACACCTCGGACGCTATTAAAAAGATTACGTTCCCAATGCTTGCTGACACGCGTCACGAACTCTGCCATATGTTCGGCACATATATTCCCGAGGAAGGACTTTCTCTTCGTGGTACGTTTGTTGTTGATCCGGATGGAGTACTCCGTATTGTGGAAGTAAACGATAACAGTGTTGGACGAAGCGCAAAAGAGCTTGTGAGGAAGCTTCAAGCGGCAAAGTTTGTTCGTGAGCACGGCGGTAAAGTATGTCCTGCAAGTTGGGAGCCAGGCGATGATACACTTGAGCCAGGACTTGATTTGGTAGGAAAAATCTAAGAGAAACAAAAAAATACCTCGCAGTTAATTCAAGGCATTTTTTGTTTAACATGGAGATTCTATCTTCGTGCTTTGTAGTATTGGATTTGAAAAACGATGATATAAGACATCATAGCACCAGCTATTCCAGGAATAATAAGAACATAATCATTTTTCGAAAAGCCGTAGAACATCCAAAAAGAGTAAGAGACAGCGAGAAGAATAAAGTAAATGGATGAAAGCCCCTCTGTACTCTTTCTCGAATAGTTTTTCTTTACCTGAGAGGTCATTCCAATGCAGGTGACAAGGATAGAGAGAGTGATAGTGATATACCCAAGTATCATAATTATTTTGTGCCGAGAGAGAGAATCGAACTCTCATGGGTTGCCCCGCACGATTTTGAGTCGTGTGCGTCTACCAATTCCGCCATCCCGGCAATCCACACATACTAGCAGAAACAGGGCGAAAATCAATCAAAAACCTTCGTAAGTTACCCTATGTAATGTATAATAAAAACATGACAAAACTTCGAGTCGGTGTAATGCGCGGAGGTGTTGGTAGTGAATATGCTATCTCTCTTCGTACTGGTGGAAATGTTCTCAAAGCTCTTTCTGGCGAAAAATATGACGCCCGCGATATCCTCATTACAAATAATGGTGAGTGGCATATTGATGGCATTCCAACGACGCCTGCAAAACTTTCTCAACACGTTGATGTGGTCTTTAATGCGCTTCATGGAAAGTTCGGTGAAGATGGGAAAGTCCAAAGAATTCTGGAGACATTTAATATACTCTACACCGGCTCTACACCGCTGCCGTCCGCGATAGGTATGAATAAAGAGCTTGCAAAAAAATATTTTTCTGCTGTTGGCATAAAGATACCTCGCGGTCTTGTTGTTGAGCGGGGGGAAGAGGTGAGTGACGTTGTTGCTCGCGTTGGTGCCGAAATTCATGCACCGTACGTGGTGAAGCCGCTTTCTGGAGGTTCATCTGTAGGGCTTTCGCTTGCACATAATTCACGCGAATTAATCTCGGCGATAGAGGGTGCGCTCGCGCACTCAGAAAAAGCAATCATTGAGGAGTATGTGCGCGGGCGCGAGATTACTCTCGGTGTTATTGATTCCTCTGGGGGATTTGGTTCCTATGCAACACCACCGCTTGAAATCCTTCTTCCAGAGGGCAAGCTTTTTGATTATGATCAAAAATACAACAACTTAACACACCCTGTGGGGCCGGCAAGAATGAGTGATGCTGAGCGTCGGACGCTCGAAGAAAGCGCGCTCCTCGCCCACGCTCATTTGGGTGCCCGCCACTACGCACGGTACGATTTTATCCTAACAGAAGATGGACCGTGCCTGCTTGAGGTAAACACCCTCCCCGGACTTACCGATACATCGCTCTTGGTGAAATCCCTCACGCTGAGCGGCTTGTCGCTTCCGGGGTTTGTCGATTATGTGCTTACGCTTGCATTACGGGAAAAATAAGGTATTATAGACGAGTTAAAAGTCACAAATAAAAAAGTTTAAAGTAGATGCATTTTTCTCGCTTTTAACTTTTAGACTTAATTTGGGCCCGTAGCTCACTTGGCTAGAGCGCCGGTTTTGCACTCCGGAGGTAGGGAGTTCGATTCTCCCCGGGTCCACAACGTAAAGAAAAACGACGCCTGCGCGTCGTTTTTTAGTTGTGGAGGCCACAGCCATATTTCGTCAGCAGACGAAATGGCGAGGCGGGGTCGCGAGCACTTACGTAGATTGCGAGTACTCGAAGCAATATATTTAGTGATTCGTGACCACACGCTAGTCTTAGATGAGCCGTACTCAGCGAGGCTATCCAAATCCGCGACCGAGAGCCTAGTGTCGCTTTGCACCTCTTCTATTTCTCATGTAGAATGTTTTTCATGTTCGCAATCTTTCTAACCCTCCTCGGTCTTATTGTTTTTGAGATCGTCTCAAGTATCGACAACGCAGTCGTGAACGCCGATGTACTTTCAACAATGAAGAGCCGTCGCGCAAAGCGATTTTTTCTTACTTGGGGTATTCTTTTTGCAGTGTTTGTGGTGCGTGGTCTTTTGCCATCAGTAATTGTCTTTTTGGCAGATCCTAGTATTGGTTTCTTTGGGGCGCTTCAGGCTATTTGGCAAACTGATTCCAATGTTACTGTTGCGGTTGAGGCGGTAACCCCGGTGATTATGATTGCGGGCGGGATGTTTCTCCTCCTCCTTTGGGCTCACTGGCTTTTTATGGAAGACAAAAAATTTGGTCTTCCTCATGAATGGTATGTACAAACATACGGCGCAGTGTGGTTTTACTCGATAGCAGCACTCCTTTTGGTCGGGGTGATTTATGAAATTAATAATTCATCTCTTGAAAAACCAATGCACCTCGCGCTTGCGGCAACAGTTGGTTTTTGTGTATTTTTTATCACACAGGGTTTTAAAGATAATGCAGAAAAGATAGAAGAGCGTTTGATAGCATCCGGCGAGCACAGTGCGATGTCAGACTGGGCTAAAGTTTTCTTTCTCGAAGTGCTTGATGTTGCGTTCAGTATTGACGGCGTTATTGGCGCATTTGCATTTACTACGGTAGTTCCACTCATCCTTATTGGTAATGGCATCGGCGCTATCGTGGTGCGTCAGCTTACGGTGATGAACGTGGATCGTATTCGTTCGTATGTCTATTTAAAAAACGGTGCTATGTACTCGATTGGTTTTCTCGGACTCGTGATGATCCTCGAAGCGTTTGGTGCTCACATTCAGTCGTGGGTTTCACCTGTGGTGACCATCGGTGTTGTCGGGTACTTCTTTTGGCGCTCGGTTGCGGAGAATAAGATAAATGGCAATATCATTGGCAAAATTGTATAATTAAATATATGGGTTACCAAAAATCAGAACTTTATTTTCTCCTCGTTCTCCTTGCGGGGATGTCCGTTGTTATTTTCTTTATTTTTCAGCCATTTCTCTATGCACTCATTTTGGCGGTAATTTTTGCCACAGTATTTGCGCCAGTACACAAAAGAATCCTCGCGGTTATGCAAGCAAGGGCAGGGCTCTCTGCGCTTCTTACCACGTTGTTTGTTCTTGTTGTCATTGTCGTACCGGTAACATTTTTAGGTATACAAATTTTTCAAGAGTCAACACAGCTTTATTCATCGGTTGTCGACAATGGTGGAACGATAGAGCTTGCGCGGGGGATTGAGGATGTTGTCCGAAGTTTAGGGATTCCTTTCTTACCAACCGGCACTCTTGATTTTGGTCTGTATGTGAAGCAAGGGTTAAGCTTTTTGATCCAGCACCTCGGTACCATATTTTCAAATGTTGCAAAAATAATGGTCGGCATTTTTGTGCTTCTTATCGCGCTCTACTATTTATTTAAGGACGGCAGCGAGCTCAAGAAGTCTGCTGTCGCACTAAGTCCGTTGCAAGATATTTACGATGAGACAATTTTTCGCAAGCTTGAGCTTGCTATCAATTCTGTTGTGCGAGGAAGCATTTTAGTGGGGCTCGTGCAGGGCGTGCTGACCGCAATCGGACTTAGTATTTTTGGAGTACCAAATCCTATACTTTGGGGAAGCGTGGCAGCGGTTGCCGCGTTGATTCCCGGAGTTGGTACCGCGTTGGTCCTTATTCCCTCTATCTTATATCTTTTTTTTATAGGAGAAACTGTCTCTGCATCAGGGCTTCTCGTGTGGGGTATTGTTGCAGTAGGACTTGTTGATAATATTTTAGGGCCAAAGCTTGTTGGTCGTGGAATTAAACTTCATCCTTTTTTAACCCTGTTGTCTATTTTAGGCGGTATTAGTTTCTTTGGACCTCTTGGTTTTTTGTTTGGACCGCTTACGCTTAGTCTGCTTTTCGCATTTCTTGAGATTTATTCGACAATCCGTAGGGAGCGTAATGGGTAATGAAAGTTATAGCTATTCTCGATAATCTTCGCAGTGTCTATAACGTAGGATCTATTTTTCGTACTGCAAATGCCGTTGGCATAGAAAAGATATATCTCTGCGGAACGACACCAACACCGCTCGACAAAAAAGGGGAGAGGAGAAAAGATTTTGCGAAAGTTGCGCTCGGAGCAGAGGATACCGTTCTGTGGGAATATGTCGAGAGCACTTTTGAGTGTATCCAAAAGTTAAAAAAAGAAAATTATTATGTTATTGCGCTCGAACAGAGCGAGGGTTCTACTGACTACAAAAAGGTGAATGTGGAAGGAAAAGGAGAAATTGCATTTATCGTTGGCAATGAAGTGGATGGCATAGAAAAGGAAGTTCTCGCGCAAAGCGATGTGATTGCAGAAATTCCAATGATTGGCACAAAAGAGTCATTAAATGTTACCATTGCTTTTGGGATTGCCATATATAGCATATTGGGGATTTGATTAAAAGCTTTACAAAAAGTACATTATATGATATACTTCTATTAGGTTTGTTGGATCTTAGTTTCTAAACTTCTTTTGCAGGGAGAGCGAAATGGAACTGATCACTGGAATATCAATCATTTTAGCAACTTCGTGTTTTTTGGTCTTTATTCTCTGGGTAGCATGGAAATTAAATCCGCCTTCGCACAGCTTTGAAGAAAATGAGGAAGAGGTAGAGTGGCTTATCGTGCGCCGTCATTTGGCGGATTAGCGAAAAGTCGCGATGGAGCAATCTCTGTTTACAGAAATTGCTCCATTATTAATTTATCGTTTTTCTGCTATGCTGGTTATTAGCATAAGTAAAAGGTTTCTCGACAACGACCAAACAGGGAAGGAGTTGCTATGTTTACTAACACTAGTAATATTAAGTCTGCGGTGACTGAGGAATATGGCAATGATACCTCGTCGCAGGAAGTTTCGAAACAAATTGCAACATTTGACGAGGTTTGTACCTCAATTGATCAAGTTGAAGCAAAAATGAAACGCATTATGGCTTCGGTCAGAATGCAGATATCACGGCAGCGCGGGGGCTGCCGGCGTTGAGAAAAAACAAAGCAAGTGTGTTTTAGTAAAGGGTACGAGAGATCGTACCCTTTTTATTTGGTTCTATTTCTGCTAGAATGCGCGCAATCTTCATATGGTGGAAAAAAGCATACACATCTCACTCTCTGCGGAAAAAATTGGAACTTTTTTAGGGGTCCCTGTCACTAACACTATGTTGATGAGTTTTATTGTGTTTGCAATTTTGTGGACACTCGCATACTTTGTGCGTAAAAATCTCTCTCTTGTTCCGGGTCGACTTCAGACTCTCATCGAGACACTCTTTGTGGGAATCCTCGACTACATGACCGAGACGCTTGAGGACGAGAAACTTGCCCGCAAGCTGTTCCCGCTCATAGTTACTATCTTTCTATTTATTTTTACGGCTAATCTCATCGAGTTCACCCCTGGGATAGGGAGCATAGGGTGGTCACACCCTGGTGGGGAGTTCACTCCACTTCTCCGTTCTATGAATACTGACCTCAATACGACGCTCGCACTCACGATTATCGCGTTTGTCGTAATCGAGGTCGTCGGGGTGGCAACCCTGGGCTTCTTGAGATATAGCAAAAAATTTGTTAATCTTAGTTCGGTCCTGGGGTTTATGGTGGGAATAATTGAGCTTTTTTCAGAAGTGGCGAGACTGGTTTCATACTCGTTTCGCCTTTTCGGGAACATTTTTGCAGGCGAAGTGATGATCTTGGTCATCCAGCATTTCGTGCCAATGGTGCTTCCAGTTCCCATCATGCTCTTTGAGGTCTTCGTCGGGTTTATCCAGGCGGCGATCTTTGCACTCCTCACGCTTTTCTTTGTGAAGATGGCGATTACCGAAGCGCATTAAAATTAATAATTAATTAACAACACATATGGATATTGAAGTAGCAAAAACATTAGGTATGGCGCTCGCTGTTGGTCTCGGCGTTATTGGTCCCGGTATTGGCATCGGTCTCATTGTATCAAAGGCGGTCGAAGCAATCGGAAGGAACCCAGATGCTTCCGGCAAAGTACAAGCAACGATGTTTATCGGTATCGCATTTACGGAAGCGCTCGCTATTTTTGCGCTCGTAATCGCGTTCATTGTAAAGTTCGCGTAGTAATTATTCGCTTATCGATCTATGGAACAAATCGTTTCGATTTTCGGAATCAATTGGAAGCTCCTTCTTATTCAAGGTCTGAATTTTGGCTTGCTCCTCGCCGTACTTTATAAGTTTCTTTACAAACCAGTTCTTAGTATGGTGGATACCCGCCGAGCAAAAATAGAAAATGCGATTCATAATGCAGAAAAAGCGGAGACTGAGCTTGGTCAAGCAGAGGCGGAAAAAGCACGCATTTTGCGTGAGGCAACAACAAAAGGAGACGAGCTGATAGGTGCTGCAAAAAAGCATGCAGAAACAGCCGAGATTTCAATAATGAAAGACGCTCATCGAAAGGCTGTACATCTTTTGAATGAAGCAGAGCGCCGTGTTAATCGCGAGCATGACGAAATGATGGAAAAGGCTGAGCGTGAAGTCGCGCGCATGGCTATTCTCTCTGCTGAGAAAATTCTTCGAAAAGCATAATCATGAAAGCATCATGGTATGCAGAGGCGCTCTATGGAGCACTACAAGGAGAACACGTAGTGACCGAAAGTGACTCAAAAAAAGTGTTCACGAATTTTAGAAGAGTAGTCATGGAGCGTGGGCATGACAGACTTCTTCCGTTTGTCGCGCGCGAGCTCGACAAAATCATTGCTCGTGAAAAAATCAAAAAAGAGGTCATCCTCGTGACCGCAGATGCCAAAAGTCAAAACAAGTGGGCACACATATATGACCATTACGAAAAAGAAGGAGCCATACCGAAGGGTGCGATACGTCGTGATGTTACCGATGAATCGATAGTTGGGGGATTTCAAATTCGAACGAAAGATACCTTGATAGACGGCAGTTATAAAAAATCCCTTCTCGAACTTTACCGAAGCATTACCAACTAGAACCACCAAAATCAAAAATTATGAATACGATTCTTATAGAAAAAATCAGAAAAGAAATTGAAGCGCTTGAACCAAAGACGTCGGTTGAACGCGTGGGAACGGTGGTTAAAGCGGGCGACGGTATCGCCGAAATAGACGGACTTCAAGGGGCAATGATGGCGGAAATGGTTATTTTCGAGGCTGCAGGAGGTAAGCATCTCAAGGACACTCTTGATGCAGAACCTATAGTCGGTTTCGTGCTCAACCTCGAAGAGGATTTTGTGAAGGCTGTTATTTTGTCCGGAGCGGACCGCATTAGTGAAGGGATGGTGGTAAAAGGCACCGGCAAGACACTCTCAATCCCCGTATCAAATGCCATGGTTGGGCGCGTAGTGAATGCTCTCGGTGAGCCTATTGATGGAAAGGGTGCAATTAAGGAGGAAGGTCGGCTTCCTATTGAGCGTATCGCATTCGGTGTTATCGATCGCGCAGGTGTTGATACTCCTATTCATACTGGTATCAAAGCAATCGACTCGATGATTCCAATAGGTCGCGGGCAACGCGAGCTTATTATTGGCGATCGCGGTACCGGCAAGACTGCAATCGCGCTCGATACTATTTTAAACCAAATTACTGAGTCAAAAGAAACTCGTCCAATTTGTATTTATGTTGCCATTGGACAGAAGGAATCAAAGATTGCGCGTATCGTGGGCGACCTTGAGGAGCGCGGAGCTATGGCGTATACAATCGTTGTTGTTGCTGGCGCATCAGAGGCAGCTGCGCTTCAGTATCTGGCACCATTTACGGGCGCAACGATTGGTGAATTTTTTATGCTCAAAGGCAAAGATGCACTCGTTATCTACGATGACCTTTCAAAGCACGCGGTGGCATATCGCCAAATGTCCCTCTTGCTCCGCCGCCCGCCAGGACGTGAAGCGTATCCGGGAGATATCTTTTATCTCCACTCACGCCTTCTTGAACGCGCTGCGAAACTATCAGAAAAACTTGGGGGTGGATCGCTCACAGCGCTCCCTATCATCGAAACGCAGCAGGGCGATGTGTCTGCGTATATTCCAACCAATGTGATTTCGATTACGGACGGACAGATATATCTCGACACCGACCTCTTCAACAAGGGTATGCGACCTGCAGTGAACGTGGGACTCTCGGTTTCTCGCGTTGGTTCAAATGCACAAACAAAAGCGATGAAGAAAATTGCTGGCAAGATTCGTCTTGAGCTTGCGCAGTTTCGCGAGCTTGAAGCGTTTATGCAGTTTGCAAGCGACCTCGATAAAGAAACAAAAGAGCGCATCGAAAAAGGTCGAAGACTCTCGGAGCTCTTGAAGCAGACAAATGGCAAACCGCTTTCGTTTGAGAAGGAAGTTATTGTGATCTACGCGGGTATTTCTGGAGTGATTGATAAGGTGAAAGTTGAGGATATGCACCTCTTTGAGGAGAAGTTGATGGAGTACTTCGACCATCATGCATCGGGTATTGTTGGGGCGATTCGAAAGGATCGTGCGATTCTCTCGCCCACCGAAGAGAACCTGAAACTTGCGCTTGCGGATTTTGTAACCTCGCACCCAGAACTCTTTATTGTTCACTAGTATTATTTAAACTGCCATGTCATCCCTCCGCTCGATAAAAGGAAAAATACGATCCGTACAAAAGACCCATCAGGTTACGAAAGCCATGGAGGCTGTTTCTGGTGTAAAAATGCGCAAATCACAAATCGCTGCTCTCATGGCACGCCCATATTCATTCGCAGCATTTCGTATCTTGTCGCGCATTACGCGTTCGGTTGATATCGCACATCACCCTCTTGTTCTAGTTCGACCCGTCAACAGGGTCCTCCTTGTTGTCGTTACGAGTGACAAAGGACTCGCTGGAGGGTTGAATAGCGGAGCGACAAAATGCGCCCTTGCCACTCTTGCAGACAGGATGGTCTCCCGTGAGAATACCGGTGTCCTTGCTATTGGCCGAAAGGGTGAGGAATTCTTCTCTCGTCGTGGTTATCTCCTTGAAAAACATATTCAAACCATGAAAGACGAAAGCGCAATCAGCGACTTTAATGGAGTTGTGTCGCTCATCACAGATTTATTTACCAACGGCAAATATGATGAATGTGTGCTTGTGTACACAAATTTTCGTTCAACATTTGAGCAAGAGCCAGTCTCGCGCATACTTCTCCCATTTTCTGTCGAGGGATTAAGCACAATGATCAAGGGTATTGTGCCAGAACGGGGTGCATTTGCTGAAGCAAATGCAAACATTGAAAATGATGCGCGGGGAGCGGATTATCTGTTTGAGCCCTCTCCAGAGGTAGTGTTCGAAACACTTCTTCCGCGTCTTATGTCGATACAACTTCATCATGCATTCCTTGAGGCAAAAGCATCTGAACACTCTGCGCGAATGGTTGCGATGCGAAATGCATCGGACAAGGCAAGCGAAGTGACATTCTCTCTGACGCGCGAATACAACAAAGCCCGCCAGTCAGCGATTACGAGAGAGATGAGTGAGATCATCGGAGGGATAGAAGCGATGAAGTAGTATTATCAACCCACAAGAAATTTAATAACAAAATTATGAACACAGGAACAATCAAACAAATCGTCGGACCGGTCGTAGATGTGTACTTCGAGCACAATATTCCCGAAGTAGAGCACGCACTTCTTGTGGAGTGGGTGGGGGAACATGGTGATAAGAGAAAGATCACGCTTGAGGTGGCGCAGCATTTGGGTCTTGGTCGCGTCCGAGCAATTGCACTCGATTCTACCGAAGGACTCCGACGTGGCGTAGAAGTAAAGAACACCGGAGCACCTGTTCAGGTTCCTGTGGGAGAGGCTGTCCTCGGACGTCTCTTTAACGTGCTTGGCGAAACGATTGACGGGGGAGCGCCACTTCCTCCGAAAACAGAAAAGCTCTCGATTCACCGCAAGCCACCTGCATTCAAGGAGCAGAAGACAAAGACGGAAATTTTTGAAACGGGTATCAAGGCGATTGACCTCATGACGCCGTTCATTAAAGGTGGAAAGGTTGGTCTCTTTGGCGGTGCAGGCGTTGGAAAAACTGTGCTCATTCAGGAGCTCATTCGTAACGTGGCGACCGAGCACGGCGGATACTCGGTGTTTGCCGGTATTGGCGAGCGTGTACGCGAGGGTAACGACCTCTATCACGAAATGAAAGAGTCGGGCGTGCTTGCAAAGACTGCGCTTGTGTTTGGACAGATGAATGAGGTTCCTGGTGCGCGCGCACGTGTAGCCCTTTCTGGCCTCACTATGGCAGAACATTTTCGTGATGCAGGAGGCAAAGACACCCTGCTCTTCATGGACAATATTTTCCGTTTTATTCAAGCAGGCGCCGAGGTGTCTGCGCTTCTCGGTCGTGTGCCATCTGCAGTAGGATACCAGCCTACGCTTGCGGAGGAAATGGGTAAACTTCAAGAGCGTATTGCATCCACAACCAAGGGTTCTATTACTTCCGTACAAGCGGTGTATGTGCCCGCAGACGACCTCACTGACCCAGCACCAGCAACAACGTTTTCGCACCTCGACTCCACAGTGGTACTTTCGCGTCCGCTCGCATCACTCGGTATTTATCCTGCGATTGACCCTCTTGATTCTGCGTCAGGCGCTCTTGACCCGCAGGTGGTAGGCGAGCGTCACTACAAAGTGGCAATGGAGACCCGCAAGGTTCTTCAGCGCTACAAGGATTTGCAGGATATTATCGCTATTCTTGGCATTGAGGAACTTTCAGACGATGATAAACTCGCGGTAAATCGTGCACGCAAGATTCAGCGTTTTCTTTCGCAGCCATTTTTCGTTGGCGAAGTGTTTACAGGAATGCCCGGCAAGTATGTAAAACTTGAGGATACGATCGAGGGATTTGCTCAGATTCTCGAAGGTAAACATGATGACGTTAATGAATCAGCGTTCTACATGAAAGGGACGATTGATGAGGTTGAGCAAAATAAGGAGTAAGACGACTGTATTTTGCCAACCCCGCCCATTCATTGTGGCGATTGTTCAAATTGTAAGAAAATTGTATAAAGTATTTTAAAATAGTAATGTTATTAGAATAAGAATGGGCGGGGTAGTGATTTTAATAGTCGCTTCGCTCCTTTAAAATCAACATCATGATGAAGCTCACCATAGCAAAGGTAGATGAAGTGCTTTTCAAAGGCATGGCTGCGAGCTTGTCTTGCACGGGCGCTTTGGGTGATCTCACCATACTTCCTCATCATGCACCGCTCGTAACACCACTCAAAAAGGGTGAGCTTAAGGTAGTTGATAGTGAGGGAAAAGAAATACGCATTGCGGTAACAGACGGTATTCTTGAGGTTGGCGGTAACGAAGCGACCGTAATCTTGTAAAAAAAAGACTCCCTTGCTTACGCAAAAGAGTCTTTATTCAAATTCAAATTACTCAGTATTCCTCTCTGTCCGGTTTCCTTTTGATGAGGAACACGACTTTGTTTTGTTCCTCGTCGAGCATCCGTTGAGGTTTATATTCTACTGGTAGGACTAACGACAAAACTTCTTCCTCGGTAAGCGGAGTCCTTATTAGCTGGAGAATCCATTGTAGCTCATAAGGGCTTTCTGAGGAATGAAGTATTCCTTCCCATTTACGAACTTCTACCAGACCAAGAAAATGAGTTTGGCAAATGCGCAGCCCTTCGTGGAATGGACACGGAGACAGTAACGTATCTGCTGTCCATGGAACACGGCACGTAAGGCCACGCCGTACATACTCTTTTTCTGACAGCATTGGAAGCCCCGCTTCTTTTTCAAACTCATAAAGTCCGGAAAAATTACTGCCCATAATTTTCCGCGCGGATATTCTTTGATTATAGATTGTTACTTCAAACTCACCGTACTCATTACATCCTACGGTTTCTGAGATCCTTGGCGTGACACAATACTCTAATCGCCTAGCCGAATTTTCTTCATCATTGATACCACCACAACTATTATCCCAAACAAGGCATTTTTGTGGAATACACATAGTGCTCTCCTTAAAAATTCTCTTGTCGTGGTCTCCTTGAAGGGAAGATCCCTACAAGGAGAAAGGTTAATAAAATATACAAGGCTCTCAAAGAGCACCTCATCCAAGTTTAATTATACCAGTACAAGAGAAAATGTCAATCCCCCGCATGGTACTATGTATCAAAATGTATTAAGAAGAAGATTTGAATTTCTGTAGTGATTTTATAAAAAGAATGGGGTCTCGTTTGCGAAAGCAACGAAGCCCCATTGATACTACTTCATCTCTCCCTTACGTCGTACTTTCTTTCTATTACGACACTCAGGGTTTCTTCTTTTCCTAACATATACATTTTCTTGTATTCTGGCGGCAGGTCCAGGGATCTTGCTGCCTCTACAGAATATGAAGGTCCTTTGAGACAGAGAACCCACCCTAGTTTCCACCTATCACTTTTGCAGGGGACTTTTCCTTTCCATGCGCGTTTTTCCAATATCATAAGCACATGCGTGTGGCGGATCAATCTTCCTTTGACGAACGGACATGGAGAATTGAGTGTGTCCAAGAAAAATGGAACAACACCCGGTAAGCCCAATTTAAGATAGTGTTTTTCTGGGAGGCTCTTGTTAAGTCTAAGTTCTTTCTCGTACGCGGTACGTCCGAAAAAATTCTTCCCCATCACTTCTTCCGCGGATACCGGAGAATACACCAGGGCAGTGACTAAGCGTGGATCTTCGTCCTGCCATGTACCTTCTGGCGGGAGTGGAATCAAGAGCAACTCACCATGCCTGTAGTTTGGCCCGGTTAGTCTTTTCTCTTTAGCGAAAAAACCGCCGAGTCCACCGCAACTCACTCCAAGATCTATTAGTGGAGTATTCACTATAATCCTCCTAAAATTCTCTTGTCGTGGTCTCCTTGAAGGGAAGATCCCTACAAGGAGAAAGGTTAATAAAATATACAAGGCTCTCAAAGAGCACCTCGATTCTCGTTGTATTATACCAGTACCTCAGAAAAAGTCAACCCCATTTTTGCCACTTTTTGTGGTTATTTTATAGCAAGCGAGGTATCTTTTTAAAGTCAGTTTTTAGGACTTCACGGAGAGAGCCGTTGTAAAGTGCGGCGGCGGGGTGATAGAGGGGGAGGAAGCGGCGAGGTTTGGCAAAGTATTTCGTACTAAGTAGTGTGCCGTGAACCTCGGATATTTTTTCATGAGGAAAAAAGTGGTTCATTGAATGGCGCCCGAGAAAAACAATGAGTGCGGGGTCAATGAGTTTTATTTCTTCTTCAAGCCACTTTGCGCAGGCGGCGATTTCTGACTGAAGCGGGTCGCGATTGTTTGGAGGACGATATTTTACAATGTTCGTAATGTAAACATCCTCACGCCTCATTTTGATACTCTCAAGCATTTCATCAAGAAACTTCCCCGCTGAGCCAATAAATGGTCGCCCCTCTCTATCTTCTCTCGCTCCTGGCGCTTCTCCAATGAATACGATCTGTGCGTTTGCATTGCCGTCTCCAGGCACACCCTGAGTGGCAATTTCGCGTAGCTCACACGTGCAATTCGCAAGCCACTTTTTGTGGAGCCTTTTAAGCTCATTGGCTTTGTTCATGCGCCGATTGTAGCATATTTAGATTAGTGAGTTATAATGTACATTATGAATATCTTTGAATCATTTGGCAGAAACGTAGATAATATGGATACATTGGAGCTTAAGGCAAGAGGGCTAGAGGGGATGTGCGTGGAGTGTTCTGGGAAAGGGCGTGTCAATGCGAATATTTTTAGCGATGGTAAGGTGTGCGCAAATTGTCACGGAAAAGGGTTTTTGAAACATGATAATGCTAGCCAAGAGGAGTTTTCTGTTCAGAGTAAGGATCTGTTGCATTAGAATACCTTTTTATATTCTGTATTTTTTGTGGTGCGTGGTAGGAAGCCCTGCTATTGAGGATTTATCAATAGTGTCTTGAGTCCCCATGCTCTCATTTACTTGGAACGCGTGCACTTCATCTGAGTACATAACTTCCTGGTCATGGCGCAAGTTGTAATGCTCCTGAGTGATTATTTTATAGGGCATTTCTAGCAAGCTTGCAGGGCTCACTTTTTTGATGTGTTTTAAAATGTTCGCAAGGTTGTCGATATCTTTTTGAGTGATCGGTTCGTGGCACCAGTTTGTAAAATAGTCTTCGAGGTAGTTCTCAAGGCGAGCAGGAATAATCACACGCAAGTGCGATGCGGTTGGATTATGTTTAAGCACCTCGTCCATTGCAAAATAATCAACTCCTGTTGCCCCCCCGTGAGTACGCCGTCACCACAAGCGATAACCTCGCGTGCGGCCTTGCGCACATCCTCCTCAACTTCACTGTTGGTGAGGCGCCATGTGCCAGTAAATAAAATCCATTTCATAGGGTCACAATACTACAATTATATGTTAGAATCAACAATAACATGGCAAACAAGGAAACTAAAAAGACAAAAACAACTTCCTGGGGTGGTGTGGCGCATTGGTACGACACGCTTCTTGCGGGTGATGATACTTATCAATCGCGGGTGATTTTACCAAACATTTTGCGAGCAATGGCAATCAAGAAAGGGGAGAAGGTACTCGATCTCGCGTGCGGGCAGGGATTTTTCACCCGTGCATTTTTTGCTGAGGGTGCGGATACGACTGGGGTGGACCTCGGGAAACAGCTCATCCTTATTGCAAAAAAAGAATCAACAAAGGAAATAAAATATTTTCCGCACTCTGCAGAAGACCTCTCGCTTTTTGAGGACAATTCATTCGATAAAATTGTAATCATACTCGCGATTCAGAATATTGAAGCACCACACAAGGTTTTTAAAGAATGCGCGCGCGTTCTTGTTCCTGGGGGGAAACTTTTTATTGTCCTCAATCATCCCGCTTTCCGTATTCCAAAAGCAAGTGCGTGGGGCTATGACGAAGCAACCAAAACGCAGTACCGCCGAATCGACAGCTATATGTCCGAGTCAAAAGTTGAAATTGAGATGAACCCAAGCAAGCGCGACAGCAAGACAACGATCTCGTTTCATCGCCCGCTTCAGTATTATTTCAAAACGCTTGCTAACAGCGGGTTTGTTGTCGCGCGTCTTGAAGAGTGGCTCTCGCATAGGGAAAGCGAGCTTGGTCCGCGAAAGAAAGCAGAGGACAAAGCACGCAAAGAAATACCAATGTTCCTCTTTCTGGAGGTTTTAAAAAAATAACACTATGTTTGGGCAACTATTAAAAATTCTTGCGGGGATTTTGATGCTCATCGGAGCAGGCGTTTTTTCGTATAATTATTTCGGACAAACAGTGGGACCCCGCGAGGTGACCAAAGTGCAAGAAGTGCCTGCTGTCGTTGTTAAAAAAGAAACAACAAAATCCACTACGACAGCGCAAGTGTCGCAAAAGAAAGTTGTCGCAAAAGCGCCTGTCGCTTCGCCAACGAAAACTAATGGCAGTCTGATTCTAAAGACACCTGTCGTAGAAAAAAATGTTGTCGCGCCGGGACCTCTCCGTGTGTTGGTTCAAGCACCAACAACTTCAGCACTCTCTATTCTGGGTGTCATCGAGCACACCAATATTGAGCGCGCGCAGAATGGCGGACTTCCCGCGCTTGCAGAAAATACTGTTCTCAATCGCGATGCGCAAATGAAGGTTGATGATATGTTCGCCAAGCAATATTTTGAGCATGTGTCACCCATAGGGGTGGGGCCTGCAGATCTCGCTAAAGCCGTTGGGTATGCGTATGTAATCGTCGGAGAAAATCTTGCCCTCGGGGATTTTGGTTCAGACCAAGGCGTGGTAACTGCGTGGATGAATAGCCCGGGGCATCGTGCAAATATTCTGAACGTCCACTATCAGGAGATTGGTGCTGCGGTAGGCAAGGGAATATATGAGGGGAATGAGACGTGGATAGCGGTACAAAGTTTTGGGATGCCACTGTCTGCGTGCCCTGCGATTGACTACGTACTCAAGTCTCAGATTGATGCGAACAACATAAAGATTGCAAACCTGCGCACAGAACTCGATGTAAAAAAGGCGCTGATTGACGCGACGCCGGTAAGCGAATATGACTACAACATGTACGTAAGCGAGTATAATGTGATGGTGCCAGAGTACAATGCCCTTGTGGGGAATAATCGCATACTTGTTGCAAATTATAATGCTGGGGTACAGGCGTTCAATAGCTGCATAAATGCTGCGGGCGCACATTAAAAACCGTCGTTAACTTTTTGTCTTTTTAGTTGTTTTCTGTTAGACTAGCGCTTATGTTAAAAGAATTTTTACTCAAACAAGTCATTAAGCGCCAGCTGAAAGGCGTTCCAGAAGCCGAGATTGACCGCATTATTACCCTTGTAGAAAAGAATCCAGAGCTTTTCAAAAAGATAGGCGACGAGATTAAGGCAAAAGTGAAAAGCGGTCGTTCGGAGCAAGCGGCTTCCATGGAGGTCATGCGCGCGCATCAGTCAGAACTTCAGAAAGTTTTGAAATAGAACTTATATAGTTGGCACACTGCTTCGTTGACCTTGTCGCAAAAACACTCACAGTACGCTAAGAACGGTTCATATTTTTGTTCCTCGTCGCTCAATTAGTAAATTGACTTACGTGCTCGTATTGCATCCAACCACAAAAGTTCTAAAACTATTTTTGTATTTTATTATTTAACCATTAACACAACCTTATGGCACTCGCAATCGGAATCGTAGGGCTACCCAATGTGGGCAAGTCCACACTTTTTAACGCACTTACGAAAAAATCTGTTCCCGCAGAGAATTACCCGTTTTGTACAATAGATCCATCAGTGGGTGTGGTTGCGGTACCCGATGAACGCCTCCATAAGCTCGCAGAGTTTTCTAAAACTCAAAAAACTATTCCCGCAGCAGTGGAGTTTGTGGATATAGCGGGGCTTGTAAAAGGCGCATCTGAAGGTGAAGGACTTGGCAATCAATTTCTTTCGCACATCCGTGAGACCGATGCTATTGCAGAGGTGGTTCGTATCTTTGAAGATGATAATGTGATTCACGTGCATGGCAAAGTAGATCCTGTTTCAGATATTGAGACGATTAATCTTGAGCTCATTCTTGCTGATGAGCAGACCGTGACAAAGCGCCTTGCGAATATCGAAAAAGACGTGAAGCGTGGCGATAAGGAAGCTGTAAAAGAAAAAGAAATCCTCCAAAAGGTTTCTGAGGCTTTGTCACAGGGGAAGCTCGCACGCACCGTAATTCTCAAGGATGATGAAGTTCTTGTTGTCCGCGCAATGCACCTCCTTACACTGAAGCCGGTTTTGTATGTTTTGAATAAAAAAGCGGGTGGTAAAAATCTCGATGAAATAAATGACCCGCGCTACACTGCGCTTCTGGAATATTTGAAGTCACTCGGCGTACACTACGTGGTGGTGGATGCAGGGGTAGAGCAGGAGCTTGCCGCATTTGAAGGAGAGGAAAAAGAAATGTTTCGTGCAGAGCTCGGTTCCAAAAACGATGGCATCAACGACCTAATCACAAAAGGCTACGAGATGCTCGGTCTCGAGACTTATTTTACAACGGGTGAAAAAGAGACGCGCGCATGGACTATCAAAAAGGGAAGCACCGCACCGGTTGCTGGAATGGCAATTCATACGGATTTCAAAGACAAATTCATTCGCGCAGAAGTTATTTTTTGGAAAGATTTGCTCGATGCGGGTTCGTTTGCAAACGCGAAAGAGAAGGGGCTTTTGAGAATAGAAGGGAAGGAATATGTTGTCAAGGACGGTGACGTCATCGAATTCCGCGTTTAAAATCATATCATCTACGTCGTTATGACTTCGGTTTTGCTCGTCAGAGTACTATTCGTACACCTCCTCACAAAACCTCGTCACGCCTCGTATCTGGCATAATTTAGACACGGAATAAAGTTTAGGGTTTAAGGAAAAGCGTGAACATTTGCAAATGTTCACGCTTCTTCATAATTCAATAATTTTGTAATCACACAGTCCATGCCCCAGACCTTTTGGCTTGTGGCACATTGGACAGGTGACAGTCTCGATTGGATCAGGGAAATATTTTATCTCCCCACTGACGTCCATTGTTGGGCATATAAACTGGTAATTGTAGTATCGCCTAGTATTGTAACCACCTGTTTTATTACTCATCTCTAGCCTCCACGAAAGAATATACTGAAAACATACTACCGCATGTTTGTTTTGAAGTCAATTTTTTAGTCTGTTGACAAACGGCACACTTTTGATACACTTGTTTTATGGCTACCACAAAACGAAGGTTGAATATTACTCTCGCTCCTGATGTGGAGAAACTCATAACGCAGATTGCGAAGCGTGACCGCGTGCCTGAGGCGACAAAGATAAGCGAGCTACTCAATATCTCACTTATGATGGAAGAGGATAAAGCCTTTAGTTTATTGGGCGAGAATAGGTTGAAAGAAAAAGGGAAGAAGCTGACTCATGCTGATGTGTGGGGAAAGTAATATATGTTTGAAATCACCTATCATAAAAAAGTAGTTGATGATATTTCTGGTATTTCGACTTCTCATAAAATAGCAATTAAAAAAGCAATTCAAGAAAAACTAACTACCGAGCCAGAATTTTTTGGCAAGCCACTCCAGTTTTCGCTATCAGGGCTCCGGAGTCTAAGGGTTGGGGATTATCGTGTGGTGTTTCAGTTAAAGAAAAAAGAAGTGTTTGTGGTGCTTATTGTGCACAGGTCTGTAGTATATGCGCTTGCGGGTAAAAGGATTTAAAAACAAAAAGACCATTTTATATAAAATGGTCTTTTTGTTTTTCCTTAGAGCGAGCTAAATTGCTTTTTAGGGGGTTTTGAGCGTGACGACGCGAAAACTTCAGACTTTTTTGAAGCTTAAAAAAAGTCGTACCCTAAAAAGAATTTAGCGAGCGGATTCTACTTCCTCACAAACGCCTCTCGTGGGGAAAGTTTTGAAGCGTTGCGGGAAGGCCAGTAGCCTGAGATTAGTCCGATACACGAGGAGAGAACGAGTGTCGCGATTGCAAACCATGCGGGTGTTATGAAAAGCGTAAGAGCCTTGCTCCCCATGTTTTGAGAAAGTGTGCTCATAACAAAGTTAATGAGCGCCCCTCCACCCATGCCGATGGCAACCCCAGACACGCCTCCCAAAAATCCGATAATAAAGGATTCCATTAGGAATAAGTTTTGCACATCGCTGTCTGTTGCGCCGAGCGATTTCATCACACCAACTTCGTAGATGCGCTCAAGGAAACCGACGATCATTGTATTGAACATTCCTATCGCAGATACGATAAGCGCCGCTGTTCCAAACACCATGAGCACTGTTGTGATCGCATTGGTAATCTTTCGCGCTTGGTTCACGAGGTCTACTTTAGCGCTAATTAAAAAGCCTTCTTTTTCAAGCTTGTCGCGAAGCGGTTCTACAAGGTCGACATTGCGCGCTTTAATAAGGAGACTTTTGAGAACAGTTGGCTCCTTGGTTACGGAAGAATAGGGGACATAGGCAAGCGGAGATTCATTTTCATCGGTAATAATTCCGCGAATTTGAAGTTTTGAAATAAGGACTTCCTCGGTGCTTCCGTCGGGTTTTGGGTAGTATACTTTTCCCGTCACTTCTTTCCCAATGATCGTTTCATCCACAGTAAGGCCGAGAAGCTTCAATGCTTGTGCCGAAAGAACAACGCCAGGATTATCCTCGTCGAATACTTCACCAAGGTCTGGATACACGCCTGCAAATTTAAAATAAGAGGCGCGCACCACGCGTGTTACGGGAATAATACCAGGCGCTCCTTCTGCTATCGATAGTTCGCCGGAGAATTCGGTGACAGGGCTCACTGCGTCAACTTCCTCTCTCGTTTTTATCTCTGCTACCTTTTCCAAATCAATACCTTTTCCGCTCTCGCTTGGATAAGCTGCTTCGAGAGTCATCAGGGAGTCCTCGCTCGTGATGAGGTTTCCGATCAAAATATACTGAAGACCATAACCAAGCGATACAAGGAATACTACAGTACCGATACCCACAGACATGCCGAGAATGGTCAAAATGGTACGTGTGGGTTTTGTGCGAAAAACACGAAGCGAAAGTTTAAGGAGGTCCCATGCCGACAAGCTGTGATCGGTTTTTATCTCGAGCTTTTGCGGCACCTTTGGCATCTCGTATTTTTCGTCTTCAATATTTTTTTCCATAAGTTATGTTGAGATGAGTTCTAATTAAAAACTTGGTAGCTTTTGCCTGTGAGGATGGTTTCAAGGCGTTCAGAAACACTGCGGACTGTTCCTGGCGCAAGACCAACCCCAAAGTCTGTGCGTGACAGCTCGAGCACCTGCCGGAAGTTTTCCGGACTAATAATGTTTCGGAAACGATCCTCAACCGCTTCATCAAAGCGGACAATCTGAATATCTGAAAGGAGACCTTTGTAATCTTCGAGAAGCCATGCGCGCATCTTTGCAACCTCTTCATAGAGCGGGGTCTCAGGATCTTTTTCAAGATCTTTGTAAATATCCTCGATTTTTTTCCGTTTTTCTACAATATCTTCTGCGATGAGAGCTATCTTCTGCGCCCGTTGCTTCCAAAGACCAACACCACCGTCTTTGAATGGGCTATCAAGAAAATCGATAAATGTTGGTGTGTCTATAATGCATTCGAGTCGCTTCGATAGAAACATTTCAAATCGCTTGATCTCCTCACCCGAGAACCCGCGCATAAGCATATAAGAAAGAGAGTGTGCCATCAGGCGTTCCGGGGTCACTTCAGGGAACAGGTTGCGATAAAGGTGGTCTGAAAGTGTTTTCTGCGCAACTTTCTTTTTTTCGGGTTGTTCTTTTTTAATCATTTCCCCATCTTTGAGGTAGAAAATTGTTTTTGCGTCACGAAGGCTCCATGATTCGTGCGTGACCATAATGATTGTGCGTCCGTCTTTTTCGTTCAGCTCTTTTAAAAATTCAAGCGCTTTGTTTGCGTTTTCAGAGTCGAGGTTGCCGAGAGGCTCGTCTGCGATTATTATCGGCGGGTTGTTGGCGAGAGCGCGAGCGATACTTACACGTTGCTGCTGTCCTCCCGAGAGCTCAGATGGAAATCGCTCGGCATACTTTGTCATTGAGAATCTATCGAGAAGTTTCATCGCTTCTTTTCTGCGGCGATCAACATTAACACCAAGGAACGCCATGGGGAGCGCCACATTGTCGAGAACGGTGAGCGATGGAAGAAGATTGAATTGCTGAAAAATGATACCAACACCTATTTGGCGGTATACAGCCAATTCTTTTTTAGAAAGACCACGAAGATCGCGCCCGTTGACAAAAATATGTCCCTCGTCGGCATTTTCGGTTTCGATGCCACCGATTAAATAGGTAAGTGTGGTTTTTCCGCAGCCCGATGGTCCAAAAAATGCCACATAACCGCCTCTTTCAATCTCTAAGTTGATATTTTTCAAAGCGTGCGCCTCCGATGGTTTTCCACGGTTGTAGTAAAAGTTTACATCTTCAAGTTTTATGAGTGGCGTGCTCATTATATTATTGGCTATCGAAGGAACGAATTAGTTGAAGCAGGTCTTGTGGCATATTTTCGCCCTTTGTGAGGTATGCCTCTGCGCCAAGCGCGAGTGCTTGCGTTCGATATTCATCTTCGTCGTAGCCCGAGAAAACAACGACGCGAATTGATTGTGTTTCAGGATCAGTTTTAATGCGTTTGAGAAGCGAGAACCCAGCCTCAGCGCTCGTTTCTATTTTCCCATTTTTTTCGAATGGCATAACGAGTCCGGTAAAAATAATATTTGGCCTTGTGGCTGGGTTTGCAATGAATACGGATGCCTCACTCATACTGCTTACTGTAGTGAGTTCATACTTGTCATCAAGCCCATGAAGCCAAAAAATGTTTGCAAACATCAGGCGAATAATCTCATTGTCATCCACAAGTAAAATCTTCTTTTTTGGCTGTTCCATTACGCTCTACTTTAACACAGCATGGTCTTTTTGTGGAGCCTTCTGGAGGGTTGCAAAGAGTTTCCTTGAGGCGTACAATTATTTGTATGGAAACATTACAAAAACCAAAGACAACACCGAAGGACTTCTTTCTTTATTTAGGGGTGACTGTTTCGTTGTATGTAAGCGCCGTAAGCCTGATTGGTCTTTTGTTTTCAGTGATTGACCAGGCATTCCCTGGACCGCTTGCTTACATAGACCCGTATTCAACCGGAGTGCGCACGGCAATAGCTACACTCATAGTAATTTTCCCCGTGTTTATTCTGGTTTCGCGGTATGTTTATGGCATGGAGCGAAGCACTCCCGAAAAGCGCGAGCTCGGCGTGCGCAAATGGCTCACTTACTTCAATCTTTTTGTGGGCGCGCTTATCCTTATCATTGACCTCGTTGTGCTCCTTAATCGTTTCTTGGGCGGGACAGATTTCACGACAGGTTTTGTTCTCAAGGTCATAGCTGTATTTGTTATTGTGGGCGGCCTCTTTTCTTTCTATGTGTATGATTTGCGCCATCCACCAGTGGAAGCGGGTAATACATCGCGCAATGCGGGATTGGCTGCTATAGCAATCGTCATGATTTCCCTCGTGGTTGGGTTTATTGTGATGGGGTCTCCATCAACTCAACGGGCAAAGCATTATGATGATCAACGAGTTTCAGATCTGCAGAATATAAATTACCAGATTATTAATTACTGGCAGCTAAAAAGGGTTCTTCCAGCGGTGCTTCGCGATGTCGAAAATAAGGCGACAGGAAATATTTTGCCAGTTGACCCAGAGAGTGGTGCTGAGTATTCATACGAGGCAATAAGCACTCTGTCATACAAAATATGTGCAGTTTTCAGTTTGGCAAGCACAGGGACTGACAGTGCTACAAGGAGTGCAGAAACCCAACCTGTTCCAGCGTCGGCTGTTAAAATGACAGGACAAGAAAATTGGACGCATTCAATGGGGTCGCAATGCTTCACTCGCACTATTGACCCTGCGCTCTATCCGCCGTTCGATAGCACGGTGAAAGCTTTTCCTGTGCTCAGTAAATAAAAGAAATAACAAAACCCTCGTCTTTGAGCAAAGACGAGGGTTTTGTTATACTATGTTTAATGTCTGAAAAGTACGACCACAAAGTAATCGAAAAAAAATGGCAAGATGTGTGGAGCGCGTCTGGTGTCTATAGCGCAGGCGAGAATTCTGTGAAGCCAAAAAAATATGTACTCGATATGTTCCCGTATCCATCAGGGGACGGGCTCCATGTTGGGCATCCAAAGGGATATATCGCAACTGATATTTATTCTCGTATGAAACGCATGCAGGGATTCAACGTGCTTCATCCAATGGGATGGGATGCTTTCGGTCTGCCCGCAGAACAGTATGCAATAAAAAACAAAGTACACCCCCGAGTCGCTGTAGAAAAAAATACCAAACGGTACAAGGAACAACTTTCGATGATTGGGTTTGATTATGACTGGAGTCGCGAGATAAACACCACGGATCCTACTTTTTATAAATGGACACAATGGATTTTTTTGAAGATGTTTAAAAAGGGGCTCGCGTACGAATCATATGAGCCGATTAACTGGTGCCCAACTTGCCAGACAGGCCTTGCGAACGAAGATCTTGAAGATGGTAAATGCGAACGCTGTGATACCCCAATTGAGAAAAAACCAATGCGTCAGTGGGTACTTCGTATCACCGACTATGCGGATCGCATGCTTGCTGATATTGATAAACTCGATTGGCCTGTATCTATCAAAGAAGCACAGAAAAACTGGATTGGTCGAAGCGAGGGCGCTGAAATTGATTTTGCTATCGAGGGAAGCGAGAAAAAAATCACGGTATTCACGACGCGCCTCGATACGCTTTTTGGTGCGACATATTGTGTGCTTGCGCCGGAGCATAAACTCATTGATGAGTTGAAGGAGTCGATTGCAAATTGGGGCGAAGTTGAAAAGTATCGCACCGAAACAAAAGCGCGCACTGAAATTGAGCGCACTGCAGAAGGTCGCGATAAAACTGGAGTGAAGATTGAAGGGGTGAGTGTTATAAACCCCGCAAATAACGAGAACCTTCCTCTTTTTGTCGCGGACTATGTGCTTGGACACTATGGCACTGGCGCAGTAATGGCTGTTCCTGCGCACGATGAGAGGGATTTTGAATTTGCGAAGAAGTTCGAGCTGTCAATTAAAAGGGTGGTTGCTCACGATATAAAAAAAATACGGGGGGTGGGTGCAATTTTAGAAACAAACACTGGTACATTTATTTTTCAAAAAAGAGATGCTAATGCTCCTTCGAGACCAGGGATGATTTCCTCCTTTGGCGGACGTCCAGAAGATGGGGAAGATGAACTGACTTGTCTGAAGAGAGAACTTTTTGAAGAATTGTTGCTTAAAATTAAAGACGATGATGCACAATACATAGGAGCTTTTGGTTATAAAGATGACGGAACACGTAATATTTTATTTCATGTAGGAGGTGTTGATACCAGCACCCTAACTCTTATGGAGGGTGAGAGTATTGTTGAGATGAAAGTTGAAGATGCCTTAAATCATGAAAAAGTTACTGATTTCGTTAAAGAGGCCTTAATTGAACTGACTGATGTAAAAAAACAATCAGTGTATCTTGATGACGGCAGACTAATAAATTCTGGTCAGTTTGACGGCACGCCAAACGAAGACGCAAAAAAGAAAATCACTGACTTCGTAAAAGGACGATGGGTCACCAAGTATCGCCTTAAGGATTGGGTGTTCTCTCGCCAGCGTTATTGGGGTGAGCCGATTCCACTTATTCACTGTGAGAAGTGTGGTGTTGTTCCTGTCCCTGAAGAAGATTTGCCTGTGGTTTTGCCA
Source organism: Candidatus Yonathbacteria bacterium RIFCSPHIGHO2_02_FULL_44_14 (assembly GCA_001823535.1). Taxonomy (GTDB): domain Bacteria; phylum Patescibacteriota; class Minisyncoccia; order Phycocordibacterales; family UBA1550; genus UBA1550. The sequence goes on along the minus strand of MHUT01000009.1, from coordinate 10,438 downwards.
GAGGTGGAATCCTACGAGCCAACAGGAACAGGAGAGTCGCCACTCGCGGGTATTCCTGACTGGGTGAATGTTCCGTGTCCAAATTGTGGTGACGTAGGCAAGCGTGAGACGAACACGATGCCACAGTGGGCAGGGTCTTCGTGGTACTATTTGCGGTTTATTGATCCGCACAATACAAATATGCTTGTTGATAAAGAAAAAGAAAAGTATTGGTCACCGGTGGACATGTACGTTGGGGGTGCCGAGCATTCAACACGCCATCTTATCTATGCGCGTTTTTATCATAAATTTTTATACGACATAGGTGTTGTAAACTACGACGAACCATTTAATCGACTTCAAAATGTCGGACTTATTATTGCAGAAGATGGACGCAAAATGAGCAAACGTTGGGGGAATGTGGTGAACCCGGATGATATTGTTTCTATGTATGGCGCAGACACCATGCGTTTGTATGAAATGTTCATGGGTCCATTTGGACAATCGGTCGCATGGAGCACAAAAAGCATCGTTGGTCCACGCAGGTTTCTTGAGCGTGTGTGGCGGCTAAAAGAAAAGGTTTCAAAAACAGAAGATGGGTTGAGGGCAGAAGTGGCACTTCACAAGACCATCAAAAAAGTAGGTGAGGATATTGAAGAATTTAATTTTAATACTGCTATTTCATCGCTGATGATTCTTTTGAATGAATTGGAAAAAATAGAAACTGTTTCCAAGAATGATTTCGAAGTCCTTCTCGTGCTCCTCGCACCATTTGCGCCACATATTACCGAAGAGCTGTGGCGCGATCTTGGTAACAAAAATTCTATTCACCTTGAACCGTGGCCAATAGCCGACCCAGCCAAATGTGTTGAAGGTGAAGTGACGGTCGCTGTGCAGGTGAATGGAAAGTTGCGCGACACGATTATTGTATCTCGAGATACAGAGGAAGATGTGGTAAAAGAGATGGCGCTAGCCCGCCCTGGAGTGCAAAAATGGATGGAAGGGATGGTTTTTTCGAAGATTATCGTGGTTCCAAACAAGCTGATAAATATCGTGATAAAAGAATAACCTTGCAATATAAGGGTATATTCTGGTTTAGAAGAAAAACCTTGACTTCCCATCCGTTTAATGCTAAAAAGTATTTACTTCGTGGAAAAAATAGTCAATTAATACCGTGTTTTAATAGTTATTATATATGCCCGCCATCACATTTAAACCAAAACAGGTCGTAAAGCGCCTCCTTTCTCCACTTTCTCCACGCGCACTCGATGTTATGACCAAGCGCTATGGTTTGGGTGAAAGCGTCGACCGAATGACACTCGAGGGTATCGGCAAGACTTACGGCATCACACGCGAGCGTGTGCGCCAGATTGAGAATTTTGCGTTGGGAGCTATCAAAAAAGCTGACGCATTTAAAAAAGAAGGAGCAGTATTCGAAGAGCTAAATAAACTCGTTGTTTCGATGGGTGGCGTCGTATGCGAAGAAGATTTTTTGATGCACGTTTCCAAGGACGAAAGCACGCAGAATCACCTCTTTTTTCTCCTTGTGCTCGGTGACCAGTTTAAACGTGAAAAGGAAGACGAACACTTCCGTCACCGCTGGATAGTAGACGACAAAGTCTCAATGAAAGTTCACGATGCGATTCGCGAACTTTACAAAACACTTTCTCATGAGGACTTGATCCCCGAGAGCGAGATCGTTGCCTCTTTCTTAAATCACCTCAAGGATGTTTCTGAGGAATACAAAAATGAAGAGATCACCAAGCGTTGGCTTGCGCTCTCAAAAACTATCGCAAAAAATCCACTTGGTGAATGGGGCGTCGCGGAGTCACACAACGTAAACGCACGCGGTATGCGCGACTATGCATATCTTATTATCCGCAAACATGGCTCGCCGATGCACTTTACTGAGGTGGCAAAATCGATTACACAGATCTTTGGCAAAAAAGCTCACATTGCGACTTGCCACAATGAACTTATCAAGGATGAACGCTTCGTGCTCGTTGGTCGCGGACTCTATGCTCTCTCGTCATGGGGCTATGAAAAAGGAGTTGTAAAAGATGTCATCGCAAAGGTCCTCAAGAAGGAGGGAGCTCTTACAAAAAAAGATATTATTGACCGCGTGCTCAAGGAAAGGTACGTAAAAGAGAATACGGTATTTGTGAATCTTCAGGATACAAAAATGTTCAAAAGGACAAAGGAAGGAAAATACGCGTTGGCATAAAAACATGAACGCAAAAGGGCGGGACTAAATAGTCCCGCCCTTTTGCGTTCATGTTTTTTGCTGTATGATATGAAGTATGAGTTTATTTCAGACCCTGGATTTCTTGGGGCTCTATCAGCAGACCGTATCAACCCTTACTGTGGTTTTTTCGTGGTTTCCTTATTGGGGACCAATACTCCTCGGCTATATGTTTTGGCATCAGTGGATGCACTATGTACAAGGGCGACATATGGCCAAAATCAACTGGATACTCCTCGAGATAAAACTTCCTAAAGAAACTTATAAATCACCGCTTGCAATGGAGATTGTGCTCAATGCTCTTTATCAAGCAGCCACTGGCACTTGGTTCGATAAAATATGGAGAGGAAAAGTAAAAGATTGGTCCTCGCTTGAAATGGTTTCCATTGAGGGGCATATCAAATTTTTCATTCGCACTCCATGGATTTATAAAAATGTCATCGAAGCACAACTATACAGCCAGTATCCTGATGTTGAAATTTATGAAGTTCCAGATTATGTTCGCTATGTGGACTACCGCGGCAAGGAGGGTGACTGGTCACTCATTGGTGCGGAGTATGGTTTGAGCAAGCCAGATCCTTATCCAATCAAGACCTATGTTGACTACGGTCTCGATAAAGATCCGAAGGAAGAATTTAAAATTGATCCACTGACTTCCATCATTGAGTATTTGGGTTCGATCGGCAAGGGCGAGCAGATATGGATGCAGATCATTGTGCAAGCAGCAAGCAAGCGTTATCATAAATCAGATGGCACTATGGGTAATTGGCAAGACGAAGGAAAGGCTATTATCGATAAACTTACCAAGCGCAACGAAAAGACCCCGGAGGGTGCACCATCTTTTAAAATGATGATGATGACCGAAGGAGACCGCGACATAATCAAAGCTATCGAGCGAAGCATGGGTAAGTTTGGTTTTGATTGCGGTATTCGCGCTGTGTATCTTGTAAAAAAAGAGCAGTTTCACCCAAGCAATATTAAAGCGCTTGGCGGACTCCTGCGCCCGTTTACAAGTAGCAGTTTAAACGGGTTCACATTGACCGCGAATACATTTGGCAAAGATTACCCATGGCAGGACTTCAATGACATTCGATGGACAAAGAAGCGTAAGGAAATGTTTGAGGCGTACAAGCAACGTTCATGGTTCCATTCCCCGCGCAAATTGAAGCCGTTTGTGCTTACAACGGAGGAGCTCGCAACCATATACCATTTCCCGGGAGGGGTAGCTCAAACGCCAACATTTGGTCGTATTCCTTCACGAAAATCAGAGGCTCCGGTAAATTTGCCAATCTAACACTACCATTAATAGCTTATGGAACCATCACAAGAAAAAGAAGAAATTGGAATTGGTCGATTTCGAGTATCCCTGACATCAATCGGAATAGAAGAGCGAAGTTCAAAAATCGTCATTTTTTCTGTGCTTACGGTCGTGTTTTTTTGTGCGACAATATCTTATCTTTTAATGCCACCATTTAGTTTTCCGAAAGATAAAATGATCACCATAAAAAAAGGTGCCTCGCTCGCAGAAGTATCCACTCTTCTTGATAAAGAGAGTATGGTTCATTCAAAAAGTCTTTTTGAACTCTGTGCCAAAATAGTTGGCGGGAAAAAACCCATATTCGCCGGTCAGTATCTTTTTAAAGAACCGATCTCGGCATGCGCGATTGCGATGCGCATTGCACACGGAATCTCGGGAATTCCTGCGGTGCGCGTCACCATTCCCGAAGGGATGTCTAATAAAGAAATTGCGGCGGTCTTGGGAAAAAACATTCAAAAATTCGACTCCGCGTTTTTCCTCGAGCATGCATATACGCAGGAAGGGCTCCTTTTTCCAGATACATACTTCTTTTCAGAAAATGTGACAGCAGAAGAGGTTGAGAAGACAATGATTGCAAATTTTAATAAAAGAATAGCGCCCTGGAGAGGTGAAATTGAGATGTCGGGACATACAGAGCGTGACGTCATCATTATGGCATCAATTCTTGAGAAAGAGGCAACGACAGAGGAGGACAAAGCTATCGTTTCGGGGATTTTGTGGAAGCGAATCTCAAAAGGAATGCCATTACAGGTTGATGCAACCTTTATGTACCTTTTGGGTAAAAAATCGAGTGATCTCACGTCAGCGGATTTGCAAATAAAATCAGCATACAACACCTATCGTAACAAAGGCTTGCCTTCTGGACCCATCGGGAATCCTGGGATTGCGGCTATTCGCGCAGCTGTCCATCCGATTGAGTCAGCATACCTTTATTATCTCTCCGATAAAGACGCCGTAATGCACTATGCGAAAACATTTGAGGAGCATAAAGCGAATAAAGAAAAATATTTGCGATAGCATCTCAATATGGTAGTTTTTGGGTATGGTAGCGAAAAAATCGAAAGGAAAGGTATTTGTGGGAATGTCTGGCGGAGTGGACTCGTCGGTTTCCGCAGCGCTTCTACAGAAAGCAGGGTATGAAGTGACCGGTGTTTTTATGAAAGTATGGCAACCGGATTTTTTGCCATGCACTTGGCGCGAGGAACGTCTTGATGCGATGCGTGTGGCAGCGACGCTTGGAATAACACTCCTTACTTGGGATTTTGAAAGGGAATATAAAGAAGGTGTTGCGGACTACATGATTCGTGAGTACAAGGCTGGGCGCACGCCGAACCCCGACGTGATGTGCAACCGCGAGGTAAAGTTTGGTGCATTTTTTCGTCGCTCAACGAAAGAAGGTGCTGATTTTGTGGCGACGGGGCACTATGCGCAGGTGGTACATGATAAAAAAGAAAACAAGTTCAAAATGCTTGCGGGGGTAGACGCCACAAAAGATCAATCATATTTTTTGTGGACACTCGGGCAGGAGCAATTGAGTAAAACGTTTTTCCCAATCGGTGGTTACAAAAAGTCACAGGTCCGCGCACTTGCACAAAAGTTTGGTCTTCCCGTAGCGGAAAAGAATGACAGTCAGGGTCTCTGTTTTGTGGGGAAACTTGATATGAAAGATTTTCTTGCACATTTTATAAAAGAGAAAGAGGGGAGCGTGCTGAATGAAAAAGGAGAGGCAATCGGTACTCACTCCGGTGCATATTTTTATACACTAGGCGAACGACATGGTTTTACCGTGACGAAGAAAAGTGCAGATGATACGCCGTTTTATGTTGTTAAGAAGGACCTTGTCGCGAATACGATCACGGTGGCGCATATGCAGAAAACAGCCCTAGAATGTGCCTCTCAGGAACTACGAGCATCCCAAGCAAGTTTTTGTGGCGGAGTGCCCCCAGATACCAAAAAAACTTATACAGCACAAGTACGGTACCATGGCGAGCAACACAAGTGCAAAATTACAGCTTTGAATACCAATACTCTCTCGCTTCGGCTTGAAAAACCCGCAGTATTTGATGCAGGGCAGTCAGTAGTACTCTATGATGGGAATGAATGCCTTGGCGGAGGAATAATCGAAACTACATAGGGTTACCCTATGTAGAAATTCCATATTCCACATTCCCCCTAAATATGCGATGATATAAGGAATATGGCAAAAGGTCACGACGAAGTTGCATGGGTTATAAAATCTACCGGTGAACGTGAACGCTTTTCTATGGAGAAGCTTCGCCGTTCGTTGACACGCTCCGGTGCGGATAAGGAGACCACTGACAAGATTGTAGAACATATTATTCCCGAGCTTCATGACGGAATGAAAACCTCCCAGATTTACAAACACGCGTACTCTATCCTCAAGAAAAAAAAGTACCCTGCTGCGGTGCGCTACTCGCTTAGGAAGGCTGTAATGGAACTTGGTCCCAGTGGGTTTCCTTTTGAGAAATTTGTAGCAGAAGTTTTGCGCGGAAAAGGATTTACCGCACAGACGGGTGCGATCCTGCCCGGTTTCTGTGTTGCGCACGAAGTTGACATCCTCATGGAAAAAGGCGATCGTCATATTTTTGCAGAGTGTAAATTTCACAATCAGCAGGGAATTAAGACAGATGTTAAGGTCGCTCTTTATGTACACGCACGTTTTCTTGATCTAGAGAAAGGACATGACCTCAAGGAAGTTGGCGTGCCAAAAATTCACGAAGGTTGGCTCATTACAAACACAAAACTTACACTTGATGCCATCCAGTACGCAAATTGCTCGGGGCTCAATATTATTGGTTGGGATTACCCCGAGCAAGGGAACCTGCAAGATCTTATATTGGAGACGGGGGTGCATCCACTCACTTTTCTTTCAACCTTGAGCCAGAGTGACAAAAATAACCTTCTCCAGCAAGGTATAGTGATGTGTCGTGACCTCAAGAATAGCCCCACTCCGCTAAAATCAATTGGTTTTTCGGATGAGCAAATAAAAAATGTCGTGAAGGAGGTAGATATGGTTTGTCAGGAGTTTTAGCAGGACCCGTGTGTTTGGCGCACTACCTCGTTGACTTCGTTGCAAAAACGTTCACTGTCGATTTTGCAAAATCGAGTCGCGCAGTGTCGATTGAAGCGCGACGTACAGCTCGCATTTTTGCTCCTTGTCGCTCAATTAGTAAATTGACTTACGTGCTCGTATTGCATCCAAACATACGAGTCCTGTTAAAAATAAAAAGCATTTGATACAATGTAAATTATGGATATCACAACACTTTTAACTAACCAGGACTTGGAAATAATTCTTAAATTATTTACTGCGCTTATTCTAGGCATGTCCCTTGGTATCGAGCGTGCAATCGCGGGAAAGCCTGCTGGGATGCGAACATACGGACTCGTCACTATGGGATCAGCGCTTTTCGTAATCATTGGTATTCTCGCATCAGGTGGGTATGGCAGCGTTCTGGGCGTGTTCACTGATTCCTCGGCGCGTATTACCGCTGCGATTATTCAAGGAATTGGTTTTATTGGTGCCGGCCTCATTTTTTTTAAAGACGCGAAAGTAAGCGGGGTCACCACCGCGGCTGGGATATGGGTCGCCGCAGGCATTGGTATTGCTATTGGGTACGGATTTTATGCTTTGGCAGTCTTTACTACTATCTTTGCGCTTTTTGTATTTACTGCGATTTGGTACTTTGAAAATAAATTAAAGCTACTCGCACATTTATCCGACGACGAACAGGAATAATTTTTTGTGGGATGAAGCTTTTTATGGTATCTATATAGCATGGACTCTCGAGAAATCAGACAACGTTTCCTCGCTTTTTTTGAAAGACGCGGGCACGTAATAATCCCGTCTTCTCCGCTTGTACCCGAGAATGATCCCTCGGTGCTTTTTAATACAGCGGGAATGCAGCCACTCGCACCGTATCTTATGGGTACGCCGCATCCAAGCGGAAAGCGTCTCGCGAACAGTCAGAAATGTGTACGCACACAGGATATCGAAGAAGTGGGCGACAAAACCCACGACACATTTTTTGAAATGCTCGGTAACTGGTCCCTCGGTGACTATTTCAAAGAAGACGCAATCAAATGGAGCTTTGAATTTCTAACTTCAAAAGAAGAAGGGCTCGGCCTTGATCCTGCTCGTTTGTATGTAACGGTGTTTGAGGGGAATGACGATGCTCCGCGTGATAACGAAGCATTTGAGGTCTGGAAAAAGTTTATTCCGGAGAACCGCGTTTATTTCATGTCGGCGAAATCCAACTGGTGGAGTCCCGGCGACAATGGCCCTTGTGGACCTGATACTGAAATGTTTTATGATATCACTGAACGCGGGTTGGGTGATATGACAAAAGATGAATACATGGCGGCCGATGATCGCCAGGATGTTGTTGAAATATGGAATGATGTATTTATGGAGTATGAGAAAAAAGATGGCAAGGTAATTGGCAAGCTTGTTACGAAAAATGTGGACACGGGCTCTGGTCTTGAGCGTGTCGTAATGGCGATACAGGGGAAGGATAATGTATTTGATACGGATTTGTTTGCTCCAATTATGCAAAAGATTGCGGACCTTTCTGGTGGAGAGATTAATAACATTCGCAGTGCTCGTATTGTTGCAGATCACGTGCGCACCGCGGTGATGATGATTGCAGACGGCGTGCATCCTTCAAATACTGATCAAGGGTATATTTTGCGCCGGCTTCTTCGCCGTGCGGTGCGGTATGCGGATGTGCTTGGTATTGGGCACAACATGCTTTCAGACCTCGTGCCTATTGTAGCTGAGAAATACAAAGGAGTGTACGATAATGTTGCTCTACAAACAGACGTTATTGTGAAGGAAATTTGGGAAGAGGAGGACAAATTTAGGAAGACACTTGAACGTGGAATCAAAGAACTCACCCATCTTTTTGGTAGTAAGGCAATTTCCGGAGAAGATGCATTTAAACTCTTTTCAACATATGGTTTCCCTGTTGAGATGACGGAGGAGCTTGCAGGAGAGCAAGGTGTCTCGGTAGACCGCGTGGCCTTTGATATTGAATTCAAAAAACATCAAGCGCTTTCTCGCGCGGGAGCAGAGCAGAAGTTCAAAGGTGGGCTTGCCGACGGCGGGGAAAAGACCACCGCACTTCACACAGCGACGCACCTCATGCTCGCAGGGCTTCGCAAATACTTGGGCGACGGCGTACATCAGGCTGGTTCAAATATTACCGAGGAAAGAACTCGTTTTGATTTTACGTATCCTCAGAAAGTTGAGCGTGATGTTCTCGATAAGGTGGAAGCGTATGTGAATGAAGCGATTTCAAAAGGATGCACTGTGAAAATAGAGCAAATGAAAAAAGAAGAAGCAAAAGCAAAAGGCGTTGAAGGAAGTTTTTGGGAGAAGTATCCAGATATTGTGAATGTGTATTCTATTGTTGCGGAAGATGGCACTCAATACTCCGCAGAGCTTTGCGGTGGTCCACATGTACAAGAGACAGGTAGTATTGGAACTTTTAAAATTGTAAAAGAGGAGGCGTCGTCATCTGGGATTAGAAGGGTGAAGGGAATTCTCGAGTAGAATATTTCTTGCTCAAGCCTCAATTTTGTAGTACCATATCTTAAATCAGCTTATGCGCTGAAATGTTAGTAGCTAACGACAGATAATACGATCATATGACAACACAGGAACCAGATGTAACATTTCTTGAATACGTAGTAAAAGCACTCGTAGAACATCCCAGTGATGTAAAAGTAACTCGCGTGGTGGACGAGATGGGAGTACTCATCACCCTTGATGTAAACCCTGGCGATATGGGCAAGATTATTGGGCGCGATGGAAACACTGCAAAAGCGATCCGCACACTTCTCCGCGTAGTGGGAATGAAAAACAATGCGCGCGTAAATTTGAAGATCAGCGAACCAGCAGGTGGAAAGAGCCTAAGCATCTCGAAGACTGTTGATGAGGTGATAGAGGATTTGAAGAACTAGTCGCCCAATAAATAGTAAATAATTAATATTCAATAGAGGTGCAGGTACTCTTGGTTAACGCATCTACTATTAATTATTTTGATATTCAACTATTAATTACCCCCATGATTCGTTTTCACATCGTTACCATCTTCCCCGAAGCCGTGCGCCCCTATATAGATGCATCGATTCTTGGTCGTGCTCAGGAAGCAAAGCATATTTCTGTTGCATATTATGACCCACGCGAACTTTCTGGCAACAAGTGGGGCAAAGTAGATGACCGCCCATATGCAGGAGGTCCAGGAATGGTAATGACCGCTGAGCCACTTCTCCGCACTCTTGAAAAGATTGCAAAAAGCATCGCAAAGAAGAAAGCTACAAAGACCAAAGTAATTTTGTTCGCGCCAGGAGGCAAGCAGTTTACCAATGTGTATGCAAAAGCACTTGTAACCAAATACACCGACATTGTGCTCATCTCCGGCCGCTATGAAGGCATTGATGCGCGCGTAAAGAAAATTTTTAAGGCAGAGGAGGTTTCCGTGGGACCGTTTGTACTCACGGGTGGGGAAGTGCCAGCAATGGTCGTCGTAGACGCATGCGCAAGACAGATTGAAGGCGTGCTTGGACGACATGAGTCGCTTGAGGAAGAACGCTACTTGAAGACTGGCGCTACGGCATCGCCCGAGATGTACACCCGCCCCGAAGTCCTAGAATGGAAAGGCAAAAAATACCGCGTCCCCAAAGTCCTCCTTGGTGGCGACCACAAAAAAATAGAGGAATGGAGAAAAAGTAAGCAGAATAAGGCCTGAATATTCACCTGCCTAACTTTTCTGCCTAGACTCGACATGATAAAGAATTAAAAGGGGAAAAGTTGGGTAGTAGGTTCAACAAGTAAGTGCAACACTTGGTAATATATCAAGTGTATGAAATACAAG
>MHUT01000008.1 GCA_001823535.1 Candidatus Yonathbacteria bacterium RIFCSPHIGHO2_02_FULL_44_14 | reverse complement strand
GATAGAGAGGTTTGACGTGAAGAGGTTGGTTGAAGAGGCGGTGGTGGCGAAGAAGGAAGTGGAGGTTGCGTTCGTGGTGGTTGAGCGCAGGAGGTTCGGAAGATCAGTGAGCGTGCCAAGTGTTGTCGTCGCATTGATGCGTGCATCCGCACGCGCGTCCGTGAAATATTGATTCGCGCCTTCTGTAAGAGCGGTGGTGGTGGTACCGTTGAAATATGTATAAAAAGGAGTGCCAAAATTAGTTAGGTTGCTTGCGTTAAGATAGTAGCTTCCCTCTTGTCCGTCAAAAGTTCCTGTCCAGTTTCCTGTTTTGGTGAGGTAGGCATCTCCGATTGCATTGCCATTCCATGTGCCGGCGGTAATGATGCCGAGTGTCGCAAGGTTTGTGCTTCCTCCCCATGTCGAGAGCGCCGTGTTCTCCACGTTGTTGAGCGCAAGTGTTGTTTTGAGGTTGGCGGTTGATGTGCCGGCGAGAGTGCCCGCACCGGATGCGTACAAAACATCCCCTTGCGTGTATGAGGCAAGTCCCGTGCCACCGCGTGCGACGGAAAGAGTGCCCGTGGTGTCTGAGAGAGCAACGCCTAATGTTGATGTTGCAGAAAGGGTATAACCGCTTGATGTGTTGCCAACGAGAAGCTGTCCGTAGGTGGGAGATGAAGAAAGTCCGGTACCGCCGTTCGTAATACCCAAGGTTCCCGTGATGTCCGATGCAAGATTGACGAGTGCGGTTGCGACCGTTCCCGCCGTTGCTTTCAAAAATCCTGTGAGTGAAGCAAGTTTGAAGTTCGAAGTGAAGAGATTGGTTGATGATGCTGTGGTTGCAAACGAACTTGTTGTGGTGGCAGAGGTGGTGGTGCTGTTGGTTGCAATGAGATTTGGGAAGGTGTTGTTAGAGGTGGACGTCGCCGTGAAGCTCGTCCCCGTGATTGCTCCCGCATTCGTGAGTGCGAAACCTCCCCCATCGATGGCGGAAGTCCATGGAGTTTGAGAACCACCCGTCGGTGTCGCCCACGTGCCGTCACCGCGCCAGAAGGTGGAGGCGGAGGCGCCGGTACCGCTGTTTAAGTTCGTGACAGGGAGATTGCCCGAGACATCACTCGCGAGATTGACGAGTGCGGTTCCCACACTGCCTGCGGTTGCTTTCAAGAAACCGGAGAGCGCAGCGATAGAGAGGTTTGACGTGAAGAGGTTGGTTGAAGAGGCGGTGGTGGCGAAGGAATTGGTCGAGGTGGCGTTTGTGGTGGTGCCACTGGTTGAGATAAAATTTGGAAATGTGTTGTTGAAAGTAGTGGTGGCAGTAAAGTACCCGGCGGTAGCACTTGCGCCAAGCTGAGATACATCGACAGTACAATTTGCACTTCCTGGAGTACAAGCAGGGTCGAGAGTTTCGCCAGGCAAATACGGCAATGCCGCCAACAACATGTAGGGGAAAAACAGCGCGAGAAGGAGTATTGATGCGCGTGATATTCTTTTGAAGAAGATATTTTTCGTTGTGGAACAATTAGCCATAATATACGAGCTTATTATACCGTGTATTGACTGTTTACAACAGTGATAAAGGGAAGCAATTGGTCGTCATTTGAAGTATCAAACAAAGTTCTTCTTATTTATAACTTCTAATTTTGTGTTTGTATATATTTGGATATAAATTATTCCGTGTAGAAAGGGGGGTTAGGCCTCCTTTTCCCTCCTCCCCTTTCCTCACACTTCGAATTTCTCGCGAATGATTCCGTTGGGAGCATCCACCTCCTTAGAAAACTCCATAGGGGAATAATTACCATCTTGCTCTCTGCGCATCACGCCAACATTGTATACACCCTTTGTGACAAGGCAGTAATATCTCCCCAGCGCGTCAGTGATGCTATTTCTTACTAAAATATTTGTATCAGGATGCGACACTTTCACAACTCCAAACGACAAAGGAAGCCCGGTTTCCTTTTCTATAACTACTCCATGAGTGCGACCCCCAGGACCCACCTTGCGTAGAGCCCACACGAAAATATATAGAATACTGATTGCAATGCTATATGGTTGTGGGTCTACAAATAGCACAAAAAGTGTGATGAGAAATCCCGTGGCGAACAATGCACGCGAAAGGCGTTCAATGAGAATAGTATTGCGCGAATAAAATCCCATGAGGTGCCGCGTGCGTTTTGCATATTCATTCCAATCAAAACCTTCGGGATCCATGGGGATATCTCGCGCAAGGATCGCGTCTCCTTCGTGCAAAACAATAGTGTCTCCAAAATATAAGTTCCCATAAAATTCATCAGCAGTTTTGCCCTCCAAGCGCGTTGATGGAAATTTATAATTTGTTTTGTTTGCAACGATGCGATATATCCCCGGTGGAGCAAGAAATCCGTACCGTCCATCAAGATCGGTGAATGCCGTCGCAACTTCCTTGCCATTAAGAGTTTGTAGTGAGACATATGCAGGGTCAAGAGGTTGCTTGGTAACGCTATCATACACTGCCCCCCATGGGCGATAACGGCGCTTGAGTCCAAAAGCGGAAAGAATGAGTCCCCATAGCTGCGCAGGAAGGAGGAGCAGGTCCGACAACGAGAAGAGTTGAGTAAAGAAGAGGGAGAGTACCGGAGTAGCACCACCTGTTACAACACCAACTGTCGTTACTGTTTTACTGGTAATATTTCCTACTGGCTTATCAAGTGTTTTTTTTGCTTCTCGTCGCACCTCTTTGACTGCTTCTGTTGTTCGAACTACCGCCTCTCCTGATGCCTCCTTGATATTTGAAATTGACTCAGTAAATGAGTCTGAGATATTAGTGAAAACATTAGCAACCTGAGCTGAAAAAGTCCCTACCGTAGAGGAGAATGTGCCTGCAATCGCGCTGACCACACTCTCTGCTCCACTTTGGCTTCCGTCTGGCGTGGGGGCGGGGGCTGGAGTAGGTTCTGGAGTTGGTGTTGGAGCAGGTGTTGGAGTAGGAGCAGGCTCTGGTGTTGGGGTAGGCGTTGGTTCGGGAGCAGGAGAAGGCTCTGGATTTGGTACAGGTAAAGGTGCAGGTGTTGGAGTTGGAGGCGTCGGCTCAGGTGGTGGAGAAGGAGTGCCTCCCGCCCCGCCACCAAAAGGACCCGATTCATCAGTATCGGTTGTCGAAGTACAACCTGCATCTGCTGGGTAATCCACGAGACCATCGGCGTCATCGTCGAGTGAGTTGCTGCATTGGTAGGTGGGAGCAGAAGGAGCAAGCCAGTCAGTTTGAACCTTATGCGAAAGAGTACCGCAAGTGCTATCTGTCGCACAGTTAAAAACTATCCATCCTCTTACCTCGCTCCACGCATAGCCGTTAAAATTTCCAGATGAATCAATGGTGACACCGCCATTTGTGGGATTGAAATTGATCCAGCCAGTATTCTCTCCCCACGCATACCCAGAGAGATTTCCGCTTCCGTCATTGAGAACACCTCCATTCGTTGGCGCCAAATTGATCCAGCCGACGGTCTCCCCCCATGCGTACCCAGTGATAGCCGAATCGGTCACAACCACATTTCCATTTGTTGCGCCAAAATTTATAAGAGCATTAGAATTATAAAACCTCGCATATTTATTTATAGCATCAATCGTTCCCGCAAACGCAAAAACGGGAACAATAAAAAGGGTGAGGAGAAAAAAAACAAAGTGCTTCATATTTATAAACAAAGTATATCAAAGTTTGCACGCAAAAAACACAAAAATTATATTCTCATGTACACTATCCCCAAATTCCAGCTATAGCTGGAATTTGGGGATAGTGTACATACGGTAATGACTACAATATCGCTCGTTGCAACAAACGATTGACATTCATCCATATTTTGATAGAATGCTCAAGTTAATGTCCGTCTCGAAAGCGGGCAATTTTTGTTCAAATTTACAGGAAATCACCAGAAATCAACCATCATGTTAGACTTAAAAACATTAGGATCGGCACTCGAACAGCTTGAGCAAGAACGCGGTATTCCCCGCGCGAAAATCATTGAGGCAATCGAGCAAGCGCTTGCAGCCGCATACAAAAAAGACTTCGGTAAAAAGGGGCAAATTGTTCGCGCTGTTTTTGACATAAACTCTGGAAAAACCGAATTTATTCAAGTGAAGATCGTCGTTGACGAAAACGCTGTTCGTATGCCCGAGGATACCGATGACGAGGCCCTGTCAAAAGAAAAAACAATAAACGAAGGAGTTGCCGTAGGTGAAGAAATTTCACTCCGCCGTTTTAGCCCTGAACACGATATCCTTCTTGCAGACGCGCGACGAATCAAACGTGATGCAGTTTCTGGTGATGAGATTATTTTCCCTCTGGAAGCGCACGATGACTATGGTCGCATCGCCGCACAGACTGCAAAGCAGGTGATTATTCAGCGCATTCGTGAAGCCGAAAAAGTTTCTATTATTGGTGAATACGGCGGTAAGATTGGCGACATTGTACAGGGCAGTGTTCAAAGAATGGAGCGTGGCAATATTTTTGTAGACCTCGGCAAAACTACCGGCCTCCTCGCATATGAGGACCAGATCCCCAGCGAGAGATACAAGCAGGGAGAACGCATCAGCGCATATCTTTACAAGGTTGAGGAAACTCCTCGAGGAATCGATGTGCGTCTTTCTCGATCGCACCCAAAAATGATTGAGAAGCTTTTTGCACAAGAAGCTCCCGAGGTTGCAGCAGGTACCGTACAGATCAAGGCAGTTGCCCGCGAGGCGGGATCGCGCGCAAAAGTTGCGGTATTTTCAAGCGACGAACACATTGACCCTATCGGCTCATGTGTAGGTCAGCGCGGAGTCCGCGTATCAACCGTGATGAGTGAGCTCGGCGGTGAAAAGATTGACCTCATTGTATGGTCGGAAGATCCAAAAAAGTTTATCGAGGATTCGCTTTCTCCGGCACAAGTGCAGTCAGTGGTACTCGATGAGGAAAAGCACCAGGCAACTGTCACCGTTTCTGCAGACCAGCAATCGCTCGCAATTGGTCGCGGTGGTCAAAATGTTCGCCTTGCCGCAAAGCTAACCGGGTGGAAGCTTGATATCGTCGGACTTCCCGGGGAGATCGTCGCGGAAGCAACTGCGGAGGGTGATGTAAAAATTGAAGAAACTCCTGCTGTGGCAGAGTAGGCATTTTAACTTATTAGCTATTAACTATTTATACAATCTCTAAATAACTCTTCCACAGAGAAGCCTAAAATTTTGAGCGAGCCGAAGTAAAAATAATGAGAAATATCGGGATATTTTGAAGTATTTTTACAAAGGCACAGCCGAAATTTTTGGATTATTGTGGATAGGTTATTTAGAGATGGTATAATTACCACTATGAAAATGAATCTTTGGCACGATGTCTCTCTCGGTGAAAATGCTCCAAAAGAGATCAACGTAATCGTTGAAATCCCAAAGGGCTCGAAAAATAAGTATGAGATAGACAAGGAAACCGGACTTATTGCTCTCGACCGCGCTCTTCACACCGCGCAGGACTATCCGTTTGATTATGGCTTTGTGCCACAAACATTGTGGGACGACGGCGATGCGCTCGATGTGGTTCTACTTACTACATATCCACTGTTCCCCGGTATTCTTGTGTGCGCACGACCAATCGCTATCATGCACATGACAGACTCTGGCGAAGGAGACGACAAAGTGATTGCGGTCCCTGTCGGCGACCCGCGTTGGGAAGACATAAAAGATCTTTCAGACATAAATAAGCACACGCTTAAGGAAATGGAACATTTTTTCACCACCTATAAACAGATTCAGAACAAAGTAGTAGAAGTGTCCGGATTTGAGGGAAAAGATGCAGCTCACGATGCAGTTAAGAAGAGTATCGAGCTATACAAAAAGGAATTTAGTAAATAGTTGACAGTTTATCAAAACCACGCCTCTGTTCGGCCGAACAGAGGCGTGGTCTTACTTGTTCCATGTCCCTATTGTAAACAATTTGATACTCTTATACACTAGTAGATGTAAAAGATATTGTTGGAACTAATTAACAATTTAATAAATATATGAATAAAAATATAGGCATCGCCCTTGTAGTACTTTTTGCACTCGGAGCAATATCAGCAAGCGCAGAAACAACTGGCACAACAATTGCAGGATCAGTGACAACAACAAACACAGGAACCGTTGGTTTGCCGCCAAGACCGCCAATGCCACCAGCATTTCGTGATACTCGCACAGAAATGGAAGCCCGCGAAAAAGTACTCCGCCAAACACAACAGGCTTCATTTGGTGATCGTGCAAAAGAAATGCGCGGTGAAGTAAAAAACACGCGTGAGGAAATGGAAGCACGTGCAAAAGCGCTCCGTGCATCAACAACCGCAGCACGCATAAACATGAAAGACGAGGCACAAAAAAAGCGTCTTGAAATTGCACGAAAGCAAACAGAGTTAGTAACCAAGCGATTGGAGGCTGCAATCGAGCGTGTGCAGAAACTTTCTGACCGTGTTACAGAAAGATTAAACAAGCTTGAAGCGGAAGGTGTTAATGTGACTGTTTCTCGAGGTCATATTGCGGAAGCAAAAGTAAAACTTGAAGAGGCGCGCACAAAAACTGCCGCAGTAAAGCTTGCGATAGAAACTATATTTGCAAGCGCAACCGCAAGTACGACCCCGAAAGATTCTTTTAAGAAGGTGCAGGAACTCGTAAAGGACACGGTAAGATCAATTCAGGAAGCGCACCGCCATGTTGCTCTTGCTATCTCGTCAGTAAAACCAGGTCTTAATAAACCGCGTCCTGCCACCACGACACCTGCAACGACAACGAGCACAACAACTCAATAATTATTAACGTAACCACACACCTAACATGGACCAGAATATAAACACTGGCACACAAATGCCACCAGAAGAAAAAAACTCTACAGGCTCAATCATTAGCATTATTGTTATTGTGCTTGTCCTCGCCTTCGGTGCATACTACTTCATGAAGCAGGTTCCTGCAGTAACCGAAACTGGAACCGTCACTTCTGCTGAAATGCAATCAGACTCGGTAATATCATCTCTATCAACGCAAGGCACATCAACCGATCTTACTGACATCCAAAAAGATCTCGACGCAACAAATCTCTCAGGTCTTGATGCTGGTCTGGGCGATATCACATTCTGATTATTCCCATTTCCCTCTGAAAAACCCGCGAACATCCGCGGGTTTTTTGTTGCATTTTTAGATATCCATTGAATGTTACGGGGGGTACGAGGTCCGATCTCGTAAGAATTATATCAGCAGGTACAACCTTCTCCCCCTCCTCTGTGCTTTACGCTTCTTAACGGTCACACAACTAATGCTATAGCATTAGTTGTGTGACCGTTAAGAAGCGTAGGGCAAACCAATCAACAACCCCGTGGCAAAGACCGCAGGGAATCAAGTTAAACGAGTAGTTCAGTCGGTCAAATCCGAAAATGACGTTTTGCTTTCTCTGCGCTATCAATATGAGTTGCTTCAATATAAATAATGTTCTTTCGGATACCGTACATCTCTCCTACAAAATCAATCTCATCTTTACATGGATATGGAAAAATAAACACCGACTTTTGGATCGGGTACATACCAATCTCCTTGATCTTGTAACTTACCGCATTACGAGCATTTTTCCTTGTTTCAGGAATATCAAACATGACCATTCTCCATTTGCCGTCCCACTTTTGTTTTGTATTTAACTGCATGTCATCAAGGCTGTAATCAAGTACTTTTTTCTTGCCTTGTGTGGTTATCTCTACAACATCACGACCATTGTGATTCACAATACGAATCATATTGTTTTTTTGAAGTCTGCGAAGTGTCCGCTTTACACGATATCGGTCATGTGAATTTTTAGGTTTAAAGAGATTCACTACTTGCACTAAATTTGGCATAGCCAAACACATAACGATGAACCCTCCCACTGCAAGCCCTTTCAGTATTTCTTTTGTCAGTTCTCCATGTTGATACTTTTTCATATTTTCGTACTATTTGTGTTATAAGTATACCACCAGCCACCACACATTGGAAGCTATAGCTTCCAATGTGTGGTGGCTGTCTTTTCATTGAAAATTTATTTTCAAAAAAATAACCTCGACCAATAGCTCTGCATCAAGAGTCAGAATGATGTAGGTTGCGCATACCACATGATTAACCCCTGAAGTATCTGCGGTATTTGCAAAATGAGTCTCAAAAAGATATATTTGGGCTCATGACTGATATCAATACAAACATCAAAACAACATTAAAGGAATTATCAGAAAGCAACATCGAAATCACCTGCGAAATCCCTGCAGAATCATTCGAAAAGGAGCGCGCCATCGCCCTAAAAAAAGTTGGAGAGGAGGTTTCTTTGCCAGGCTTTCGCAAAGGCCATGTGCCGGAAACAATGATCATTCAAAAGTTTGGGGAAGCGCTCGTTCTCGAGGAGATGGCAAACCTTGCCATAGACCGCGCATACTCGGAGATTTTAAAACGACACAAAATTCACGCAATCGCGATGCCGGAAGTAAAAGTAACAAAAATTGCGAAGGGTAATCCATTCGAGTTTACCCTCACTTTCCAAGTGATGCCGGAAATTAAACTCCCTGACTACAAAAAGATTGCAAAGGAAATAATGTCTGCGGACGAATCAGCTGATTCGCGTCTTGGACGTGAACTAATAGCAACCGACGAGGAAGTGGAGCAAGCGGTAAATGAACTTCGCAAACAGTTCGCAATAAAAAATGATGCTGGCGAAGAAATATTACCTGAGGTAACCGATGAGCTCGCGCAAAAATTCGGTCCATTTGCAAATGTAGATGAATTCAAAACAAAAGTTCGCGAATCGATTACTCACGAAAAAACAAATCGTGCGCGAGAAAAAAAACGTATGCAGGCAATGGAAAAGATTGCCGATGGGATAACCGTGAAACTCCCGCAAATGCTTATTGATGTGGAGATCGAGAGAATGGTCGGGCAATTCCGTCATGATGTTGAACAGATGGGAATGAAGTTTGACGATTACCTTGCAACAACAAAAAAGAGTGAGGATGAATTGCGCAAAGAATGGGCGCTGGACGCAGAGAAACGCGCCAAGATTCAAATCGCGCTCAATGAAATTTCTCTTTTGGAAAAAATCGAGGTGCTCAAGGAAGATCTAGACCGTGAATCAAAATTCTTTTTAGAGAAGTATGTTGATGCGGACCCAGCGCGCGTGCGCATGCATCTTGAAATGATGCTCACGAATGAAAAGGTTTTTCAGTTTTTGGAAGGTCAAAAATAGCTTCAAGAAAAAACCGGCTACTAAAGCCGGTTTTTTCTTGAAGCTATTTTTTCAACGCCAGATCTATTATTTTTTTCATATCGTTGATAGATACTTCAAAAGGAAGAGCGGAATGCCCTTTTATATCCAATGTCACACATCTGTTTTCCGAAAAACAGGAGTACCTATCCAAGACAACTCCGTCAAAAGCCGACTTAACAAAAACCGTATTTTTATAGTTTGGAGAAAATTCCCTTATCCTTTTGATAAATTCTCCTTGTGGATTAAATTGTCTTCCTGTTTTTGACCAAAAGAATACCCAGAAGAGCGGGGCACCCCTTACGGGCGAGCACATGGTGATGGCGGGTAATTCTAAAACCTCGCGACTCAATCTTTTGGCTTCGAGAATAACCACTCCTCCAAGACTATGCCCTACGAGAATAATTTCCCTTTTTTTATTTTGAAAAAGAAAGTCTTCCAATTTTTTAGCATTTTTTGTTATATCATCGAAGCCAAATCCATACTCAAACATAACAACATTATAACCAAGACTCCGAAGTTTTTTCCTGAGAAACACGAAAATGATGTTTTTTGTCATTATCCCGTGAACCAGTACCACGTTGAGTTTGTCTTCCGAAAAAGACCCTGTCTTAGGGCGATAAAATAAACCAACAAAGTTAAGCAGAATTACTATTGCAAAGAAATATATTATTTCTTTTGTCCAATAAAAAATGTTTTTGATTATATTACGCATTACAAAGAATGTGCCCAGACTATTAATGTCACACGATAAGCGCAAGTGCAAGCGCCACGATCGCAGCTGTTTCTGCGCGGAGGATTTGTGCTCCAGTAGTAACAACAGTAATGTTGTGTGCGTGAAACAAATCAATCTCCGTGTCAGTGAAACCTCCTTCGGGGCCGATACATACTGAGATAGGTGTGGTCGTATTCTTTGCAAAAAATTCTCTTGCGGATATTTCTCCGCGCGGATCGAATACAATAACGTCATTTGGTATTTTCTCAACAAAGATGATCTCATTTATTGTTGGTACTGTTGCGCGTCCTGACTGCTCAGATGCTTCGCGTAGAATCTTTTGCGCGCGTTCGTAGTTCACATCTTTCTTTTCACTTCTATTTGCCTGCACGGGAACAATATGTGATACGCCAAGCTCGGTTGCCTTCTCAAGCACAAACTCAAAGTTATCTTTCTTTATAAGTGCAACATACAAAGTAACATCACGCGCCGGCACGAGTCCCCTTTTTGTTTCAAGTACTTTGAGTAACGCATTCTTTTTTGCAATTTTGCCAGTCAGTGAAACAACTTCACACAGTGATTCATATCCATCTCCATCAAAAAGAATCGCTTTGTCGCCCTCTTCCATACGTAAAACATTCCGCCACTGGTTCAAGAGAGTTTCATTGGTAACAACAAACTCCCCTGCTTTAGGAATTTTCTCTTTAACAAAAAATCGATGCAAACGCATAGTAAAAATAGTCTAACAGTTTCACTGCAAAAATAAAGACCCATCGATCTGAGCGCTGGGCTCGGATCGATGGGTCTATTGCCATTTTCCCACAATAATTTTAATTCGTAGGAATCGTATTGTAAAAAAGTTTGGTGTAGCCGGCACGTAGACGAGACGCCGAAGGTTCATCGATAGGTATGGGATGCATATCTAATCTGCGAGTACCCCGATCCCAATAAACAATAACCGTAAATAATTTCCCTCCTATCAAAAGAAAAAAAACGTTAGTTTTCCCATTTCTTAATTCGTCATCTTTTTTCGCAACATGAAGTTTGGCTTTTTCAGCGAGCTGGTCGAATGTAAAAGCGTACTTGCGTAGCCCTTCCATTCCGCCAAAAAATTCATCGGTTATTTCTTGGTAGGACATATCTCGAGCGAGTATGCGATGCGCAACACCTTCAAGTCCGCGGTATGGCACCTTCTCTTGATGAGTCAGGATGAAGTCCACTGTAAGGTAGCCCGTCGTCCAATGGTATGTATGACCTCTGATGTTACTTCCTTCCAAAAAAGTACGCGGATCAAACAAATCACACACTGCTACACTGCTTTTTGTCATCATACTCATGACATATCTCCTTGATTTAGTTTAAGGACACAACGTGCCCTTAAAGTTCAAAGGGCTTCTATTAGTAATACTACCAAGTAAATACTACTTTGTCAACCTTAAATTTGCAACAATCCCGGAGTATGATACTATCACTTTATGTCATATTTAATCCCAACCGTTATTGAAAAGTCGTCGTCGGGCGAACGCGCTTACGATATTTATTCACGCCTGCTCAAGGACCGCATCATTTTCCTGTCGGGTGCTATCGATGATGACACCGCAAACATCACCATCGCCCAGCTTCTCTTTCTTGAGTCTGAGGACCAAAAGAAAGACATCCATTTGTACATCAACTCCCCTGGCGGATCTGTGTCAGCGGGGATGGCTCTTTACGATGCTATGCAACACGTGAAACCAGACGTATCTACTATATGCGTAGGTATGGCTGCATCAATGGGTGCAGTACTTCTCTCTGCTGGCGCGAAAGGTAAGCGTTTTATCCTTCCTAATGCGGAGGTTATGATCCACCAGCCACTTGGTGGCACCGAAGGGCAAGCGTCAGACATCGCAATAACTGCAAAACATATTTTGAAAATTAAAGAGAATCTCAATAAAATTCTTGCGAAAAACACAGGGAGGCCTCTTGCACAAGTTGAAAAAGACACCGATCGCGACTTCTTTATGTCTGCCGAGGAAGCAAAAAAATACGGTCTTGTAGATGAGATCTATAAGCCAAAGAATCCCCGCGCATAACTCAAGCGTCAAAAAAGAAAACGCAACAATTATTTGCTATGGCAAATAATTGTTGCGTTTTCTTTTTTGACTCGACAACCCTGGAAAACCAGAGTAGTATAAACATGTATCTATTTGTAATTTAAATTGACACTTTATTTAGAGGCGATAACACTTGGCGAGCCAGAGAAACAATCAAGAATTCATATATTTCAAGGCTTTTCGAGATAAATTATGGACATTAACATTGCACTCACGCTTGGCGGCGTGATGGCAATTCTGGTCGGTGCGGCACTCGGCTACCTTCTGCGCTGGTTTATTTCGGTGAGCAAGCGTGGGTCGGTCGAAATCGAAGTAAAACAAGTCCTTCTTTCCGCAAAAGAAGAGGCACAAAAAATTATTGAGGAAGCCGACCGGAGAGCCGAGGTTTATGGGCAAGAGCTCCACGAAGAAGAGCGTGAACAAAATGAGCGTTTCAAAAAAATAGAAGAGCGACTTATTAAAAAAGAAGAGTTTCTCGATAGGCGCCAAACTGATATTGACGGCGAAGCGACACACATAAAAGAAAAAGCTGACGAGCTAAAAACCATCCGCGAGAAAATTAACAAGGAAAATGAACTTGCACACCGAGAGCTCGAGCGGATAGCGCATCTCGATGCATTAGCCGCAAAAGAGGAACTTTTAAAACGTGTTGAAAAACGTTACGAGGAGGACCTTTTGGTGCGAATGAGGAAGCTTGAGGCAGACGGAGAGGAACGGCTTGCGAGAACAGCGCGCGATATTCTCGCGACATCTATCCAGCGACTTGCAACATCAACTGCCGCAGAAATGATGGCAACATCGGTGCCTATTACATCAGACGAAATAAAAGGAAAGATTATCGGAAAAGAGGGCAGAAACATTCGTGCATTTGAACGTGCCGCAGGTGTCGAGGTTATCGTTGACGACACTCCAGGTTCAATTCTTATTTCGTCGTTTGATCCAATTCGTCGCCAAATCGCACGTGTCGCGCTCGAAGCACTTATAGAAGACGGGCGCATTCAACCAGCAAAAATAGAGGAAGCTGTGGAAAAGGCGCGTGAGGAGATAAACAAGATCACAAAAGAAAAAGGTGAACAAGCGGCATATGAATGCGGTGTATTCAATCTTGACCCACGTATCATTGCCATTCTTGGTCGTCTTCATTTCCGCACAAGTTACGGGCAAAATGTGCTTCAGCACTCTATTGAAATGGCGCACATTGCGGGAATGATTGCCGAGGAACTCGGAGGAAATGTTGCGGTGGCAAAAGCCGGTTCACTCCTTCACGACATCGGAAAAGCGGTAGATCACGAAGTGCAGGGAACCCACGTAGAAATCGGTCGCAAAATACTTCAGAAATTCGGCACCGACCCGCGCATAATTCAAGCGATGCAGTCCCACCACGAAGAATATCCTTACGAGACCTTAGAATCAATTATTGTACAAACTGCGGACTCGATTTCTGGGGGTCGCCCGGGAGCGCGCCGCGATTCTGCGGAGAACTATATAAAGCGTCTTGAAGACCTTGAGGGGATAGCAAAATCCTTCCCTGTTGTCGAAAAAGCCTATGCAATTCAGGCTGGGAGGGAGCTTCGGGTGTTTGTGAGACCAGAGGAAATCACTGATCTCGAGTCGAAAACACTTGCGCATGACATCGCAATTCGTGTTGAGAAGGAGCTTAAATACCCAGGCGAAATCAAGGTGGCTGTTATTCGCGAATCGCGAGCAATAGAATATGCGCGCTAGTCTAAAATTAAAGAACACTTACCTCGTTTTGGCAAACTTCATCAGAACCCTTGTATCTATTGCTTTAAAAAAACTATGGGGGTATACTATTTAACAAGGAGGTCTGACCCGCGTCAAAGTGGGGCAACTCCCCTTTCACAAAATGTGTGAGGTAGATTGCGGGTAAGAAACTCGTTTTAGTATTAAAAGGTTAATCGGGGACCTCTACGTAATAAATTTCGTTACTAAATCTTTGATTTTCGACGACCCGTAGGTCATTCTGTTGAATGAGAAACGCCGTTTAAAATTCTGAGAAATATTTGTTATATTTCTAAAAATATTAAACAAATTGTAGCAGAAAATTAAAGATTGCAGTAGAAAAATTATGCGTAGTAGCCCCCACAATAAAATATAATTATGAACAAAGCAGCTATCGCAGAGATCATCCATGAAAAGATGGGTGGTACAAAAGTATCAGCAGAGCAAACACTTGATGCAATCCTTACTGAGATGGTAAGCACCCTTCAGAAGGGCGGTGAGGTATCAATCGCAGGACTTGGCATCTTTTCAGTGAAGCCACGTGCAGCACGCACCGCGCGCAATCCAAAGACTGGTGAGGCTATCCAAGTAAAGGCAACAACAGTTCCAAAGTTTCGCGCTGCAAAGGCCCTCAAAGATGCAGTAGCAAAGTAAGTATTAAGTTTACTGCCGTACTTAAAGCAGAAAGCCCGCCACTCATGTGGCGGGCTTTCTGCTTTGGTGCGGGTACGTGAAAGACATTCGAACTTTAATAAGACAGGGAGACCCCGAAACCGCCCGTGTCATTCACAACATCAGGCTCCTCCAAGAGCAGTTCGGCGACAAAGAAGTAGCCAGGAAAGCTACTTAGTCTCCTTGTCTTCTTTAGGTAATGGTCTTCCAATCACTCGGTACAGATGCATCAATTTTCGCAACATGATTGTTGCTTCGTGCGGTACGAGTTGTTCTCCGTGGACTTCTTTGTAGGTTGCTATGAATTTGTTAATGGTGCTTTCGTCAAATTTCATATCTCTATTCTACTAATTCTGTGGTGTTCTCAAAGAAGTGAAGAAGTGCCTCTTGGGCAACTCATTGACGGATTCAACATAATCCATACAATTAAGTCACATGGAGGAACAACCACAAAAACTAGAATTCACAGATACAGAATTTGATAAAATAAGAGGAGAAGCAGAGACACTATATAAAACGTTCGGTGCAGTGCACTGCCCATATTTTGGCGAGAAGATTAATTTCAATACCGATGGACTTGAGCATCTAAAATTCAAAAGTTGGAATCGCGCGCGTTCAAAGAATGACCAGTTCATGCGCCTGAAACTTCTCCGCCTTGCACCCGAAACCATCCGTAACTCAAAAACACTACAGGGAGTATTTGAGGATAAGCTGTTCGTAAGAAAAAAGAAGAACAAAAGGTGGGAAAAAACACTCACCGATGTCACCTATTATGAGTTCGTTGCGGTGCTCGGCCGCAAGAGGGTCAAGGTGATTGTGAAGCAGATTCTCGGCGGAGAAAAGTTCTTTTGGACGCTCATCCCCTACTGGCGTACGAATGATCTCCATAAACGAATACTTCACGAAGGGAATCCTGAACTTGATTAAGCACGAAAAAACGCCAATTGCTTGGCGTTTTTTCGTGGCACCTGGCTACGGTTTATATTGACCGTGAGAGAGCCGAAGCCCTCACAGGTGCTAAGTCCAGAATAGCGCACTTGAGAATAAAGTCAATATACGAAATCCACATGTAGCCAAAAGTTCGAACGTCTTCTATGTCAGTTTGAAAACGTGCTTTTGTGCCATGGTGGCAAAGAAACAAGTCATATTCTGTAAGGATGACTAGAGAATGTGCCAGGGTGGCATCTTCTCTATACGTGGTGCGGGTACGGAGACGCTTCGCTATCTCACTCCTGGGAAACCCTCGGTTTTCCCAATCCTTCCTCCACGGGGAAACAGGTGTTTCCCCGACCCCCTTCCCGTTCGATTCTCCATCCCCGCAAAACAATCATACAAAAAACTCCAAGAATATTCTTGGAGTTTTTTGTATGATGTGCGGGTACGGAGAATCGAACTCCGATCAAAGGATTGGAAATCCCTTATTCTACCACTAAACTATACCCGCTTTTTCTTCTGAGGACATCATAGCAAGAGAACGCCAGTTTCGCAATCGGCGAGACTGGCGTTCTCTTTTTATACCATCCCCAAATATAACTGCGCACAATATTTCGTCTTCGACTCGGACACTGTGTACGAGAATACTCGTCCACGTGCTCCTCGCTTGCCGAAATAACTCTTACACAAAGAATTCAAAAATTTTGACGACCCATAGGTCATTCTGCTGAATGAGAGCTGAAGGAAAAATACTGAGTAATATCAGGATATTTTGATGGATTTTCTTTTATGGCCAAGCCACGAATTAGCTGATTTAAAAGCGCAGCCAAAATTTTTGGATTGTTGTGTATAGGTTATTTGGAGATGGTATTAATACTATTTTTAAAACCTACACGATTTCTCGTACTTTGGTAACAATTTCATCGAGAGTAAAGTTTGCCTTTACCATAAAATCTTTTGCTCCAAGTGCCATCGCTTTATCGAGATCTTCTTTCTGTCCGAGATTGCTCAAAATAACAACAGGGATGCCAGCGGTCTTTGTGTTCGCCTTAATACGCTTGAGTATTTCGAATCCATCAATACCGGGCAAAATAAGGTCGCATAAAATTATCTTTGGAGTAGGTCCTTCCAGAATAGCAAATGCTGCCTCAGCATCGATTGCGCTTTTTACCTCATACCCCTCTCCTGAAAGCTTTCTAACCAGGAGTTCGCGCAAGAATTTATCGTCCTCAATAACGAGTATGAGCGCATTGTTTTTTGGCTCAGTGCTTGCCACCGCAGAACTGGCTGCACTAGGGTGTTCCACGGCTCTGGCACTTGTAACATTTTGAGTGTGGATACCCCATTCGCCTTGTGGAGTAATAGGTGAGCCGGCGAGCACACTTTCTACTTTTTCAAGCACTTCATTCGGGTCGAACACAGCCTTTATTAAGAATTCTCGTGCACCAAGCTCTTGCGCGCGTTTTATTTCCACTGGTTGACCAGAGTTTGAAATAATAATAACAGGTATATCACAAAGTTCCGGATCCGCGTGCAGGTCTTCCAGCACTTCTATACCGTTTTTGCGTGGCATAAGAATATCCAAAAGAACGCAATCGGGTTTTATTGCATGGATTTTTTCCATAGCGATAATACCGTCCTCGGCCTTATCTACTATATAACCGTTCTTTTCGAGTTTTTCAGCAAGCACATCACGAAGAACTGCGTCATCCTCAACAATGATAATTCTCTTTTTCTTTTCCATAATGGTCACTACATTATATTACATAATTACAATATCTACTAGAGATTAGGACACAATCGTTCCATAGTCCCTTTTCTCGGAAGGAGCTTGTGTGGAATTCTCGGACACCTCTTCGTCTTCTTCACCCTTTGGCAAAAGCCCCGCAATAACAGGTATAACAACGGTGATGGTTGTTCCTTTCCCTTCTTCAGAATCGACCCATATCTGCCCGCCGTGGCGTACAATGATACTCTTCACAATAAAGAGTCCTAGCCCAGAACCGTCTGTCTGCAAATGAATCACATTAGTAGCGCGAAAGAACTTTGAGAATAGTTTTGCGATGTCCGCCTTTGGGATCCCCACGCCGGTGTCTTTCACCCTTACTTCTATATAATCCCCTTGTCTCTCAATAATGATTGTTACTTCCCCGCCAGGAAGTGTGTACTTCATTGCATTGTCTACGATATTCTGTAACGCAATGAGAAGCTTCTCCGGGTCGAACAAAAATTCTGGAATCACCCCTGCACGGTTTTCGAGGCGAACTTTAATATTGCGCTCCTTTGATGGCAGCACCGTATTTTCGATAAGGATATTGATAAGTTTCATGAAATCATTCCTTTCAAACTTATAACCAAATTTACCATTCTCAATGCGTGACACACTCAGGAGATCGTTCACAAGTTGAATCATTTTTTCATTTGTCTCATATCCGCGCTTAAGCATTCCCATTTGATCATCATTAACAGTGCCGAGGTCGCCGTCAAGAAGTAGCTTGAGCACCCATTTCACACCAGAAAGCGGTGTACGAAGCTGGTGCGCGGCGACAGAAATAAAATCAGACTTCAGTTTATCAAGCTCACGCAGGTTTTTAACCATCGAATTGAATACGGTGCCAAATTGCCCTATCTCGTCATTTGAAGTGTGCTCCACGATTTGACTCAGATCTCCGTCGGCTATCTTGCGCGCGATATCCGAGTACCGACGAATTGGTCCAACCACCTCGCGCTCAAGAATGATGGCGAGCACAATAACAAGCGTTGCGGTAAACACGACACCAACGCCAAACATGCGGACTTTCAAATCATTCACTCGCGTCTCGTATGATTCCTTCAGAATATGCACCTCGATAAGGCCGATGATTTTTACTGCTCCCGTTTTTTCATTGCGCGAAGTCATCGGCACTACGCGCATAATAACTGCCTTGTCATTGTACAAACGATCTATTTCTCCAACAGGGTATTTACCCGCAAGCACGTCTTCGCGAAGTTGTTTGTACTCTGTGGGGTCATTCGCAAATTCATTGAGTCGCCCGCTGGTGTTGACAATAATTTCAAGCTGGTTATTAAAAATAACAAAATCATTGAAAAAATTAGACCCAGCGACGCTGCCGACAATCCGTTGCAATGCGACAATATCCTCATTGTATGCCAAGATAACGGCCTTCGTATTCTCTTCGATACCAAGAGCGATATTCTGCATAAGCTTCTCCGCTTCGCGAACATCCGCTGCGCTCTTGGAGCGAGTAATAACCTCTATTTCGATTACACTGATAATATTTGATCGTGGATCTTCCGAATTAATAAAAACTGGAATATGGCGTTCAAGTTCATAAAAATCACCTTCGTCTTTTTTAATATCAAATCTACTGCGTGTTTTTTTGAGCTCTGCAATAACAGCAAGGTCTGTTTCATTTATTTTCTGCCCGACAATGGCGTGATCAGTGGCACTAGTATATTTATTTTCAACATCATTGACGGTGATATATTTTACTCCCGGAGTCCTGCCAACTTGGTCGATATTTCCCTGAAGACGGGCTTCTTGTTTTTGAATTTGCGAAAACATGCGCTCGATGTCCAAGCGCAAAATATCGGTCACTATTCCTGCGTCATTAACAACTTGATCTTTGAGATTTTTCCCTTGGATATTAATAATAATCCCAAATGCGGCAGTAAGAATAACAACGACCACGGTCACAAGCACAAGATTTATTTTTGTACCGAGCTTCATTTCACCTTACAGTATACCAAATTAATAACTTATGTGTGGAGAAATACTATTTACTCGTTTGTGCGCCCGCGAGGACGCTTCGCTATTTCACTCGCCACTTGATAAACTCGTGGCTCTTTAGAAACCCACGGTTTCTAACACTCGCTTCGCTCATTGTTTTCCTCCACGGGGAACTCCCGTTCCCCGACCCCTTCCCTGTTCAATTCCTCGCGGGCGCACAATTAAAATACCTATTGGAATTTTAATTGTGCGCCCGCGAGGAATTGAACCTCGATCTCAGCCTTCGGAGGGCTGTGTCCTATCCGTTGTACTACGGGCGCAGATTTGTAAACTTAATTATTTAATTGATTTCAATATCGATATGCCGCACTGCGGGAATCTCTTTTTTAATACGTTCTTCAAGATCATCAATGCGCGTGCCAATCACGCGCGGTACACGATCAGTGTAATCCACAATGTAACGAATAAACTCCTGATAGTCCTCTTTCACCGTATCATAGTCATCTTTAAGCATCTCCCCATTTGAAAGCTCTCGAAAAAGCGCTGTGCCATTGACCTCTACTTCGCACTTTGCGCGATATTTCCCCAGCTCTACAATAGACGACTTAAAATCATACACACGCTCAATCATCGGGTCAGCGATAAGAATTTCAATAATACGCTCCTTTACTTCCTCAGGAATCGATTTCTCTACCAAAAAACGTTTATTTTTCAATATCAAAACTACTGCAACCCACGCCAAAAGAGCGCCGATAATGATAGAGCCCATCGCATCCCAAGCAGGATTGCCCGTAAAATACGAAAGCCCAATGGAAACCGTGGCAACGAAAACGCCAAAAACAGCCATGCCGTCTTCGTACACCACTGCAAGAACAGTTGGGTCGCCATCACGAAATGTTTCAATTATTGTTGAATCCTCCCCTCTTTCGTTCCACAATTCGCGAAACGCAACCAAAAATGTTGCCGACTCAACAACTAACGATATTGCGAGTATCAAAAAAACGACAGGTTCAAAAATAAGTTCGCCGGGATTAAGAATTGTGGTAACACCATGATATACAGTGACACCTGCGCCAACAAAGAAAACTCCGCAGGCTGAAATAAGTGCCCAAAAGAAACGTTTTAGTCCGTATCCGTAAGAAGAATCATCGTCAGGAGCACGACGACTCTTCACAATGCCAACCATCAAGAGCGCTTGATTGGCTGTATCTGCGAAACTATGTACTGCTTCGGAAAAAAGAGAGCTTGACCCCGAAACCGCAAAGCCAATAGCCTTAAGGATTGTGATTACAAAATTTCCTACAAGAGCCGCAATAACTGAAATAAAGCCAGGTTCGCTTTTATACGCAATCAACTTACTATTTAGTTTTTCAATGTTATTCATGAAACGCTCCTTCAAGCTTATTCTGGTTGTTAAGGATTATGTCGGAGTGCCCTATGTCCAGGACAAGATTCTGCTGAATCTGAATCGAACTCGGCCTATATTCAAGCGAGAGAGTGATTTGAAGTTACTACTTCAAAATCCGAACGAGCGCAGGATATATTGTATCTAGTTATATCTAAATTTCTTATGGAAATTTCTGCAGAAGTGTTTAGACACTTCTGGTTAAGTCTCGTGTCGGGGTGCCGAGAATCGAACTCGGCCTATCTGCTCCCAAAGCAGACGTACTACCGATATACTACACCCCGACACGAAACTCAACCCCACCCAGACACTACCGATATACTACACCCCGACAAAAGCTTCAACCACACAGACGCACTGCTGACTACGCCACGAGCAATATTCAATCATTTGGTGGTTTCTCGTAAAACCGTTGCAAAATCATAGCACACCTGTGCATAATTGCGAAGTGTTCACAGCGCAATATCAGCTAAAAACTTCATGTGTGCCTGCCGATTTTTTGTATCAATGCGAACCGTAATAGCATCAAAAACCCATTCTGGCTCACTTTTTGGGTATTTTTCAAGCAAATATACCTGAACCGTCCGCGCCAGTCGTTTGAGTTTAGTTAGGTGAATATTGTCTTCTGGTCGATAATTGTCCGTTACCCTGCGCCCAAGACGTGAACTTGCTAATTCAGAAACGTTATCGTCAAAACAGTTGATATTTTCACGTGAAACACTTTTTACCTCAATAAAATGCAGGATTTTGCCTTTTTGGGCAATAATGTCTATCTCTCCGCATTTCTTACGGTAATTTCGTCCAATTACCGTAAAACCCTTATTTTCTAAGTATTTTTTAGCAATATCCTCCCCTAAACGCCCTATTTTCTGCTTTTCTGTGGGCCTCGCCATCAGTATCATTATATCACTTCTGGGTGTTTCTCGTGAAACATCTAGTTTTAATGCAAAAATAGCGTTTAAATAGGGTATTTTCTGTGAAACCTATATTTATCAATGGTTTTTTGGAATTATCCTGTTTGTCTTTTAGGATTTAATATTTCTGGCTCGCGATTTTTATGTCCTTTATCAACACTATCCACATAGTTATCCACAGTTTTGAGCCCTTTACACCATATTTTTCCGCTTTTGCCCGTTGACAGAGTGTGTCAAAATAGTGTGTTTTGGGGATAAATGTCCTTTACAAACGTGGGGTTGCTTTCCCTAGTTTTACAATATTGTGCGGGTAGGGAGAATCGAACTCCCGTCTCGTCCTTGGCAAGGACGCATTCTACCACTAAACCATACCCGCAAATTTCTATTTCTATACTATACAGATATTCTGACTTTTTGGAAGAGGGGGAAATATGGACGAGCAGGCTCGGCTAAAATTAGGTGTGGCCACGGATTACTAAGTCTCCTCATTTGCTTCGCAAATTGCGGGGACTAAGTATCCGCTACCCCGGCTCGCGGTTTTTGAAAAAGTCAGGAAGAAAACTTTTTCAAAAACATCACTTCGCCCGGCCCAGCTAAAAAATAGTGCGCAGGCACTATTTTTCTTTACGCTGTGCCCTCAGAGGGAATCGAACCCCCATCACCGGTTTCGAAGACCGATACTCTATCCGTTGAGCTATGAGGGCAAATGTTTCTCATGAAACCCATAGTAAGCATAGCGCGAATTGGTAAAAATGCCAAAAATACACTATGCTATGCTGTATATAGCAATTGGTACATCTATGAAAAAAATCTCGTACAATGTTCCAAAAGAAGTTTCACGTGTAACCGAAACCTTGCGAAGCGCGGGTTTTGAGGCGTATTTCGTGGGGGGGTGTGTGCGCGATATCTTGCAGGGGATTAAGCCAAAAGACTGGGATGCTACCACAAACGCAACGCCAGAGCAGATTCAGGCACTTTTTGAGGATTCTTTTTATGAGAACGACTATGGCACTGTGGGTATAGTGAATGAAACAGAAGATGAAACATTGAAAGTCGTGGAAGTAACCCCGTACCGCACCGAAGGCTCATACACCGACAAACGTCGCCCAGACAGCGTTTCGTTTCACGGGAAACTAGAGGACGACCTAAAGCGCCGTGATTTCACGATAAACGCTATAGCTTACGACGAATCTAAAGGACATCTAACGGACGTGTTTGATGGTCTAAAGGACATAAAGGACAAAGTCTTAAGGACAGTAGGGAACCCACGAGAGCGTTTCAACGAAGATGCGCTTCGTGTTCTTCGCGCGGTGCGTCTTGCAACCGACCTTGGTTTCACGATTGAAATTGAGACACAAAACGCTATTATCGAAAAGGCTTCAGATTTAGCCCATATCTCTAGGGAGCGTATTCGTGATGAGTTCACGAAGATGATAATGACTAAGAATCCTATGGTTGGTATCGTAATGTGCCAGAAATTTGGTCTCCTTAAATATATTGCTCCCGACATTGAACGCGGTATCGGTATCGAGCAAAACGGTGATCACATATATACCGTATGGGAACACAACCTGCGCGCGCTTCAGCACTCGGCAGACCGTGAGTGGCCGCTTCACGTGCGCCTTGCCGCGCTCTTTCACGATGTTTCAAAGCCAGAAACACGCAGATGGTCGAATGAAAAGAATGATTGGACCTTTTATGGACACGATGTAGTTGGCGGGCGCGTTTCACGTAAGACACTTGAGCATTTGAAATACCCTAAAAAAATAGTTGATGTTGTATCCGCACTCGTACGTTATCATTTATTTTTTTCTGATATTGAAAAAATTACACTCTCTGCTGTTCGTCGCATTATAAAGAACGTTGGACCTGATAACGTGTGGGACTTGATGAAGGTTCGCGCATGCGACCGCATCGGCATGGGTCGCCCAAAAGAAGCGCCGTATCGTTTGCGCAAGTATGAGTCAATGATTGATGAGGCAATGCGCGCACCTGTGTCGGTGGGAATGCTCAAAATTGACGGGCAAAAGATCATGGAGGTTACTCGTGAAACACCTGGGCCAAAACTTGGCTTTATCCTTCACGCGCTCCTCGAAGAAGTCCTCGATGACCCAGAGCGCAACACCGAAGAGTTTCTCGTGAAACGCACGCTTGAACTTGCGAAGCTGCCTATTGATGAATTAAAAAAACTCGGCGAAGAAGGAAAAGAAAAGAAAGAGGAAGCAGAAGAAGCCGAGCTCGCCGTGATTCGCAAAAAGCACGGGGTGAAATAGGGAATTGGTAAAAAGAAAAAACGGAAGCGTGATGCTCCCGTTTAAAAACTACTCGACACAAAAGAACTCCTCCTTTCTTTGATTGATTACCTCAAGGTGCTTTTTCCAAATACCGTTGAGGCGGAGCAAATCGTTGTTTGTCCGGTGTTTGAGTTTGACGGTGTTCATTATCCCGTGACCACGCAGAATCGTTTCGACCCTACGTGGCAACTGGAGCACCGATAAATCAAACCCGCCACCTAACGCCGAAAGTATCTGATCGTCGTACTCTTTGGCCTTGTCTGGAAATGCGGCCTTGAGTGTGTACAGCGACTCAAAAATTCTCTTCTGGCTTACTATTTTTGCTGTATTCATTTTGCTCTCCTTGGTTTAGTTGGTGAGTCAAACTCATGTGCCATTACCTACACGAGCTCGACTCACCAACCAACAGGAAAACATATTTGTTCAAAGAACTAATCTCTACAAGATTTCAAACACCATGCTTAAAATCTTGATAAAGATGGCGAGGAGGAGTGAAACACTCAACTCGCCACGACAAGGAGCAGGATTCCCGCTACCAAACTTGTCCAACAATTATTACGCTTTGGCTTTAGCGAGGATTTCGAGCACATATCCTAATGAAGCTCCCAACTGCGGTCTCGCTCTGACTTATGTATTCGTCAGAATCCCCGCTCTTGCCGTTGGATAACACCCGTATTTATTTCACGCAGGGGATTGCGTGCTAGGATCCGACCATATACTACCTGTAGATTCGCCAGTCAATGTCTATAGAGCCATCGGCTATAAAAACACTCCTATGTCGACACCTCCGTCCGCTGGGATTTCTTTGATGTCTATATCTGCATCGAACACAGATTCATCTCCCGTCGCCTTCCAGAGTGCACCTACAACCTCCTGACGACTCGAACGGATTACTACGACCATCTTTTCTGCATCGGCACCATCTAAACCCTCTATCATCTCTAACCTAAGTGCATAGTACGTAGCAATCTCCTTAAAGTTGTGCGAAAATTCGCGGGTATTCAATGAACTGCTTTCACTTCTCTGTCGATATCATAGCAGAGTGTGTACAAAATGTCAAGCAATGTGTCTAGTTTGTGACGGGTAGCGTGCCATAAAATAGCTGAAATGCCTTGAAATACGAGGCACTTTGGCTATTTTGCCAAATGTTTGTCAAAATTGTTGACTATTATTAAAATGAGTGTATGCTGTATGTATGGCAGAGAATAAAGATCATTTGCTTAAAACACTTGAGACATTGGGGCTTAGTGAAAAGGAAGCGAAAATATATTTCGTGCTTCTCCAGCTTGGCCCTTCAACCCCCTATAAAATGGCGAAGCGAAGCGGTCTCAAGCGCCCGACTGCGTATGTTATTGCCGATGAGCTTGTTGAAAAAGGTTATGCCGTCAAAGCCCCGGGCGACAAACACACCTACATTGCCCGCCCGCCCGAGGTAATCTACGAGGAACGCGAACAAAAGATGCTTGATGCAAAAAAGAACCTCCCCGAGCTTCAGGCGCTCAAAGGAGGGGTGGCGGACAAACCAACCGTCTTGTATTTTGAAGGGAAAGAGGGGATGAAACAGGCACTTATGCACCGAGCGAGGGAGCTTCACGATACGGAAATCGTCGGCTTTTTTGCAAATCCCGACTATACAACACAGGAGACATACGAACAGTCATTTGAATTTAACGACTACCGAATAGCACACAACATAAAACTACGCGGACTAGTTACTGAAACAGAGTCTCTAAAAGGTTTTGAAAAATACCTCCAAGACAAGACATTCATGCCAAAGTTTATTCCAAAGGATATGTATAGTTCAAATGCCTCTTTTGAATTTTATCCAAACTTCATAAAAATTCTTTTCTGGGACTCTTCCATCGGTGTCATCATCGAATCCCCAACCGTCGCAAAAGCAATGCGACAAATCTTTGAGATGCTGTGGTCACGACTGGGCGATGAATACGACAAGAGTAAGGTGATTAAGTAGGTTTTGGTTATCGTCGCTTCTTGTAAATATCGTGATCCCCAACCATCAAAAGAGCTGCTTCATTACCAGAAATCCAATCAAAAACAATTCGATTCTTGTGGTCAATCCAAAAACCATATGACTTTTTAAATCTTCCATTCAACTTATAAACATTCAATGCTTCGTGATTGTTCATATCTTTAAACAACTCAATCTTCTTAACGACTTCGTCCTGAAGATTTTTCTCAAGTTTCCTAAATTGCCTAACAAAAACAGGGGCATAAATTATAGCTATACTCATGCTAAATTTGTGCAGCAAGCTTTCTTAAGTCGCCACGCAATCCTTTGCCGTCAGCAATTTCTTTTTGAGCGCGGAGAATCATTTCAACTGCCTCATCTTCAGAAAAACGAGTGAGGGCACGACGAACAACATCTGCCTTGTTGGCAGCATAACCGCTTTTTACTTGATCATTAATGAACTTTTCCAATTCTGGTGACAACGGAACAGATAATGTGGACATAATATTTATTGATTATTTGTATGATATTATCATATTACATTATCATATAAATTGTCAACCTTTTAATTCTAATAAGATCGGGCAGTGGTCGGAGCCTGGGAAGTCAGTAAGCATTGTTGCTTGTTTCACACGGGGAAGGAGGTCAGGACTGATAAAGAAGTAATCGATGCGCCAGCCAACATTGCGATCGCGCGCGTTAGTTTTCATATCCCAGAATGTATACGTATCTGGAGTGTTTGGGTGAAGATGACGATAAATATCTATATAACCATGATAAATGAGTTCGTCTATCCACGCACGTTCTTCGGGAAGGAAGCCCGTATTATTTTCATTCTCTTTTGGACGGGCGAGGTCAACCGCTTCATGCGCAGTATTCACATCCCCACAAATAATAACCTTGTGCCCCTTTTTACGAAGTTTTTCTGTGAAACCGAGAAATGCATCATAAAAATCTAGTTTATACTTGAGACGCTCCGGTCCGCCGCCGCCATTGGGAAAATAGCAATTCAAAAGGACAAAGTCAGGATAGTAAAGGACAATGAGACGACCCTCTCGGTCCATGTCCTTTAGACCCATGCCTTCCTCTACTTTTGTAGGTTGTCCTTTAGAATACACCGCGACACCGCTGTACCCCTTGCGCATTTTTGAGTGCGAGAAGTATGCATAATAGCCCTTTGGCGAGCGAACTTCGTCAGGAAGCTGATCAGCCTCAACCTTTGTTTCCTGCAAACAAAGAATATCAAAATCTTTATTAAGAATCTCCGCAAAGCTACCCTTCTTGTAAATCGCGCGCAGACCGTTTACGTTCCATGAAATAAGCTTCATATTTACACAGTATAGCGAACGATTGTATATTTTACGAATAGAG
Source organism: Candidatus Yonathbacteria bacterium RIFCSPHIGHO2_02_FULL_44_14 (assembly GCA_001823535.1). GTDB lineage: Bacteria > Patescibacteriota > Minisyncoccia > Phycocordibacterales > UBA1550 > UBA1550. Next base: position 4,640 of record MHUT01000008.1, on the reverse strand, counting down.
AATAGACTTAATGCAGAAATTCCTTTACCAGAGAGTCTGTTTAAAAGAAAGGAGGTGTGTGATGAGTACTTTTTCGACAAACCAAGCGGACAGAAAACAGCAAGCAACTGAACAAACTCTGCAATGCATACAAGGAAGCATCGTTCTCCAATATGCTTGGGTATCCGATCTTGTGAATGAGATAAAATGGCTACGCAAACAAGAACCATCTACGGCAGTTGAGTTCTCTGAACAACAAATGGCGATTGCATTCAAAGAGCGCCAACTTAATGAAATACAGAGCGCAATCAACCGCCTTGAAAAAAGTGCTCATGATATCGCGCGATCACTTGGTCTTGCATCATAATCTCGCACGCCACACCTCAAAAGTCTGGCGTGCTTTGTTTTTAAAATGAATAGAAAAAATTATCTTCTTTTCCCGTGAAATTTTTTGTGCACGTTACGAAGTTCGCTGTCGGTGATATGCGTATAAATTTGTGTCGTAGAAATATTCGAGTGACCGAGCATCATTTGCACCGAGCGTATATCGGCTCCATTATAAAGCAAGTCTGTTGCAAAACTGTGGCGCAAGATATGTGGGGTAACCTTATCCATAATACCTGCCTTTGCAGCATAGTGTTTCACCATGCGTTCTATTGAACGGGGAGTGAGGCGTATTGAACCGTCAGCGTGCACGCGCCTACTCTCCCCCACAAAAAGTGCATCATCCATGTCTGTCCTCTTTTTTAAATAAGCAGATATTGCATTTTTTGCATCATCGGAAACAAACACGACACGCACTTTTTCACCTTTTCCACGCACGGATATTTCGTCGCGCAAAAGGTCAATGTCGCGCCCAAGAGAACACAGTTCTGAAAGACGAAGCCCGGTAGAAAAAAATAATTCTAAAATCGCTTTGTCACGAAGTTCCTTCACATCGTCACCATTTGGTGCATCAAGAAGTCGTCTCAAATCCTCTGCAGTTAAAAGATCGATTGTTCTCTCTGCAACTTTTGCAAGTTCGATTTTTTCTGGTGCATAAGACTCAACCCCGCGCTTGCGTAAATATTTCAGAAAACTGCGAATCGCAATGAGGTAGTAATTTTGTGTTTTCTTTTTGAGCGTTTCTTGGCGACCCTCGTGAATACCTGCACTCTGGCGATTGAGCCACAAACGAAAAGAGCGGATAAGCTCATCATTGATATCATTCGGCTCCTTGGCACCACTGGCCACCAAGAACCGAGTGAGGTACCGCTCATAGTTTTCAATAGTTTTTAAACTTCGCCCCCGCTCGATTTCTAGATATTCCAAATACTGCCGTGCAAATACGCCGAGCGGAGTTGATGAAATATTGTGCGACATGTGTTTATTATACTCAAATGAGAGAGTGAAGTACAAATACGCATTGTGCACCCCGTTGTCAATTTTTCTTTAATGAGCTAGACTTTCTGTATGGTCTCACCAAACGATTATATTATTATCACCGAATCACGCGACCTTGGCGAAGAACCTGCAAACTCTGGCAATAAATACCAAGAAGAACCAGAGAGTGCTTCTCATATCATGCTTGAGAGCCAAGGGATTTCAATTTTAGGCAAAGACGAGGACCTTGTCCCCACTACTAAGCCTCGTGATCAATTTTCGCGCGAGCTTATGAACGAAGGGGGGGTGGAGATCGTCGCGAGCGATGATGACGAATCATTTTTGTAACTTATCGCGCGAGTCTCTATTAGGCTCGCGCAATTCATTTATATGATTGCTACATTCGTACTCATTTACATGTTGATGATGATACCCATAGGTATCTACGCATCACGCAGGGTCAAGTCTTCTCAAGACTACGTCCTCGCTGGCCGCCATTTGCCGTTTTCTATGGCAATGGCGACGGTGTTTGCAACGTGGTTTGGTTCGGAGACTTTTTTGGGAGCTGGATCGCGCATGGCAGAGGGTGGTTTTATGTCAGTCATTGAAGATCCGTTCGGCGCAGGCCTCTGTCTCATTCTCATCGGTTTATTTTTTGCAAAAAAACTTTACGCGCGTCACAATCTTACCATCGGTGACTATTTCCACGAAAGGTATAATAAAATCGTTGCGACACTGCTTTCTCTGGCCATAATACTCACCTATTTTGGCTGGGTTGCCGCACAATTTGTCGCGTTGGGAATTATACTCAATATGCTTCTTGGTATTCCTACAATCATGGGAATGATCCTTGCGGCAGTTATTATTGTTATTTACACGTACATCGGCGGTATGTGGTCTGTATCTATTACCGACACTGTGCAAATGAGTGTTATTGTAATCGGACTTGTTGTTATTCTTATTGAAGTACTCTCGAAATTTGGTGGAATCTCCGCAGTCATCGCAAGCACGCCTTCTGACTTTTTCCGCATTACGCCAGCAGACGCAACAACAAAAGACTGGCTCGCATGGGTCGCAACATGGATGACTATTGGTCTCGGTTCTATACCACAACAAGACGTGTATCAACGTGTGATGTCCGCTAAGTCTGCCACCATCGCAAAATGGGCCTCAATATCAGCTGGAATAATGTACTTTACTATTGCTCTCATCCCCCTTACACTCGGACTCATTGCACGTATCAAATATCCCGAACTCGTTATCAACGACCCACAACAACTTCTCCCTACACTCATTTTGGACAACACGAGCGTTATTACACAAGTGTTTTTCTTTGGCGCACTCCTCTCTGCCATCATGAGTACTGCATCAGGGGCACTCCTTGCGCCGGCATCTCTTCTTGGGGAGAATGTCATTAAGCCATTCTTTAACAACATCACTGACAAAACTCGTCTTGCAATAATCCGCTTTGCAATTATTATTGTTGCATTGGGCGCACTGGTTCTTGCATCAACACAAGGGAGTATTTACGAACTCGTGAGTGGGGCATACTCAATAACCCTTGTTTCGGCATTTGTTCCACTTGTGTTTGGTCTGTATTGGCACAAAGCGAACAGTTTAGGCGCGCTTCTTGCTATCGTTTGTGGCGCACTCGGTTGGCAGTTCACCGAACTATATGTTGTAGACCCCCTTGTTCCGGCGACCCTAGTTGGGCTTGGGTTAAGTTTTCTTGGGATGATGGCTGGGATCTTTGCAGAAGGGAGGATTCATAAAGTCGTCCATCGTTTCGCAAAAACTTCCTAATATTGGCCTATTTTATACCAAAGGCCCAGGGTATTGCATTTCTCGTCAAGATATGCTAAAGTATCGATAATGATTACGACAAAGACGAAGCAAAATATTATCAAGAAAGCGCAGATTCATGCGACCGACACTGGCTCACCAGAAGCTCAGGTTGCTATTCTTTCAAAGAGTATCGACGAACTCGCCATCCACCTGAAGAAAAACCACAAGGATAACCATTCCCGCCGTGGTCTCCTCCAGATGGTCGCAGATCGTCGCACGCACTTAAACTACCTCAAGCGCAAGAGCAAAGATCGCTACGAGACTCTCGTCAAAAAAATCGGTTTGAAATAGTCTCCAAGAAACCCCACTTAGTGGGGTTTCTGATTTTTCATGCTTCATGCGATAATGAAAGAACGTTCCATGTAATCATTTTAATAAACAAGTTTCGCGCGCAATTACGCGCGCACATTTTCATATATGGCAATCATCAAACAAAAAGAACAGCGCGTTGCAATGTTCATCGACGCACAAAACCTTTATCACAGTGCTCGCAACCTCTATGGCGCAAAAGTAAATTTCGGCGCGGTACTCAAGGAAGCCGTCGCAGGCAGACATCTCGTACGCGCGATTGCGTATGTTATCACCACTGAAGGCGAAGAGGAAAAAAGTTTCTTTGAGGCCCTAAACAGTCTTGGTATTGAAACAAAGACGAAAGACCTCCAAATCTTTTTTGGCGGTGCAAAAAAAGCCGACTGGGACGTTGGACTCGCTGTCGACGCAATCCGCCTCGGATCCAAAGTTGACGCAGTAGTGCTCGCATCTGGCGACGGCGACTTTGTCCCTCTCGTTGAATATTTAAAGTTTATGGGCACACAAGTCGAGGTCATCACCTTTGGGCGTTCTGCTTCGGGCAAACTCCGTGAAGTATGTGACGATTTTATCGACATGTGCGACGACCAACGCAAGTATCTCCTCGGCTCCCGTGGAGGAAACATTGGCGGAGGAAACCCGCGCCGCCCTGCACGCAAGCAGGCGCCCCGTCTTCGAAAAGAAAATCCTCCAAAAAACGAATAAAAAAACACGCAGTAAAAAAGCCCGGTGAATGCCGGGCTTTTAGTTGGAGTGGACACCCTTCTTAGATGAGGTGGCAGGGACGAGATTTGTCTTGCCCCCCGCAACCTGTTTCGTAAAATCGCTCGATTTCCGCCTGTACTTCCGGGCTTCGTGTCGGCCTTTCATATTGCGGCCGCTTATTCGCAGATTGTTCTTCTTCGTGAACTTCTTTGCGCGCATGAAACGATGGTTTCGGTGACGTCTTGTTTGGCATATTTTTCCCCTTTATTTGAACTGGCCTGAATTGGAACAAAAAATCAGCAGAAGCAATGCTTCGCTGAACCTAAAACAAGTTTATCATACTATGGTAAAAAAAGCAACAACGCGTTATATGCCATTAAAACTGTTACCGTAATTCCCCCGGATAGGCCACAAATGGGTTACCGTATTTCCATATGAAT
>MHUT01000007.1 GCA_001823535.1 Candidatus Yonathbacteria bacterium RIFCSPHIGHO2_02_FULL_44_14 | reverse complement strand
CTTTGTCAATTATCGCCTTTTTGTCTACTGCAAGCGTGAGCGCCTTACGGACAGATAGATCTGTGAAGATTGGTTGTTCGTTTTGATTAAAGAAAACGGCAAGCACACGGGGGAGCGGCGTATGTTCAACGCGCGAACCCTCAGCTCTAAGTTTTTGTGCGCTCTCGGGGGAAATAGAATTTATCGCACCGACAGATCCAGTTTTGATTGCCTGCATAAGAGCTTCTTCACTTCTAAAAAAAACAAATTTTATTGTATCAATGTATGGTTTTCCAAGAGCGAAGGAATTGAATGATTTTAATGTGTATGACACGGGGATTGCGTCACCGTCCTTGGTTATGGTTTCAAGACTATCAAATTTATACGGACCGGAACCAATAGGCTCACGATTATAATTATTGGTATCAAAACGATTGTACTCAATTGTCTTCCAGATATGCTCGGGGAGAATTCCCATTGTCGCGTTTTCAAGAAACGGCGCATAAGGTTTTTTCAAAGTGAAACGCACGGTTAAATCATCGACCTGCTCGACACCAATACCGTCCCAGCTTGCGCGCTTTGAGCTTTTTATGCGACCATCTTGCGCTGTTTTCACGGTGAATACGATATCGGACGCGGTAATTTTTTTGCCATCGTGCCAAACAAGTTTTGGTTTAAGGACGAACGTATACTCAAGTCCGTCCGGGGATACAGAATAACTTTGCGCAAGGTCGGGAATAAATCCGCCTTTGCTGTCTGATCGCAAAAGTCCCGAGTAGATGAGCGCGGAAAGGTCGCGGTCTGCTTCGGTGCCGATCTCTGATGTTGCGAGAAGCGGGTTGATATGTGCCGGTGTATTTAATACCCCCTCTATGATAGTGCCGCCAGACGCGGGTACTTCCACTGTGTACGCGCGATTGACTCCCATAAGGAGAACAATTGTTGTTCCAACAAGAACGCCCATGGCGGTAAAGAATATTTGATTTTCACGACCAGAGAATGCTTTCAATGCAAGACCAAAACGCCCTTCAAGCGGAAGAGTAAAACGAGAATTCATTTTCTTGGAGAGATTTGAAAGAAATTGCTTCACGACTGGTATGTCGAAAATCAGGTATACGTGCTAGGCGCGGATAACAAGCATTGCAAACGCCGAAAGGGCGAATAAAATTGCAACGATAATTGAGGTGTAAAAAAGCACCTTCTCCATCCCTCTTCGGGTGTAACGAATCGAATCGTCACCGCCACCAAACGCTCCGCCAACGCCTGCCCCAGTTTGCTGGAGGAGAATCGCCGCAGCGAGAATGATTGAGAGGATAATCTGCACCCAAGGCAGAACCGTAACCAGAAATTCCATAGGCTTCAATATAGCAGAAAACAAAAAATCATGCAATCAAACTAACCTAAATTAACCCACTGAGAGAAAAGAAAAAGGGCGCGACCGGAGGTCGCGCCCTTAAGCAGAAGCAATGCAATTATGATTTTGGACAACCTCCAATAGTGCCAGATCGTGGTATCCCAAGCCATGCCCTATGGAATATATCCGGTGGAACGTAGCTCTCAATTATCTCCTCCCATTTTTTGTGCGATGGACATGCTCGAGATTGGCATTTGCTGGCATCGTACATCATCTGCTCGGTGCCGCAATCGAGACAGGTGATTTTAGAACCGAGAACTCCGTTGGTGGATGAAGTAAAGATGTGCGGACTCATATACCAGTGTAGCAATTTGATGGTTTCGACAAGCGTTTCGTCGTATACTCCGGACAAACGATAGTTTGTAGAACCCATGAAAATGTATGGCCTGCTTGGAGAGTATTGTATCTCCAAAGGTCTCGCAAATAGTCTCGGGTTTGCTTTTTTGAACTCATCCAGTGCCTCCGTGACGCGCTTGCAAAGTTTTTTCGGAAGACTGCTTACGCTCCGCACATAACCCTCATTGTATCGGATAACAGACGCGGAAATATCGTTTGTAACGATGGTAATTTTTAGCATGATCGCAGCTCCCTGGTTGACTGTTTTTTAAAAAAGAACCTAATCTCACCCTATCATGCGATGGCAAATCAGGCAATGTTCTAAACAGGTTCTAATGGCTTGCAAGTCGATAGCCAATGATTATACTGTAGAGATTATCAGCCTTAACTTTTAAAAATCATGAGTACCGAAAAATCAAAAAAACGAAAAATTGTTCCGCTTGGGGACCGCGTTCTCGTGCGCATTGTAGAGGCTGAGACAAGAACCAAAAGTGGAATTATTATTCCCGATACAGTAAACAAAGAACGCCCAGAGCAAGGTATGGTGGTTGCAGTGGGTGCAGGGCGCACGACAGATGAAGGAAAAACTATTACGCCAAAAGTAAAAGTCGGTGATGTGGTTATATTTTCAAAATATGGTCCAGATGAAATTAAGCTAGACGGCGAGGAATATTACATATTGAGCGAGTTGAATGTTTTAGCAGTCGTTAAATAATAAAATACACTATGGCAAAACAAATGCTTTTTAATGCAGAGGCGCGCATGGCGCTTAAAGCTGGCATCGACAAAGTTGCTGATGCGGTAAAAATTACGCTTGGACCGCGCGGGCGAAACGTGGTGCTCGACCGCGGGTATGGCACGCCGATGATAACAAACGATGGTGTGTCTATTGCGAAAGACATCACTCTCCCCAATAAATTTGAAAATATGGGTGCTGAGATTATCAAGGAGGTCGCAACCAAGACAAATGAAATCGCGGGCGATGGCACCACTACCGCTGTAGTGCTCACTCAAGCCATTGTTTCCGAGGGGGTAAAACAAACCACGATGGGAGTGAATGCAATGGGAATCAAGCTTGGTATCGAAGCGGCAAAGATCGCAGTAGTGGCGGCGCTCAAAGACCTCGCAAAGCCAATCAAGAGCAAAGAGGAAATTATGCAGGTTGCTACCATTTCAGCAGAGTCAGCAGAGCTTGGACGTATCATTGCTGACACGATAAACAAGGTGGGTAAGGACGGCGTGGTGACCGTGGAGGAGTCGCAGTCGTTTGGCGTAGAAAGCGAGATTGTTGAGGGGATGGAGTTTGATAAAGGATATGTGTCGCACTATATGATTACGAACCCTGACCGAATGGAAGCAGAGTATCGTGACGTGACACTTCTTCTTACTGATGCAAAAATCTCAAGCGTAAAAGAAATAGTTCCACTCCTCGAAAAACTTGCCGCAACTGGTAAAAAAGATTTGGTAATTATTGCCGATGATGTAGAAGGGGAAGCCCTTGCGACATTTGTGGTAAATAAAATGCGCGGTGGATTCAATGTGCTTGCCGTCAAAGCGCCAGGCTACGGCGATCGTAAAAAAGAAATTCTTGGAGATATCGCGGTAATGACGGGCGCAACAGTGATTTCCGAGGAGCTTGGTTTCAAGCTTGAAACTGCGGAACTTTCGATGCTCGGAAAAGTTGCAAAAGTAATTGCGACGAAAGATAAAACTATTATTGCCGGGGGTAAGGGCAAGAAATCAGACATTGACGCACGGGTGGCAAATTTGAAAGCACAAGCAAAACAGTCTGAAAATAAATATGATATCGAGAAGATCGAGGAACGCATTGCGAAACTCACCGGCGGTGTTGCGGTGATCAAAGTCGGCGCAGCAACAGAGACGGAGATGAAATATTTGAAATTAAAGATTGAGGACGCTGTGAATGCAACCAAGGCGGCTATTGAGGAGGGGGTAGTTGCTGGGGGCGGTACCGCCCTCATCAAAGCTGCGGAAGCTGCGCGTGGTAAAATGAAAAAATCGAACGGTGACAAATCTGTCAGCTCACGCGGGTTTGACGCAGAATACAAAGTGGGTTGGGAGCTGCTCCTCAAAGCGCTCGAGGCACCGCTTCGCCAAATCGCAATCAATGCGGGCAAAGACGACGGCGCAGTTATTGTAGAAAAAGTTCGTATCGCAAAAGGGAACGCAGGTTACGATGCGGTGAAAGATGAAATTGTCCCAGATATGCTCGCAGCGGGTATTATTGACCCTGTAAAAGTGACGAGGAGCGGAGTAGAGCGCGCGGCATCTGCTGCGGCAATACTTCTTACAACCGAGGTTGCCATAACGGATGAACCAGAGAAAGAAAAACCTGCAATGCCGGATATGGGGTACTAAGTCTCAAAGTCAAAAAGTCTATAAAGTCGAAAGGGGCTAAAGGGTGCAACCGCGAAGCGGTTGCACCCTTTAGTGCGTATGGTATAATGAATGTCAGTTAAATTTATCATTTTATTATTTTATTATGACCCCAACATACATTATTTTAGCGGTTCTCGGCACAGTCGTTTTGTGGGCAATTGTTGCTTACAATGGTTTCGTTACTCTCGTAAATCGCACAAAGGAAGCGTGGGCGGATATTGATGTTCAGCTCAAGCGTCGCTATGACCTTATTCCAAACCTTATAAACACAGTCAAGGGCTACGCAACGCACGAGAGCAGTGTCTTTGAAAATGTAACCAAAGCTCGTTCACAAGCAATGCAGGCAGGTACACCGGCAGAGCACGCGGCTTCGGAAAATATGCTTACAGGCGCACTCAAGTCACTCTTTGCAGTTTCAGAAGCTTACCCAGACCTGAAGGCAAATCAAAATTTCCTTTCACTTCAAGCAGAGCTTTCAGACACAGAAAACAAAATCCAAGCCGCGCGCCGCTTTTACAACGGCAACGTCCGCGACTTGAACACAAGTATTGAATCGTTCCCAGGCAATGTTATCGCCGGAATGTTCAAATTCGCAAAACAGGAATTTTTTGAACTTGATGAAAACGCAGCAGCAAAGGAGCCCGTAGCAGTAAAGTTCTAAATTTACTAACGTAGCGTTTTCTCTATGGCAACTCTTTACACGCATCAAGATCAAAATGTGAGGAAGACGTGGTTTTTAATGACCATATTTTTCGTGGTGGTCATCGGTATCGCATGGGTGTTTAGCTACATACAAAATAATCCCACAATACTTTATTTTGGCATTGTGTTCAGTCTTGGTATGAATATCTGGAGCTATTGGTATTCTGATTCACTCGTTATTAAAATGTCTGGCGCAAAGCCAGCATCGCGCGAAGAGTATTTCGACCTTTGGAATGCAGTTGAAAACCTCTCTATTACCGCAGGGCTCCCTATGCCAAAGCTCTATGTTATTGATGACCCGTCGCCCAATGCGTTTGCAACAGGGCGCGACAAAGAGCATGCTGCAGTCGCTGCGACAACTGGGCTTTTAAATATTTTGAACAAGACCGAGCTCGAGGGTGTCATCGCACACGAATTGTCGCATATTGGCAATCGAGACATACTTTTGGGGACGGTTGTCGTGGTGCTCGTTGGTTTTATCGCCATTATGTCGGACATGTTTCTAAGGATGTCATTTTATGGTGGCAGTAATAATCGCGACAATCGTTTTGGTTTGATACTTATGATAGTAGGAATTATTCTTGCAATCCTTGCTCCTGTTATTGCGCAACTCATAAAGCTCGCCATTTCCCGCAAGCGGGAGTTTCTTGCGGATGCTTCTGGCGCGCTCCTTACTCGCTACCCCGAAGGGCTTGCATCTGCGTTAGAAAAAATCTCCGCGTATCCTGTGGGGCTTCAGCGTGTAAGTACAGCCACTGCGCACCTCTATATTTCAAATCCGCTCAAAGACGGCAAGGCAATGTCATTTATGAGCAAACTTTTTGCAACGCACCCACCCGCAGCAGAACGTATTGTAGCGCTTCGCGGGATGGAAAGTTAATTGTGTTTAAACGAAATATCGCTTTAATGAGTGTCGCTTTTCTTTTTGTGTAGTGTATAATATCAAATATGATCAATCAGAAGAAAATCATTCTCGTAGTTGAAGATGAAGATCCAATGCAACTCGTGCTTAGGGATATTCTTACAGTAGAAGGATATGTAGTTCTTGAGGCAAAAAATGGCATCGAAGGCTTGGAGATTGCCTTTCGCGAACATCCTGACTTGATCTTGCTTGATATTCTCATGCCAAAGATGGATGGGCTCGAGATGCTCAAGAAACTTCGCGAGGACGAATGGGGAAAGAAGGTTCCGGTGATTGTGCTTACAAATTTGAGCGACAATGAAGATGTTGCAAAAGCGGTAGAGGAGGATGTCTTCGAATATTTTGTTAAAACTGATATTAAAATCGCCGAAGTTATCGAAAGAATAAGAGCAAAGATAGGGAAGTAGAAGAAAATATATTCTGGACACGGAAGAGCAAAGAGAATCAAAAGACACTACGTGTCTGCTCATATGTAAATCAATGAAACGTATTTTTATCGTCGCATCACCGATATTTCTTTCATTGTTTTTTCTTTTGCCTGCAAATACCCTCGCGGCTCTACGCTCACTCTCGTTGGGACTCTCGGGAAACGATGTTGTGTTGCTCCAAAATGCCCTTATCGACAAGGGGTACCTTCCTCTCGGGAAGAACACTGGATATTTTGGTCTCACTACGCAAACAGCATTGAAAAAATTCCAATGTGACCAAGGTATCGCTTGCGCGGACTCCACAGTCTCTGGATATGGCATATATGGACCAAGGACCCGAACCGCGCTTGCGGGCAAGAGCTCATCTGCAGGCTCTGCAAGTATGCCTAAAGCCAACACTTTTGAGTTCTCGGGCTGGATACCATATTGGCGTTCTGCAACCGGCACGCAGGATGTTTTGCCACATCTATCAAAACTCACGAGCGTGATGCCTTTTGGTTACACGGTAAAAAACGACGGCACTCTTGCTGATACTGCTCACCTCACCGAAGAACCATGGAAGAGCTTTATTGCGACTGCTAAAAAAAATAAAGTTAGAGTAGTACCTACTGTGATGTGGGGAAATGGCGACAGTATACATAGGATATTGAGTAATACGAAGACACGCATTGCTCTTGAAGATGAGATTGCGAACATAGTGAAAAAGAACGGTTTTGACGGTATCGACATAGACTTCGAGGCAAAAAAGCACGAGACGATAAATTACTATTCAACATTTCTCAAGGGACTTCATCAAAGGATGGGGAAGAAGTGGATTTATTGCACGATTGAGGCACGCATGCCGCTTTCTGACCGCTATAGCCCTGGCGCAGTTATCCCCGCTGATGCGATGGATTATGCAAACGACTACGTGCAAATAAATAAATATTGCGATCGTGTGGAGATAATGGCTTACGATCAGGGGGTGATTTCTCTTCGGCTCAATAAAGCGCGAATGGCACCCTATGCGCCCGTTGCCGATCCGGCATGGGTGGAAAGTTTGGTTACCCTGGCAATGCAAAGTATCGACAAAAATAAAATAGTGATAGGGGTCCCAACGTATGGATATGAATATGAGGTAACGCCAATTCTCGGTGATGGTTATAAATATAAAGTACTCTGGCCCTTCAATTTGAAATATGCGACAAATATTGCATCACAGCTTGGTGTCACTCCATCGCGTACGAGTGCAAATGAAATAGGTTTCTCGTATGACCCAAAGGTTCTCGCTACTATCGCGCCTACAGGTGGCGAGTCTACTCAGACACAACAAGTGATTATTGCAAATGCTGTTGCAGAAAATGCCGGTTCACAAGTGGATACCAGCCAACCGTTTAATTTTTTGTCATGGAGCGATGCACAGGCAATTGCCGACAAGATTGCGCTCGCGCGAAAATTGGGAGTACGCGGCGTGGCAGTCTTTAAGTTTGACGGGGGAGAAGATCAGGGTATTTGGAATGTGTTGAAATAAAAAAAGCAAGACGGCACTTTGGTCTTCAGCAAGAGTAAATCATAACCCTCTTTTGTTCGTCACCCGCCTAATGCAACGTAAGAGACGCTATAGCGTCTCTTACGTGACGGTTGAAGGTAGGTCGGTTTGTTGGGGTTGTTAACGGCGGAGGCGGAGAGATTTGAACTCTCGAGACCCTTTCGAGCCTGCCACCTTTCCAAGGTGGTGGAATAAACCACTATCCGACGCCTCCGTGCCATAGATGTACTGTAACAAAGAGGTGGAATAATTGCCACTACTTCATATTATTAAAACCGCACGCTTCGTTTGCCCAGAGGCCTTTTTGCGCTTCGCGCGCGATTTGCTCTGCGTTTTTGAAATCATTTTGGTATTTATACGGAATACGATAAGTATACTCATGCCCGTATCCCTCGGAAATAATTTCTTTGTTAATCAGCATGTTATTAGTACTGCCGTTTTCGAGAAATACATAGCGGAGCAGTCGGCCGTATTTATCGCGGTTGTCTTGAGATGCATCGGCTTCGAGCCTAACTGCATTATTTAAAAGCAGGTCTTCGGCAAACATACTCGCCTCTTTTCCAAAGCACTGCACCGCCTTGCGCGGGTCGACAGTCTCGGGGGTGTCGACACCAATCAAGCGAACTTTTTCTGAAACCCCATTTATGAGAACGACAATGGTATCCCCGTCGACAACACGGGTGACGATGAGTGATTCGACGCGAGGAGGAGTGGAAGTGCTTATAGGGGTTAGGGGTGTTGGAGTTTTTGACACAGAGTATATTCCTTGACTGAAATCTCCCATATCATCGCCACTTAGCCAATCCTGTCCTGTAAGCGCCAAAAAAACCAAAATAAATCCCCAAATTAGCCATTTTTGCATCCTTTACAGTATAGCGCAGCTGGGGCTACGCTATAGGCCAAAATAAAGTGTTACCGTAATTCCTTCAGAGAGTCAGCCGTTTTTA
>MHUT01000006.1 GCA_001823535.1 Candidatus Yonathbacteria bacterium RIFCSPHIGHO2_02_FULL_44_14 | reverse complement strand
CTAAAATGCTTGTATTTCATACACTTGATATATTACCAAGTGTTGCACTTACTTGTTGAACCTACTATTTCATATCTCTGGTAGCACAAACTCCATGCTATAGCATGGAGTTTGTGCTACCTATAAGACCAGTGGTATCGAGTTTTTACTTCTTCTTTCCAAAAAATCTTTGTGCAAAAAGTTCAATAGGATTTGTTTTATCGAGATATGCGCGGATGTGCCTTTTTGCCAATGTTGTTTTTGTGTAATCGAGCCACTTGCGCTTCGGACTCGAGCTCCCCTTTGTTTCTATTTCCACGATGTCACCATTCTTTAATTTTGTTTCAATAGAGACTAGCTTATTGTTAATTTTTGCGCCGGAAACATGATCCCCGATGCTTGAGTGAATTGCATAGGCAAAATCAATAGGGCTTGATTCCTCGGGAAGATCAATGACATCGCCTTTTGGAGTAAATACAAAAACGCGATCTTTAAAAAAATCCATATGAAGATGCTCCATAAATTCATCGGATTTCGCGACCTCCTTTTGCCACTTCGCAAGTTCTTTGACCCATGCAAGATTTCTCTCGGTTTCTCCTTTTAATATATTTTTTTCTTTGTAGGCGAGGTGCGATGCAATACCGTACTGCGCTTCGCCATGCATTTCCTCGGTACGAATTTGTATTTCAATAACACCGCCATCACCGCGGAAAATTGTAGTGTGGAGCGACCGGTAGCCGTTTGCCTTTGGTACTGCTATGTAGTCCTTGATACGGCCAGAAACTGGTCGCCAATGTTTGTGAATGATGCCGAGCGCTTTATAGCAGTCCTCGACAGACTTTACAATCACGCGCACCGCGAGAATATCATATACCTTGTCGGGATCCATTTCCTTTCGTGCGAGTTTTTTCCAGAGACTAAAAAGATTTTTTACGCGATAATCGACACGGGCGGTCTTGATGCCATTTGCAGCGAGCTCTTTTTGGATTGAACGGTGAATTTTTTCCGCATATTTTTCATCCGTGGTCCGCTTATGTTTAATGATTGCAAGAACCTGCTCATACTCCTTTGGATATGCGTAGGGGAAGGCGGCGTCTTCTAGAATAGATTTCCATTTTGCCATGCCGAAACGGTCGGCTAGGCGCGCGTGAATCTCAAGGGTTTCGAGCGCAATTCGCTGTCTTTTTGCTTCTGGTACATATTCAAGCGTTTGAATATTGTGGAGGCGGTCAGCAAGCTTAATAAGAAGCACGCGCACATCGCGTGACATGGCGACGAAAAACTTTCGCAAACTTTCCACGTGTCGCTCAACGCCACGATACTTGAGCTTACCGAGTTTGGTTACACCTTCGACGAGAGTTAGAACTTCTTTGCCGAATTCTTTCTCAATTGTGCGAGGCAATATTGCGCAATCTTCGATGGTGTCATGCAAAAGACCTGCGGCGACTGTTAATGCGTCAATATTGATGGATGCAAGAGTTTCCCCTACGTTCGCGAGATGGCAAAAATACGGCTCACCAGAATAGCGCAGTTGCCCTTCATGCGCCTCTTTTGCAAATGAGTAAGCCTTTTCGATGATTGCAACATCCTCATTGCTCGGATTCTTAAGGAGTGCAATGATTTCTTTAACGGAAGGGCAGTCTTTATTTTTTGCAGTTGGAGACATTTTTTTATTATGTCACAAAAAATGGAGAACTAAAAATCACCCATCGTTTTATTTCGTTATCTCCAGCTTATGTGGGTTATGATTTGGGCACAATTTATTAGCGAAGTAGAGCGAGTGGAACTGAAAAGTAATCTTTTTCGTTCCTGAGCCGAGGAGCTAATATCGGTCAATACCGCGTGGTCTCTGCCACGCTTCTGCATGAGCGAAGCGAGTTCCAAGTATTACCCTGCGGTCTCTGCCGCAGGGGTCTATATTTGAGCAGCGTTCTGGGATTGTCTTTGGTCACAGATAATTTCCTCGCCGTCGCCGAATCAGCTGATTCGTGGCTCGGCCATAGGGAAATTTCCGCGACCCCCGCTCGGCAATTTTTTTGCTAAAAAATTATGCCTCCACCTTACAAAAACTATTTGCGTATTTAGCGCAGGCTAAATACTGCCAGCTCTTACTTTGTGAGTTTGTGGGGGTTGTGGTTTGGGCAAGTCTTATTAGAACACCTCTCTGGTATCGTTTTTGTACCATCCATCATGAGTGAGTCGCAAGGGGAGCCGTCAATCTTTGGATACTCGCAAATTCTCCCGGTTGGCCTTGCCTTAATTGCATTTTTGCAATCCGGATAGCCGGTGCAACTGTAGAAAATTCCAAAGCGCCCCTTGCGCTCAGTCATGAAGCCTTTTTTGCACATAGGGCAGGGAACACCCGTGTGATTGAGGAGCGCTGCAGTCTCATCTTTTTTAATATGTTTGCATTTTGGATAGTTGCCACAAGCAATGAAGCGCCCAAAGCGACCGTCTCGCTCGAAAAGATTTGATTTGCCACACTTTGGACAAAGCTCTCCCGTGTCTCGCGGACCAGCAAGCTCTGTTCCGTCAATCATTCGCGCTCCTTCACAGTCTGGATATTTTTTACACGAGAGAAACTTTCCGTTGCGCGCGAGTTTGATAATCATCGGGCCATTGCACTTTGGGCACTTGTGCTTTGGGTCTGCGTCTCCCATATTTGTCTGCTTCTCTATTTTATCTTTTGCTTTGAGGTCTTTCGTGAATGGACCATAAAAATCTTTGAGGGTTTTTACATACTCACGTTCGCCGTTTGCTATATCATCAAGTTTGTTTTCCATCTCTGCGGTAAATGTATCAGAAATATAGTTTGCAAAATGTTCCTCAAGGAACGAGCTTACTACATCGCCAGTATCTGTGGGCTTCAAAGTTTTTCCGTCTTTAATCACATACCCGCGGTCGCAAATAGTTTTTATAATAGACGCGTATGTAGAAGGACGACCGATGTCGCGCTTTTCAAGCTCTTTCACGAGCCCTGCTTCAGAGTAACGGGAAGGCGGTTCTGTAAACTTTGCTTCATCATCTAATGAAAGTAAGATCAGCGATTCGCCCTCGGCAACTTTTGGAAGTTCCACATCCTCGCCGCGCGAGTCGGGGTCTGCAGCGAGCCAGCCGGGAGTGATGACGCGCGAGCCGGTGACGGAGAAGTTTGGTATAGAAAAGTCACGCACATTTGCTAGGATCGTTGTACGTGCAAGGCGTGCATCCACCATTTGCGACGCGATGGTGCGCGCCCAGATGAGTTTGTATAGTTTTTTCTCTTCTGGATTGATGCCGAGGTTGTCTTTGCTCATGTCGGTAGGGCGGATGGCCTCGTGCGCCTCCTGAGCGTTTTTGCTTTTTGTTTTATATACGCGCGCTTCTACTGACGATGCGCCGTAGCGTTTGGCGATTTCTGCAAGGATTGCCGTCGTCGCGTCTTTAGAAAGCGTGGTGCTGTCGGTACGCATGTAGGTAATGAAACCCTTTTCGTAGAGCTTTTGTGCGATGCCCATAGTGCGTGAAGGCGCAAAGCCAAAACGAGATGAGCTAGCTTGCTGAAGCGTGGATGTGATAAACGGCGCCTTTGGTGAACGTCCAACTTCGCTTTCCTTTACTTCGCGCACAACCCACTGATTTGCGCGACCAATTTTCAAAATATCCTTCACGACATTTTCATCACGTGGCTCATCGGTGCATGAAAGCTCGAGCTCTGCACCCTTTGTTGTTTTTACTTTTGCAGTGAGGGTCCAATATGCCTCGGGAATAAACGCACGGATTTCACGTTCGCGCTCCATGATGATACGAAGAGCGGGGGACTGCACACGCCCAGCCGAAAGACCGTAGCGCACCTTTTTCCAAATGAGTCCCGAGAGGTCGTAGCCCACGAGCCGATCGAGCACACGACGCGCCTCCTGTGCTTTGCGCAGATTTTCATCAATCTTGCGTGGGTGTGCGATAGCTTCCTCGATAGCACTCTTGGTAATTTCGTGATAGGTGACGCGCTTCGGGTTTTTTAAACCGCATGCCTGTGCGATGTGCCATGCAATAGCCTCACCCTCGCGGTCGGGGTCGGTCGCAAGAAGCACCTCGCTCGCTTTCTTTGCGAGTGAGTCGATCTCGTGCACGATGTCTGCTTTGCCTTTTGAGATTTCGTAAAATGGAATAAAGCCACCGGGGATATCGATAGCTTGTTTGTTTGATTTTGGAAGGTCACGCACATGCCCGACGCTCGCCTTTACGATGTAATCATCACCGAGATATTTCCCAATCGTCTTCGCCTTTGACGGCGACTCGACAATGAGGAGTTTGTATGATTTGGTAGCCATTGAGGTGAGGTAGTGTTGAGAATAATTATGTAGCGAGACTAGATATTTCCGAGCGACGATTGCGAATAGGACGGAGGTGTAAGCCCTTACTCCGACTGACGATGAGTAATTGTGAGCCGAAAATAGCTGATCGTAGTAATAATTAGTCTCGAGACTGCCTCTAATTAGTACTATAGAGTGATTTATTTTGCAAATTACTTTACTCTTTCTATCTTACCAAGTCGTTCCTGGATGATGCCTTTTATTTCAAGAATGGTTAACAGGGAAAGTGTTTGTGCGGGCGGTGTGTCGAGTGAGGCTAGAAGTTCTTCGCGCTCGCGCGGCTCATCTAGTAGTATGAGCAGCGCTTGTTCTTCGGGAGAGAAAAGGGTGAGGTCGAGACTTGGTCCAAGACCCGAATCAGCTGATTCGCGAAAGGATTGCTCGACGAATCCAATTTCTTCCAGCAAATCTTTCGCACAAGTGATGGGTGTCGCGCCTTGTCGCAAAAGATTATTTGTGCCTTTCGAAGTCGCAGAGAAAATTGGCCCAGGAACTGTGAATACATTTCTATTGTAGTCGAGTGCCATCCGCGCAGTGATGAGTGTGCCGGATTTTTCTTCGGCTTCGATAATGAGTACTCCTTGTGAAAGCCCCGCCATAATTCTATTTCTCTGTGGGAAGCTCCACGGCGTCGCGTGGAAATCTGACTCGTATTCAGAAAGAAGCGCCCCGCCATTTTCAACAATCTCTTTTGCAAGGCCGAGGTGTGCGCGCGGATAAATGACCGACGGGGCGAGTCCCGAGCCAGGCACTGCAACTGTTCGCAGTCCTGCATCAAGCGCTGCGCGATGAGCAATGCCATCGATACCCAATGCGAGTCCAGACACAATGCAAATAGGATACCCAGCGAGTCCTTGAATGATGCGCTCGCATGTCTCGCGTCCATAGCTTGTATATTTTCGTGAACCTACGACAGATAAATAGTAGTATTCACTTGGGTCAGGAAGTTCGCCCACAACAAAGAGTTTTCCTGGCGGTTGTGGAATTTCCAAAAGTGCCTTTGGAAATTCCACAGGGGGAAGCGTACTAATAGTATATAAATGTACTGAACTCATAATTTTACTGATTGTACCACGTCTGCTATACTTGCCCATATATGTTAGACATCAAATTTATTCGCGAAAATGCTGAACTCGTAAAAGAAGCTGCCGTAAAAAAGAACATCACTTTTGATGTGGCGGGACTTCTTGCTGTCGATGATAATCGCCGAGCTATACTTCTAGAAGTGGAAGCGATGCGTGGCAAGCAAAACGAGATTGCGAACGCAGTGCCTCGTGCCACAGGCCCAGAGGAACGTGAGCGTCTCATTGCAGAATCAAAATCAATTAAAGATATTTTGCAAACGAAAGAAGGAGAACTTCAGGAAATAATGAAGGTATGGCACGAACTCATGGTGCAGGTGCCAAACATTCCCGATATGTCAGTACCCGAAGGGAAAGAAGACTCAGACAATGTCGAAGTACGCACATGGGGCACGATTCCGCAATTTGCATTTACTCCAAAAGACCACATAGAACTTTTTGAAAAGCATGATATGGCTGACTTTGAGCGTGGAACAAAAGTTGCCGGTTTCCGCGGATATGTTTTGAAAGGCGATGGTGCACGTCTCGTGTTCGCACTTTCTCAGTTCGTTTTGAACGAACTTTCAAAAGAAGGATTTGAGCCGATGATCGTTCCGTCACTTGTACGCCGTGCACCGCTTATTGGAACAGGATTTTTGCCGCAAGGAGAAGAAGATCTATACAAAACTCAGGACGGTGATTTTCTTGCCGGCACGGCCGAGGTGGCAACGATGGGGTACCATATGGATGAAGTGCTTAACCTTTCTGATCTTCCT
Organism: Candidatus Yonathbacteria bacterium RIFCSPHIGHO2_02_FULL_44_14; assembly: GCA_001823535.1. Classification (GTDB taxonomy): domain Bacteria; phylum Patescibacteriota; class Minisyncoccia; order Phycocordibacterales; family UBA1550; genus UBA1550. The sequence goes on along the minus strand of MHUT01000006.1, from coordinate 94,140 downwards.
AAAAAATATATTTCATTCTCGTCCGCATTTCGTCGAGAGGCTGGGAGTCATAGCAAGGACACAAAAGGGCTTATTCGCGTGCATGAATTTTTCAAATGGGAGCAGGTGATTCTCTGTGAGGCAAGTCATGAGGAGAGTGTGAAGTTCCATGAGTACCTCACAGGGAACTCAGAAAAATTGATGCAGAAGCTTGGTATTCCGTACCATGTTGTTTTGAACTGCGGGGGCGATCTCGGGCTTGGGCAAGTAAAAAAGTACGACATTGAAGCATGGGTGCCATCGCAAAATACATACCGCGAAACACACTCAGCATCATACTTCCACGATTTTCAAACACGCCGTTTGAACATTCGTTACCGCGCCGCCGAGGGCAAGCTTCGTTTTGCGCACTCGCTCAACAACACTGCTATCGCATCTCCGCGCATTCTCGTACCGCTTGTTGAAAATTTCCAGCAAGAAGATGGCAGCATCATCATTCCGGAGGTCCTTCGTCCGTACATGGGTGGTAAGGACAAAATCGGATAACATTGTTCGTTTTTTCTATGGAAAGATTCTCCACTATTTTTGGAAAAGTTCGAGAGCAATCAGGTGTATGGTTTAGTAACGTATTTATTGTCCTTGTTTTATTTTTTTTATTTTTTGTCGCAGGTGGAGGAATTTCGCACAATGGTAGATGGCGTGTTGATCGAGTCGATATTTTAAACAACAGCGCAGTGTCCGCAGATGAAATCCGATCGTTCGTCAACCAAAAACTCGCCGGTAATTATTACTTTGTATATGCGCGGGATAATAGTTATTTATTCCCAAAATCAGAAATCGAGCAAAGTGTACTCAACGCATTTCCACGACTCGCGAGTGTATCTGCTTTTCGTACGAATGACCACACGATTAGCGTAAGTGTAACCGAGCGCAAACCGTATGCGCTTTGGTGCGGAGAGCAAGTAAATGACAGACAAGTTCAAAGAGAAAATTGCTGGTTCTTTGATGATAACGGTTTCGTATTTGATAAAGCACCAGTATTTTCCAAGGGCGTATATATCGAGGTATATGGAAAGTTAATTGAGAAAAATATTGGCGAAGCGCTTCGTGCTACGTTTCCTTATGATCGCTTTACTGTCGCCAACACATTTGCAAAGCTTGTCAGTAGCAGTGTCGGGAAACTATTTCTCATAGCACTGAAACCTGAAGGAGAGATTGAAGTGACTATACATTCAAGCGCTCAGTATCCTTATCTCGCCGATACCGTGATACGTTTTAAGGATGAATCCAAGCCTGCAGTATTGCTAAAAAACCTCCTGGCGGCAATCCCTGTGCAATTTCCTGATAATGTCAGTTTGAAAAAGAAGCTTCTCTATATAGACATGCGCTTTGGCAATAAAGTTATATTTGGGTTTGAAAATTAGCCACTAACATATATTTGTACCTATAGGTACAAATATATGTTAGTGGCTTATATGGTAAAAGAGGTAGTTAAGTATGCTAGAGTGCAAAAAATGACCGACAAGAACAATGATAATTCACAGAAGCCAATAATGGGATTTTGGGCAAAGCTACCAAAACCTTTTTTTGTTGCTGCGCCAATGGCGGATGTGACCGACGCTGCATTTCGGCAGATGATAGCGAAGTATAGCCGCCACGGCGAGCCGGGTGGTGGACCTGATGTTTTTTGGACAGAGTTTGTTTCAGCAGATGGCTTGTGCAGTGCGGGGCGCGACATTTTAAAGCGCGATCTCGCATTTAGCGACCGCGAGCATCCAATTGTTGCGCAGATTTTTGGTTCGACTCCCGAGCATATGCAAAAAACTGCCGAGCTCATCAAATCACTCGGCTTTGACGGTATTGACATCAATATGGGTTGCCCTGACAAAAGCATCGAGAAACAAGGTGCTGGTTCCGCGCATATGAAAAACCCAAAGCTCGCACTGGAGTGCATTCGTGCCACCATGACAGGCGCAGGGAGCTTGCCTGTATCTGTAAAAACTCGCATCGGATACAACAAAGAAACTCTCTCAGAGTGGATCGGTGCGATTCTCGAGACAAAGCCCGCAGTGATCACCGTGCACGCACGCACACGCAAAGAGCTTTCTCTTGTACCTGCTAGATGGGAGGAAGTCGCGCGGGCAGTAAAGCTCGCAGAGGGGACTGGTACACTCATCATCGGCAACGGGGATATAAAAGATCTTACTGATGCAAATGAAAAAGCGCGTGCAACAGGCGCCGATGGTGTAATGCTTGGTCGTGCAATGTTCGGCACACCGTGGCTTTTTGATCGTACGCGCACTGAGCCGCCTACGCTAGCAGAAAAATTTGAAATTCTCATCGAGCACACGCATCTCTTTGAAAAACTTCTCGGTGATATCAAAAATTTTGCTATTATGAAAAAGCACTATAAGGCGTACGTGCATGGTTTTGACGGAGCAAAAGAACTCCGTGTGTATATGATGGACGCAAAAAATGCAGACGAAGTTGAACGAATTGCGCGTGGTTTTTTGAAGTCGCTTTAGTTTTGATTCTAATCATTTTCGTGGTAATCTTTCTTTAGACAACACGATAGAGGAGTAAATGATGAAAGAAGAAGTTGGATTACCCGCAACCGAAATGAGGGAGGATACACCTGCTATTCCTGGTTCATGGAGAGAAGAGGTTCCGCCAAATAGCTTCAACAGCCCAAGGATATCAGAGTTGGCATTTCAGAGTGCCTTTGCGTTTCATTCTGATATTACAGATGTGTCCGCAAAATCCGATAAATAAAATAACAAGTATCAACGTAACGCCTAAACCCCCGCACTTCGCGGGGTTTTTTCTTTATGATACAATATCTTCACTATGTCCTCGAATCTCGCGCTTTATACCAAATACCGCCCAAAGTCCTTTGAGGAGGTAATAGGGCAGGAACAAGTGGTAAAAACGCTTTTAGGAGCCATTAAGGCAGGAAATATTGGTCATGCGTATCTTTTTTGTGGTTCGCGCGGTACGGGGAAGACGTCAATTGCGCGCATTTTTGCCCGTGCTATCGGTGCACATGATGACGATATTTATGAAATAGATGCTGCGTCTAATCGTGGCATTGACGACATTCGCGCGCTCCGCGATGCTGTACATACGGTGCCAATGCACTCGCCATACAAAGTGTACATTATCGACGAAGCACACATGCTTTCACGCGAAGCATTTCCTGCACTTTTGAAAACTCTCGAAGAACCGCCACGTCATGTGGTCTTCATTCTTGCCACGACAGATGAAAATAAAATTCCTGAAACAATTGTTTCGCGTTGTCAGAGTTTTCGTTTTGAAAAACCTTCGCAGACAACATTGAAGACACTCGTTGAGGCTGTTGCAAAAAAAGAAGGCTATGCGCTTGAACCTGCATCGTCCGACCTCATTGCACTACTCGGCGAGGGCTCATTCCGTGACACGCTTGGAATTTTGCAAAAAGTTATCGCATCGTCATCTGATAAAAAGATTTCGCAGCAGGAAGTTGAAGCGGTTACCGGCGCGCCCGAGAGCCGGCTGGTAAATAATTTTCTTCGCGCAATTGTTGCACGTGATGTTGAAAGGGGGCTTTCAGCACTTGCGAACGCAATAGAACGTGGCGTGGAAGAAAAAGTTTTTCTTGATTTATTACTTCGTAAAATGCGCGCAGTGATGATGTTTCGCTTTGTCGCTTCATCTCGTAAGGAGATGATAGGGGATTTTCCAACTGAAGATATGGCACTGATTGAGGATCTCGCAAAAAGTGCGATTCAAACCCTCACTTCAAAGGAGCTTGCCGAACTACTCCGTGCATACGAGAGTGTGCGCGTAGCAGTTGTACCTGGACTCGCGCTTGAGCTGGCCTTGCTCCGGATAGCAGGAAAGTAGTGCAACTGTTACCAGTCTTACATTTGATTTGCTTATCAAACAGCCAAGTGTCATATATTCGTAGTCATGGCTACGAATATATGACACTTGGCTAAGAGAGCTTTTTGGTGTATTGTGCACAAGTATTATTGTAAAAAATAAATACATCGGGAGATCGTCTAATGGTAGGCGAACTTAAGTTTTTTACAAGCGAAGCGTTCGACTATAAAAAAGCTTAAGTTCGCGTCGCGATGTCTCACATAGAGACATAAGACGGAATCGCGGCCTCGGCCATACTTTTGGCACAGTCAAGAAATGTACGCAAAATTGAATAATACCTTGGGAGATCGTCTAATGGTAGGACACCGACCTTTGAAGTCGAGAATCTTGGTTCGATTCCAAGCCTCCCAGCCACAAAGTAGAATTCGTTTTTTCGCCAAAATGCGGAGCGTCGCAATAGGGCGCGACGGGGTTTTCGAGAAAATCCGCCATGAGTTTTTGAAATCCAAAAGAAGCGAAAGACGATTTCCACAAAGTTTAGACAGGTTTTGACACCAATGAGCGTAATACTTGCTATACTTATTCTATGAACAAACGTCTCATTCTTTTCTTATGCATTGCAATAGTAATTGCTTTTTTGTTTTGGTATTCAAGCGTTCTACAAGGTACATTTTACACAATAGCGGATTACTTAAATGAGCTCGCAGTACAAAATCAACTCCTCGCGATTCTTGTGTTTGTGCTGACATCAGCACTCGCTGCCCTTATTAGTCCGCTGACAAACATTCCACTCGTACCGATAGCTACCGTAATTTGGGGGCCTGTTCCTACAATAATATTTTTACTTTGTGGATGGTTCATTGGCGACATAACTGCATACCTTATTGGACGCTATTTTGGGTATAAGGCTGTTTCTTATTTCGTATCAACAGAGAAACTTGATGATTGGAGCAACGTGGTCAAAAAGCGCACGACTTTTACTACTGCGTTACTTTTACGTATTGCGCTTCCAGCAGAGCTTGGGTACGCGTTTGGCATTATTCGTTACCCTGCGGGAACTTACATAGCCATCACTTTTCTTTCAGAACTCCCTTTTGCAATTATTTCTACATATGCCAGCGAAGCGGTTATATACGGTGATACGCTGAAATTCTTTGGGCTTGTTGGAATTTTGTTTTCCTTGATATTTGTTGCTTTCCGTATGACACATTCAGATTTGGTATAATGTGGTGGATGAGCGACCTTCCTATCCCAAAATCTAAGATAATTTTTCATATCGACGGAGATGCTTTTTTTGTGGGTGTAGAGATTGCAAAAAATCCATCGTTAAAAGGTCTTCCTGTGGTAACTGGCGAGGAACGGGGGATTGTGTCTGCATTGTCATACGAAGCAAAAGCACTTGGGGTTGTTCGCGGGATGCCTATATTCAAGATCAAGAGAGATTTTCCATGCGTAGTAATTCTCCCAGGAGACTATCGTGCCTATGCCGAATACTCAAGCCAGATGTTCGATATCGTACGCAGGTACGCCTATGGCGTAGAAGAATACAGCATAGATGAATGCTTTGCCGATTTCACTGGTCTCGACCGCACACTCAAGCTGACTTATTGGGAGATTGCTCAAAAAATTAAATCAGAAATAAATGAAGAACTCGGGCTGTCGGTATCGATAGGCCTCGCGCCGACGAAAGTTCTCGCAAAAGTTGCATCAAACTGGGTTAAGCCAAACGGTCTCACTATAATTGATTGCGATACAGCGCCGGACTTTCTTGCAAAAAAATCTGTCGAGAAAATTTGGGGTATCGGTCCAAAAACTTCGGAATTATTAACAAAGAAGGGGGTGCACACTGCCTTGGATTTTAGCAGTAAAGATATTTCATGGATCAGACAGAACCTTTCGAAGCCATATGAAACAATTTGGCAGGAGCTCAACGGGATCTTAGTTATGGAAGTAGATACAGAGGCAAAAACAGCTTATTCATCGATTCAAAAAACAAAAACATTTACTCCTTCGACAAATGATAAAACTTTTTTGTGGTCACAGTTTTCAAAACATATAGAGGATGCTTGCAGAAAGGCACGGTACTATGGACTGGTGCCAAAGAAGATTTCCATTTTTCTTAAAACTCAGAATTTCAAAATAATAACAATTACAGTAACGCTCCCCGTTCCTTCAAATTCGCCAGAAATTTTACTTTCTCTCGTTCATCTGCACTTTGAAAAAATTTACGCGAGAGGCACTCTCTATCGCACCACGGGTACAATCTTGCAGGATCTTACGCTAAATTTTATATCACAAAAAGATTTGTTTGGAGGCACTATTAAAAGCGATAAATTTGGTTTAATACATAAACAAATTGATTGCCTTGAGGATAAGTTTGGCAAACGGGTAATCTATCTTGGTTCAACTCATAAAGCGATCACACAAAAAGCACGGGGAACCGATTCTGATGATTTGGACCGCGATTTATTATTTCTGTAAGCGCACTCGCTCGTACGCCTTGGCTTTTTTTAGTGCTGCGTTTGATTCCGCGCGCTTCAGTAAATACAAATCAAGAAAGAACAACAGGGCATCAAAACTCATTGTGGCGCGTGCCACAAGTCCAGAGAATATCCCCAACTTCGCCTCTTTGATAGAATGCTTGAGCCCTGGTACGTCAAAATGTAGAACGCGCCAGCCATTTCTTCTTGCTACAAAATTAATAGCTAGCTCTACTTGATAGCCAGAAATAAATTTTGAGGGAATCTCTGACCACAGACTTTTTTTAATAGCTCGAAAACCGCTTATCGGTACAAGAAAAGGGAAAATACGTTGAATGGAGGAAATTACCGGACGAATACCTATTACCATGTCTTCTTTTCCTTCAATTATTGGGGACACCATGTTTTTGATGCTTGTCTCAGAAAATCCGTACATATCTCCATCACAAAAAAGAATCACATCATTTTTTGCTTCATTGACACCGGCTTGCATTGCCTGTCCTTTACCTCTATTTCGTGGAAGCGTGATTACTTGCGCACCCGAGCGAATCGCGATAGCTGATGTATTATCTGATGAGCCGTCATCTACCACGATTATTTCACGAACAATGGGAGACGATCTTATTATTTTGATCACCCGCCTGATCCCAGCAGATTCGTTATATGCCGGTATTATAACTGAAATAATTTTTTCCATATTAATTTCTTAAATAAAGTCTGAAGCACCACCGCACAGACGGGGACGGGGAGTAGCGCGAGCCAGAGGCGTGTCGGAGATTCTACAAATTGCGCAAAACTTTTTTCGACCATCATGCCTAGCGTGAGAAAAAAAATGTTGAGTGCCAAAATACCAGAAATATTTATAAAAAAATATTTAACAAAATTGATGGAATGTACTCCGCAAAGTATTTGTGCGGCAGTTCGTGTGCCATAAACAAATTTTGAGAAAAAAAGGAGCGTAAGGCCGTTACTTTTGAAAGAATTTGAAAGAATTGCTATTTTGGCAACATATTTTTTAAGGATTTTAAAGGATGATATTTTTTCCGCGGACATGGTTCGTCCCAGATAGTACCAAAACGTGTCCGAAATCGCAGTTGCTATAATCGATATTCCAATAACTGCTTCAAGATTGATTACCCCGGATATACCAAAATATATTGCGGGAAGGAGAGCCGTCTCTCCTCCAAAAAGGAGCCCTATGAATAGCGCGCTGTAAATATTATTAGAAATAAAATGATATATCATCGGTATTATCTTACCATTTAATTTTGTATTTGTGCCTTTCTGCGAACTCACGCTCCTAAAAAATGTGTGCTATTATTCCCCTATGAAAGGATACATTACAAACATTGAAGAAGCGACTTTGGAGAATGAGGATTATCGGCGAGTGCTCTATACGGGGAAAAACAGTCAGCTTGTGCTTATGAATCTTGCCGTGGGTGAGGAGATCGGCGAGGAAACGCATCACCTGGATCAATTCCTCCGTTTTGAGGCGGGCGAAGGAAAAGTTATTCTTGATGGTGTGGAGCATGCGGTATCTGATGGTAGCGCCGTCGTTATTCCACAGGGGACTCGCCACAATGTACTAAACACAGGAAGTACACATTTAAAACTTTACAGCATTTATTCACCAGCAGAGCATAAGGACGGCACGGTACATAAAACCAAGGCGGATGAAAAAGAAGAACATTTTGACGGTGTAACAACAGAATAATTTGTACATATGCTTGTCGACGGAAACAAAATCGCAAAAACGCTTGAAGAGAAGCTTGTGACTGAGCTTCTCTTTTCGACGCCGAAAAGAGTTTGTTTCGTGATATTTGGCGTGGATGCAGCAATGGAACAATTTGTGAAGATAAAGACACGAGTGGCGGAGCGTGTGGGTATTTCTGTTGAGGTGAAGAAATTTTCAAATATTGAAACAACTGCTGAGGCAATTAAAGCAGTGCAGATGCTTAGTGAAAACGATTACGATGGCATTGTTGTTCAGCTTCCGCTCAGCGGGGGGCTCGACAATGAGAAAATTCTCGACGTGGTGCCACCACTCAAAGATATTGATGTGCTGGGTACTGTAGCAAAAGAAAGCTATGCTAAAGGGAAAATAGACAGAACTCCGCCCGTTGCGCAAGCGGTGCATGAAATACTCGAGTCGTGCAACGTTTCGCTTAATGGTAAAAAAATCGTTGTAGCAGGGCAGGGGCGCCTCGTTGGAGAGCCTGTGCACCTAATGTTCAATCGAATGAAAGTGCCTCACCGTGTGATCGACATAAAGACAAGCAAAAAAGAAAAACTCGCACTCCTTAAAGATGCAGATATTATTATCTCAGGAATGGGTGTTCCGCATAGCATTAAGCCAGACATGATAAAGAAAGGTGTCGTGATCATCGATGCGGGTACGAGTGAGCAGTCAGGCAAGCTCGTTGGCGATGTGGACCCCGCATGTGGGGATGTGGCTTCATTTATGACCCCTGTTCCCGGTGGCGTCGGTCCCCTTACTATCGTTAGTCTTTTACGAAATTTAGTTTAATAGTGTATTCTAGAACCTTGTTTTTCTGTGTTTTTTGTGTTATCATGCATATTATGCTTGGTCAAAAGAAAAATATGAAGGAAACGCCTGTTTTGATTCCTGTTTCTGAGTTTTTGGAATCCTACAACAAAAACATGCCTACTGGTTGGCCTCGTGCTACTGCGACCCTTCTTCAAAAGTTTAGGGATGCGCATACGGCGCTTTTTACGCACGGTGAACTCTGGTCCCTCGACCAACATCGCAAAAAACTCATGGATTGGTTGCCAAGAAACTCCGACTAAACTTAAAAACACCATGCTGGTGTTTTTAAGTTTATGGTAGAATAGTCAGTAATGATCATCTCCAAAACAATTTTTCTTGATTATGTTTTCTGTCCGAAGAATACTTGGCTTAAGCTCCACAAGCCTGAACTCTTGGAGAAGTTTGAGCTTTCAGCTTTTGAGCAGAACTTGATGGAGCAAGGAAACGAGGTGGAAGCCGAGGCTCACAAGCTCTCCATATTTGCTGGAGGGGTGGAGGTTTTGGAAAGGGGTGAGGAGGCCGTAGAAAAAACACGTGAGCTAATGGAGGAACGTACCCCGTGTATTTTTCAAGCAACATTTATTGAGGATGGTTTCATTGCGCGAAATGACGCGCTTGTTTGGAATGAAAAAGAAAGCTGTTGGGACTTGTATGAAATAAAGGGCACAAACTCGCTCAAGGAGGGCGGGACTGACCACAACCATATTGATGACCTCACGTTTCAGGAGTCGGTGCTTTCTCGCGCGGATGTGCCTATGGGAAAATATTTCCTTGTGCATCTAAACAAAGATTATGTTCGTTTTGGCGCGCTTAATACAGAAGAGCTATTTTTGATTGAGGACCAGACAGAAGCAGTTACCGCAGGTCTCGCGCTTGTGGAGGAACAGATGAAAACTGCTAAGGAATATTTAAATAACAAAAAAGAGCCATCTGGTGGATGTGAATGTATTTATAATGGGCGAAGCCGTCACTGCACGACATTTGCATATTCAAACCCTGAAGTTCCGAGCTACTCGGTTCATGATATTTCACGCATTGGAACGAGCAAAAAGAAACTTGCAACACTTGTGGATGGAAAAATTTTCAACATGCTGGACATCCCCGAGGGTATGGAGCTTTCTGATGTTCAGGTAAACCAAATTACCGTGCATCGCAGACAGAAACCAATGATTGATATGGTGGGAATTAGTGAAGAAATAAAAGACCTTGTGTTCCCGCTTTACTTTTTTGACTACGAAACATACGCTCCTGCGATACCAGCGTTTGATGGTTTTCGCCCATACCAAAGGATCCCATTTCAGTTTTCACTTCACATTCTTGAAAAACCAGGTGACAAAATGTCTCACATTGAGTATCTTCATGAAAAGCGGAGTGACCCTTCGGATGCTGTGGCAAAGCTTCTCGAAAAAAATATTGGACCGAAGGGGACAGTGATTGCGTGGAATAAATCCTTTGAGGCTGGAGTAAACCGCGAGCTCGGTGAGCGCTTGCCAGAGCACAAAGCCACGATGGAGCGTATAAATAATATGCTCTACGACCTAATGGATGTTTTCAAGAAACAGCATTTTGTGCATCCAAAATTTAAAGGAAGCACCTCAATTAAAAAAGTTCTACCTGCGCTTGTTGATTTGTCGTACGACAGCCTCGTTATCAAAGAGGGTGGGCAAGCATCAAATTCCTGGTGGGAGATGACCGACAAAAAAACTCCACTAGAAACTAGCGAGCATATCTCAAAACATCTAAAAATTTATTGCGGGCAAGACACCTACGCGATGTACGCAATATGGGACAAGCTGTACAGAATGCTATAAATTACCAAGGGTAGTCCTTGGTGAGCCAGAGTTGACCGTGAATTTTTTTAAAAAATGATATAATAAACGTACTAATTGATTAATGGATATTTATCATGAAAGATTTACTCATGTGGAGCGATGTATATCGCCTCGATATTGCAGAAATTGATGCACAACATCAAAAGATGGCTGGGATCATCAATAAACTTTATCATGCAATGCAAGCATCGACCGAAAATGAAGACTTGAAAACAATCCTTGAGGAACTTAGCGAGTGGGCGGACTATCATTTTGCGACAGAAGAGAAATATTTTGAACAGTTTGACTATAAAGATAGAGCAGAACACATAAAGTCCCATGATGAAGCTCGGAAGATGATTGTTAAATTTAAAAATGACTATCTCAACAACGAAGTTGCTTTGCCTTTTGAATTGATGGATTTTTTGGGAGAATGGTGGACAGGGCATATTTTAGGACTAGATCGAAAGTACGTCGAATGCTTCCGTGAGCACGGGTTGAGGTAAAATTATGTTTTCATGTCTTATTTTGTGTATATTTTAGAATGCGCAGATGGGACGCTTTATGTCGGTAGTACAAACAATCTTGGGAAAAGGTTGTACGAGCACAATAATCTAAAAAGTGGCGCACATTACACCAAAATCCGACGCCCGGTTGTTTTGAAATACTCAGAAGAGGTGCCTGACTTTGCGACTGCTCGTGCCCGTGAAGCAGAATTCAAGAGGTGGTCACGCGAAGAAAAGCTGAATTTCATTAATACACAGGAAAATTCAAAATAGGCATTGCGATACTTATTGTAGTGGTATACTTAGATAATGATAAAAACAGGAGGAAAGGCGCCACTCGATATTAAAGTTTTGGACCAGAATGGTTTATCTGTTTCGTTACGCGACTTTCTCGGTTCTTATGCAGTCTTATACGCATATCCAATGGACGAGACTCCAGGGTGCGTAAAAGAAGCATGCAGTATTCGGGATGTGTACGGAGAGTTTAAAGCGCTTGGGGTCGCAGTAGTGGGTATTAGCCCTGATGATGAAGAGTCGCACAAAAAATTTGCTCAACATCATGAGCTTCAGTTCCCACTTTGGGCAGATACAAAGCACGAACTTTTAAATGCTCTTGGAGTTTGGTCAATCACCGGCGTCGCACGAACAACATTTTTAGTAGATGAAGAGGGCACGGTAGTGCATGTTTGGGAAAACGTAGAACCTGAAAGACACGGTGAAGCGGTTATTGATTACGTTACAAATATTTTGAAAACTTCTTAAGTATAATTTGATACAATGAAAGTAATGAACGGGAACAATGATGAGCGACCAGTGTGGCACACGCAGTCGGTTGAGGATGTTTTTAATCTGCTTGGAACGGACGTAAGTGGATTAAGCACCTCTGAGGCATTACTCCGCCTTCAAAAATATGGTGGGAACAAACTTCCTGAGGCAAAATCAGACAATTTAATATTTGTTTTTTTGCGACAGTTTCAAAGCCCTCTCATTTATATTCTTTTCGCGGCGGCAGGAGCGGTACTTTTGGTTGGAGAAACTTCAGACACTTTTATTATTCTTGCTGTTCTTGTATTCAATGCAATTGTTGGAACAATACAAGAAGGACGCGCACAAAACACACTGGCGAGTCTTCGAAAATTTGTCGAAACCAACGCCACCGTTTTACGCGATGGAAAAGAAGTAATCGTTTCTGATGAGGAAATCGTTCCCGGAGACATAATAATCGTGCAAGAAGGTGAGCGGGTACCGGCAGATGCGAGACTTATTTCAGTTCTACACTTGCGCGTAGACGAAGCGGCGCTTACTGGGGAGTCGACCACGGTGCGCAAGATAACAGATACGATATCTGAGGAAACACTTCCCGTCGCTGATAGACGCAATATACTTTTTAAGGGTACTCATATTGCGACTGGCACAGGAAGAGCTATTGTCATTGGAACTGGTCTCGATACAGAGATAGGTCTCATCGCGAGAGAGATTGTCGCAATTGGCAGCGATGTACCACTCAAAGCAAACATTGAGAAACTCGCGCACTTGATTATTTTTGTTGCAGCGGGTATTTCCCTTTTGCTTTTTGCCCTCGGTATCATTATGGGGAAGGAATCCGGAGAAATGTTCCTTACCGTTGTATCTCTCTTGGTCTCAATTGTTCCAGAAGGGCTTCCGATTGTGCTGACGCTTGTTTTGGCAACAGGTGTGTGGCGAATGGGCAAACAAAATGCGCTCGTGAAAAAAATGCATGCGGTGGAGGCACTTGGGCAGGTGGATATTCTTGCGGTCGACAAGACGGGCACACTTACAAAAAACGAGATGGTAGTTCAAAAAGTTTACACGGATGGCAGGTTTTTTGAAATAGGCGGTATCGGATACGATCCGCGCGGCGATGTGCATATTGCGGGCGATATGGTGGACATAGCGAACCACCAGGAACTTTTGCTCATCGGAAAAATTTCCGCTCTTTCTGCAAATGCACACGTGGTATGGAACGAGGAACACAATCAGTGGAACCTCTCGGGTGATCCCACTGAAGCGGCGATGCTTGTTTTATCGCAGAAGCTTGGATTTCACAAAAATATTCTCGAGCAAGAGTCGCCGCTTGTTTCAGAAATGCCGTTTGATTATACGCTTAAATATCACGCGGTGTTGCATAAGGTCGGGGACACGAATGTCTTGTCGCTGTCTGGCGCTCCTGAAATTATTCTTGATTTTTGCGATACGATATGGAGAAATGGCGCGAGCGTGCCACTTGATACGAAAAGTCGAGAATTTATAGAATCTGTGCTCACGTCGCTTTCAAAGGAAGGACTTCGTGTCATCGCGCTTGCTATGTCTGCCGGAAGCGAGAACTTACCGAGTGCGGGGAACCCGCCACGTGCGACATTTGTCGGGTTCCTTGCGATGCGTGATGCACTGCGCACTGAAGTTGCGAGTACCGTTTTATACGCACGTGATGCGGGAATCCGTACTGTGATGATTACTGGGGACCATCGCATTACTGCGCACGCGATTGCTCTGGAGGCGGGTATTTATAATGCAGGAGACAAGATTATGAGCGGGGGAGAAATTGAGCTTCTGTCCGACAAAGACCTCGCTCGCGCAATTTCAAATGTTTCTGTTTTCGCGCGTGTGACACCTGAACACAAACTCCGCATTATTCGCGCATATAAAGAAAATGGAAATATCATAGCAATGACTGGGGACGGTGTAAATGACGCGCCGTCCTTGTCTGCGGCAGATCTTGGCGTTGCGATGGGCCGCATCGGCACAGAAGTAGCAAAAGAAGCGTCAGATATCATTCTTTTGGATGACAACATTGGAAGCATAATTTCTGCAGTCGAGGAAGGACGTAGTATTTATAAAACAATCAAGAAAGTCATTCTCTATTTGTTTTCCACGAGTGCGGGAGAGGTTTTGACAATCGCTGGTGCGATAATTCTGGGCTACATGGTCCCTATCTTGCCGGCACAAATCATTTGGCTCAACTTTGTTACTGATGGTTTTTTGGACACAGCACTTGCAATGGAACCAAAAGAAAAAGGTCTTTTGGTTGAACCGCGCACGAAGGAATCGCGTCGCCTTGTTGACCGGCTGATGATAACACGCATCGTGATAATGGCGAGCGTGATGGCAGTCGGCACATTATACCTCTTTAGTGGATATGAGGCAGGAGATTCTGCAAAGGCATGGACAATATCCCTTACACTCCTCGCGGTATTTCAGTGGTTCAATGTGTGGAATTGTCGGTCTGAGCGTTTGTCTATATGTCAAATGAATCCTTTTTCTAATTTATTTCTCCTTGGCGCGACAGCGATAGTAGTCATGCTCCAGATAAGCGCACTGTATACGAGCGTTGGGCAAAAACTTTTACATACTGTTCCCCTATCACTTGCGGAATGGGGGATGATTCTTGCAGTCGCTTCTTCAATCATTATTGTTGAGGAAATACGGAAATTTGCATATCGTACACGGAGCACACCGACGTTCCGCCAAAAATCACTGCAATGAAAGTTATCTTCTTCACTCTAGTTCTATTTCTTCTGATTACTTCATTGTGGGGCTTTTATATGTCGATTCGCCCGCCAAAAATAATTTCAACGGTCACACCAAAGGAGCTTGGTCTTGATTACGAAGAAGTAGCTTTAAAAACAGCAGACGGACTTGCTCTGTCAGGCTGGTTTATCCCAAACAAAAGCACGGATGCAAAAACCATAGTGCTTCTCCATGGATACCCTGCCGACAAAGGGGACATTTTGCCCGCGCTTGTGTTTTTGAACGAGAAATATAATCTCTTCTTGTTTGATTTCCGCCACTTTGGACAGAGTGGGGGATCATATTCCACAGCGGGCGCGAAAGAATCAGCAGACTTTGCTTCCGCGATGGAATATCTGAAATCACGCGGTATTAATGAGGTCGGCGTATGGGGATTTTCTATGGGCGGGGCTGTTGGACTCATGGCTGCTTCACAAAGACCGGAGATTAAGGCTGTTGTTTCTGAGGCGAGCTATGCGAGATTAGATTTGATGGCACGCGAGCTTTATCGTCTATCGCTGCTCGATTATCCGCTCGCGTGGCTCACCGAGCTTTGGACGAAATTGTTTCTTGGTATCGATATAAGCAAGGCTTCTCCCGTGGAAGCGGCAAAAAATATTCAAATCCCAATTCTCATCATTCACTCCAAAAACGATGAGATGATTCCATTTAAACATGCGCTCCTGCTTCAGGATGCATTTAAAAATAATCCTCGCGCAAACTTTTGGTTTCAAGAAAATCTTTCTCATGGCCAGTTTGATGATGCATACCAGAAAAAGATTATGGAATTTTTTCTTAATAATTTGTAAACGGGTTTTTAATGCACAATGGTAATGATATACTTTTCACACAATGATACCCCGCGAAGAATTCGAACAAATTGTTATTGATGAACTTGCAAAAGTACCAGAACAGTTTCAGCATAAGATAAAAAATGTTGTTTTTACGGTTGAGGAGGAAACTTCCGCTGAGACACGTACGGAAAATCACTTAGCATTCGGACAGGACCTCCTTGGGTTATATAGAGGTGTGCCTCTTATTGAGCGTGGAGATAATTACGGCATAGGGATGACGCTCCCCGATGTTATCGTTGTGTTTCAAGGTCCAACAGAAAGGAGCGCAAACGGTGACCTTGTGCGAGTGCGAGCAATCGTCCACGAAACAGTTTTTCACGAAGTTGCACACTATCTTGGCATGAACGAGCAAGAAGTGGCACAGTGGGAGGGAAAACAAAAATAAGCAGGCTTCGTGGTATAATGAAAGGATGAACAAGTTGATCAAGAGCTTTGGGTGGGCAATGAACGGCATCCGCACTGTATGGAAAGAAGAGGTAAACTTTCGTATCGAGTGCGCAACTGCGCTTATTGTTTTGGTTTCCGCATGTTATTTTGATTTCTCACTGCTTGAATGGATAATCGTCATTGGATGCATCGGCGCTGTCCTCGCTGCCGAGATGGTCAACACTGCGGTCGAAGACTTATGCAATAAAATTGAGCCGAAGACCGACCCGGTAATTGGGAAAATAAAGGATATTATGGCCGGGTTTGTGTTCGTTGTTGCCACTACTTCTATTGTGATTGGTCTAATGGTATTTTTTAATTACTTTTAAATATGCGAAACATTGAATGTATTGCGCGCGCGGTGGTAGAGGAAGATGGCAAATTTTTACTTTGTCGTGGAAAAGGGCTCGCAAATTGGTTTTTTCCCGGTGGGCATATTGAGGAAGGTGAAAGCGCTCCCGAGGCGCTTGTACGGGAAATTGCGGAAGAATTGGGTGAGGAAAGCGAAGTAATGCGATTTCTTGGCGCGTCAGAAAATAAATTTCATACGAAGAATGGTGAGGTTCACGAAATAAATCTTGTCTTTAAAGTAGTACTATTAAGCGACGGTGGTCGCGTAAGCCAAGAAGACCATTTGGAATTTGCGTGGCTCACACGTGACGAGCTTCGTGATGCAGTGGTTTTTCCGACATCACTTCGCGACGCAGTGCTCGCAATGTCGACAAAAGAAAGCCCTATTTGGGCAAGCGAGGGATTTTAGTGTAATATGAAGCGTATATTATGGACTGGTACACAATCCTCATTATCGCGCATATCGTAGGGGTAGCCCTTGGTGTCGGTGGCGCAACATTTGCCGAAGTAAATCTTGTGTACGCGAAGCGTGATGGCGAGATTTCTCCGGATGAAAACGCGCTTATGCAGAGTACCTATGCTGTTTTGCGGCTCGGATTCTTTTTGCTCGTTCTTTCTGGCTTTGGTTTTCTACTTTACTACAGATTGTCAGGTGCGGAAGAGTTGTTGTACTCTTCTGCCCTGTGGGCGAAGTTTGCGGTCATTGGTATTTTGTCCGCAAGCGCAGTACTTATGCAATTACGCCTCATCCCTCTTTTGTGGGGGAGTGCTGTTTCTATCACCTCGTGGTATGCTGCGCTCGTTCTTGGTGTCTTCGCGCGCGGCGATGTAAATTCATCATATGTAACGATATTCAGTATATACGCTCTTGCGGTTGTGACAATGTATTATATTTTGCAGTTAATACACAAAAAGTTTGTACCGCACAAAGAACATTAACATTATGACCGCACCGCTTACATACGCACTTATAGCTCACGTACTCGTTGGAGTGCTGGCTATCGGACTAACACACCTTGTGTTCATGCATTTTCTGCGCAAAACACCATCATGGAAGTATTTACGCTCACTTGCCGGATGGGCGACAATAGGCTTTTTAGGCTCGTGGGCGAGTGGCGCCTATTACTACGTTGTTTATTATGGTAAAGCAGTGAAGCCGGTAATTTTAAAGGGAGCATATCCGTGGGCGCATCAAGTAATCATGGAAGCAAAGGAGCACATTTTTATTATGCTTCCTTTTATGTCGCTTGCGCTTTGGTTTTTAATACTAGTGCTAGAAAAACAGCAAGACGATAAGATAAAAAAAGCGGTGAGGAATCTCGCCCTCACCATACTCCTCTTTGGCGCATTTATTGCGGGTGCGGGAATCATCATTTCTGGCGCGGCGCGCTCATAAAATATATACAATATGAAAATATCTACTCATAAGATGACAACTCACGTCCGAGACACCAATTTACTAATTCGAGCGCGTGCTGCAGCAGAAGGAACTGCAGCGGTTGCCGTACTAATTACGATTCTCACAATCGGCGCTGAATTGTGGAGCCCACTTAAGGATACGCTGAAAACTGTTTTTGCGCATCATTGGCTTGGGAAAAGTGCGCTTGCAATCTTTTTATTTACGGTTATCTTCCTTATTCGCCGTAAGACATCCGCAAGCACTCAATCGCTCGAACGCGCAGTACTAATCGCAGTATGGTCAAGTATACTGTCAGCGATTATGATGACTGCGTTCTTCGTGGTTCATGCCTTGTTTTTTTAATCACAATCCGATACTTTTTTTGAGGGTTTCGAGTTCTTCGCTCGCGATATCTCGATACGCGCCTTCTTTTAGATCGCCGAGTTTTATATTCATAATACGCAACCGTTTGAGTTCAAGGACTTGATAACCCTCGGCAGCGCACATACGGCGGATTTGGTGCTTCTTGCCTTCGGTAAGCACAATACGAAAAAGTGTTTCTCCTGCGCGACGGGCCTTTGCGGGCCTCGTTTTGTATATTTCTATTAAAATACCGCGTTCAAGGTGGCGAATAAAAGTATCTGTAATCTTTTTATCAACTTTTACTAAATATTCCTTTTCATGCACGCGGTCGGGAGAAAGCACGCGGTCAGTCAAACGCCCGTCGTTGGTAAGGATTACAAGGCCCTCCGAGTCTTTGTCGAGACGACCAAGAGGAAAGAGTCCGCGTAGTGCTGGCAGAGACGACTTGATGCTTTCTCCCTCTGTTTGCGTGTCGGTAGAAATACCGCGTGGCTTATAGTAGGCGAGGTAGCGATAGGAGCCTAGAATCTTTGCGATGACCTTTGCAGAGACCTCAACAATATCATCGGGTGACTCTACTTTGTCTCCGAGCACAGCAACTTTCCCATTTATTTTTACCAAACCTTTGGTAATGAGTTCATCGGCGCCACGGCGTGTAGAATAACCTTTGTGGGCAAGGTAGCGGTTTAGGCGAATAGGGAAAGTAAGAGGCTCCATAGGTAAGTGCAATTATATCACAGTTTAATACAAAAATCAAGGCAGAGAAAACCCGGCAGCTACAGGGTTTTCTCTGCCTTGAGTAATCTATCTAAACTACAATGGTTTCTTAATCATTATCTTGAGCTCTGCGATATGACCTTCTTTATCTTTTTTCATATTTTCCCAAAATGTTCTGCATCCTTCGTAGCCATAAGCGTCTTCTTGTATGCATTCTTTATACGCCATGAGCTCTTGTGTTTCTGTGTAGCTTGAAGGAGTAAATTATAGACGTGATTGTTCAGCATGTGGGTATTTTTAGTAATTGTCTGGCACATTAGTACAATAAATCTCTTGAGCTACTTATCCACAGTATATTTGTGCATTTTTATTTTTTTAATCGTGTTACAATAAGCGCAAGCTTTTTAAAAAAATATATGCGCGTACTTATGTTCGGATGGGAATTTCCTCCCCACAACAGTGGGGGTCTTGGTACTGCATGTTTCGGTCTTACACGCGCACTCGCAGGGAGAAAAATCGAGGTACTCTTTGTGCTTCCCAAAAAGGTTGGCGTCTCCGCTTCATTTATGAATATTCTTTTTGCTGACGAGCGCCGCGTAAAGTTCCATGAGATTGAGACAACGTTGAGACCATATGTCACCTCGGACAGCTATGTTCGCGAGCGAGACAAGATGATTTCGGATATCTACGGTGACACTCTCATGCAAGAAGTTCGTCGCTATGCGCTCCGCGCTCGAGATATTGCAAAGAAAGAACATTTCGATGTCATCCATGCGCACGATTGGCTTTCTTTTCTTGCGGGAATTGAGGCAAAAAAAATCTCTGGGAAGCCCCTCATTCTTCATATGCATGCAACCGAGTTTGACCGCACAGGCGGGCAGGGGGTAAATCAGGACGTTTACAATATTGAGAGAGAAAGTATGCAGTATGCCGACGGTATCATCGCGGTCTCAGATTTTACAAAGGGCAAAATTGTAGAGCATTATGGTATTCCAGCATCTAAAATCCAGGTTGTACATAACGGCATCGACGAATGCGACTACGTGAATGTTCCCGCTAAACTTTCTGAACTAAAAAAAGCCGGGCAGAAGATTGTACTTTTCGTTGGACGCATTACTATTCAAAAAGGTCCTGAGTATTTTATTCGAGCGGCAAAACGCGTACTCGAAGTGAACCCGAATGTTCTCTTTATTGTGGCTGGCTCCGGCGACATGGAAAGACAGATGATGCTTGAGGCGGCGTCATTGGGTATCTCGGACCACGTAATCTTTGCAGGATTCCTTCGCGGAGATGACCTGACTGCAGTGTATAATATAGCAGACCTCTTTGTGATGCCGTCCGTGTCGGAGCCATTTGGCATCACCCCACTCGAATCGATTATAGCAGGAGCACCGGTACTCATTTCAAAACAGTCAGGCGTAGCTGAGGTACTGGTTCATGCACTCAAAACAGATTTTTGGGATACAGAAGATATGGCAAACAAAATTCTTGGCGTTATCTCACATCGCTCGCTCTGGCAGACCCTCTGGGGCAACAGCCGTGAGGAGGTAAAAAAAGTCACATGGGACGCCGCAAGCAAAAAGTGCATTGATTACTATGAAAAAATCATTTGCCAATGCGGAGCAACACAGGAAACTCGCTATATTTAATCAAACTCTGGTATACTAACAACCTATGGCATCAATTTGTTTTTATTTTCAAGTGCATCAACCGTTCCGCGTGAAAGATTATCGCGTGTTTGACATTGGAAATGATAGCGAGTATTTCAATGATGACTCGGACCGCTCAATCAATAACAAAAAAATTCTCAATAAGGTGGCGGGGAAGTGCTACTTGCCTGCGAATGCGGTTATGCTTGAGTTATTGAACAAGCATCCTGAATTTAAAATCAGTTTTTCATTTTCTGGAGTATTTCTCGACCAGCTTCAAGAGTTCAGCCCCGAGACACTCGAGTCTTTTCAGAGGCTTGTGGCAACAGGTCGCGCGGAAGTGCTTGAAGAAACATACTATCACTCGCTTTCTTTTTTGTATTCACCCGAAGAGTTCCGCCGGCAGGTAAAAATGCACCAGGAAAAAATACAGGAGCTTTTTGGTGTAACGCCGACGGTTTTTCGTAACACAGAGCTCATTTACAACAATGCGCTCGCGCACGAAGTGGAGAAAATGGGATACAAAGGCATCATCGCGGAAGGCGCGGATCATGTCCTTGGATGGAAAAGTCCCAACTTTTTATATCGTCCTCAAGGAACCGAGAATATCAAACTTCTTCTCAAAAACTATCGCCTTTCAGACGACATAGCTTTTCGTTTTTCATCGAAAGACTGGGCTGACTTTCCTTTGACTGCGCCAAAGTTTGCAAACTGGGCATCACAAGTAAACGGCAATGGGCATGTCATCAACCTTTTCATGGATTACGAGACGTTTGGAGAGCACCAATGGGAAGACACAGGAATATTCAACTTTCTGCGTCACTTGCCTGAGGAGATCTACAAACACCCTGATAATGACTTTGTAACACCGAGCGAGGCTATCGAGCGTTACGAGCCAGTATCCGAACTCGATGTGCATAACTATATGTCATGGGCGGATGTTGAGCGCGATCTTTCCGCATGGCTCTCAAACCCGATGCAACACGATGCAATACAGAGCGTGTATAAACTCGAAGAGGAAGTTCTCGCCACAAATGACGAGAGGCTCATTAGCGACTGGCGCAGACTCCAGACCTCGGATCACTTCTACTATATGTGCACCAAATGGTTCAATGATGGTGACGTGCATAAATATTTCAACCCTTACAGTACTCCGTATGAAGCATTCATTGCATATATGAACGCGCTGCAGGATCTCCGTCTCCGTGTCGTTGCACATCCTCTGCATGCCAAAAAGATTAAGGTGAGAGAGCTGTTATAATTTAGTTTTCAACAACAAAGCCTCTGTATCAAATTGTTTTTAATACGACTTACTTGTATACTTTACGTATGCCTAAGTCCCTTTCACTCGGTAATGGAAATATTCTCGTCTGCACGGATAAGCGCGCGCAGGTGCGTGATTTTTATTTTCCGTATGTTGGGCTTGAAAATCACGTCGGTGGACACTACACGCATCGTGTCGGCGTATTTGCGGACTATCAGCTCAATTGGTTTGACCACTCAAACTGGGACATACATATCCGATCTTCTGATCAATCACTCCTCGGTGAAACAACAGCAAAAAACAATGTGCTCGGAGTTACGCTCAATTTTTCTGACATCGTATACAATGAAAAAAACATTTTTCTTCGGGAGGTAAAAGTTACCAACGACTCTGACCGAGAGCGCACAATCAAACTTTTCTTTGGACATGAGTTTGAGATGTATGAATCTCACCGTGGAGATACGGCGTATTTTGACCCTATAAATCACGTGGTCATTCACTACAACGGAAAGCGCGTATTCCTCATCAATGGCCTTTCGGAAAAAGGGAGTTTTGACGACTACACCGCGGGGATATTTAAAATAGAGGGCAAAGAGGGAAGCTTCAAAGATGCTGAGGATGGAGTTCTTTCAAAAAACTTGATAGAGCATGGTCCGTCGGATTCCGTTGTTGGGTTTTATCTCGACATCGCGCCCCACGAATCAAAAACTTTTTACTATTGGGTCGCTGCTGCGGAATCTATAAAGGAGGCACTGGATCTTAATGCGTACACCCTTGAAAAAAACCCAGGGCATCTACTTAGGACAACTCGCGATTATTGGCATGCATGGGTAAATAAATACAATTTTTCATTTTATGGACTTACGCAGGATGAAATCTCGCTATTTAAAAGATCTGTCTTCACTATTCGTACGCACGCCGACAATCGAGGCGCGATTATCGCATCAGCGGATTCTGACATGCTCCAAAACGGTCGTGACACGTACAGCTACATGTGGCCGCGTGATGGCGCATTTTCAGCGATGGCATTTGACATGGTTGGAGATTTTAATGTCGCGGAACGTTTTTTTGATTTCTGCGAGCACGTTATAACAGACGATGGGTACTTTATGCATAAATACCGCTCTGACGAGTCCCTTGGTAGTTCATGGCATCCGTGGATGAGGAATGGCAAAATAGAGCTTCCAATACAAGAAGATGAAACGGCCTTGGTGCTTATTGCGCTTTGGCATCATTATACGCAATCGAAGGATATTGAGTTCATTGAAAAAATTTATAATACGCTCGTAAAGCGCGCAGCGGATTTTATGGTCGGATACCGCGATCCAAAAACTCGGCTTCCAAAAGCCTCCTATGATCTCTGGGAAGAGAAGTTCGGTATTCACACATTTACATCAGCATCGGTGTACCAGGCACTTATGGTTGCCGCGAAATTTGCAAAGCTTTTAGGAAAAGAGAAAAGCGAGCATATCTATACAACTGCCGCATTTGAAATTCGCCAATCAATACTCAATTTTTTATACGACGAAGAGACTGGAACATTTATAAAAATGATTAACGTGTCAGAAGACGGAACGATTACTTCTGACCGCACCCTTGATATGTCCAGCGTGTATGGCGTTTTTGCTTTTGGTATTCTTGATATCGATGACCCGCGTCTCGCCCGCGCAATAAAACAAGTTGAGGACCGCATTTTATTAAAGACAGCTGTTGGCGGTGTTGCGAGGTACGAAGGGGATCTCTATTTCCGCGACGCAACGGGCGTGCCTGGAAACCCATGGATCATAACCACTCTTTGGCTCGCACAGTACTACATTGCGCGCGCAAAAAAAGAATCTGATTTTGCGCCGGTTCACCAATGGCTCGAATGGGCGGTAAGACACACTACTCAATCTGGAGTATTTTCTGAACAACTGCATCCATACAGCGGAGAACCACTTTCGGCAACACCGCTTACGTGGAGCCATTCAGAATACATTATGACTGTTATAAAATACCTCAATAAACTGGTTGAACTGGGGATTTGCCTTAGGTGCAACCCGTTGTATCAAGAAAAATAGAGTTCCTAGGTTTTTACTTTTTGTGTTCTGTCTGCTACAATGGGCAGTATGTTTATATTATTTGATATTGGCGGGACAAAAATGCGTGTAGTTGCCGCGGATTATGAAAAACTCCTCGGCGAACCTGTTGTGGTTTCAACACCTAAAGACTTTGACAGTGGGATCGATACTTTAAAGCGTATTATCGACAATATTGCTGGTGGGCTCACGGATCAGGGTCGTGCCGTAACTGCAATTGTTGGCGGTATCGCCGGACCACTTGATGAACGAAAAACTATGCTCGTAAAAAGCCCCAACTTGAGCGGATGGGTTGGGCGCGATATTAAAAATGCGCTACACACGACATACAATGTTCCAGTAGTGCTTGAGAATGACTCAGCACTTGTTGGTCTTGGAGAGGCACATTTTGGTGCAGGACGAGGCAAATCTATTGTCGCATACATAACAGTGAGCACGGGTGTGGGAGGGGTGCGTATTGTTGATGGCAAAATAGACGAAACATCCATCGGTTTTGAACCGGGGCATCAAATTATTGATCCTGATAATACGCTTTGCCCAACTTGCGAGGGGAACGACCTTGAGGCTTACGTGTCAGGAACCTCTATTGAAAAACGTTTCGGTTTAAAACCGTATGAGATTCATGATGACGTAATATGGGACGAGCTCGCAAAATTTCTCGCATACGGATTAAATAACACCATTGTGCACTGGTCACCTGATGTCGTTGTAATCGGCGGGTCCATGATGAAAGAAGTCGGTATCCCAATTGATGCTGTTCGTAAATACCTCGCCGAAATTCTAAAAATATTTCCAAAATTGCCTCTCATTGAAAAAGCAGAACTCGGCGATTTTGGCGGACTTTATGGTTCACTCGCGTACGCGCGCACTCATTACTAGAATCCATGGATGATGTATATAAACAATCCCTAGAGCTTCATAAAAAGCATCACGGAAAAATCGAAATAGTTACTAAAGTTCCGCTCACAAGTCGTGCGGAACTTTCGCTAGCATATACTCCCGGGGTTGCTGAGGTCTCGCGCGAAATTGGGCGGGATGCCGACCTTGCTTACGAATACACCATTAAAGGGAACACCGTTGCTATTGTTTCTGACGGCTCAGCAATACTCGGACTCGGCAACCTTGGTGCACATGCAGCTATCCCTGTCATGGAGGGTAAAGCGGCGATTTTTAAAGAATTTGCAGGGATTGATGCGTTTCCAATTTGTGTGAATACGCAGGATGTGGAAGAGATTATCGCGTTGGTAAAAAATATTGCGCCGGTATTCGGCGGCATCAACTTGGAGGATATTTCTGCTCCACGATGTTTCGAAATAGAGGAACGTCTGCGCGCAGAACTTCCTATTCCAATAATGCACGATGACCAGCATGGCACCGCTACGGTGGTACTTGCGGGTCTTATTAACGCGCTTAAACTTCGTGGAAGTAAAAAAGAAGAGGTGCAAGTGGTAATGAGTGGAGCGGGAGCGGCAGGCACTGCAATCACTAAGCTTCTTCTTGCATACGGATTCAAACATTTTGTGATTTGCGACACAAAGGGCGCAATCTTTGCAGGACGAGCTGATTTAAATACCGAAAAGGAAACGCTTGCGCGCATGACCAATACTGACAAAAAAATGGGAACACTCGCCGAGGTCCTCCATGATGCAGATATTTTTATCGGCGTTTCAAAAGGTGGACTCCTTACCTCCGAAATGGTATGTACTATGGCAGAGCGTCCGATTATTTTTGCGCTCGCAAATCCAATCCCCGAAATTATGCCTGATGTGGCAAAAGAAGCAGGAGCGTTTGTTGTCGCAACGGGTCGCTCGGATTTTCCGAACCAAATTAACAACTCGCTCGCGTTCCCCGGTATTTTCCGTGGAGCACTCGACCATCGAATTAAACAATTTAACGAAGAAATGTTCATTCGCGCTGCAGAGGCTCTTGCACAATATGTGGTCGACCCTAAGCCAGACCAACTTCTTCCAGCTCAGTTTGATAAAGGCGTAGTCGGTGTTGTTAAAAACACAATTCGCGAGTAACACATGTTCTACTTGCAGAAGAAAAGCCCTACGTGAATAGGGCTTTTTATTAATCAAACGGAACGAATTATGTCATTTCATATTGATGAGGTCTCGTTCGAGACTTGGTAATAAACCCAATCTCATGCTTGTTTCTGTCATCCGCACGGCAAACATCATACTTTTCTATTTGCCACGCATCGTTCTGCAAAATTGGGAAGAAAGTATCGCCGTGGTAATTTGCAAAGATACGCGTTATGTGGATGATCCGCGTTTGCGGATGATCTATGAATTGATGATAGATATCCTGTCCGCCAGCAACAAAAACGCGTCCCCTGTCATTTATCAACGAAGCCTCCCTAACTCCTGGAAGCCAGAAGCAATCCGGAAACTGAGTTAATTTGTTTGGATTACGCGTTAAAACGTAAATCTTACGACCTGGAAGCAATTTTGTTCTGCGGTTAGCCATTTTGCCAATGGCCAGCAAAGTATTGAAACCAATTACGACTGAATGTCCCATGGTGAGACTCTCAAAATGTTTGAGGTCGTTTGGTAGACGACCCCATGGCATTTCCCCTTGATATCCAATCACGTTTCCGTTTGCTACTGCTGCAATAATCTCGAATGTCCGCATGATCTTCCCCTTTCAGTGTTTGTTGTAAACTTATTCTTTTAATACGTTACCAATGTTTACTGGCTGTGTCAAGTGTGCTACAATGCGTCCTAATGACGCCAGCGAAACCAATCTCATTCAAAATTGAAAAGAAAATGAACGGTCTCGGGCGTGCCGGAATTTTGACAACACCGCACGGGAGTATTAATACTCCGGCATTCGTAACAGTTGGCACCAAAGCAACCGTTAAAGCGCTCACTCCAGAACAAGTTGCGGATCTTGGCGCACAAGTTGTTCTTGCTAATACTTATCATCTTTATCTTGAACCTGGTGATGAGATTGTTCGCGACGCAGGTGGGTTTGGAAAATTTATGAACTGGTATGGACCCACAATGACCGATTCTGGCGGATTCCAGGTATTTTCTCTTGGTGCGGCTTTTGGTTCAAAGGTTGGAAAATTATCAAAAGTTACTCAAGGAGAAATTACCGGCGGTGATGAGATAGATCTGGAAGATCAGGCAGGCAAGCTGGCAAAAATCGACGAGGACGGCGTGACTTTTAAGTCATACAAGGACGGCAGTGAGCACCGCTTCACCCCAGAGCGCTCGATGGAGATTCAACACAACCTTGGCGCAGACATGATTTTTGCTTTTGACGAGTGCACTTCACCCGCAGCTCCTTATGAATATCAACGCGAGGCAATGGAGCGCACACATCGTTGGGCAAAGCGAAGTCTCGATGCACATAGGCACTTGGAAACCCGACGTCCAAGTGGAGAAAATCGGCAGGCGTTGCTTGGCGTTGTGCAAGGTGGTCGCCATAAAGACCTTCGCGAAGAGAGTGCGCGCGTTTTAGGTGCTATGGATTTCGACGGCTATGGCATCGGTGGCTCTTTTGATAAGAACGATATGGCAAATGCTGTGGGATGGGTAAATGCAATACTTCCCGAAAATAAACCTCGTCACCTCCTCGGCATCGGAGAACCTGAGGATCTCTTTGGTGGTGTTGAAAATGGCTGTGATATTTTTGACTGTGTAGCACCTACTCGCATGGGGCGTAACGGAACACTCCACACAAAAGATGGGAAAATAAATCTCCGTAATGTGAAATTTACAAGAGACTTTACGCCAGTTGATAGTGAGTGTGATTGCTATACCTGTAAAAACTACACGCGTGCATACATCGCACACCTCTTCCGCTCAAACGAAATGCTCGCAGGAACTCTCGGGTCAATCCACAACCTGCGCTTCCTTGTAAGTCTCGTAGACCAAATGCGTGAAGCGATTCTTAGTGGGACATTTGAATCACTCAAAACAAATTTTCTGAAGCAATACTATGGAAAAAATATTTAAATTAAAATCCGATTGGCCACCAGCAGGGGACCAACCAAAGGCAATAAAAGAGCTTTTGGTTGGACTTAAAAAAGGAATGCGCGCGCAGACGCTCCTCGGTGTTACCGGCTCTGGTAAAACTTTTACGATGGCAAATGTCATTGCGTCTGTCGGCAAACCCACACTCGTAATTGCGCACAACAAAACCCTCGCCGCACAGCTCGCACAGGAGTACAAAGAGTTTTTCCCCAACAATGCGGTGCACTACTTCGTTTCCTACTATGACTACTATCAGCCAGAAGCGTATATGCCGACGACTGACACTTATATAGAGAAGGACGCGCAGATTAATGAAGAGATTGACCGTCTTCGCCACGCATCCACACAAGCACTTCTCACACGCAAGGATGTGATTATTGTTGCATCGGTTTCTTGCATCTACGGCTTGGGATCGCCAGCAGAATATGAAAAAGAGAATATGAAACTCTCGATTAATCAAAAAATTGACCGCAAAGAGCTTATGCAAAAACTCATCAACATTCATTTCACCCGCACCAATGCCGACCTTACTCCAGGGACATTTCGCTCTATTGGGTCTCTCATCGAAATCATGCCAGTGTCTGAGAAAATCGTATGGAGTATCACTATGTGTGCAAAAGGGATTGAATCTATCAATAAAGTTGATCCTATTTCGCAAA
Source organism: Candidatus Yonathbacteria bacterium RIFCSPHIGHO2_02_FULL_44_14 (assembly GCA_001823535.1). Classification (GTDB taxonomy): domain Bacteria; phylum Patescibacteriota; class Minisyncoccia; order Phycocordibacterales; family UBA1550; genus UBA1550. The sequence goes on along the minus strand of MHUT01000006.1, from coordinate 65,681 downwards.
AAATTATAGATACGCCTAGTTCAATTTTTATTTTCCCTGCGAAGCACTTCATTACGAATGAAGCAGAAAAAAGTCGCGCGATGAAAGTTATTAAAAAGGAACTTGACGCTCAACTCAAGAAATTTGAAAAAGAGGGGAAGCTCCTTGAGGCAGAGCGCTTGAAGCGTCGGACGACCTATGACCTCGCCATGATTCGCGAGGTGGGCTACTGTAATGGCATTGAGAACTACTCACGGCATATGTCTGGACGCTCTGCAGGCTCTGCTCCCGACACTCTTTTATCATATTTCCCAAAGACCAAAGACGGAAAGCCGGATTTTTTGACCATCATAGATGAGTCCCACGTAACTATTCCGCAAATCGGCGGAATGTACGCAGGCGACCAGTCACGCAAAAAAACGCTCGTAGAATTCGGATTTCGCTTGCCGTCTGCAATGGACAATAGGCCCCTCCGCGCAGAAGAATTTCACGAGCGCGTCGGACAAATGATTTTTACATCGGCGACCCCATCTGTGTATGAAAAAGAAAATAGTGAGCAGGTTGTAGAACAGGTGATTCGTCCAACTGGCCTCATTGATCCAGAGATTTCCATTCGCCCGATTCTTGCGCGTCCAAATTTTTCTACTGCCCCTGGTTTTAAAAAGAGTAAGGATAACAAGAAAAAGCTCGAAGACCGCTCAAAAGGCGCATACCCTGGTCAGATTCAGGACCTTATCGCAGAAACGAAAAAAGCAGTGGAGAAAGGCGGTCGCGTCATTGCAACAACGCTCACTAAAAAAATGGCGGAGGATCTTTCAGAATATTTAAAAGGTGAGGGAATTAAGGCCGAGTATGTCCACAGTGACATCAAAACACTTGAGCGCATTCAAATTCTAACTGCATTCAGAAAAGGAACTTTTGACTGCCTAGTAGGTGTGAACCTTCTCCGTGAAGGACTTGACCTGCCTGAAGTGACACTCATTGGAATTCTCGATGCCGACAAAGAGGGGTTTCTCCGTTCTGAAACCTCACTCATTCAGATTATCGGTCGTGCTGCACGCAACGTAGAAGGTCGTGTGATTTTGTATGCAGAAAAAATTACAGGATCTATTGAGCGTGCAGTTTCTGAAACAAATCGCCGTCGCGCTATTCAGATAGCATACAATAAAGAGTATGGCATCACTCCAAAAACCATTATTAAACAAATCAAGGACATCACCGAGCATCTTGAAACCGACCACATGAAAGCAGTGCGAATGAATCTCGACATCGATGCACAAATATTTATAAAAGACCCGCAAAAACTCCTGAAGCTTAAAGAAAAAGAAATGTCCAAAGCGGTCAAAGAACTCGACTTTGAGACGGCAGCAATTCTCAGGGATGAGATTGTGATGCTCAAGGAGCAGCTAACTCAGTAAAATTATAACTAACAGCGGTGGTCAAATGAGTAAATGTGTGTTACTCTATGCATCCAATGGCAGAAATTAAAAAACAGAAACATCTCGATAAAATCACTGTACGCGGCGCACGTACCCACAATCTCAAAAACATCAGCGTAGAAATGCCCCGCGATAAAATGATTGTATTTACCGGACTCTCTGGGTCTGGGAAGTCCTCGCTTGCTTTTGACACTATCTTCGCAGAAGGTCAAAGACGCTACGTTGAATCACTCTCGGCGTATGCGCGACAGTTTTTGAACCAAATGCAGAAGCCTGACGTTGATGAGATCACTGGTCTTTCCCCGTCTATTTCCATTGATCAAAAATCACACTCGTCAAACCCTCGCTCGACAGTGGCTACTATCACTGAAGTATACGACTACTTGCGGGTGCTCTATGCGCGCATCGGTAAGCCACACTGTCTCGTTTGCGGTACTGAAATCAAGCGTCTCGGTAATGAAGAAATACTAAATTTCATCATGGACGAAGTAAAAGGTGATGCAGGGAAAAAAGCAACATCTATTCGTATTTTTGCACCGCTTGTACGAGGACGCAAAGGCGAATACTACCAGTTGCTCTACGATCTCCTCGGTCGTGGATACCTCATGGTGCGGATTGATGGTGCTCTAAAAAATCTCCGTGAGAAGATTGAGCTTTCAAAAACAAAAAAACACGAAATTGATGTACTTGTTGACGAAATTCTGCTCTCTGACTTCAAAGGTAAAGAAAAGGGCCGAGAACGCCTTGGTGAAGCAGTTGAAAAAGCGCTCGACGAATCACAGAGTCTTGTTCGTATCGTATTCACTAAAAAAAGTTCCGGACCAAGCCCCGAATCAGCTGATTCAAAAAATGACGGTAAGGATTTTATAATGTCCAATCGTTTCGCCTGCCCAAACGATGGCTTTTCATATCCTGAAATCGAGCCGCGATTATTTTCTTTCAATTCACCATATGGTGCATGCGAACTTTGTAACGGACTTGGCACAAAGCATTTTTTTGGTAAAGAAAATTGTCCCGACTGTAATGGCGCGCGCCTTCGGAAAGAAGCTCTTAATGTATTTGTGAGTGGAAAAAACATTGTTGAATTGGTAAATATGTCAATCCAAGAAGCAGCTGACTTTTTTTCGACCTTAAAAATTTCTCCTCGTGACAAAGATATCTCGGTTCCCGTTGTAAAAGAGATCCAAAATCGTCTTTCTTTTATGCTTGAAGTGGGTTTGAATTACCTAACTCTCAGCCGTCGCGCGGGCACACTTTCTGGCGGAGAAGGCCAGCGTATTCGGCTCGCATCTCAGCTTGGCTCGCGTCTCGTTGGTGCCCTTTATGTGCTCGATGAGCCGACTATTGGTCTTCACCAGAGGGACAACGACCGTCTCATTAAAACATTAAAAGAGCTTCGTGATATCGGGAATACAATCATTGTGGTTGAACACGACGAGGACACCATCTTTGCAGCAGACTATATGGTTGACATAGGTCCCGGTGCAGGTGTTCATGGGGGGAACATCGTGGTTTCCGGAGATCTCGACGAACTTATCACCAATCCAAAAAAATATAAATCACTCACGCTCGACTATTTGCGCGGCGATGTTTCTGTGCCTATTCCAAAAAGACGCGAAACCGACAGAGGGCATCTTCGTATCCGCGAAGGCACAATTTTTAACATCAAACGACTGAATGCTGATATTCCGCTCGGCAAGCTCGTGGCGATTACGGGAGTCTCAGGCTCTGGAAAATCGACATTCATGTACGAACTTATTCACAAAAATCTTCAAGCACGCCTGGAATATAAATATCGCACGAATGATATTTTTAATTGTGAGAGTTTTACGGGTACAGAATATCTTGCGCGCACGGTACTCATCGACCAGTCTGCTATCGGTCGCACACCACGCTCAAACCCTGCAACATACACCGGTTCGTTCACGTTTATACGCGACTTGTTTTCCGAAACAGTTGAGGCGCGTTTGCGCGGATGGGGCCCGGGGCGGTTTTCATTTAATGTAAAGGGTGGCCGTTGCGAAACCTGCCAAGGCAACGGTACTATCGCGGTTGAGATGCATTTCCTGCCGACAGTGTACGTTACTTGCGATGTATGTCGCGGTAAACGTTTTGAAAAGGATACCCTTGAAGTAAGGTACAAAAAGAAAAATATCTATGAAGTGCTTGAAATGACAGTGGAAGAGGCGATTGATTTTTTTGTAGATATTCCTGCGATCTATGATCGATTAAAAACATTGAATGACGTTGGGCTGGGATATTTGAAGCTCGGGCAATCAGCAACAACACTCTCGGGTGGTGAGGCTCAGCGTGTCAAAATATCATCTGAACTCTATCGTCCAAATACTGAAAAAACAATCTATCTTCTTGATGAACCGACAGTAGGTCTTCACTACGAAGATGTGCGCAAGCTTATCGAGATTTTGCAAAAACTCGTAGACAAAGGAAACAGCGTGGTTCTCATAGAGCACAACATGGATGTTATCAAGAGTGCGGATTATGTTATAGACATCGGTCCCGAGGGGGGGGAGGGCGGAGGGCAAATCGTCGCTCGAGGCACTCCCGAGCAGATTGCCGCAAGCCCACTTTCTCACACGGGTAAGTACCTGAAAAAGGTGCTTAAAAGAAAATAGCCGCGGGAAACCCGTAGCTATTCAATTTAATTTAACTTACTGTTACTTATTGTGTGGAAGTTTTTTTGTAGGTAGCCTAAATGCGTTTACATAACCAGAGACCATTTTTGAAACATAAGCATAATTGGCGCATCTCCTCACTTCTTCGTCCGCTTCCATTTCAGATGCGGGTAGTGTCTCTTTTGACAGGAAAATGCACATTTTTACGTCTTCACCGCGCTCTTCTTTTAGGTCCCAATCACGCTCATTTGACATCCCAATGGCAAGCGTTGTAAGAAACGAGGCTTTTATCGCAAGGAGATGGCGCATTTCAGGCATTTTTAGGAATGGCATGTATCTCAGCAAAGCATTCTCAGCATCTTCATAGGTTTCGGGGAATAGTACTTTGGCTAGAACTGGCACTTCATGATTTTTTTTCTTCATGATCACTCCTTCGTACATGGAACGGTTAATCTCCATTTATGCTACGCTTTAATAAACATAATGTAAAGTATGCAAAAATTAACAACAAAACTTCCAGACAACCCCGGCGTCTATATATTTCGTGGACCAAAGCGCGTGATATTGTACATCGGCAAGGCAACTTCGCTCCACACACGAGTAGCGAGCTATTTTCGCCGGGACCTCATTTCTACCCGCGGACCTATTATTGCTGGAATGATTGAAGCGGCAAAGAACGTAGACTTTATCGAAACTGATTCTGTTCTTGAGGCGCTCATTCTTGAAGCCCAACTAATCAAGAAACACCAACCGCCCTACAATACGAAAGAAAAAGACAATAAAAGTTTTAACTACGTTGTTATAACAAAAGAAGATTTTCCAAGAGTGACAACAATGCGCGGGCGCGAAATGGATGAATTAGCAAATTCTCGTCTTGGACTTGGACTAAAAAGCGAAGTTAAATATTTGTTTGGACCTTTTCCTCAAGGTGGTGTTTTGCGCGAGGCGCTCAATATTGTCCGCAAGATTTTTCCATTTAGAGACAAGTGTAAGGTTGGTCAAGGCAAACCTTGTTTCAATGCGCAGATTGGTCTCTGCCCAGGGGTGTGCGCGGGATTAGTATCAAAAACAGAGTATGCAAAAACAATTCGTCGTACTAAGCTATTTTTTGAAGGAAAGAAGAAAACTCTCGTGAGCGGACTTCTCCGTGAAATGAAAGTATCTGCAAACAATCTTAAATTTGAAGAGGCAGGACAAATAAAGCGGACAATTTTTGCTCTCAATCATATCCAGGACGTCGCTCTCCTAAAAGCTTCCCCTAGGATGGTCCTAGGGGAAGCAGGGTTTCGAATTGAAGCCTATGATGTTGCACATATTTCCGGCACAAACACCGTTGGCGTGATGACCGTCCTTGAAGACAGCGAGCCGAAAAAAAGTGATTACAGAAAATTTAAGATTAAAACGAGCACAAACGATGACAATGCATCGCTCCGTGAAATACTTGAACGACGGTTTAATCACGCTGAATGGCCGATGCCGAAACTTATTGTTGTTGATGGAGGCACTGCGCAGGTAAACACTGCGAAAAAAGCGCTCAAGGAGTGGGGTCTCGCGATTCCCGTTGTTGGTGTCGTAAAAGACGAACGTCATAAACCAAAAAGTATCCTCGGGGACAAAATACTTGCACAATCACATGAACGCTCAATTCTCCTCGCCAACAGCGAAGCCCACCGTTTTGCGATAGGTTTCCACAGACAACTTCGGGGAAAGATTAGGTAAACAATTCATCCACCACTGCCTTCACATCCCCACCATCCGCTTTGCCTGTGAGCTCTTTCATAATAGCCCCGGTAAGCTGTCCTGCTTTTGATTTATCTGTCACACCAAGAGCTTCTTTTTTTGCGAGCGCAATTTTTTTTATTTCCTCACGAGACATAAGGGTAGGGAGGTACTTTTCGAGGATAACAAGTTCTGCTTGTTCGCTCTCTGCAAGCTCAGGGCGACCGCCGTTTATAAACTGTTCTATAGAGTCTTTGCGTTGATTAGAGAGGCGTTTGATAACCTTCAGGACACCTGCATCGTCGAGCATGTCCTGCGGAGTTTTACCTGTTGCCACAAGCTCATTCGTAAAAGCCGAAATCATATTGCGCACCACCGAGAGGCGCACCGCATCTTTTGCCATCATGGCGGGTTTTACCTCTGCTTTTATTTGTTCGTGTAAGGACATAGTCAAAAATTATTACCAATTAATCCTTACAGTATACGGCTTTTTACACACTATGCTACTATTGACATTTGTATGTAAACTTGCTATAATTGATTGAGTTATAAACAGCACATCACAACAATTCTAGGAGGCCACAATGGCACGCACTTTGAAGGAAGCGGAGCAAGAAATTGAAGTATTGAAAAGGGAGGTAAAGGAACTAAGAGAACTCACTTTGGACGATCTAACAGGCCTGCCACGAAGAAAGGTTTTTCAAGTGGCGGTCGAAGAAGAAATCCTTCGATCCAAACGTACCAAGAGGCCTTTTTCAATCCTAATCATTGACCTAAACTATCTGAAGACAGTCAACGACACATATGGTCATCAAGCTGGAGATCAAATGATTAGATCGTTCGCTATGTTTTTAAGAAGCACTTTCCGAGACTGCGACATTCTTGCGCGAACTGGGGGTGATGAATTTATGGTGTTCCTTCCAGATCAAAATGAAAAAAGTGCCACCACAGTGAAGGAGCACTTACTTCAAACACTTAAAAAGGGGGAGTCATTGCTACCCTTTTTCAAGGGAGCCGCGATTGGTGTTGCAACATTCGGAAAAGAGAACCAAAGCTTTGAACAGATGTATGCTGCTGCTGATAAAGCAATGTATGTCCACAAAAAAGCAATGAAAAAACAGGATTGAGAAGCCCTGAACACGGACTGCCAGAAATTGGCAGTCCGTTTTTTTATGTTATACTTGCCGCATGGAACAAGAAATTTTGAACCGCCTTCAGGTGCAGGAAGAGCTTTTGCAGAAAGTGTATATTTCATCAGAAAAAACCCGTAAATATTTTCTGTGGACTTTTTATGCAACCATTGCGCTTTTTGTACTTCCACTCGTTGGGCTAATGTTTGCCATTCCCGCGCTGATGACTACTTTGGGTAGCGCATACGGAATTTAATATGTCATCACTCGCACTTATACTCATTGGTCTTGTACTCGGCGCAATTGTCGTAATGGTAATCGTGTTTTTTTTGCGCAGACAAGCGGGATCCCAATCTGAACCTCAAGGTGATGCACTTCTCCTCATCCAAAACCAGTTGGGGAATTTTCAGGCTCAACTCGGTGATTTTATGAAAACTGTCGATGCCAAGGTTGGCTCATCAAACAAAGAGATGCAGGAGTCGGTGCATATGCAGTTTAATGAGTCGCAGAAGCTCATTCGCGAAATCAACGAACAAGTATCGAGAAACCTCACAAATGTGGCAAGGGAAATGACCTCTGCAAACGAGACAAGCAAGCAGGTTCTCGGCATCACAGACCAGCTCAAAAACCTTGAAAAAGTTCTCACTCATCAGAAACAAAGAGGGAACCTGGGAGAAGCAGCGCTCGAACTCATTCTTTCAAATATTTTGCCACCCACGGCGTACAAACTTCAGCATCAATTCAAAAGCGGAGAAACGGTTGATGCCGTCATCATTACCAAAGATGGCATGATTCCGGTTGACGCAAAATTTTCGCTCGACAACTATAATCGTGTGGTAAATGAAGCAGATCCTGCCCGAAAAGAGGAGCTTGAAAAAGATTTTCGCAATGACCTCAAGAAACGAATAGACGAAACAGCAAAATATGTGCGCCCTGCAGAGGGAACACTCCCATTTGCGTTCATGTTCATTCCTGCCGAGGGGATTTATTACGACCTTCTTATCAACGAAGTTGGCTCAGTCAAGGTTAACACACGAAGCCTTATTGACTATGCAACAAACGAAAAGAAGGTAATCATCGTCTCGCCAACGACCTTTGCGGCATATCTGCAGTCAGTACTGTACGGTTTCCGCGCATTCAAAATCGAGGAGTCTGCACAGCTCATTATTGGACGAGTTGAGGAGCTCAGGAAGCATTTGGTTGCCTACGAGGAATATATGAAAAAAATCGGTAATGCGCTCGGCACCACCGTGAACCACTACAATACCGCATACAAAGAGCTCAAAAAAGTAGACAAGGATATGGTGAAGATTACTGGCGAAACTGCAAGCATCGATCCGCTTCTTATCGAAAAACCTTTGATTGAGGAATAAAAGCGGTATTAACTCTTCGGCTCACAAATGAAAAGGGTACTTTTCATTAAAGTCTTCGTCCAAGACGCGAATCTGCTGATTCGTCTACGTCGCTAATAAAAAAACCCGGGGCGAAAGGGGAATAACGCTCCGGGGCGGTCATGTCTTTTATAGTGGTAAAAGTGGGACCAAAGGTACAACATCTCATAACACCCTCGGTTGCAAGAGGGGGGATACACCGTGCCTCGCAAACGAGGTGTCACGAGATAGGACCTCCATGCGTACCTTCATCCACAGGCGAATCAGCTGATTCGCCGGCTTGGCCGTAGACCAATTGCCAATTGCTGGCAAAACGAAGGTTGCAAAGAGCCCCAAATCAAAAGTAACAAGGAACCCTGATTTTGTCAAGCGTTCGGCGCTTGCATAGGGCGGTCATATACAAGCGACGAAAAAACACGCATACCCTTGCATTTTCTTTTATTTCGTGTAGAATACGAAGACTATGAATTTTGCAGTAATACAGACAGGTGGCAAGCAATACAAGGTCGCTCCCGGCGAAACTCTCGTTATTGAGAAGCTTCCCGGCGAGCCCAAGGTTGGAGACAAGATTGTCTTTGATCAGGTTCTCCTTGTAAACGACGGTTCAAAGACCCTCGTAGGGACCCCAGTAGTTGTAGGGGCATCAGTTCATGCAACACTCGCAGAGGAAGGTCGCGGGAAGAAGGTTATCGTTATTCGCTACCGCAACAAATCTCGCTACTTCAAGAAGAACGGCCACCGCCAGCCTTTTATGAAAGTAACTATCGACGCGATTAAATAAGTTAGAAGCTCAAAAGAAAGCCGGCAGTGATGCCGGTTTTTTTATTGCTTGATTTTTAATCAAGCGGACATTTATTTTTCGGGCCGTGAATTCCGAGTCCACCAACACAACCACCACATACTTCATCGAAATCATCGCTAAATGAATCCCAATAGCAATCGTTATTAACGAGGACTTTTTTGCTATCAACAACCATGTAGCTATATCCACCAGGATCATTTTTCTCCAGGGGTTTTCCACATCCGCATCCGCAAAGTTCAACAATGTGAGTGGGTGGGTTTGCTCTGTATTCAGCTAATGTTTGTGCCATCACTGTCTCCTTTTCTTTAGTTTAAATACAAAAACTTTCTATAGACAGACTATCATAACGGGAGAGGAAATCAACCTCGATTCTTAAGTGCGTGGCGCAGGGTATCGCCGTCGGAGTATTCAAGCTCAGTGCCGGTGGAGAGACCGCGACCAAGAGTGGTGATATTGACGCCAAGTTGAGAGGTAAGTGGGGAGAGCACCTTGAGTACATAGTCGCGGGTGAAGTCTCCCTCGGGGTTTGCAGAAAGCGCGAGGATTATTTCCGTAAGACCGTCTGCAGAGGCTCCCTCAATACGCTCAAGGAGCTCTCGGGTGCGAATTTTTGACGCAGGGTCTTTTTCGAGGACGGGGATAGTGCCACCGAGAATAAAGTACCTCCCCGCATAGCTTCCGCTACGACGCACGCTTTCAAAGTCGGTATCCTTTTCCACTACCATAAGCGTGCTGCTGTCTGCATCGTCGATGCACACGTTACAAATCGTACCTGTACCCATACGCGGGTAAAAACGGAAACAGCTAGCACATTGAGTGATTGTTGTTTTCAGCGCAGAAATTTCACGCGCAAGTGTTTCTACGTAATGTGGATCCTGAGCAAGCAAAAAATACACAAAACGCTTTGCTTGGCGCGTTCCAATGCCGGGGAACTTCATAAATGCTTGCGCGAGTGAATCAATATTGCTCATGTCCTTTCTTTAATTAAAAATCCTCAAAGTTTCCTCCAGCGTTGCGCGAACTAGCTCCATAATCATGCTGTTTGTCGATTGACATAAACGTGGACTTCTCCTCATCAAAGTAAAGCTGAATGGAGCCAACAGGACCGTTTCGGTGCTTCTCGACAATGATTTCTGCAATGTTTGTCTTCTCTGCGTTTTTGTCCATCTTGTCTTCTCTGTGAATAAACATAACGATATCAGCGTCTTGCTCGATGGAACCCGAGTCACGGAGGTCGGAGAGCTTTGGTTTGCCACCGCGAGACTCTAGAGCACGAGAAAGCTGTGATAGGGCGATGACTGGCACGTCAAGATCCTTTGCGAGAGCCTTGAGTGAGTGTGAAATTTCGGTCACCTGGTTTACCATAGAATCGTAGTGCTTCGATGTGTTCATGAGTTGAAGATAGTCAACGATAATGAGTCCGAGTCCGTGCTCGCTTTTGAGCTTTCGCGCAGCAGAACGCATTTTCATAATAGTATTGCCCGACTGGTCGTCGATAAAGATTGGTGCTTTGGAGAGTTTTTCAAGCGAACCGCGAAGCTTATCGAAGTCTTCATCAAGTGAGAGCTTCCCTGTGCGGAGCTTCCATGCGTTCACACGCGCCTCTGCGGAAAGCATACGGTCTACAAGCTGTTGCGTGTTCATTTCGAGGGAGAAGATACCTACGGGTACATTGTGGTGAATTGCAGCTTGGCGTGCGATGTCGAGTGCGAGCGTCGTCTTACCCATCGAAGGACGTGCCGCGAGAATAATGAGGTCGGATTTTTGAAAACCAGAAAGGAGTGTGTCGAGCGCGGGGAAACCAGATGGAACACCGCGGAGCTCACCGCCATCTTTGTGCATTTTGTCGAGGCGCTCCCATGCCTCGTCAAGAGTGTCTTTTAGGCTGACAAACTTTTTGGTGACACTTGAGTTTGTAATCGAATATATTTTCTTTTCTGCTTCGTCGAGCACACTCTCTATTGCCTCGGCTTCGTTGTAGCCAAGCTCCGAGATGTGAGCCGCGGCTTCTATGAGCGCACGCAAAATATATTTTCGCTGTATTATTTCAGCATAGTGCTTTGCATTTGTAGAAGACGGGACAGCGTCGACAAGCTCTGCCAAATAACTGCCACCGCCAATGCTGTCAAACTTGCCTCGCTCCTTGAGGCGCGTGGACACAGAGAGGAGGTCGATAGGCTCATGGCGCGTGTGGAGCTCGATCATCGCATCAAAAAGCATGCGGTGCTTGTCTACATAGAAGGAATCGCGAGTCAGCATATCGCCCACGTCGTACATACCCTCAGGGCGAAGCATCAGCGCACCCAAAAGAGCCTTTTCGGTTTCAATATTCTGGGGAGGGATGCGAAGCTCGCGCGATTTAAATTGTCGGTCAGGTGTCTGCTGTTTGCTTGTCATACGGGTCATTCTAGCACAGGTTCATCATCCCAAAAAATAAAGCGGTGGAAAAGGACGGGGATAAGCGGTGGATAGAAAATTATGACACAAAAGCTATTGCTTGCGGTCTAATTTTGAGATTTTAGGGCCTTTATCGGTGTCCTCGATGTTCCAACCGAGAGAATTGATTTCGACGCGGATTTTATCGGACTCTGCCCAATTTTTGGCGAGACGTACAGCCTCTCGCATGCGGGCGAGCGCCTCAATATTTGCCGGGATGACGCTTTTTATTCTCCGTCCAAGACGCGAATCTGCTGATTCGGATGCGAGTCCTAGCCCAAACACGCGGTCAAAGTCGAGAAGTGTTGCGGTTTTGTCGGCAATAGAGAGGGAATTGTCTTTTGCAACTTCCCATGCAAGCGCAAGAGCGCGAGGGGTGTCGAGGTCTGCGGTGATTGTTTCCATAAAACGCTTTTGGTAGTCTGCGTTAATAGTACCCACATCGGCTCCGATATGACTCTCAAGTCGAGTAAGTGCTGTTTGTGCACCTTCGACCCCTTCCCATGTGAAATTAAGCTTAGAGCGATAGTTTGCGCCGAGAACAAAATATCGGAAGGCGAACGGAGAAAACCCTTTCTCTACTACAGTTTTTAAAGTTGTGTGGTTCCCGAGCGACTTTGACATTTTCTGCCCGTCAATCATCACAAACTCCGTATGAACCCATACCTTAACGAACGGTTTCCCGTTTGCAGCTTCCGACTGTGCAATCTCGTTTGTATGGTGTGGAAAAATAAGATCCACGCCGCCCGTGTGAATATCTATTGTTTCTCCAAGTGCATCGCGTGCCATTTCGGAACATTCAATATGCCAGCCAGGGCGACCGCGCCCAAACGATGCGTCATATGCAGTGTTATGATCATCAGACGTTTCAAATTTCCAAAGCGCGAAATCGCGCGGTGATTTTTTGTCGCGCGCGCTCTCTACGCGTGCCTCGGTCTCGGCATCAAGATTAAGATGAGCAAGCGTTTCGTAATTTTTTGCTTTAGCGACTTCAAAATATACACCGTCAGAAGCAACATACGCGAACCCATCACGCAATAGTTTTTCAATCATTACTGTCATACCGCCAACATGCTCCGTCGCTCGCGGTAGATGGTGTGGAGTAATAATATTTAGCGCCTTAAAGTCCGCAAGTAAAAAATTGGTGTACTCGCGTGCAAGTGTCTGAATCGACACGCCTTCCTCCCTTGCGCGGGCAATCATTTTATCGTCGACATCAGTGATGTTCATCACCTGATTTACTTCATAGCCAGCATACTCAAGCGTACGCCGCAAAATATCGTTCACAATAAAAGTGCGGAGGTTTCCAATATGCGCAAAATCGTATACAGTGGGCCCGCAGTGATACATTCGCACTTCGCGTTCATGAAGTGGCACAAATTTCTCGAGCGAGCGCGTCAGGGTATTGAAGAGGGTTACATCCATTTCTTGAAAAACTTGAAGTAACCAAAGAGACAGAAACCCACGACGACCATGGTAACCAAAATGATCCAAAACGCATTGGGATTACTTGCAAATGGTATGTGCGCAACACTCATACCAAAGAGTTGGCCAATAAAGGTGAGGGGAAGGAGAATAAACGCGGTGATGGTGAGCGTTTTCATGATATCGTTTGTTTTTGTCGTTAGCAGAGAATCATTTGTATCACGAAGGTCAAGCACCGTCTCGCGGTGCCCGTCGAGAATCGAGGAGATCTTGTAGAACTCTCCAACAATAGTTCGCAAGTAGTATGAAAATTCCTCGCCAAAGAATTTGGTGCCCGCAATCTCGAATGACTCAAGGACTTCCTTGTGGGGACGCAATATTTGTTTAAAATTCAAAAGGTCACGATTAATATGCGAAATGGAATTCACCATGTCGCGCTCCTTACCGTTAAAAATATTTGACTGGATCTCGTTGAAGTCGTGATTGATATGCTCAAGCTCGCCGTCAAGCATTTTGTACAGATCTTTCAAGATATAGAAAAGGATGAATCCCGCATGGTCACCCATATTTGATTTATCGAGGATTGAGCTCACTTCAAATACTTTAGAAAATTCGTGCAATTGATCAATGTGATCGTAATGTGCCGTAATGATAAACTTCTTTCCAATAATAAAATCGATTTCTTGGTCCTCTCCACCATCATGCTTGTGGGTAATGGTTGGAAAATGGAGTATAAGGTAAATAAAATCGTGATAAAGATCCACTTTGGGGCGAAGCGTTGGCCCTAAAAGCTCCTGAGCAACGAGAGGGTGGATACCGAACTCGTCCATGAGTCCGCGAACTTCATCTTGCGTTGGTGACTGCACATCGACCCAAACAATGTCCTTGTAGGTATATCGAGAAATCATATATGGATAGTGTAGCATTTCAATATTCAATATTCAATATGACTTACCCTTTAACTTCCATGTTTTTCGCAAACCCACACGGTAGCGTAGATTTGTGAAAAACGGCAAAGAAGTTTGACCAGACAGTAAACTTTTGCGATACTACACTTCATGAAGTCATCTATTCGCAAATCAACCCTTGTCATACTTTCAATTATTGGCGTTATTGGAGCATTTGGTGCGGGAATACAAGTTGGACAAAAAAGGGTCGGCTATGTAAATACACCACAGGATTCCAATCTTGCATCTATTGAAGCGTTGGACCTCCAGCCATTTTGGAAAACGCTTGAGATACTCAACAGTAAATTCATCGCGACAACTGCCTCGTCATCTGTCCCAAGCGACAAAGACAAGGTATGGGGTGCGATAGAAGGCTTGACCGCTTCGTACGGAGACCCGTATACAACCTTTTTCCCACCAAAAGAGGCAACAGCATTTGAAGAAGAGGTTCGCGGGAATTTTGAAGGAGTTGGAATGGAGATTGCCATCAAAGACAAAATTCTTACCGTTGTCGCGCCGCTCAAAGACACACCGGCGGAACGAGCGGGAATAAAACCCGGCGATCAAATCTTGAAGATAGATAAAGTCTTCACGAACGGCATGACCGTCGAAGAAGCAATCAAGAACATCCGCGGACCGCGCGGGACGACTGTTACCCTGGTCATAAAACGAAACGGGGGAGTGGAGGATATTAAAGTCGAACGTGATGTCATTAATATTCCAACCATCGACACAAAACTTCGCGATGATGGCGTTTTTGTGATTTCACTTTACAATTTTTCTTCAAACTCGGCATCCTTGTTCCGTGGTGCGCTTCGAGAATTTATTGAGTCGGGTTCTGACAAACTTGTTCTGGATCTGCGCAATAACCCAGGCGGATACCTTGAAGCCTCGGTTGATATGGCTAGCTTCTTTTTGCCCTTAGGTAAGACGATTGTTATCGAAGATAGCGGTGTAAAAGTAAAACAAAAATCAGAGCGGAGCAGAGGGTATGATGTGTTTAACGAAAATCTAAAAATGGTAATTCTCATCAACGAAGGCTCAGCTTCAGCTTCGGAGATTCTTGCGGGCGCACTCCGCGAGCACAATATCGCGAAGCTCGTCGGAGAAAAAAGTTTCGGCAAAGGGTCGGTGCAGGAGCTCATTGAAATCACACCAGAAACTTCGCTCAAGGTCACCATCGCCCGCTGGCTTACACCAAAAGGAAAGTCAATTTCTGAGAATGGCCTAGAACCAGACTACAAAGTCACTGTCACCAAAAAAGATATTGAAAAGAAACTTGACCCGCAGATGGAAAAAGCTGTAGCGATTTTATTAGACCCGAACTACAAAAGATAACATGAAGATCATATTCTTAAGAGACGTACCGCGAACTGGCAAAAAATATGAAGTGAAAGAAGTTGCCGACGGGTATGGCAGACACCTTGTTGCGCAAAAGCTCGCCGAGCCTGCAACAAAAGAGGTTCTCGCGCGCATTCAAGGAAAGATGGCAACTGATGCAACAATGAAAAAAGTTCACACTGAACTTTTAATGAAAAATCTTGAAGCTATTTCAGGCGCAACGATTACTCTCCGTGGTAAAGCAAACGAAAAAGGACACCTTTTTGCAAGCATTCACAAAGACGAAGTTTTGGCTGAGCTCAAGCGCTCCGCGCATCTCGATATGCATCCCGATTACGTCATCCTAGACCGCCCGCTCAAAGAACTCGGTACCTACGAAATCCCCGTGGTGATTGAAAAAAACCGCGTGGCATTTACAGTGGTGGTAGAGGCGTTAATCTAGTTCGAACTCAAAATGAACAAGTATCCCTCTAATGACTTTAACAAGGAGACAGATGATGCTGTATATTTCTACACGCCTCCGTTTTACCCCTTAGATAATTTTTCAGCTTTTGTTGTGCAACTTTGGGGAAGAGAATTTCAAACCGCAGAGCACGCTTATCAGTGGAAAAAGTATATTGATTCTTATCCAAATATTGCTGGACAAATTTTCGAAGCAACAAGCCCGAACATGGCAATAAAAATAGCGAATGAAAATAAAGACAAAGTTACTAAAGAATGGCACGATAATAAGGTGGCGATAATGGAAGAAATTCTTATAGCAAAAATTGAACAGCATGAAAAAATAAGAAGGGTTCTTCTTGAAACAGGAGGGCGAACGATTGTAGAAAATTCACCGATAGATAGTTTTTGGGGAATCGGACCTGACGGAACAGGAAATAATGAACTCGGTAAACTTTATATGAAACTGAGATCAAGATTAGTCCAGTGATTTAGATAAGAAAACCGCACATCACTGTGCGGTTTTCTTATTTGAGAGTTTTACTTAACGCTTGCTACCTTGCGGCGAGTTGTTGTGCCGTCGAAGTTTCCTTTGCGCTTTTCAGAGAATTCTACAATGCCTTCCTTGAGGGCGTAGAGTGTGTGGTCCTTGCCGATGGCAACATTCGCACCTGCGAGGATCTTTGTACCGCGCTGACGCACGATAATAGATCCAGCCTTGGCAACCTCGCCAGAATAAAGCTTGGTACCAAGGTACTTTGGTCCTGAATCAGTTAGGTTTTTGGCGGATCCGCCGGCTTTTCGTGTTGCCATGGTGTTAAAATGCTATATAATGCTTAATAATTAATGTGATGCATAGTATAAAAGATTTAGTAGAAAAAATCAAGGGGTTTGGGGGTTTTAGACGACCAAACCTCAGCACTATCCCGGACGATCTTTATTTAGTACTCATTATCATTCTCGTTGCTTTTGGGTCTTTTGGTCTCGGTAGGCTTTCCAAAATTGAAGGTTCGAAAACCCCGATTCGCATCGAAAATACCCCAGAGGTTGTTGTCGACACTTTTAGCCCCGCCACCGCAAGAGGATTTGAAAACCCTCAGGCAGCAAGCATAATAAACACTCAATCAACTCAGCTCGTAGGCTCAAAAAATGGCACAAAATACTACTACCCGTGGTGCACTGGTGTGCAAAAAATCGCAGAAACAAACCTCATTCATTTCGCATCAAAAATTGAAGCTGAAACCCGAGGCTACACTCCGTCTGCGTCTTGCAAGGGACTCTAGGAGCCTATCTACTATCTTCCCCCTGCCTAGAAACCATTATTTTGGGCTACAAAACTTCGTCTCGCACGAAACATAATTCATTATGTTTCGTGCCTCCGACTTGTTTTTCACCTAAAAATATGGGTTTCTAGTCTGGGTACCACGAGATAGTGGATAGGCTCTTAAAACAAAAAACCCTTGGCTCGCAGTTGGGCCAAGGGGTGAATTGTCATGCTTTTATTTTTTTACGATCCGCAAAGAACTTTCTTGGGTGTTCTGGGTACTCGTTAAACTGCCGTTCAGGTGCTTATAAATCACACACGCAAGACAAAGTGATACCATCTCACGAAGTAATTCATCACAGTTACCCAAGAATTGAACAAAATTAGACAATTCTTCTTTTGTCACGGAAACATCTCCATTATCAATCTGGCACATAATTTTCCCGAGAGTTTCTGGTGTCATAGTATTGACATCATCGCTCGCAAGATCTTCTTTGACATACCGCAAAAACTCATCACGATTATTTGGAAACTGAATTTCAAGCAACTTGTCGTAACGATTTTTTGTGATCAAGCGATTAACAAGACTGCGCATGAACCCTTTCATTTTTATCCCCTTTCAAAAATTCTTGTTACCATTTTCTAGTCACTTAGGCCGAAACATTCGGATTATAAGCAAATAGAGGTTCTTAAAAAAGCATCCAGACAGACCGATACCAATCAGTGTCGGCAAGAATTATAGTGCACAAAGTCTGACTTTATGTCAACTGTGCTAATTTTTATCATTAAATACACTATGCTACAATGGGGCTACTTATGACTGCCATCGAATCCCTCCACACTCATACCACGCTTTCTGATGGCAAACTCTCACATCGCGAACTTTTCGAACTCGCAGAGTCCCTCGGCATTTCTGTACTCGCGTACACCGACCATGATGCGGTACCATCACCAACTACAGTAGCAGAGCTCGAAACATTTCGCGGTCGCAAAACAAAATGGGTCATTGGGACCGAGGTTACCGCTGGACTTCCAAAAGAACTCGTGCCAGAAACATGCGTAATGCATATCATTGGCCTTTTTCTTGATCCAACAAATGAAGCGCTCATTAAACACTGTCACCTTGCACAGCAAGCGCGCATAAAGCGAATGAATGAAATGGTGTCTAAACTTCAAAAACTTGGATTCAAAATCACTGCCGAGGACTGCCTTCAGATGTCGGGAGGGGAATCTGTCGGTCGCCCGCATATTGTTCAAGCACTCCAAAAATATCCAGAGAATAATCTTATTGTGGAAAAAATTCGCCTCGAAATGGCAGACGAGGCTTCTCGCAACCCTGCTATTCAAGAACGGTACGCACATATGATGCAAAAAGGAGAGCGAAATTACCCATACGTGCTTTTCCTTTCACCTGATGCTTTTCGCGAAGGCTACGCAGAGCACGAATACATGCCGGACCTTGATCAAGCTGTTGCCTTGATTCGCGGTGCGGGAGGTGTTGCGGTCATCGCACATTACTTCACGGTTCGCTCAAAAATGCCACTCGAAATATTTGAAAAACTTCTGGCTGAAAAAAGAATTGATGGCGCAGAAGTTGTGTACGGGATCCGAGAGTATGGCACTGACCGCGAAAAAGCACTCGCAAAGGAGCGTGCCGACCTCCGAGAGATTCTACAAAGACACGGGGGGCTTGCTCTTGGCGGATCCGACGCACACACAAAAGAGGATCTTGAATTTTATATTGCAAACGACTGGTTCTCGGGGGAGACTGCGGGATTTACCGAGAGTATTTTTCTGACAAGACAGGTAAACAAGCAATTTTCTTCTTTGTGATACAATAAGTGGATTATGATAGTCGCAGACATTGAAGCAACGGGGCTCGATCCACACAAGCATTCGATTTTAAGCATCGGTGCCGTGGATTTCGAACATCCGGAACGACAGTTCTATGGTGAATGTCGCATGTGGGATGGCGCAAATATTATGAGCGATGCACTCGTAGTGAACGGATTCACAAAACAAGAGTGCATGGACCCCAAAAAACATTCACTTGACGAACTAATGCAGAATTTTTTACACTGGA
This sequence comes from Candidatus Yonathbacteria bacterium RIFCSPHIGHO2_02_FULL_44_14, assembly GCA_001823535.1. Classification (GTDB taxonomy): domain Bacteria; phylum Patescibacteriota; class Minisyncoccia; order Phycocordibacterales; family UBA1550; genus UBA1550. The sequence goes on along the minus strand of MHUT01000006.1, from coordinate 46,651 downwards.
TAGAGCAATGTGGAGATAAAACGCTTGCGGGGCAAAATCCATCGTTTGACCGAGACTTCCTCAATGATTCGTTCGCTCGCGCGCACATCGGTTGGCATTTTGCATATCGCACTCTCGATCTCAACTCGATGGCGTATATGGATATGATCAAACGGGAAGTACCAGTACAACACAAGAATGATCGCGCAGATCTTTCTCTCGACACTATCCTAAAATATCTCGGACTTCCGGAGGAACCAAAACCCCACCACGGACTTAATGGCGCTAAGTATGAGGCTGAAGCATTTTCTCGACTTCTCTACGATAAAAACTTACTTCCCGAATTCGCAGAGTATCCCATTGTCCACACGTAAAGCCGTCTACACTGATGTGCTAAAATAGGGAAATGTTGAGCAAATCACCCAAACTAACCCCCGCACGGATAAAGGCCTTCCAGTCTCAAATTTGCGCCTTCTACAGGCACTCAGGAAGGCATAATTTGCCTTGGCGAAAGACCAAAAACCCCTACAAAATCCTCATTTCCGAGGTAATGCTCCAGCAAACGCAGGTCGCGCGAGTACTAAGAAAATACCCTGAATTTCTAGAGGCATTCTCTACGATTGAAACACTGGCAAATGCTCCGCTTTCTGAGGTTCTCCGCGTCTGGCAGGGGATGGGGTACAATCGTCGCGCAAGATATCTTCGCGATACGGCACAAAAAATTGTAGTTGATTTCAAAGGACGCATACCAAAAACAGAAGAGGAGCTTTGCGCACTCCCAGGCGTTGGCTATTACACTGCAAATGCAATCCTTACGTTTGCGCACGACGAATCGCGGGTGTTTATTGAAACAAATATCCGCCGAGTTTTCATTCATCATTTTTTCGGAAACAAGAGGGTGGCAACTGGAAAAATAAGTGACGAGGAAATCAAATTGCTCGTTGAACAAACGCTTGACCACGAAAATCCGTGCGAATGGTATTATGCACTCATGGATTATGGCACACACTTGCCAAGAGTTATACGAAAAAATCCGAACACGCAAAGCAAGCACTACGTGAGCCAAAGCACATTCAAAGGATCATTCAGAGAATTGCGGGGGAAAATAATTCGTATACTCAGCGAAGAACCAAAAACTTTAATTGCAGTTAAGCGCGAAATCAATAATAATTCTCGTACAAAAGAAGCCCTCGACGCTCTCATTAAAGACATGCTCATTACCTATGAAAAAAGAAAATACAAACTTGCCTGAAATTATACGTACTTTGACGCGACTTTTCCCTGATCCAAAATGCGCACTGCATTACACTAAACCATGGGAACTTCTCGTTGCAGTAATACTGTCGGCTCAGTGCACTGATAAAAAAGTGAACGACGTCACAAAGAATCTTTTTAAAAAACACCGAGCGCTTGATGATTATGTAAATGCGGAGCCGAGTGAATTCGAGCGAGATATCTACTCAACAGGCTTTTATCGTGCAAAAACAAAAAATATTCTTGCTGCAATAAAGGTAATCAAGAAAGATTTTAAAGGAAAAGTTCCAAAAACAATGAAGGGTATGCTTACCATTCCCGGTGTAGGTCGCAAGACTGCCAATGTTGTACTCGGCGAACTTTATGGCACCGCTGAAGGTATTGCTGTTGATACGCACGTCATTCGTCTCTCGCGCCTTCTTGGACTTACGAAACACAAAGATGCGACCAAGATAGAGCAAGACTTGATGGAAATTATCCCAAAAAAAGATTGGGTGCGATTTTCGCATCTTCTTATCCTTTACGGCAGGGAATATTGCTCTGCGCGATGTAAACACACAAGCTGTCCACTCGCGAAATTTTATCCAAGCCAATGAGGTGCTTTATGTTATAATTTCAGTCTATGTCACTCACCCTAACGAGCACCGCTTTCAAAATGAATGGGGAAATTCCAGTTCGTTTTACCTGCGACGGTGAAAACATTTCACCAGAGTTAATTATTGATGGTGCACCTATAGGGACAAAGAGTTTTGCCCTCACACTAGAAGATCCTGACGTTCCTAAAAATATTCGCGTCGATGGAATGTGGAATCATTGGGTAATTTGGAATCTACCACCCACGACAACACAGATTGCAGAAGGGGAGACTCCTCCTGGTGTCATCGGGACAAACACCAGCGGGGAATCAGCATACGAAGGTCCATGTCCGCCTGACCGAGAACATCGATATATCTTTACACTCTACACGCTCAGTGCTGTTCTCTCATTACCCAAAGGTTCAAGCAAAGAGCAACTGCTGCAGACGCTCGCTCCTCATGTAATCGAAAAGGTGACGCTCATTGGGCGCTACGATCGCAATTAAATATATATAATGGAAAACCTGGACTACTTACTAACTAACAAAGAACGAAGGAGAGGGTTCTTTGGGCTCTATTTTGGACGCATGGTGATGGCGATATCGAGCGGACTCCTTGGTGTCTTTCTTCCTATTTTTCTTTACAATATTTTTGATAGGAATGTTTCACTCGTGATGGCGTATTACGCTGCGGGAGCATTTGTGTATCTTTTCCTGGTGGCGTTTGGTGCACAGTTTTTAAATCAAGCAAAGGGGAGCTAGGTGGAATCTATTATACACCCACGTCGCACAATTAAGCTTTAGGCGTTAGGGCAATGCTACGCAAGCCATAGGGTGTGAATAACGGCTATTGACAAATTTGTATTTGTAGCGCAACATATACTGAGTTCTTTTTAAAAAGGAGTTGGGAATGTTGAAACGTATATTTCTTGTTCGGCACGCGCAATCAGAAGAAGATATTGACCCTTGTTTGCATAGCGTTGTTCCAGATCGTAGAATTTCAATTACGACAACCGGAAAGAAGCAGGCTTTGGAAATAGTAGGGAATTTATCTCAAGAGATAAATTTGTACCAAAGAGTAAAGGTAATTACTTCGCCTTCAAACCGCGCGGACCAAACAATGTCATTATTCTGTTCGAGTTTTCCTTTGGTCAATTTTGATGTCACCGTTGAACCACGTATTAGAAACTTGAACTGGGGCAACGTAGACGAAAAAACCATTAAGGAGGTCGAGAAAGAGAGATATCGTATCGGGGTACTACACTTCCAATTCCCTCAGGGAGATTACACCCCTGACTTTGTGCATGACATTGAGCAATTTATAGAGGAATTAAAAAGTGACGGCGCATCCAATGACCATCCTGAGTGTGTAGTAATTTTTACACATGGATTTGCCCTAAGAGTCATTGTGAAAGCTTTTCTGGCAATCACTGATGATGAATTTTGTTTTTTTGCAAATCCGCCCAATTGCTACGTCGCTGCTCTCTTCAATACAGGATGCGGTCAATTCATCCTCGAGAAGCCGCTTCCGAAAATTGATTTTAATGTTTGATTTTTTGGGCTTTCCGTCCACCCGCCGGAAAGCCCAATTTTTATGATAGAATGAGTAATATGTATTATTTAGCTACATTGCACGATAAAGACATTTTCCCTCAACCGACACACATTACCCCTGATCATTACGAAAAAAGGGTGACAGTAAAGGCTCTTGTGAAAAATGAGGGAGGGGAGTTTGGTTTTATTACAAACCCTATTCATAAATGTTATCTTTTGGCAGGCGGAGGAGCTGAAAGCGCAGATATTATTCAAGAAATCAAGAGAGAATGTATCGAAGAGATACGTTATGAGGTTGATGTGGAGCGTGAGGTTGGTCGGATTCATGAGTTTCGCGACAGAGATGCAAAAGAATACGAAACTATTTGTTTTTTGGTAGAGGCAAAAAAAGAAACTTATGGGGACCTGCGGACCGAGGACGAAAAAAAGAACGATCTTTCAGTTATTTGGCTTGAGGGTGAAACTGCAAGAAAAATTCTTAGAGAACAGGTAGATAAAGTAAGAAAAGGGGAAATAAAATTCTATAATACTGCGTTCAATATTGTGAGGGATCAAATCTTTTTTGAAGAAATTTTTAAGGATAGAAATGACTAAAAAACTTTTTATTTTGCTCGATTATCGAAATACTTTTTATTCATCAACAAAGGAAGTTGCTGGGAGTATGAACACCTCAGAATTGAAGCGTTTATTTAAAAACAGAGGATACAGTGTTGAAATTGAGAGATTCTCAAATGTTGATTTTCATTCAGATAAATACGCAGGATCATTTGTGTTGTATCAATCCGCAGAGGACCCAGATCTTCGCTATAAGGATTATATTGAAGATATTTTATTAGGGCTTAAAATTAACAAGGCTATCCTAATACCAGATTTTTATAAGTTCAGAGCTCACCATAATAAAGTGTTCATGGAAATTTTAAGGGATAGTAGTAGATTCCCATTAATCCAAAACATTATTTCAGAAAAATATGGAACATTCGATGAATTCGAAGGATCTTTTAGCGGGAACCGGCTTCCGATTGTTATAAAGCCAGGATCTGGATCAAAGGGTAGCGGAGTGAGGCTTGTGCGATCAAAAAAGGAAGCTTTGCACGCCTCTCGCTACATAGCAAGAAGTTATTCATTTATAAACTTAAAAAGATTCTTTAATGGCATCCTAAGTGGAAAAGGGTTCAAATCAATCTCAAATTATCGCAGAAAATTTATAGTTCAAAATTTTATTTCAGACTTATCTCACGACTATAAAATTTTAATATACGATAATAGATTTTATGTGCTCAGGAGGGGAAACAGGCCGGGAGATTTCCGAGCAAGTGGAAGCGGGATCCTCTCGTTTCCAGAAGAAGTACCTGACGATCTTTTAAACTTTGCAGATAAGGTTTTTACATTTTTTAATGTGCCGTTTATTTCTATAGATGTCGCAATCAGAGATAACGAATATTTCCTTATTGAGTTTCAATTTTTAAGTTTTGGGCAGTACGCAGTAGAACATTCTTCATTTTTCTTTCGCAAAGGAACGCTTGGCTGGGAAAAAATTAGTGAACATCCTAATCCAGAGAGAATTTTTGTCGATGCAGTAGACACGTACATCAAGAAACAGAGCCAAGCAAAGGGGAGCTAGGTGGAATCTATTATACCCACGTCGCACAATCAAGCTTTAGGGCAATGCTACGCAAACCACAGGGTGTGGATAACTTGTTTTCTGCTCTTGCTTTGCAATTAATTATATGGTACTGTTTCATTGAAGCCTTTTAGGTTTCAGGTGGTAGTTTTCCTTAATTCATTTGATAGAAAGTGGGGTATATTATGAAAGATGTTTTTGGAAACGGTTGTGCATTTACAACCAACAATCAGGGCCAAAAGGTCGACGAAGAAGGATTCAAAACCACTTCATTTACAAAAAGGAAGCCGATCTCATTCTCTTGCGTAAGCGTTAAAAAAGAGGGTGGCCGACTCCTCGTAAGGTCAACGAGGGACCCGAACAAAACAACTCTTTCTTTTGACAAGGACGAGTGGGATGCATTCACAAAAGGTATCCGGGAGGGTGAACTCAATTTTGACGAACTCTGAGCGTACTTGCCGGGTAAGCAAGGGCAAAAACGCCCTTGCTTTTTATTTTAATTATCTAGATGAAATTAAATATATTGAAAAATAAATTTGTTTATTTTGACCTTTATGAAAAAAAAGGGAGCGATGTTTTACTTGTTATCATGAGTGGCATTTCTGGTGGTAAGGATAGTTTTTTGGTTAAAATGGGGACGCAGTTTTTTAAAAAAAATGATTTTGATATTCTGCGTATAAATTTTTGCAATGATGATATTTTTAATAAATCAGATTGTTTCAAAATGGGCGACCTCAGTGTTGACCTTTATTTGAAAAGTTTATATCAATGCATTCAAAGTTCAAATAAAAAATATAGGGAGGTAGTTATTATTGGACATAGTTTTAGTGCTGTCATTTCAATTTTATTTTACAAAAAATACTCCAAGCTGATAAAATTCAAGAAACTAATCCTGTGGGACCCGAGTGTGCCATCTCAGATTGTTGATTCAATAAAAAGTAATTTTATTTTTGATGAGGCAAAAAATGTTTACAAAACAAAAGATACAAAGTACAAATTTCTAATAAGTTTTTCCAGAAAATTTTTGAATGATTTAGAGAAGTACGATGATATAGATAGAATCCTAAAGACACTTACTGTTGACAAGTTATATATTGGTGCAGAAAAAGGAGCACGTGATAATACAAGGTATTACTTTGATAACTCTACTGAAAAAAAACGATTAAAAATAATAAAGAACACTGGGCATATGTTTGGCACGAGTGCTGCAAAAAAAGAATTATTTACGTCGACTCTGAAATTTATATCACAACAATAAATAGTCTGTTAATTAGTGGGGGTATGCCTTAAAAAATGATTTAGACGCACGTCGCACAATATATCTTTTACGACTATAGAATGGATTAAGGAAGTTATCTATAATATTATTGTGGGTAAAAATACTCACTTTTGAACGCAAACAGTGGCCTATTTTGAAAGCCCATTGAAGCTCGTCCAAAGGTACATAACAAACGGCTGCAAGTATGTCTTCCACCCAACTACAAATATATTCCAAATCTTTTGAATTATTGGGCTTTCGATAACAGTGCGCAGGTCAATATTAAAATATCCAAGTGCTGCAATGATAATAATTGCCAAAAGCACAATTTGCATGAATCCGCGCTTTTGTGAGGGTTTTTTCATATGGCAATTGTACCTCGTTTTTTATAAGTAATCCATTGGGTTAAGATATGCGTTGAGGGCGGCAACAGGAATTGATGCATTCGCGCAATTGGTAGACTTTTTGATATCTCCAAGACGAACAACATTAACTGCGGCACTTGCGAATACCGTTAAGTGCAAATGCGGGCCGGTGCTGTATCCAGTGTTACCGCTGTAGCCCAAAAGATCTCCAGTACCAACTGACTGTCCGTTCGATACCTTGATCTGCGAGAGGTGCCCATAGAGGGTAGAGAGTCCGTTCGCGTGCTTTACAAGCACCCATTTTCCGTACGAATAGCACCCGGGATATAGATCCGTATTCCCTGTGCCAACCACGACACCTGAAAGCATCGCTTTTATGCGCGTCCCTGTCGATACTCCAAAATCTATGCCGTTGTGTCCGCTACCATTATATGCGCCACTTTTTGCGAATTCAGTATTTCCGAAATATTGAGTAATACGATAATTATCAACGGGTAAAGCAAGAACTTTTGTGCCACGTGGAGGAATCGACGAAGGATCAAGAATGAACTTCAAGGTTGATTCATATTCACGAAGTTCTTTTTCAAGAGCCTCCTTAAGCGCGAGCTTGTCCTTAAGAATCTGCTGATATTTTGATTCTTGATTGCTTGTTTGAGTCAAGAGTTTCGTCGTCTGCTTTTTATTATCCTCAGTTATTTTCTTCTGATCACCAAGTTCCTCTTTGAGTCCTAAAAGTTTTCCTTTTTCATTTTGCTTCACTTTGTTTTTTTGTTCCAGATCTGCTTTGAGAGACTTTATCAACTCAACATTTTCAGTCACACTAGAACTAAATTGTTCCAGTGTTTCAATGTCATTCCATAACCCGGAAAAACTTTCGTTAGACAACGCAATTTGTGCCAATGACTGCTCGTCGCTCTCATACATCTCAAGGAGCGCCTCCTTGAGGGCTGCCTTGCGCACATTTATCTCATTTTCTTTGTAGGATATTTCTGAACCAAGTTGGCGAATTTTTAAATCTGTCGTGTCGACCTTTGTTTGTGTTAGTTTAATGTCTGCCTCAAGTTTTTTGCGCGTAACTTCAAGGGCTGCGATAGCATTTTTCAGTGTTTTTTTCTTCGTAGCTAGTGTTGCTAAGTCACCTTGATATTGCCGAATCTCTTGCTCAAGTTTTTGGATAAGAGTTGTTTGTGATGCAATTTTTCTCTCCAACTCATCTACAGTTTGAGCAAAAACAAAAGAATCCGTGACCAATGCCACTATACCGATGAATATAAAAATGGTGAATTGGTAAATAATTTTGCGCATACCGTATAAAATTGATTATCCTAAAAGCAATTTTATCGCATTTTCAATGCGACGAATCGTTGCTTCTTTCCCCAGAATACTCGATAGTATAAATGGGTCTGGGGATTTATCGCGACCAGAGAGAGCGTAGCGCATCGGCCAAAGGACACTCCCCCGCCCCGCTTCGGTTGCGTAGTCCCAAATAGCAGTTTTTATAGTTTCAGGCGTAAAAAACACATCATCAATTTCCTCAAGAAGCACAAGAACTTTCTCTAATTTTTCTGCCGCTCGTGTGGGCTCCTGCTCGTCCTTCCACAAGAGTGCCTCGCGCGGGTAAATAGGATCCTCGAAAAAATACCTATACTCCCCTGCCTCCGCAAAAAAGCGTACTTCGCCAAACGTTGAAATATGATCAAGTATGACAACAATAATTTTTGAAAAAATTTCTGAGTTATCTTCCGCCTTTATGCGTAACATTTCAGGAAATCGCGCGAGAATCTCCTTACCCGCTTTTTCAGCAGGAAGAAGTTTTATGTAGTGTTTATTAAGCCACTTTAATTTATCAATATTAAAAACAGCAGCCCCTTTTTGAATCTTTTCGAGTTTAAAGAGCATGATCATCTCATCAAGAGAAATAATTTCTTTGTCATTGCCCGGATTCCAGCCCATGAGTGCCACAAAGTTAAGGATTGCCTCCGGCAAATATCCCTCTTCGCGATATTCCGTCACCGCAAGTGCGCCATGACGCTTGGATAGTTTTGATTTATCAGGCGCAAGGATCATAGGCAAATGCGTATATACAGGACGAGGAGCACCAAGCGCCTCTTGAATAAGAATTTGTCGCGGTGTATTCGAGATAGCATCGTCGCCACGAATTACATGAGTAACTCGCATTTCAAAATCATCCACCACGACCGCGAAATGATAAAGTGGTGATTCAAAATCCTTTGCAATCACAAAATCGCCGAGCTCTGTCGTGTCGAATGAAATATCACCGCGTGCTACGTCGTGAAAAGTGACCACTCTGTTGGGATTTTTGAAGCGAATCACTTCGGAACGCTCACCTAGTTCCTTTGGTTCTTCTTTTGAAACATACGCAGTCCCGTCTGCAATAAGCGCGAGAAGATGCCTTTTATAAACATCAGAGCGGTCCGATTGACGATAAAACTCATCGTGAGTGAGCCCGAGCCACTCTAACCCATCAATAATATTATCTTCATATTCCTTTTTTGAACGCTCTTTATCGGTATCCTCGATACGCAGGATAAACTTGCCGTTATTTTGCCTTGCATAGAGCCAGGAATAAAGTGCGGTGCGCACGGATCCAATATGGAGTACCCCTGTCGGTGATGGTGCAAATCTTGTGATTACTTTCGTCATATTTTTTTATTGTAGCAAACGAGTATTATCGCGCGCTCTGCTATGAGACACATGGTACCTAAGCCGGCAACACGACACAAGAAGATATCGCGCAGCTTCTATTCTTAAATCTGATGCCGCAAAAGAACCGCAATAATCTGCTCGGCAATTTTTTCGGCCGCATCGGTACGCGCAAATACTTTAGCCGATTCTTTCATTACAGCACGTTTATTCTCATCTTGCATTAAATTTTCTATTTCTGACAGCAAAATATTTGGTCCGAGATTTGCCTCTTCTATAACCACCGCACCACCCGACCGCGCATAAGCAAACGCATTTTTCCGTTGATGATCGCCAACATGGTTTGCAATCGGAATAAGTATTGCGGGTATGCCCCACGCCGCAATTTCAAAAATCGCAGACCCAGCGCGGGACACAACAACAGTAGTCGCCTCAGCGGAAAGCTTCATTGTTTCAGAACCCATGTATCCATAAATGTGGTAACGTGATGCATTTGGATTGCCTCCCAAAAGACCGTTCACGGTAGTCTGGACTTCGGCCATATTTACTTCACCCGCTTGATGAATAATTTGGTATTTTTCTACAAGCCGCGGCGCAAGCGTCTCCATTTGATTGTTGATAGCGCGCGCACCTTGAGAACCACCAAGAACAAGAAGTACTGGAATATTTGGATCCAGCCCAAGCTCTTTAAACGCCTCCTTCCCTGATGGTCGAAGAACTTCTTCTCGAATCGGGTTTCCCGTAAGCGCCGTGCGGCCTTCGGGGAAAAACTGCGCTGCCTCAGCATAAGAGATCGCTATTTTTTGTGCAAATTTCCCCGCCCATGCGTTTACGCGTCCGGGGACACTGTCTGATTCGTGAATAATCACTGGGATGCGAAAAAGGCGGGCGGCAAAAAGAACGGGGAAACTCGGAAATCCTCCTTTTCCAAAAATAACATCGGGATACAATGCAAAAAGTTGAAAAAGCGCCTTGAAAATGCCCCAGCTGGTCTTCCATATATCAAAGAAGTTTTGAATGGAGAAATATGCGCGCATTTTTCCTGCTGTCACCCGTTTGAATTTTATTTTATTGTCATACAATAGCCTTTCGTTATAAGGTTCGGTCGACATGTAGTAAAGCTCTGCGCTCGCCATTTTTTCGCGATCAAGCATCTTATTTAATTTTTCAGCAACGGCAATAATCGGATAAAAATGTCCGCCGCTACCGCCTCCGGTAAAAAGAATTTTCATGCTTTTGATAATTTAGAAATATTAAGGAGAATGCCGACTTCGAGGAAAGCGAAAAGGAGCGCAGTGCCGCCATGACTCACAAAAACAAGCGGCACTCCCGTAAGCGGTATAAGTCCGAGCATCGCTGCGATATTCGCAAATGACTGCGATATTATCAGTATAACAATTCCGACGGCTAAAAGCGATTCAAACATATCTGGGGCGCGACGCGCTATTTGGATTCCCCGAACGCCAAACAATAGGAATAAAATTACGATTGTCGACCCTCCAATAAATCCGAACTCCTCCCCCACTACTGCAAAAATTGAGTCGCCAGTCGGCTCGGGAAGAGATCCGAATTTCTGAATACTTTGACCAAACCCCCGCCCGGTTATACCGCCTGAGCCGATGGCAAGAAGTGATTTCTGAATCTGGTAGCTTGCTCCCTGCGGGTCACGCGATGGGTCAAGATACGTAAGTAAGCGCTCACCCACATACGGACGCGCGATTGCCAAAATGCCGATGGCAAGGATGCTGACGACAATAATAAGTACAAAATGACGAATCTTCATGCCAGCCGCAAGGAGCATTGCTGTTATTGCCGTAAAAACTACCGCAAATGTTCCTGTGTCGGGCTCCAGAAGCAAAATTACCGCGGGGAAAAAGAGTATTCCTGCCGTGACGCCAATAGCATACTTCAACGTACCGATACGCTCTCTAAAGAGGGGCAGGAGTGCGGCAAAATAGATAATCGTGCCAAGCTTGAGAAGCTCTGAGGGTTGAAACGAAATTATTCCGAGATCGATCCATCTATGTGCTCCACCGTGCTCAAGCCCCACCCCAGGCACAAAAACGAACAAAGAAATAACAATCGAACCTATAAAAAAATAGAGTGCGTTGGCCTGCAAGAATTTTAATGGAAACTTGAACGCAACTACTGCTGCAACAATTATTCCCAAAAAAAGTCCAAGAACTACCTGATCAAACAGGAGATCCTGCAAAGAAAATCCCTTGCGCGCAAAAAGCCCAAATGAAGCAGATGTGAAAACAAAAAGCCCAACCAACGCAAGGAGAGCAGTGATGCTGAGAAATATTTTATCAATTGATTGATTTTTTTTCATATCATCTTATGTCATCAAATCACTAGGCAATTATCCTACCAGTGCGATTATTGTACCAACAAGAGCGAGTACAACTGATATGACCCAATATCGCATTGTCACCTTGTATGGCGGCCAGCCGAGTGCTTGAAAATGATTGTGTAGCGGTGCTACCAAAAATACCTTTTTGCCACCGCGATATCTTTTTGAAAGAATCTGAATCAGACTAGAGGCGCTTGTTGCAATAAGAATAAATGCAATGATTGGAAGAACGAGGACTGCCTTCGTTAAAAAAGCAACAACAGTAAGGGCGGTCGTGAGAGCCATTGTTCCTGTTTCAGAATTAAAAAAACGTGCGGGTGGTATATTAAACCAAAGGAACGCGAGGAGTCCTCCGACGAGCACACTCGAAAATGCCGCAAGGTCAATTTGCCCTTGCGCGAAAGCAATGACCGCGTACGCGGTAAAAATTGACGCAAAAACACCGCCCGAGAGCCCGTCAACACCGTCTATAATCCCGCCGGAATAAATACCAATCATAAAAATAATGAATAGTGGAATAAACCACACTCCCAAATACACATCCCCGACAAACGGCACATGTACGATATCCATCCCCAGCTTTACATAAAACCACCACGCACCTGCTGTCGCAAGAAAAAATACAAAAGCAAGTCTTACACGGAGAGATAGACCGCCACCCGCATAGGTGCCTGATTCACGACAAACAAGATAATCATCAATAAGACCAAAAAGTGCGCCAGCAATAAGTGTAAAGAGTGGGAGCCAGGTCTGCTCACGTGAGAGAAATGAGAGTTTAGCAAAAAAACTGTCTGGAAAAATTGCTGCCAGTATAAAAAACAAAAACGCAGTGATAAAAACCGACCCCCACACTACCACCCCACCCATGCGCGGGGTTTTTCGCTCTTCATCATTGTGAAGCTTGCCCGAGATGGTCGCTTCCCTACCGTCCATCGTGAGCTTAACACTCGACTTCTTCCACATCTTATGGTGATAAAGAAAATCCGTAAGAAATGGGGTTATTGCGATACCAACAAAGAAGGCAGTAGCGGTGGGAAGAAGGATTTTAACAACATCAATTAGCATAATATGCCCTCATTATATCGCCAAACGATGAGTATCGCAAATAGACGTTTAGTTGTTTTGAATAGAATTTAGTGTTGCAGTGATAAGCTTTTGCACGTCAACAAAACGTCCCTTATAGCTCGACCCAAGAACAACCACGGCGACAGGGTCACCTATCCCCCGATCAAAAATAACTGCCAAATTGCCCCCCGAAATGTCCGTAAAGCCAGTCTTTGAGGCAACGAGTCCGGGGATATGCCCGACTATTTCGTTTGTGTTTGGCAAAATATGTGCAATGCTGTCCTGGGAAAAAATGCGTGCGTCTTTATGTGCGGTTATCTCAACAGTCTCGGGATATTTTTTCCATAATTCAGCAAAAAGTTCTGCGACATTGCGCGCAGAACCATATCCGCCGTTTTGCGTCATACTCACATCAAGCCCCGACTCATTAAAAAACTGCATTTGCTCAAACTTGAAGGCAAGTGCTTTTTCGTTCATCATCTGCACAAAGCTGGCTCGCGCGAGGGTGGTATTAATACCTTGAGAGACTCTACCTTCCGACCCCACAAAACTAGCAACTGCATGCGCGGCATCGTTTGAAGAAACGAGCAGCATCACGTTAAGCAAATCTCCAAATCTCCATCTTTCTCCAACGCGAAGTCCCGAATCTCCTTCCGCTGAAATATCATCAGACGAAAGAGTCATTGCTGCACTTTCGCTAAAATATTCTCGCGCAACAAGTGCGGTCATGAGTTTTGTAATCGACGCAAGAGGAAGTTTTTCATTTTCATTTTTGGCATATAATACAGTGCTGGTATTTAAACGAAAGACGTATACTGCACGTGCCTCAATGGAAATATTTTCAAAAGGGTTTGTAGTAGTTGCAGAACGAATTTCCTTCGGTACATCCATAACTGATTCTGCCGAGGTTGGCAGGGCAAAAGAGAGCAGCCCTTGCATAAGGATTGCGATACCTGCCCCGCCACCGAGCACGACCAAAAGCGCGTGAGCGCGCTTTGTGATAATTTTTTCTCTATCCCTTTTCGTGTTCATGGTCTGTTGTTTTTTCTGCTTCTTTAAACTCCTCAATATCCTTGTTTGCATCATCGTACCCTGGCAAATCCGACACTTTACTAACTCCCATATACGACAATAGCTCGAATGTTGGCTGATACACGGTGCTTCGTCCACCTTGATCAACTTTTTCAATAAGTCCGCGGATGAGCAGGTTGCGCAAAATATAATTTGAATTCACTCCGCGCAGATAGTTGATCTCGCTCCTCAAAATCGGCCCTCGGTAAAGCACGGTCGCGAGTGTCTCAAGACCGGCCTTCCCCAGATCCTTTGCAAGTTCTTCTTTTAGAAGCTTCTCTTCTATGGTCTGACCCATTTGCGGTGTCGTTCCCAACATATATTCACCGGCATTTTGCATCAGGATAATTCCGCGTCCCAGAAGTGCCTGCTCAAGCCCAAGAAGCCCCTGCATCACGTCGTCATCTGATACACCAAGGGTTTTAGCCAAAAAAGCTACCGTTACTGGCTCGCCCTTAAAAAATAATAATGCTTCGATTTGTTGGGAAAGTTCCATATAGCCTATTGTATCACATGCTCATGATGCACCAACTATGTACCTATTTTGCTCTATCGAGCAAAATAGGTACATAGTAAAGGATTAGTCGAAAAACCGAATATCAGGATTGGGGACTATGTGGAAGCGCCGTAATTTGGCGTCTCGAGCACTTTAGTTTCGATTTCAATATCATCGCCATGAGATCCTTGCGTTACGGCGATCATCCCCTGCTTAACCAATTCAAGCATGGCGAGGAAACTCACGATAATATTTACTTTCTCCTCCTTCCCTACGCCGGCGAAATCACGAAAGCTCATTTTCAAGCTTCCTGTAATACGTGTAGTTAGCCTGTCCATCATATCCTCAAGCGAGATAACTTTTTTCACTACAACTTTTGGAAGCGTGATTTTTTTCGGGAAATGAAGAATAACATCCTTCACTGCCGAAAAAATACTTTTAACAGTAATTTCTTCGCTTGGTGTAAACACTGCTTCGCGCTCTCGAGATTGCCCTTTTGGAAAAGAGATTTTCGCGCCAAACATTTGCTTTACATGCACGGACAGCTCGCGGATTTTCTGGTACTCCTTAAGACGTCTCTCAAGTTCATCAATGTCATGGGTTTCTTCTTCTGTTAAAGAAAGTGTTGGTAAGAGTGATTTTGACTTAATGAGGATAAGTGTTGCCGCAACAATAAGGAAGTTGGATACAAAATCCACGGGCATTTTTTCAAACTCCTTTAGATGCGCGATGTAATCATCCGCAACCTGAGCAAGCGAAATCTCGTTGATAAAAAGTTTGCGCTTCTCTACAAGGTCAAGCAAGAGCTCAAGTGGTCCTTCAAATACATCTGTTTTAATTTGATAATCGTGAGTCATTATATGTATCTCCTATTTTTTCAATATTACTCCGCTATTTCAAGAATAACAACAGCCGAAAAACCAATGGCTATTCCCAAGATTTGAAGGGCTGAAAATTTTTCATTGAACAACAAGTAGCCCGCAATTGAAACGGTAAGCACGTTAAAAAAGATAAGGATGACTGTCGCGATGGCAATATTTTTTTGTTTTAGTGTAAACGCGAATAACGTAACTCCTACACAATAAAATGCAAGGCTCAAAACATAATATGGTGTAGCAACAGAAAACCTGCCATCTGAAAGCTCTACCCATTTTTTAGCGGTAATATCTCCAAGAGTTAGAAATGTTCCGCCAGCGAATAGAATCAAGATAGCTTGATTGAGCATATTTAATTTGAGAGCAACATGTCAATGCGGTTGAGATCGCGCGGGAAAAGCGTCGCTTGCTTCACATTTTCGAGTCCAAGAAACTTTGTAGTCAAACGTTCTAGACCAAGCCCTAGCCCGCCGTGCGGAGGCATTCCATATTTGAAAGCCTGCAAATAGAAGCGAAACTTTTCAGGATCAAGTCCCTTGTTTTTCATCGACTGTACGAGGGTGTCGTAGTCATGAATACGCTGTGCAAGCGTTGTAATCTCGATACCACGGAAAAGTAAGTCACCGCCCTTTGCATAACCAGGATCAGTCTCGTCTTCGTGTGTGTAGAATGGTCGCTTGGTAATTGGAAAATGCGTGATGAAAATAAAATCAGAATCGAATTCACGTTTTGCATACTCGCAGAGGAAACGTTCGTGTGCGGGTTCGAGGTCAGGCTCTTTTGTGCAATCCTCCCCCGTTTCCTTTTTGATAATCTCCTGCGCTTCGCGGAGTTTCATTGCAGGAATTTTTTCTGGAACCTCAGGAATGGTTGCTCCAAAAAGAGCAAACTCAGCAGCGCACTTTTCTTTGAGCTCTTTGGTGATGTACGCGAGAATACGATTTTCCATATTCATCACATCAGTATGGTCCTTGATAAAACCCATCTCGATATCAAGGCTCGTGTATTCATTCAAATGTCGCGTTGTGCTGTGTTTCTCTGCGCGATATACATTACCTGTTGAGAATACTCGCTCAAATACGCCGACCATGATCTGTTTGTAGAGCTGCGGACTCTGTGCAAGGTGTGCAGTATGGCCAAAATATTCAACATTAAATGAGTTTGCTCCGCCTTCTGCATCTTCTCCAATAAGTTTCGGCGCTTGAAATTCCGTGAATCCTTCACCAACAAGAAAATTGCGAAATGCGTGTATAATTACTGCCTGAACTTTAAATACCGCCCGCGCTTTTTCCTCACGAAGAGTAAGCGGGAGGTTGTCGAGATAGGTATCAAGGTTAAGCTCCGCTCCAAGCTCAAACGGAAGTTCCTGCGCTTTCCCTAAAACTTTTACGTCGAGCATCTCGATCTCCAGATCACCATTGAGACCTTCTTTTACCATCTTTGGGGGGCGCGTGTTCACCATGCCACGCACCCCAATAACCCACTCGGAACGAGCAGTTGTAGCTGCAGTGTGGGCCTCGGCATTGTTTGGGAGCGCAACCATCTGCACTTTGCCTGTCATATCGCGAAGATCAAGAAAAATGAGCTTACCATGATCACGACGAATATCCACCCATCCTTTAACAGTGACTTCTTCCCCAATATGATTTTTTAGGTCTTTGATATATGTTCGTTCCATAATTTTAATGATATATTTCTTTTTTGACTTTTTCTATCGCGCTAGCGTGTGTTTTTTCTTCTGCAAGCTCCTCAAGAATCAACGGGTCACGCTTTACTAAATCATCAAAATCCTTTGCATGCTCCTCAATCCAAGGAATGACGGCTTGATCCGACTCATAGGCAAGCTGCATTTGAGCCATATTCCTGGCAAGCTGCTGTCTCTCAGTAAATCCGGCTCCAGTTGATTGTTCCATTTGTCCCATATTATTTTATTTTAAAGTTAGTCCCACTTTTTCTCGCACGGCACTCATTGTCTTTTGAGCTTCCCTGCGAGCCACTTGCGCGCCCTCTTTCAAAATTTTCAAAACAGCTTCAGTGTCGCCAGCAATCTCTTCACGAAGTGCGCGCATAGGTGACACAAATGCTATTATTTTCTCTATGAGCAAATCCTTAGACTCCTTATATCCAATTCCTCCCGCAATGTACCGTGCGCGAAGTGCTTCAGTATCTTTCCCGGGAAAAAGCTCGTGTATTGCAAAGACTTTGCAATCGCTTGGGTTCTTTGATTCCTCAATACCTTTTGAGTCCGTTGGGATGCTCATCACGGCTTTTTTTATTTCCTCATCACTCGCAAAAAGCCCAATAACATTGTTGTAACTCTTGCTCATCTTGCGTCCATCGGTGCCTGGAACAGTTTTTACTTCTTCCAAAATGATTGGCTCAGGAATTTTGAACGTCTCACCGAAAACACGATTAAATTTTTGTGCGGTGTCGCGTGCAATTTCAATATGCTGTTTCTGGTCAAGCCCCACTGGCACCACATCCGCACCATATATCAAAATGTCCGCTGCCATCAAAATCGGGTAATCAAAAAGCCCCACACTCACTTCTTTGTTTTTTGCTTCAGCATCTTTGTATGCATGGGCGCGAGAAAGATACGGCACGGTGGTAATTGTGTTAAAAATCCAGGCAAGTTCAGTCACCTCGGGAACATCCGACTGGAGAAAAAGTGTAGTCTTTTTCGGATCGATGCCAATAGCGAGATAATCAATCGCAAGATCGAGCGAGAGCTTGCGAAGAAGCGCACCATCTGAAACACTGGTAAGCGCATGATAGTTCGCAAGAAAAATAAACTGACGGTAGTCGTCTTGGTGGTCAACAAACTGACGCATCGCTCCAAAATAGTTTCCAATATGGACTGTTCCGGTTGGTTTTACTCCCGATAGTAAGGTTTTCTGCATTTCCTCATACTACCAGAAAAAACCAGTGTTTTAAAGCCCCTGTCTCTCCATTATCTTTTCACCTCAAGCTCCAGATAAAAAGTCGAGCCCGCACCCTCACCCTTCGATTCAGCCCAAATGCGACCCTCGTGTTTTTTGATGACTTCTTTTGCCACGTAGAGGCCGAGACCAGTACCTTCAGTATACACCTTGCTCACTCCTTCAGCTCTACTAAATTTTCGAAAGATCTTTTCCTTTGTAACTTCGCTCATTCCAATCCCCGTATCTGAAATGCTAAAGAGAATTTTTTTGCCGTTGGTACTCTTGGAAAGAAGCAGAGATATTTCTCCGCGGGGGGTATATTTTATGGAATTATCAATGAGGTTCGAAATAACTTGTCTCAATTTGCCCGCATCGCCCACCGTTATAAATTGCTCATCATTGGATATTCCGTCATTTATTGTAGTATTAAAAGTCAGGTGGGCGCGATCTGCACTTTGTTTCATTTCGCCCGTGATATCAAGCACGAGCCTTTTCATGTCCACATCAGCAAACTTGTACCTCATATCACCGCTCTCGATGCGGGAAATGTCCATAAAGTCCGAAATCATCGTGATGAGACGCTCGCTTGAATGAAAAATTTTTTCAACTGCTTCTTTTACTGGTGCTGAAAGCTCACCAAAGGAACCCTCCCCAAGCATTGAGGCATACCCTTTGATGACCGTAAGCGGGTCACGCAGGTGATGGGATGCGATAGAAAGAAATTCCGATTTTTTCTTGTCGAGAACTTTTAATCGTTTTGATATTAAATCGATGTCCCGCGATAGACGCATGATTTTATCTTTGGACTGTATCTCGCGTTTTACGCTTCCGATTAAAAATGAGCTCGAAAAAATAATGAGCACCGTAATCCCTGTTTTAATAAATAAGTCGAGAAACGAACTCGCAATGAAAAGTTCTGCAATAAGGACAAGCACAATAACAGAAATAAACAATTCTGTTACAATAACTTTAGGGCTCCAGAAATTGTATTTGACAGCGAGAAGCCTCGTAATGACCAAAAAGAGGAGCGCCCCTCCAACGTATCCAACCCAGAAAAAATCTTGTGTTCCAGTGAAAACTGGAAGAAAAAGCGTCCCAAGAAGTGCGACCAGTGCAGTTACAATAAACGCCACTAAAAAGTCTCTCATCTCGACCTTGAAGATTCCCGCGCTATCGTGATATTTCTTTACCAAAAGCCCAAAACCAAGTACAACAAGCGCGACACAGTAAAGTGCATAAAGAATAAATAATTTACCAAACGTTATCTTTCCCCACCCACCGCCGATTATTTCTTCATACCCCACAATGAGCCCTGGTACAAAAAAACCAAGAGAGAGGATCAGGTATGGACCAAAAACAATGGCAAATTTTCCAAAAGAGCGCGTTCTGTCTCTGTTTGAAAAGGCATCAATCGCAAAAAAAAGAGTCGGTGCAATGAAACCAGCGATGAAGTAAAAAATATCAACCGCAGTATGAACAAATTGGGTCCCAATAGATGCGTTTACAATAATGAATGCGGCGCCCCACATGAACACGATGATGCTAAAAATCAAAAAAAATTTACTGCTTTGTTTTTTTGTGTCTTGCCAAAAAATAACTCCTGAAAGCACAGTAACGAGAAGACTTCCTATTGCAATTACCCATTCAGCAAACGAGATGTTACTAATTATATCTAGAATACTAAGGGACATGAAATAAGTATACCTCTCCACCCACTTTTTGCATAGTTGTTTCTCTCAACTGTACTTTTTTGTTGTGTTTGTATCTTAAAACACAGCAAATTAAAAACGTTAATTCCTACTCCTTCATTCGGCCCTTGGCAGCTCCATGACCACGGTCGTGCCCCTGCCTTGCCCTGCAGACTTAATATGAATAGCGCCATGATGCGCCTCGATGATTTCTTGCGCAATATAGAGTCCGATTCCGGGCGTCCTCTTTTCCATCATCGCCGATTCTGCTACACCCTCTTCCTCTTTGGTAATTGCCAAATACGCGTCCTGTCCTTCATGTTCTTTCAATCCTTGCTCCTCTTGTTTTTCATCAAAATTTTCCTTCAAACTAAATCTCTCGAAAATCGCAATTATCTGCTCTGGTGTCATTCCAACACCAGTGTCGGAAACAATGAGACGTATCTTGTTTGCAATATTGTCGTGCGCAATCGCAACACGTACGGACCCAGGCGCGGGGGTATACTTGATGGCATTTTCGACGATATGACGCACAACTTGTTTGAACTTTTTCTCATCGATAGAAACAAGGGGCTCCACGGTGTCTTCTTCAAGAAACGATAGGTCGATTTGAGCTTCCTGTGCTTCTATTTTTACCTCCTCAAGGACACCTTGAACAAAATCTTTAAAATTTACCGTTTCAAAATTAAGAATCATTCTGCCCTGTTCAATGCGCGACACTGTAAGCAGGTCCTCCACGAGCGCTACAATCCTGTCACTTGATTTATACAGTTTTTCCATGGCATCCTTTGCTTCGGAAGTCAGCGAACCGAATGTGCCTTCGAGAATCATCGAGGCATATCCTTTAATCACGGTGAGCGGCGTGCGCAACTGGTGCGATGCGATAGACACGAATTCCGTCTTTTGCCCTTCCATGAGACGCAAACGCTCATTCGCTACCTCCATCTCCTTCACCAACGACTCAATTCGTTCACGGTCGCGAATGTCTTTGTAGATATTGCGAATGAGGATACTGCTAAACAAAAAAACAAACAAGGACACAGTTATATTCAACATCAAATCTGTTTCTGCTTGGGAGGTAAAGATATTAAGAAACAGGAACAGGTTAAGCAACAAAACCGCCAATTCAACGAGGACGAGTTTGATGCTGAAGAGATGATACTTTAGAATGGCGTACGCGATGATTACAGGATATATTGAAAAAAAGATAACAGTAATTGGTAAAATCAGCACATCAAAAGTAGGGAGGAAAGCAACACCGCCTCCAACAAAACCCATAATTGCCGCTATAAAAATAAACTTTAATTGCTGCGTTTCGAAACCTTGGCTTTTTTTTATTTTTTTAAATAGTAATAGCAGAGAATATGGTATTGTGGCAATGTAGAATAAAATAAGCGCAAAGTAACCAAATCCAGCTGTAGGATAATAATTAAATATTAATTTTGGCTCCAATTTTGTTATAAAAATTCCAGGATAAAAAATTTCTAAAATATTCAATGCGACTATTATAATTGCGACAGAATAGAAAGAAAACAATACCCTAGACCTAGTCTTGTCTTCACCTAAAATTGCTAAGACGAAATGCATCCAAAAAGCAGGGAGTAAAATTGTTCCAAAATCCATTATCACCCGCCATATGTATGCAGTGTTATAGGAAGCAGAGTTTATTAAAAATAAAAATCCAAGACTCCACGTTGAGCTAGCTACAGAGAGTAGAAAGAAACTTAAGTTTACATTTTTTTCATTATTCTTATTTTTCAGAAGAACAACTAAACCAACTAAAAAAGGAAGTATCGCTCCGAGAAAAAAACTTATTTTGAAAAAATATATCAATGACATTGTTATATTGAGACAGCTTTGCCTGCAATCTCTATCGCGTTAGGGTAAAATATGGTGGCTATTTTTTTCTCAACGCCCAATTCGCTTAGTATAACACCTATCTCATGGTTACCTATCTTAATCTTAAAGTCTCGACCCATTATCCACATATTTTCAAAAAGAAAAGTATTGAGTTCAACTCGTCGTAATTCTTTCATGTGCGAAAAATAAGTATTGAATTTCTTACTTTTTAGTTTAAAGTTAATATTTTTGGGTAGATTCTCTGATATTGTTAAAATAATATTATTACCTTCTTTAATCGTTGAAGTAACTCGCCCGCCGTTGTTTACAATAGAAATATCCAGATTATTTTTATATGTTGGATAACCCCAAATATCTTCTATGTGCCTCCTTCCTAAATCAGTACTTGCCCCTAATTGAATTACATAAAACCCAAATTTACTGAAAGATTGATCAAAAATTAGGGGCAGAATAGGGACATTAACTCTCCCGTCTATTATTATGGGTACAGAAAATGTAAATTCGCCAAATCCACCAACTGCACTTTTCCTATACTCAAAAATATTTATTGCTAACAACGTTTTACCTGGAAAAATAGAGACGGGTTTTATTCTTTTGTCTTTAATAAAATTCATTACATTTTTGGTATCAATTAACATGAAATACATTATTGAACTAGCATCTCCGTAAATCATTGGGATATCGATATCGGTACCATCAACTGAATGTACGTAATCTCTATGATAAGGGTAGAGCCCTAATTCTTTTTGTAACTTTTCGGAATATTCTGGGTTCATAAAATAAAATTTAGTTTCACTTTTTCTTCCTCCAACCATACCAAAATTCCTCCGCGTTGGCTATCCATTCTTAATGTGCTGCGGGAATTTTCCTTTTTTATATTGATAGAAAGGTACCTAGTTGCTGTTTCCATGTAAATCTACGGCACCAAGCTTTTAATTACTGGTTCTTGCATTACCGCATGACTTGCACCATAAACTACAAAAATATTATACCCTTCTTGCCAATAATTTTCTATGCAATCCAAAATGGCGATGTTGCGTATCATCGAGGACTTGCGCGCTACTTCATTAATTCTTGACTCATCGCATGTTGGGTTCGGAATTTTGATAAGAAAATCTTTGTCATCGAGATTAAATTCTCTGCCAAAAATCTGCTGGTGCACCTTCTTAACCGTTTCAAAGGAGAAGTCAAAATCTGACCATCCTAATACATCTTCATAGCGTTTAATATTCAATTTGATAAATTCATCAAATTCTTTCCGTACTGTTGCGCGTTGCCACGAAACTATCCCTCTGATTATATAAAAATAGAAAATTTCATCTCGGGAAAAATCTTCGAGCAACACTTTCGCCTCATCTTTGATAGTTGGCTCTGGCCTAACGCTTGCAATATGTGCTTGCTCGGCCCAAAAAACAATAGCGCCTGATTCGCCATATTTTTCAATTGCCTCTTTTAACATTATCTCATTGGTAATATTCACATTGCACTCAAAGACTACGATTGATTTTGTTCCTGATGTTTTCTGCAAAAATTCGTTCCAATCATTCTGTAAGCGTTCGAATTGAGGGTGGTTGGGGTCTTTTTTGTGCTCTGCTCCAAAATAATATAATACCTGATCGGAGGATTCTACAGTATAAAAATACGGTTGCTTATGTTTAATAGCAGAGTATTCTTTAAACGAAATCAGTAAATTTTTGTCCATTGTGCTTTACATCATAAAAAAAAACGTGAGTTTTTGCAAACTCACGTTTTAATGCTTGGACTACGGATAGCCTTTAATCTTCCGCAGGACAATCACTATAGTCAGAATAATCACTGTATCCTGGTTCGCCAGTCGAGTCACTGTAGCTACTGGTAGAACCATTTTTGAATCCAACTCCACCCTCAATGCGTAGAAACGCTGCGTTAAGAGCTGAGTTATGCAACAAAGGTATTGCTGGTACTGGTCTTGCTAAAGAACTATTCATGACCCTTCTCCTTCTCAGTTTCGGTTAACTTACTTTGTAGATAGTTATAAAATCCAAGCCTGCTTTCACAGTAAACATAAAGAGGGGCATCCCCATTATCTGACTTCCTATGACTAACACAACCATTATGACACAACGATTGTAAATTGCAAGATTGGCATTTTGGGTGCAAAATCACTATTGAATCTTTCCATTTAAGATATACTGGGTTGGTAGACAAGCCTTCAACAGTTTTTATGGAGTCAATGTTCCCGAAATAAATCTCTTTACCAAGTCTTTCACAAGGGTAAATGTCACCAATGTCATCAACGGCAAACCACTGATGGCATGTCCCTCGATATACACGACAATTAGCTGATTTTGATTTAATCCACGCGAGCATGCTATCTAACTCACGAACACGCACAGTAGGATCATTAAGAGTAACCCACTCCTCAAAAATTTCTATAAGAAACGTCAACCATTCCTTGTCCGACAAACCATACAGATCACCAATACTTTCAGACGCTGTGTTATGAAACGCGTTAAAAGCAATGCTTTTGAATCCAGCGTTAACTAATCCCAGGAACATTTCCTTTCCAAATCCTACAGACTTTTTGGTAACCGTACAAATAGTCCCTGGATGGATACCGTAACTGCGAAGCATATTCACACCGCGCATCACCTTTTGATAGGTACCCTTCCCTGTGGCGCCAACTCTGTCGTGGTTGTGAATCTTTTCACTTCCATCTACACTAACCCCAACATGGAAGTGATTTTTAGAGAAAAATTTTGCCCATCCGGAATCAATCAAAATAGCGTTTGTTTGAACAACATTCGACCACAATTTATCAGGATATAGTTTTTCCAATTCAACAATTTTATTGAAAAAATCCTTACCTGCCAAAAGTGGCTCTCCTCCGTGCCAATTCACATGGAGTTTCTTTTGTGGCTGCGAATTGAGAAAAACAAACAACCTTTCTAATTTCTCAATCGACATTACTGATTTTACTCCCTGTTCAAAATCACGATTCCTGCAATAGGAACAACGAATGTTGCAAAAATCTCCAACAATCTTCGCTTGAAATGCACTCATGCCATACCTCCTTCATGTATTGTATTTCAAAGATTACTTGACAAAAGTAATCAAAACCTGGCCGCTAATATCTAACAGAACGATAGCACGTAGTTTATTAGAAGTCAAATTTATGTATAAAATGGCCATTAATTTATCTGAGATTAAGTTCTTTTCTAATCCCTGCACATGTATTCAGCAACCTATCCATTTGCTCTTTCGTGTGTGTCGCCATCACCGTAAATCTTATTCTCGCTTTGTTTTTTTCGACAGCAGGCCAACGAACGCACGGCGCAAAAATTCCTTCATCGAACAATCTGCGACTAAATTTAATAGCGTTTTTATCTGAACCAATCAAAATTGGTATTATTTGAGTTTCGCTCGTAATAGTATCAAACCCCCTTTCCTTCAACCCATCACGGAGATAACTTGCATTACTCAACAGTTTTTCTCTCCACTCAGGTTCCTCATCAATTATTTTAAGTGCTTCAATGAGCGCTGCCGACGCTGCTGGCATCATTGCAGTAGAGAACATGTATGATCGACTCGCAACACGCAAATACTTGACCAAGTTTTTACTCGCAACAACAAAACCTCCCGATGCTGAAAGCGCCTTACTACACGTCCCCAAAACAATATCAATGTCCCTAGTTGCCTGTAACCCAAAATGTTGAAGACCACCATGCCCAGTCTTGCCCAAAATACCTGTTGAGTGCGCTTCGTCAATCATAGAGATAGCATTGTATTTTTTGCACAAGTTTGCAATTTTATCTAACGGTGCGATATCTCCATCCATACTGAACACAGTATCTGTCACAACTAACTTTCTTCGATTTTTATATTTTTTTAATTTTCGTTCCAGGTCCTCCATATCACAGTGCTTGTATATGGCCTTTTCCAGCCCGCTCATAACAGCTCCGTCTATAATACTTGCGTGGTTTAACTCATCGCTTATGATCACGCCTTTTCTGCTCAAAAAATCCTGTGGGCGCACTTTAATCGGGTCCATTACAGCAGTTATGACACCAACATTTGCAGAATAACCAGAAGGCCAGACGATTGCATCTTCTCCGCCCTTAAATTTTGCTATTGCTTCTTCAAACTCTCTATGAACTTTTAGATTTCCCGACAATAACCTTGAACCATCTGAACCCACACCGTATTTTTCTATTGCAGCTATGGCGGCTTTTTTCATTCTTGGATGCGTGGCTAAACCAAGATAGTTATTCGACGAAAACATCAAAACTTTTTTACCATCAATAACAACTTCCGGCTCCGCGCCACTGTCTATAGCACGAAGATCAGGGTAAAGCTCTTTTTCTTCAACATAGTCCATTATACTTTCTATCCGTTTCATATTTTCTTCCCCCAATCATACCAAAAATCTTTTACACTGCCTATTTATTGTATTAGTTCACTTATTTGAGAAACTAAATCCTTTTGTGCATTTTTCGAATGCGAGACATGATGATTTTTGTGGCGACTTTAAGGTTCTCCTGTGTGGGCGGTGCAATGTTTGCATTTTTACCAAAAAGCTCTTCTTTTGTAATTGGTTTGCCATATGCAACTGAAAGTGAGTGCTTCCGCGCAAAAAAATCACGAAGGTGCATTTGGTGATGCCCATGAATAGCAACAGGGATTATTGGTCGACCAGTACGCCACAAAAGATACGCAACACCGGGTTTCCCTTGACCGATTTTCCCATCTTGCGTTTTGCCACCCTCGGGGAAAATACACACACTTTTGCCGCATTCAAGAATATAGATATGGTGTTTGAGTGCGCGCTCATAATCCCCTGTTCCAACCGTCACCGGGTATGCTCCCCATATCTTAAAAAAAGTACCGCCATAGATATACTTGGCAATTCCTCTTTTTTCATAAAATGCACGCTCACGCGCAAGGTAAAACATCGGCATAAGACGCGAGAAAAGATTTTGTGTTGCCGGTATAAGAATTGGATCAAACTCACTTACATGATTTGAAGCAAAGATTACCCCATTTGTGTGCCCCTGAAGATATTTTCCACCAAGGATACGAATTCTTACAAAAAATCGAAGGGCGGGCCACATCACTGGGTACACAAGAGCTTGCAAAATAAACGGCGTAATCGCAAAGAAGTTCATACAATAAAATTATATCCCCTCTGTACGTAAATCCTCAATAAGTTTTTCTGCTTTCCGAGAAAGTTTTGTCGGAGTTTTAACCTCAAGCTTTACAAGAAGGTCGCCGCGGCGTTTATTATCGATTGGTACACCCTTTTCGCGCACGCGCAATACCTCGCCATATGATATACCTTTTGGAATTTTTAGTTTAATTTCTCCGTCTAGTGTTTGCACTTGGTACTCGGCACCGAGGATTGCATCGGTAAGTTTTACACTAAGCACCATAACGAGATTGTGTCCTTCACGTTTGAAAACCTTGTGTAATGCGACATGAATACGAACGTACAGATCTCCCGCTTTGCCGTTTTGAATTGCTTCGCCTGCACCAGCAAGACGAACCTGCTCGCCGTTTTGAATACCTGCGGGCACGCGAATAGTAATCTCTTGTTCTTTCCTCGCGACACCTGCGCCCTTGCATGAAGAACATTTTTCTTCAGGGACTTTTCCAGAGCCGTGGCAGGCAGTACACTCTCGCTCCTGCGCAAATGTCCCCAAAATTGTTCGCACAGATTCTTGTATACGTCCCTTACCTTTGCATTGCGCGCATTCTTTTGTTTTTGTCCCTGGTTTTGCACCACTACCATTGCAAGTATCGCATGCGGATGTTTTTGTGATGCGTACTTTATGCTCCACTCCAAATACCGCCTCTGAAAATGATATTTCAAGATCAACAGAAATATCGCGACCGCGACGCCCATGCTCGCGTCTCCCACCACCAAAAAAATCTCCAAAGATGTCGTTTAAGTCGACACCCTCGAATCCTTGCCCACCTTGAAAACCGCCGAAACCAGAAGTATCAAATCCACCTTGTCCACCACCGAAACCTTGTCCGGGTCCAGATGATCCATAAGTATCGTATTCGGAGCGTTTTTTTTCATCTGAAAGCACTTGGTACGCCTCGCTCGCCTCCTTGAATTTTTTCTCATCTCCTCCTTTGTCGGGATGATGCTGGTGCGCGAGCTTACGAAACGCTTTTTTAATTTCGTCTTGTGATGCGCTTTTTTCAACGCCAAGTGTTTTGTAATAATCTTTTGCCATTTGCTTATGAGTATACCAGAAAGGGCGCTAAAGACGGATTCCCGAATCAACAGATTCGTGTCTCTGACATAATAGCGCCCTTTCTGCACTTTTAACTTCCCTCTTCATTGTCCTCGCCCTCTTTATACTCCGCATCATGAACAGTGCCTTCGGCGCCAGATGTATTTTCTCCAGCTCCTTCCGTTTTAGCAGACTCTGCGTTCTTCATCATTTCCTCACCAATCTTTGAAAGCTCGTCAGAAAGTTCCTGAGACGCTTTTTTCATAGCTTCAATATCTGTTCCAGACGATGCCGTTTTTGCGGTAGCAATTTTTTCTTCAACTGCCGTTTTAATTTCTGCAGAAATCTTGTCCCCATTGTCACGAAGCGATTTTTCAGCAGTGTACACCATTTGCTCAAGCATGTTTTTTGTTTCAGCAGAATCTCGCTTCTTTGCGTCTTCTTCCGCGTTCATCTCTGCCTCCTTGGTCATACGTGCAATGTCATCCTTTGAAAGACCTGAGCTTGCTTCGATGCGAATCGACTGCTCCTTACCTGTGGTTTTTTCTTTTGCCTTTACTTGTAGGATGCCGTTTGCATCAACATCAAAAGAAACCTCTACTTGTGGCACACCACGGTGTGCCGGTGGAATACCATCCAAAATAAAACGACCGAGGGATTTGTTGTCTGGAGCCATTGGACGCTCGCCCTGCACAACATGAATCTCTACAGAAGTTTGATTGTCTGCGGCGGTAGAGAAAACCTGCGAACGTGATGCGGGAATAGTCGTGTTCTTTTCAATAAGCTTCGTAGCCACATTTCCAAATGTTTCAATTCCCAGAGAAAGCGGGATGACATCGAGTAGGAGCACGTCCTTCACATCACCCTGCAGGATTCCTGCTTGGATTGCTGCACCAATAGCTACCACCTCATCCGGATTGATTGAGCGATTTGGCTCCTTGCCGAAAAGCTCTTTTACTGCGTTCACAATAGCAGGCATACGTGTCTGTCCGCCAACCATAATGATCTCATTGATCTCCTCTTTTTTAAATGGAGATGCAGCGAGTGCGCGCTTGGTGATTTCAATCGATTTATCGATATACTCGCGAGCAAGCTCTTCGAGTGTTGCACGCGAAAGCTTTAAAAGAAGATGTTTTGGACCGTCTGCTCCAGAGGTAATAAATGGGATATTTATCTCCGCTTCTGTTGTCGTCGAAAGCTCGTGCTTTGCTTTTTCTGCGGCTTCTTTCAAGCGCTGAAGAGCCATCACATCGGTCGAAACATCAATGCCGGACTCTTTTTTAAACTCACTCGCAATATGGCGAATGATTTTCTGATCAATGTCTTCACCGCCCATATGCACATCGCCGTCGGTCGACTTTACCTCAATGACATCCCCGCCAACTTCGAGTACTGACACGTCAAAAGTACCGCCACCAAAGTCGTAAACAACAATCTTTTCATCCTTCTTTTTATTAAAACCGTATGCAAGAGCCGCCGCGGTAGGCTCGTTGATAATTCGCTTTACATCAAATCCCGCAATCTGCCCTGCATCTTTTGTCGCCTGGCGTTGTGAGTCGTTGAAGTATGCAGGCACAGTAATAACCACCTCCGTGATTTTTTCACCAAGCTTTGCTTCTGCATCCGCCTTGAGCTTTTGAAGAACCATTGCCGAAATTTCCTCCGGGCGATATTGGCGGTCTCCCATCTTTACCAATACGCCACCCGTTGGTGATTTCTCGATGCCGAACGGAGCTGTTTTTTTGTCGCGTTGAACACCATCGTCTTCGAATGTATGACCAATCATGCGCTTGATGCCAAAGAGCGTATTCTGTGGATTGGTTACTGCTTGACGTTTCGCAAGAAGCCCCACCAAACGTTCACCGCTTTTTGAAACTGCAACGATAGACGGCGTTGTACGCGCGCCTTCAATGTTTTCTACAATACGTGGTTCACCGCCCTCGATGATAGCAACCGCGCTGTTTGTTGTACCCAAGTCAATGCCTAAAATTTTTGCCATATATGTATTATGTGATTACGTTAGTGAGACTATTAAATTTCGACTTTATTATCGTCCTATTATACTATGGACCCAAACGATTTTACTTTTGCCGGGCGGATGACTTTACTGTGCAAACGGTACCCTTTTTGTATAACTTCGGAGACTGTACCAACTTCTTCATCCCTTGTCGCGGGAACTTCCTCTATCGCAACATGAAGTCGCGGATCAGTTTGTTCGCCGATTTCTCCTATTGAGGTCAAGCCGCGCGACTCAAGGACAGAGTACATTTGCGCATAAATATATTCAACCCCTTTGCGCCAGTTTGCATCTACTTTTTCCCATGCCTCTTTGTTTGAAAAAGCCATAGTGAAACTGTCGAGCACAGGAAGCAAGTCATCCACAAGACCCTCTGATGCAAATTTTATCATCTCTCCGCGGCGAGTTTCCTCATCTTTCCGCACGTTTGCAAAGTCTGCGCGCATTCTCTGCCACCCATCGAGATATTCTTTCTTTTCCTTCTCGCAGGAACGTAGTTTTTCTCGCAATTTCTTGAGCGCGAGCGCTGGACTCTCTAAATCTTCTTCACTCTCGAATTGCAGGTCCTCACTATACAGAGCATCTTCTCTTGTGTCAAGTGGACCATCTTGCGCCTCTGCATCTTTTATTTTGTCATCGTTTTCTGTATTTGTCATATCGTAATTTAATATTACCACACTTGCCTTTACTTAAGAAAGAGAGGAACTATCTTTGATAATTTCTCTCTTTCTTTTGTCAAAAGTAGTTTTTGATTGTTAGCGTTTTGACCACTGTGGGGCCTTACGCGCTTTCTTGAGGCCGAACTTGCGGCGTTCTTTCATGCGTGGGTCACGCTTGAGGAAGCCGAGCTTCTTGAGGCGCTTTCTTGTCTCTTCATCAAAAGTTACTAGGGCGCGAGAAATCCCGTGACGGATAGCTTCTGCTTGTGAGTGAATTCCGCCGCCGAGTACCTTTACCGTAATAGCAAACTTCCCTGCTACTTTTGATTTCTCTATTGCCTCGGCAATAATATTCTGAAGATCTGCAGTAGGGAAATAAGTAGGAACATCTTTGTCGTTTACCACCACTGACTCTTTTGGAGACTCGGTAATACGAACACGCGCAGTCGAAGTCTTGCGACGACCAACAGCCTCAATATAGCGAGCTACTGCTTTCACAGCCTTCGGAGCTTTTGTAGCTGCCTTCTCTTTAACTTCTTTTGTTGTAGTATCTTTGGTCGTCATATTATTCTGTAACTTTTAAATTCTTCATACGAATCTTATGTAAGCGGTTGCGAGGAATCATGCGTGAAATTGCGCGGAGAAAAACCTCAGCATAGCCTTTTTTCTCAATCGTGTATCCGATTGTGCGCTCGCGGAGTCCACCAGGATAACCTGAGTATGTCTTTGAGTGAACTTCTTTCATCTTTGAAGGAGCGATTGTTGCCTTTGAGGCATTCTCAACAACCACCTCAACATCTTGTGCGATGTGCTTCTGAAAAGAAACGGAGTTCTTGCCCATAAGAATACTTGCAGCCTCTGTAGCTACACGTCCTACGGATTTCCCTTTTGCGTCAATTTTGTATGTCATGGTCATGATAATAATTAAACGAATTCGATGACTGCCATTTTTGCTGCATCTCCTCCACGACGTGGGAGTTTCAAAATACGTGTGTATCCGCCAGCCCTCTCTTTGTAACGAGGCGCAATTTCGTCAATAAGTTTCTTTGCACCCTCTTCACCAGAAACACCTCCGAGGCGAGAAATAATAAGACGACGTGATGCGAGGTCTGCCATACCACCACGAGTAACAAGCTTCTCAACAAACGGGCGAAGTTCTTTCGCGCGAGCCTCAGTGGTCTCTATATGTTCAGTTTGAATGAGTGAGAGTGCGAGCGAGCGAAGAAGCGCAATGCGTCCTGCATGGTCTCGTCCAAATTTTCGAATCGACTTGTGGTGTTTCATAGTGGTGTGTTCTCTGAGTCAAATTAATTAATCCTTGAGGGTGATGTCGTGGGCTGCAAGAGCACGCTTGATCTCTTGGATCCCTTTATCGCCTAAACCGTCGATTTCCAAAAGGTCCTCTTCAGTTTTGCGTGCAAGCCCTCCGATCGTACGAATGTTTGCGTTTGAAAGCGCGTTATTTGTACGAGTTGAGAGGTCGAGATTCTCTACGCGAGTCTTCAAGAAGTCATTATCAGCGAGATCTTTCCTTGCGGGCTTCTCCTCTGAACTTCCTGAGGTTTCCTCTGCCTCAATTTCCGCCTTTTCAACAAAACCAATAACCGACTTGAGTTGGTTTACCATAATCTCGATAGAGGCTTCGAGGGCGCGACGAGGCGAGATAGTACCATCGGTCTCGACTGTAAGACGCAACCGATTGAAATCGGTACGATCGCCAACGCGCATGTTGTCTACCTCGTAGTTCACGCGGCGAATTGGAGTAAAGATTGCATCAACAGCAAGGGTGCCAATATCCATCTTTTCTTTTTGATGCACTTCCTTTGAAACATATCCGAACCCCTTCGCTACGACAATCTCAATGTTGAGAGTTGCATTTTTGTCGGTCAATGTTGCTATGTGTTGGTCTCCGTTTAAGACTTCCACCTGTCCGGATACCTTGATGTCACTCGCAGTGACATCCTTTGCACCTTTAATAGAAAGTGTGACTGTCTGTGACTCCATCGTAGAAAGCTTAAAACGCACCTTCTTTAGATTGAGCAGAATAGTGATAACATCCTCCTTAACTCCCTCTATTGTAGAGAACTCATGCGATGCACCGTCGATTCTCACGGTTGTGATTGCGGCACCAAAAAGTGATGAGAGAATAATGCGGCGAAGAGAATTACCGAGAGTGTGTCCGTACCCAGGGTAAAGACCTTCGATTTCGTAACTTCCCTTAAAACCGTCCTCTGAGAGAACTTTGGGCTTTGATGGCAATGTGATGTTGTAGTCGAGCATTGTGGTGTAAATTAGACGATGAAACTATACCTTATATCATTGATAAATGCAAACGGACCATTTTGATTCTACGGTCAGCCATGAATCCTACTGATTCAACTAACGGCTGTAAAACTCAACAACTGAGGTAAGATTGAATGACATCTCTGCCTGACCCTGCTTTGGCTTACCTTGGAATGTTGCTGCTAGTTTACCAGCATCAACCTTGAACCAAGTTGGAACAGTGAGGGTCTTCAATCGCTCGCTCAATCCCTCAAAAAGTTTTGTGTTCATGCTTCCTGGACGAACTGAGATCACATCACCAATTTTCATTCGACGTGACGCAATGCTTGCGCGGCGGCCGTTTACCATGATGTGTCCATGGGACACAATTTGGCGCGAAAGCGCGCGTGATGTTACAAAACCTGCACGAAATACTGCATTATCCAAACGTGACTCGAGCGCTTCAAAAAGGTACTCTGCAGGGTTTATTCCGCGCTTAGCAGACGCTTCTTTCACATAATTCGAAAACTGCGTTTCGCTTACACCATAAGTGTGACGAACTTTTTGCTTCTCACGAAGCTGGCGGCCGTAGTCGGTTTGCGTTGAACGATGTTTCTTTTCAGAAATCAGCTTTCCCGGTGGATACGGACGCTTCTTGAACGCGCACTTTTCGCGTCCGCAAATGGTCTCCCCGAGACGACGACAAATTTTACATGTAACTCTGCTCATATGTGATATTGATTGATGGGTTTAAATTCTACGTGGCTTCTTTGGCTTAGGTCCGTTGTGCGGAACAGGTGTCACATCGCGAATCGATGCGATATCGATACCTTTTGAGTTAACGGCGCGGATTGAACTCTCACGGCCTGCCCCAACACCCTTTACAACAACGTCAACTGACTTCATTCCAATCATTGCGGCCTTTTCGCCAACAAGTTCCCCGACCTTTGCCGCAGCAAACGGAGTTCCCTTTTTTGCGCCCTTGAAACCGAGTGAGCCTGATGATGACCACACGAGCGCGTTGCCAACTTTATCCGCAAGAAGCACCTTGGTGTTGTTGTATGTTGACTGAACATAGAGTGTTCCTTCGGTGTGCTTCTTTTTTGCGGTACGAGAAAGGGCGCGAGATACCAATCCCTGATCAACTGACTGTCCTTCTTTTTTGATAATTCGTTTTTTGCCCATGTTGGTCTAATTGATAGTCTGTTATTTTTTGTCAGCCTTACGACGACCTGAACCCATCGTCTTTCGCACATTGCCGCGCACCGTACGCGAATTTGTCTTTGTGCGCTGTCCGCGGGCAGGAAGCTTTTTTGCATGACGTGAACCGCGATACGACTTGATTTCCTTCAAACGCTTCACGTTTGTAGAGATTTCTCGCTTAAGATCTCCTTCGAGAGTGAGACCTTCGATAATCTTGCGAATCCTCGCCTCGTCCTCTTGGGTCAAATCCTTGGCACGCTTGCCATGGTCGATCTTCACGGAATCGAGAAGCTCCTTTGCGCGCGGACGGCCAATACCGTACACCGCAGTGAGGCTTATCTCTAATCTTTTTTCGTCTGGTATTGTAACTCCGAGGATTCGCATAGATGTCTTTATGTATATTTAAATGATTAACCCTGGCGCTGTTTATGGCGTGGGTTTTCGCAGATAACACGAATACGGTCTCCACGCTTGACCGTTTTGCATTTCACGCAGATTTTTTTTACTGATGCTCGTACTTTCATACTAATATTAAACTGATTTTGGAGGATTAATAACAGCAAAATTGCGATAATCCTCAAAAACGAAACAGTGAGGGCATTCTACCGCATTTCAAAATTAAATGCAAGGTCACCTTGATAACAAACCTAGATAAAGCCTTTTATCACTAAAAAATACTATAGTCGCTTGACAATACGACCTTTCCCGCCGTAGGGATCAAGCTTCACCATTACTTTATCACCAATGAGGACTTTAATGCGATGCAATCGCATTTTCCCTGCCAAATAACAAATAACAATTTTCCCGTCTGAAAATTCTACACGAAACATAGCGCTCGGCAACGCCTCAATGACCTCTCCTTGTGTAAGTTCTTCTTTTTCGATTTCTGCCATTTGTGAGAGTGTATAATATCAGAAGTTACATGTACCGTCAATTTTGCACCCAGTCGCCTTTCTCGTTTATTTTATTTACCAAGAATCTTAACCGTAATCTTGGCGTGGTCGCTCGGAAATACCGTTTTCCACATCGGACGTACTACGGCGTTCGCCTTACTGATATTACTTTGATCAATAATGATCTTGCTAAAATCCTTTTTGTTTTTACCTGCGAGCAGAGTGCGGATCTTTTGTGTATCGACTTGCCCCACAAATTCCGCCGTGCTTGAAATATGAAAATGAATATTAGAAAGATCAGAAAGAACCACTTTTTCTACAGGATCGATAAATGAAAATTTGAGTTCTGACATATTTGAGATCATAAACGAATTATTTTTATATTCAGTAAGCGCAGCCTGAGCAAGCTTCTCGGTTAGTTTTTCGGTATCAAAGAAAAATACCGAGACCATTGCGCGCATTGAAACCTTTGCCGTATCCACCGCGGTAAAATCCTGCGGTACTTCCTCAAATTTAACGGCCATACTTCCAGGGAAGAACGTTGCATTTGAAGGAATCTGAGCACGGACTTTTATAACGGCAATCTCTAGTAACTCTTTTTCAAGTTCACTTTGAGCATTCTCCACCACTTCATCCGAGGGAACTTTTATAGTACCCGAAAAACCGCCACCGATGGGAAAATCTGGCTTTGAAGTTGCTGAGAACCTTGTATATCGTGGGTCCCCTTTAAATCCAGGGATAGTGAAGTTAGTAGTTCCAATATTATATTCCGGGCCTGCCCCGTCAGCATATACGAGGGCCTCGACAGAGCCTGGTGTGGTAACTTTTCCACCAACCATCGTCGCACCAGGAACAACAACCGACTCATCGATACGGAAAATCTTGTGAGTCTTACTGTCCTCGAGGCGTGTATTTTTTATAAGACGTTGTTTCTCCCCATTATATTTGTTGAAAATTGTTACTTTTCCTGATGCTTTCTTTTGGATCTTTTTTTCAATAGTGGCAGGAACTTCTTTTACTTTTTCTTCAGAAAGACTCATAAACTGGAATATAAGCTCATCTCCACTTGCCTCTTTTAGCGCAGAAATGTCCGTATCGATGGCAACGCTTCGCACAATAGGTGCTATTTCAACAGTTGCTTTAGCATAATAGTTTGCCGAAGTAAAACCACCAGCCAAAATAAATGCAAACAATAACGCCCAAAGGATGCCATGCGGACTAGACTCTTTTTTCCTTTCCAGTCCCACTCCTTTATTTTGAGGTTTTTCAAAAAATGGGTTTTTTTCTATACGACTCCACTCTTCTTTTGGCAAAGAAGCGACATATGGTTCTGGTACGGTTGATGGACGGCGAACGATATCGTTTTGCGGCACAATCACATCTTTCATCTGTTTTCGAATAATGTCATTCATATTAGGTGTGTTGTTTGAACAATTTTTCTGTAAGGAGCGCCTCAACGACTATAAAAGGATCCCTGGTTACCTCTGCCTCAAATGAGACAAACTTCGCAACGATATGCTGATCGAGATATTGCACATCAAGCGATGCCGCCTTCAAAAGCTCTAGTTTTGTCGTACCGATAAGCCGAGAAAGCATCGGTGCAATATCGGCGTCTGCTGTAAAAAATACTTTAAATGGCAACATTCCATTTCCCTTAAGGATACCTATAGCCTTTTTGAATCGCATCAGCCACTCGTCTTCAGTATGCGCGACAATGGCTGCAATCTTGGAATGCTGTACGGCATCCAGTTCATCGCGGAGAAACATTGCAAATAGGGTCGCCGCTTCCTCGTGTACTGTGTGCAATTGGGTGGATATTTCGCGAATAAAAAAGTTCTTTCCGCGAGAAAATGCCACAGTTCCAGCCAAAATGTCGTTGCTCACAAGAGACACATCGGTCGCTTCACCGGTAATATCGATAAAAAGAAAATTCTTTTCATTCGGAAAAATATCTCGTATGGCGCTGAATGCTGCAATTGGAAACGCGCCAAAATGAACTGATTTTACATGGAAAAAATTACTGAGTTTTCGTTCTATACTTTCAACGACTTTTCCCGATGAAACACCAACAATCATCGAGAGTTCTATTCGCGATGTTTTTTGACCGTACGGATTCCTAACCTCGTACCCATTCAGCTTAATCTGAACAATCTTCTTTTCGATAATCTTCACATCCTTTGGCGGTAAAGTTTCTTTGAGTTCTTCTTTCAAGAGTGCGATATCCTCGTTTATAAATTCGTCAAGAATTCTTTCAGTGACCTCGAATTCCTCTTGGTGCGCAATACGCAAATGCCGGCTCTTTAAAATGAACCATGGCGATGAAAGTGTGCAAAAAATATGCGCAGGCAAACCAGTAGGCTTTGTGGCTTGACTCAAACCAACAGGGTTCGTCTTTATTTGCATGGTCTTCAAAACTTTGTCGAGAGAACGATTCATCGCAACTAGAAATCGTGCAGGCGAGAGTGCGTCTTGAAATGAAATGTTTTCGCGGACAGTTACGAGAATGTGAGGAGCACTTCCCTTTTCTATTTTTACGAGGGCTCCGCCGACACTCGCCGATCCAATATCGACGAGGAGTACAAGTGATTCATCTTGCTTCTGTTTTGTAAAAAAAGAAAGTGCCATCGTGTGTACATTGTACCATGCAGTGATACAAATTTTCAATTACACTTTTACAACACTGCGTACGCAGTGTTGTAAACAAAAAAAATGCCACACATTTCTGTGTGGCATTTTTGACTAATCATTTTCCGTCTTGGTGCTTTAGTAAAAGCATCCGCGACGCGAATAAATGCTTTTCACAAAGCTTCGCTTCATAAAAACATCTATTCGTCTGCGGGAGTTACTTCTAGAGAGGCTTCAACGGGAGCTTCTGCAACTACATCAGGCGATGCCTCTACCACTACCTCTGCGGTGGCCACAGGAGCTGCTACTGCGGCAACTGGCGCCTTTGCTACTTCTACGGAAGCCTCTTTTACGATTGGGGTCTTCTTTCCCAAAACGTTGATCTTTTTACCCGAAACGGCCTTAAGGTCTACGAGGAGGTTATGCACCGTTCCTGAGGCTTTTGCGCCTACTGACATCCAATATTTCGCACGAGCTGTGTTAATAACAGGCTTACCCATGCGCGCGTTATACGAA
Source organism: Candidatus Yonathbacteria bacterium RIFCSPHIGHO2_02_FULL_44_14 (assembly GCA_001823535.1). Taxonomy (GTDB): domain Bacteria; phylum Patescibacteriota; class Minisyncoccia; order Phycocordibacterales; family UBA1550; genus UBA1550. The sequence continues at coordinate 8,657 of MHUT01000006.1, read as the reverse complement.
CCAAGAACCTCAAGAACATTCCCAGTCTTTGGCTTAAGCTTTGAATCTGCGACGATAACTCGGAATGAAGGGTCATTCTTGCGGCCAACGCGTTGTAGTCGAATTGCTAACATGAAGAGCATCCTATCAAATAGCGGTAGAATGGTCAAGTCCCAGCACACAAAATAGCCAAGGAGAATGCTAAAAAGGCTTTTTTGTGCTATCTTGGTAACAATATGACTACCAAAAAAACCTCTGCCTCCAGCTTTACAGAAGGAATTATTACAACAACCGCGAAGGGCTTCGGCTTTGTTTCCGTTGGCGAAGACAGCCCTCGCGAAAATGATATTAAAATCGAGGCAGGATTTCTTAACACGGCTCTCCCCCGCGACCGTGTAAAAGTGCGTCTTAACGCCAAAATCGGTGACATGCAGCAAACTGGAGAAGTTGTCGAGGTGCTAGCACGCGCAAAGATTACTTTTGTTGGCACCATCGAGCAAGCAGATACGGCGACTTATCTCATTCCTCAGGATACGCGTATCTATGTAGACTTTCTTATTCCCAATCCCCCGCACGAAGAAAAGTTGAATGGCAAAAAGGCGCTCGTGCGTCTTTTGGACTGGACTGACCCAAAGAAAAATCCTACAGCAGAGGTTATTGAAGTCTTGGGTCAAGCCGGTGACAACGAAACTGAAATTCGCGCCATTGTGCTCGACAAGGGTCTCCAGATGGAGCTACCCGATGAAATTCACCGCGAGGCGGATGCGCTCAAGTCAAAAGCTCCCGCATTTATTGCTGAAGAAGCAAGGAAACGTCGTGATTTCCGTAAGGTTACCACTTTTACCATCGACCCTGTAGATGCAAAAGATTTTGATGATGCCATTTCAATACAAACACTTACAAACGGTGACATTGAAATTGGCGTGCACATCGCGGATGTGTCAGCATATGTAAAACCTCACGCAGAAATAGACGAGGAGGCTCGCCGTCGCGCGACATCAATTTACCTCGTCGATCGTGTTATTCCCATGTTTCCCGAAGTTCTTTCCAATGACCTATGCAGTTTGAATGAAAAAGAGGACAAGCTCGTTTTTTCAGCAGTCTTTACTTTTGCGCCCGATACTGCAAGCGACACAAAAACAAAGGTTGTCGCAAAAGACGCGTGGTTTGGACGCGCAATCATCAACTCGGCAAAACGTTTTACTTATGAGAATGCGCAAGAGATTCTTGATAACGGTGCGGGACTTTTTTATGATGAGTTGAATATACTCAACCTTATCGCAAAGAAACTTGTGATACAAGACCGGGAAGAAGGAGCAATTTCATTTGAACACGAGGAGGTGCGATTCGAACTCGATGAAAACAAAAAACCTATTCGCGTCTATACAAAAAAGTTCCAAGACACAAACAAACTCGTGGAAATGTTCATGCTTCTCGCCAACAAGAAAGTTGCGGAGTTTGTGTCGTCGAAGCTCGGAGATATGCAGGGCAAAAAAGCACACTCAGATCACGAAGGAGACCTTTTTGTTTACCGCGTACACGACGAACCTAAAGCAGAACGCTTGATGGAACTCGCAAAATTCGTCACGGGATTGGGTTACAAGCTCCCTATCAAAGAAGGTCGTGTTTCGTCGACTGATATCAATAAATTTCTTGAACAAATAAAAGGAAAACCTGAAGAGAATATGCTCAACACCGCGACTATCCGCACGATGGCAAAAGCAATCTACTCAACACACAATATCGGGCACTATGGCCTCGCTTACGAGCATTATACGCACTTCACCTCCCCCATTCGCCGTTATCCTGACGTGATGGTGCACCGCATCCTCGCGCATTTCCTTGCTGACGAAAAAGTAACAAAAGAGGAAATGGAGGAGTACCGCAAACTCGCCGTGCATTCTTCTGAAATGGAGAAGCTCGCCGCAGATGCCGAACGCGCATCGATTAAATTCAAACAAGTCGAATATATGAGCGAGCGGGTTGGAAAGGAGTTCAACGGCACTATTTCAGGTGTTGCGGAATGGGGTGTTTTTGTGGAAGAAGACGAAACAAAGTGCGAGGGACTGATTCGTATTTCAGACCTCGGCAACGACTACTATATTTTTGAAAAGGAGAAGTACCGCATTGTCGGCAAGCAAACACACACACGATTTACCCTCGGTGATAAACTAAAAATTCGCGTAAAGGCAGTGGACCTTGAGAAAAAAAGTATCGATTACGAACTTGTAAAGTAAAAAATTAATAGCCGTAACGTGAGATACGTTACGGCTATTTTAGCTTCACACACAAATTTATCGCTCTTGGTCGCGACGACAACCGCACTCAAGTCAAGTGTAAATATCAAAAACATGCATATGAATGCGACCACTAGTGAGAATGTTGCATACGGCCACATACTCTTCGAAGAAAAAATTGTCCCCGTGATAAATGTGATTGTTGATACAATACTTAAAGGGATTTGTATTGTCCGAAGAGTTTTTGTATTTCGCCACCAAGAAACTTTTCTTTCTTCTCTCCATACAATTTTGCCACAACGAGAAACAATACCGAATATCGGCTTCTTGTTTGTCATTATTGCCTACCTTGACCACTCAGTTCTTCGAGCCACAGCCTTTTTGTAAAGTCCACACTTGGTGAACCGCTCATATGGCAACTTTCGTGGACAATATGAAGACCTTTTGTTACATGTAAATCGTCCGCATTCACTTCCTCTGAAGTTATTGTTCTTTTGCAATGCTCGCAAGTATTCATGATTATCTCCCTGAGAATAAATTTTAAAAAAACAACTTGTATCAATTAGACCATAAAATCCAGAAAAAAGCAACTATTTTGCCATCGCTTCCGCTTCCTCGAATTTGATGGATAGAAGTTTTGAAATGGCGTCGGATCCCATCGTCACTCCGTAAATAATGCCCGCGCGGGACATTGTTTCGCGGTTGTGCGTAATAACAATAAGCTGAGAATACTTTGCAAGAGTTGCCACCATATCGCCATACTTCTTGGAGTTTGCTTCGTCGAGCGCCGCATCAGTTTCATCGAGCACCAAAAATGGCGGAGGATTCACCTGCGACACCGCAAAGATGAGCGCAATAGAGGTGAGCGCACGCTCGCCACCAGAAAGCATCTGGAGTCCACGGATTTTTTTATGGGGCAAAGAAATCGCAACCTCAATCCCCTCCTCTGCTTCTTCTTCCTCCGCTTCATCGGGCATTTCCTCGATGTCGGTATCTGATTTCTTTCGCTTTTTTTCATACGAAACTTCCAGAGATGCCGTTCCACCGCCGAACATGAGCGCAAAAAATTCACTAAACTGTTTGTTTATTTTTTTTATACCATCCTTGAACTGCCCGTCCAAGGTTTCCTCAAGTTCACGCATGAGTGCACGCAAAGATTCCGCGCTTGCTTTCAAATCACCAAGTTCTTTTTCGAGGAACGCGTCTCGCTCCACCGCCTCTTCGTACTCACGCATAATATCCTCACCTGACCCTCCGCCCATAATATCTTCGAGGCGAATCTTTGTACGTTCGATCTTCTTGCGGCGAATCTCTTGTTCCGCACGCGACTCAGAGAGAGCTTGCTCAATATCAATATAATTATTTACATATTCAAGAATCGAACAACCAACGAGAATCCCCCCTTCACGAAGCTCCTCGCGAAAAGACACTTCATCGCGCGTGAAATTCTCAATATGTTCGCGCACCATACCAATTCGTAGAGTAAGCTCCTGCTTTTTTGCGCGAAACTCAAAAGAAGCGCGCTCCGCGTCTGTAGTTTCCGCGCGTTTTGTTTCAAGCGTCGCTTCAAGTTCATGCATTTTCGCTTCAAAGCCGGCAATTAAATCTTCAAGATTTTGCTGAGCACCCAAAAGACTCTTGTGCTCAATACGCAAGTCCTCTAGTGCTTTTATAGTGGCTTCACTTGGACTCCTGTTCCCTTCGTCCCCACGAATATGCTCGAGGAACTTTCCGATCTTATTGCGTGTCGCGCTCACGACACCTTTTATATACAAATAATCTTCGCTTGATTCCGCATATCCAAGCTCTTCATAAAGATTTTGTGCTAGATTTTCTGCTTCTTGTGCAGATACTGTTTTTTCATGCGCTGGCGCGGGTGCATTCATTCGACGTTCTTCGTACTCTATCATTCCTTCGAGGCGTCCAATCTTGCGAGCAAGCTCGTCACGTTCGCGACGCACAGCCCCCATCTCTGCACGCACGCGCACAAGCTCTGCTACCTCAACACTGTCTTTCGTATGCACACCGCGCAAACTGTCAGCACGAGAAAGTGCTTCATTTGCCTCATGAAGTTCTTTTTCAAGATTTTCTTTCTCTCCATGCAGTTTCTCGCGCGTGTGTTTGATATACGTTTCTTCGCGAACCAAGTAGTCCCCATAAAGCATCGCAAGCTCATCACGCAAGGCGCGCGCCTGCTCAACCTTCTCTACCTGCTTTTTTAAAAATTTAATATGGGGAGCGATTTCACGGCGAAGGGACTCGCTCTGACGCATATTTTCCTCCGTTTTCAAAAGTTTCTTTTCACTCTCTGAGATCTTCCAGTGGAAAATCTTTAATCCAAGCGCATCCTCAATCATTGCGCGACGATCTTTTGCAGATGAATTCAAAATCCTGTCTGCCTCACCTTGTGAAATGATATGGTGCCCCGATGCGCCAATGTGCACCGATGCAAGGAGCTCAATGACATCTTTGAGTCGCACTGATGTTCCGTTCAAAAAATACTCACTTGATGCGTCACGGTGAATCTCGCGTGCAATAGATACTTCATCATAATCAACGGGGAAAGTGCGATCACTATTATCAAATGAAATAGTGACTTTTGCGCGATTTTGTCTTTCAACAGATTTTGAGCCGTTGAAGATGAGGTCCTCGGTGCGCTTGCCACGCATACTCTTGAGCGACTGCTCACCAAGTACGAAACGAAGCGCCTCGGCAACGTTGGACTTCCCTGACCCATTCGGTCCCACAATAGCCGAGATAGACGCCCCAAAATCAAAGACGCTCTTCTTGGCGAATGATTTGAAGCCGGAAATCTCGAGACTCTTTACCCGCATTATAGAGATAGTTTAGCACACCACAAATGAAAAAGCAGGCGGTATTTCTCCGCCTGCTGATACCCACATTAGTCGTAAACAAATTTATTTTCCTCCATTATTGTGATCAATTCAGGACTACCCCAAAAATATCCCAGAGGAGCATAGTAATAGGAATCACTTTGATACTTTCTTCTTACACAATACCCTCCTCCCTCATGCTTTTCTGCATGAAAAGCATAGAAATTATCCATAGTATGGGTTTCTGAAAACGGTACTCTCTTAAAAACCCCTCGCATTGCAGGTAGAATTAAGACTGTTATAACAGGGACCACAGACACGAAGCAGGATCGAAAAACCATGCCTGTGTTTATCATCACCTTGCTTCCAGCCGCCAAGCCCGTTAGGCATCATTAACCCTTGGGCCAAAATGAGGGCTGATTCATCCTCATCTACAACTGCGTTGCAATTATTACAGAGGACTCCGTCTGTTTTCGTTTTCATTTTTCCCTCCTTAGGAAGCTGTAAAAGTCTGCTGAAACTATATCGTATTTAATAATTCTGTCAAGCTCGCGCTGACTTTCGACTATCTTTTTGTCTTTCCTTTTTGCTCCAAAAGAACAACTCTGCTTGCGAGGTCATGGAGTTCATATTTAAGTGTGAACTTATCTCCCATAGATAAAACATCGCGTCGTGTAGATGCGAGATTTTCTTTAACCTCGGCTATATCTTTCTCAGTTTCATTAAATCTCATGTTGACTTCTTTCTTGAACTCTCCAATCTCATTATGCACACCATCAAACCCCTTAGCCACCATTCGTGCTAATTCATTCGTATCCTCACGACCTTCAGCAATCATGTTCGCCAAATCATCTATTGTCATTTTTTTGTTTATTGCCTTTTTCATGTGTTAAGTATACCAAAAACAAAAACCTGCACAATCAACCCCCGAGCCCACTTTTGACCCCATTAGAGAAGGGTACACGCTGCGAGCCCCCGCCCGCCCCCGCTTGAATCTATTTGTTGGTGCTCTGGCGAAAGCGGGCTGGTCGCGGTCTCTAACGGGGCATGCTTTCTGACTACTTCCCCCACCCCTTCTTCTTCAACCCATCTGCCGCAGCATTTTGCTCTGCATCTTGTTTTGACTTTCCAGTACCCTCACCGATAAGCTCGTCATTTAGATACACTCCAACATTAAAATCCTTATCGTGATCAGGACCTTCCTCGCTAATAACACGATACGATGGCGTCACACCCACATGCTCCTGCGCCTCCTCTTGAAAAAAACTTTTTGCATCGCGCCAAAGCTCTTTTTTTACAATTTCGTCAGTTTTTATAAGAAGACGATCTTTCAAGAATTTATCTGCTGCCTCATAACCAAGGTCTAGGTAAATAGCACCAATAAGCGCCTCAAATGCATTCGCGAGAATAATCTGTCGCGCTTTTGTACCCTTGTCCTTTGCTTCACCTTTTGAAAGAAGGAGGTACTCTTCCATACCTAGGTCGATTCCTAGATTACCAAGAGTCACTGCATTCACAAGCGCGGCTCGATAGCTCGTGAGGTCACCCTCATTTGCCTGTGGATATTTTTTATATAAAAAATTAGTGACAGAAAGTTCCACAACCGCATCGCCAAGGAACTCAAGGCGCTCATTGTGGTCGAGCCCCCGCTCGCGCGTTTCGTTTATATACGAACGATGCGTAAATGCCTCGCGAAGCACCGCGCGGTCACGAAAATGCACGCCAATTTTTTCTTCAAATACTGCGAACTTTTCCATATTATATTTTAATTTTTCTTAAGAAGTATGTTGACTGCCTTCGTTATTACGGGAAGCATGTCATCATACATATTGAGATCGATAATGTCCGCGAGCTTGAACCAAGCTGCGTCATCGAGTCCGCCAGTTTTTTGTAAAGAAATTTCTTGATATGGCGCCTCGCATAGAAAATAACTCACATGCTTTCTCATCTTTCCTTTCTCGGGGTGCGATGCCACGTACTCATTTTCTCCCAAAATTATACCAGGGATAACCGGAAGTCCGATTTCTTCCATAACAATTCTAGTGAGAGCAGTACTATCATCCTCGCCTTCTTTATAGTGCCCTTTTGAAAGCGTCCAGTGGCCAAAAATGTCGTGTACGAGTCCGAGATACACATCCTCACCATCGTGCGCATATACCACCGCACCACCAAGTTTATCAAGAGGAAGCGTCTTTGGATCAACAGGCACGTGAGGAGTTTTCCTCTTACTCGTTTCGTCTTTACCGGGCTCTCCAAGTTCCTTATACACTGCGCCGAGCACGCCGTTTATAAATTTGCCACTTGTCTCACCACCGTATGTTTTTGCGAGTTCAATCGCCTCGTTGATAGCAACTTTCGCAGGCACCTGTGTGCGATCTTCAAAAAGGAGCTCGTATAGTCCAATACGCAAAATATTTCTGTCCACAAGGGCGATCTTTTCAATAGGCCAGTCTGGCGCTGCTTTCTCGATAATGCTGTCGAGCTTTGTTTTCTTACTAAGAATACCCAAGAGGAGCTTTCTCATAAACGAAATATCGTTCACTCCGGGGGCAAACTCTTCGGCATTGCGCACGAGGGCGTGCTCAATCTCAAGATCAGTCAAAGTGCCTCCGCGAAAATCCCACTCGTAGAGAACCTGCATAACAATACTTCTTGAAAGGTGCCTGTTTGCCATAAAATGGTAATTTAAAAGTGCTTATCTTTATACTATACTCGAAAAGAAGTATAAAAACAAAAAACAGTAGGCTTTTACTTTACTGCTTTACTCTTTGCCGTTGTGCGCTTCTCTGTCTTTGCAATAGTTTTGGTAACCTTGAGGACCGCTTTGCCGCGATAAGTACCGCAAGCAGTACAAACCTGGTGGCGCATATGAAGCGCCTCACATTTTACGCACTTTGAAAGACGCGCTCCCTCAAGGGCGTGGTGTGAACGGCGGTTTGCCGTATGCGCACGTGTATGTCTCATTCGTACTACCATAGTGTGAATACTATAGCAAAAGGTCTATAAAAAATCAAGAGGCGGGGTTTTACGCCGCCTCTGTTGGTCCTACTATTTGTTGTTTTTGCTCAGTTTCGCGAGCATGCGCTTTAAAGCACGCACGCTTTCAAACTCAAAGGTTTTCCCATCAACCAAGAGCGCGCCACATTCTACGGCCTTTTTCACTGCAACAATGTCTACGGCGCTCAGTTTAATACCACCGGTCCATCCGACGTCATTGTCATCTACGAGAGTAAGCTTTAATTTTTTGCCTCCCTCAAAAACAACATACAGTGACCGTCCACACTTCAGAAACGCACGTGATTCGAGGTTGTTGTATGAGCCATTTGTTACATCCTGAGCGGTTGGAGATTTTTTTTCCTTTGGCGCTGGAGATGAAAAAAGACCTGAAATACCGTCCAAATTTAGTACTGAACCTGACATAATACCCCCCTTTCAAAAAGAACTTCTTTCTTCTCTGCAGACATCTGCAATCTGCCACTGTACCACGGGGATAACTTTTGCGCAAGGCACCGTTATATGCCATTAAAACTGTTACCGTAATTCCCCCGGATAGGCCACAAATGGGTTACCGTATTTCCATATGAATATGGATACAAAACAACAGATA
>MHUT01000005.1 GCA_001823535.1 Candidatus Yonathbacteria bacterium RIFCSPHIGHO2_02_FULL_44_14 | reverse complement strand
CGGCGTTCCGCCCTTCGCCCGCATCGCTTTCCATTCTTTCTTTGTTTGGCGGGGGGATTTTTTTGAAAAGGTATTGGCGATGGGGGCTACGGGCGGGTTTCTCTTTGAAGAGAGAAACCGACGAAATTCCAAATTCAATATCGTGCCTCTTCCTCTTTCCCGCTTTGGCATCCCTTCCTTAGGGGGTCCATCCTCGGCATTCGCCTCGGACTTTTTCCGCTAGGGCTACGAGTGCCTAGATGTCTTCGTTTGGGTGTGTCCTTGCCTTGCATCTGCTCTCTAATGTCATCGGGTCATTTGGGCGGAAATGACCCGATGGAGCTCCTGGAAAGCAAGGCAAACACCCCGCTATTTGGGGGAAGGAAGGAATCCTTCCCCCAGCTTCGGGCTCCTCCTCGCCGTGGAACATAGTGTTTCTAGTGCTTTATTGGTTGCTATTTAACCTAGATATTATGGCTTCGTTTGACAGGCCTACGGAGTCCGCCACTCGCACAACCCCCATCCTCGTTTTCATCCTAGAGTTCGCTGTGTCGCTTTCGCTTTTAGACTTTGAGACTTCAAAAACGGCGGCACTCGTCCTTTAGTCAGGGACGCCCTAGCGGAAAAAGTCCGAGGCTCAAATGCATCGTGCTTACCCCCAGTGTGTGCGAGTACGCACACACTTTACCCCCCCATGCGCGCACGGGAATCACTCCCTATTTTTAAATTTTGGAATACGAAGTTGCTTGTCCTTTTTTTGTATTTTGTTTTATCTTTCCTTCTTTTTCGAGAGCTGCAAGATAGCGGGTAGCGGTGGAGTCTGATATATGTAAAAGTTTCTCAACTTCGTTGTTGGTGATACTTGTTTGCTTCGCAAACAATGAGAGGATGCGATCAAGTTTCTTTCTCTTTTTGTTTTGCCTTGCGTTCAGTGCTTTCGTAAAAAGTTCGCGCATTGATTTTGTGAATGCTTGAGTGATAGTGGTGGCGATGACGGGAGCGACAATGGTTGCTACAACTTGTGCGGGAGTTGATGCTTGAATAACTGGTTCAGGAAGTGGAGCAGGTGCTGGGACTTGAGCAACGACGGGCTCAGGAATTTGTGTAGGTGCAGGAGTTAAAGTTTCCACAGCGATTGGCTCGAGCACAGTTTCAATCACCTGCTCAATTGGGGTTGGTTGAGTTGTTTCTGCTGGTGTGGGTTCTGGCGTGATAGTTTCAGTGGGCACTGATTCAGTAATAGCCACAGGAGTTTCAGTAGTGGTTTCAATGATTAGAGCAGGTGGAATACTATCCGCTGGCACAGGCTCGATCGGGTCATTTCCGACCAAATGACCCGATGAGGGTTCTGGGATTGGCTCGGGTGGAGTTGGAGCAATCACCGACTCGGAGGGCGTAGGATTAAGGGTTTCTGGCGCTTGGGGCGTTTGGGGGATTGCAGTATCTACGGGCGCTGGGTTTGAGGTTGTTTCGTCTGGCATATAGAGATTATATCAAACAGGGTTTAAATATTGAGCTTTTTAGCCATTGTATTTTATGTGTATATGTGGTATAATTTATACAAATTTTAAAGTCTCTATTTTTGGGGAATTAGTTTTCCACAACAAACTGTTGCTTAATACCAGATATTTAGTATTATATAAATAAGGCCTATCGCGGTTACGCGGTAGGGTCCCCAGAATTACTGAGATTGCTTCAGGTTATTTAAAAGCTCGGTAAATTTGGAAACCCTATCACCTGCAACGTTTTTTAGTTTAGTATTACTAATATCTTCAACCTTATTTTTCATTAAGGTTTCCTTCATTATTTCGTTTACTTTGTGTAGCCTTGAATCGATTCTTCTGTTCTTCGCAACAGACTTAAAAGGTCTTTCCTTTCCATAATGAGTATTGAAGTGCGCCCAAGCAAAAAGATCAGCTATTTCAAGACCAAAGCTTAAACCTTTCTTATTTTGAAAGACTAAACTGTAAATTCTTTTAAAACTTTGTTTTGACCAAAGGTGATATGTCGTCCCGTCCTTAAATTTTGAAGTTTGTGTACTATCTATAAATGCGCGAAGGACTGCATCGTCATCCTGCCGTCGAGATTCAGCAACAACCTCACCATGCGCATCCTCCTGCTCAAGGAAATGACCGAACTCAAGAATCAACTTTCTGGCAAGTGCTTCGTACAAAAAATCATGAAGATCATTTTTCTTTAGAATATTTGTTATCGCCCGCTCTGACATTTTCAACTTCTTTGCTTTCTTCGTGATTAATTTCTTGTAATCATCTTTATTAATTCTCACAATGATACATTTGAGATCGGCTCCTTGCACCAACATGCGCAAACGCTTTAAAAAAGTATCAATGTGGACATGCTTGTGGTGATTCCCTTTTACTTTCTCATTTTCAAACAAGTCGAACGCATGAATATTTTCGTCCGTTGGAATATCGCTCTTATTTTTTAACGAAACCATATAGCTAGAAAGAGCAGAGTGTAAATCTTTATTGATTATTAAACCACAAAGTAAAAAGTGATCCCCTTGATCAGAGAGTTTTGATTTTCCAGATTCATCAATAAATAGAATGTAGTTATCTGACTTTGCCATGGCTTTTATTCTACCACATTTCAACCGATAAACGCTCCGTGGATAGTTAGCTGTTATCTTCTAAAATGCGAGAAGCAATGGGTCCATTTTCACCCAAAAAATCATTTTGAGGAGCCGTGCGGAGTGCCATCATTGTTTGGTCGTGTGCCAACTCAAGTCCCTTTGTCGCTACTTCCTCCCATTGCTTAGAATCTAGGCGATCTGCTCTAAGTAAATTTCCGATAACATCACCAAAATCTCTCGGACTAAATTGTGAAATTAAAAATCTTTCTTGAAAAAATTCTGTTAGCGGGTACTCGTCTTCTTCAATCTCATCGGCCCAGCTTTGCACACTGTTGTTCATCTCAATCATACATAATTGGACGGCCCTCAATATTTCAAGATATTCATTTATCCTAACCTCAATATCTTCTTCAATATTTCCGTTTGCATGAGCGTATGTTCCACGAATTTCAACTAACTGCTTTGCTTTTTCAATAGTTATATCATCGCAATTTATAATTCTCAAAAAATCAAAAATGCGATTTTCAGGAAGGAAGCTCAAATTTCTTGCCGAACAAGAACTTGCGATGTTCCCATTTTTATCGGCAACAGGGGAGTTAATTTTTAACACCTCCTTTTGTCCAGAATCGTAAAAACGACATGTCCCTAGTTTCTCTAAATAGTCTTCCTTTTTATATGCACTTATTCTATAAACTTTATATTGAACAGCAAACATAAAAAGAAGGTGGAATGGAAGAATTGAAAATGCACGAATCGGCTCTTCTTGTTCAATTAAAGCTTCGAAGGCTCCCCACAAATGTCGGATGTAAAGACTTTCTGCTCCAGGCTCTATTGGCAAATAGTCAAAAATTTCTCGAGCGTCTTCAAGCATGTTTAACTAAAAATCTGGATAAGTACGACAATCGTTTGTATAAAAGCCAGGGCTGTTGTAACAACGGTAAGCCATAACAGTCGCCTTTGAAGAACAGAATTCTGCTTACTCAACTCATCCAACTTTTCGGTCAATTTTCTTACTTCTTGCCTAACCAGTATTGCTCCTACTAATTCATCAGTCATAGTGTAATCATTAATTTATTCATTCCAAAGTTTGGCCAAAGTGTCTTTGGTTTTTTGTTCGTAAATGGCGATGAGTTTTTTGGAGGATTCCACCAAGGTGCGCTCGGCTTCTATTTTTTCTACGATTTGCTTTTGGATGGCAAGAGGCGGGAGTGGAATAACAAATTGTTTTATTTGGTCAGTTGTCAAATTTTTAAATACCGCTCCAGCTGATTGTAAATTGTTTGATTCTTTTTGGTGAAGAAATACGAAGTAAAGAAACTCTGGTAATAAATTAGGAGACAGTTCTCTAAACCCAACAAATCCATCATGAATACAAGCATCAACGGAAAGTATCGACGGCAAACCAGGGTTTCCACTTACGGCCATTACCACATCTCCTTTTTTCATTGGTCTACTTAATTTCGCTCCCTCGTCTGTTAAGAAATCAATTTGAGGAGTTACATACATTCCGTCACGAGTAACATCTGAAACCATAAGCCGTGGAATAGTACCACCGTAATAACGCTCATCACCTTGTGGTCTAGGAGAACTGCCACGAACTAAGGTGGTTATACTTTCTATTTTTACTTTCTCCCACTCGGGGGCGATGTCGATTTTGGGTTTCCAGTTTTGGGTGATTTGTTTGGCACCGGCGATGATGCCTGCGTAGCCGTCCAGCTCTGCCACAATTTGCTCTTGGATTTCGAGAGGAGGGAGCGGAATTTTAATTTTTTTTATTTCTAAACTAATTCCTCCGATAATCCCTTTTATGTATGGCTTTAATTCATCCTGAAAAGAGGCGGACATTAAACTACCGTAAAGATACTTTGGTAATATTTGTTCTTTTGCTCTAAAAATAAATACATGTTCATTGACCGCAGCCCTGTGATCAAAATCCCAATATCCCATTTTCCCAGTCGTCGCTCCGTCTTTAACCATCAATACATCGCCTTTAGATAAGATGCCCTTCCTCATTTCTGAAAAATGAGCCTCTGTGATATATTTCATTTTTTCAAAACGAATTGCATTATCAGCACTTATCTGTTCGCCACCAATACTATAAACACCATTATCGACTGCTCCGCCTTTATCTCTCGAACCACTTTGTAAATCACAAATCTCTCCCAATTCAACCATTGGCCATTTAGCATTAGAAAAATCAGTTGCTACACGGTAGCGGTCACCAGAAAGATTATAATCACCATTTTCTGCAATTTTGGATTTCTCTACATGCACCGCAAGTTTACTCTCAATTTTATCGCCTTTCTTCCATTTGCTTAAAATCTCAAGTGCTTCTGGTAAATCGTTTTTGTTACTTGGTCGCTTGGTAGCACCCAAATCAAAACCGTCGTTCTCTATTTTTACAAACAAAATCTCCTTGGATTTTTTCGCTACTTCATTATCAAAAAGTAAAATACTTGTCTTTACTCCACTATAGGGTTGAAATACCCCAGACGGCAAAGACACTACAGCACAAAGCCCATCCTCTACGAGATTTTTACGGAGTTGTGTATGGCCCTTTCCAGATTGGAAAATAATTCCTTCTGGCACAATGATGCCTGCTCGCCCTTGAGGGCGGAGGTGATTCATAATGTAGTCTACAAAAAGAACTTCTGAACGGGTGGACTGAATACTAAACTTGCTATGAGTGCTCACGCCACCTTTTGGTGACATAAAAGGTGGATTTGCTAAAATTACCGAAAACTTATCGCCCCAGCGCTCCTCCATAGAGAGCGTGTCATACTGAACAATTTTTGGATTTTTGAACTGGTGTAAATACATGTTTACCTGTGCGATACGAACCATGCCAGGGTCTACATCATACCCCTCAAAGTTGCCCATCAAGTTTTTCCGTTGATCGGGAGTCAGAGGCTTTTCATTATTCTTTGTGCCATTGGGATTTTTGCCGTCGTGCTGTTCCATTATATGGTTGTAGGCACTCACAAGGAAGCCACCTGTGCCACAAGCAGGGTCAAGCACTTTGTCCTCCATTGTTGGATTTACGACAGCCACCATAAAATCAATGATGTGGCGTGGAGTGCGGAACTGCCCCGCATCACCCTGGCTCGACATAATAGAAAGCAGGTACTCATAAGCATTGCCCAATTCTTCGGGGTGGGAGTAATCAAAGTAGCTAATTTCTTTCAAAAATAGGCCAAGGACTTCGGGGCTACGATATGGCAAAAATGCAGATTTAAAAATCTCACGAAAAAGAGTTGGGAGTTGTTTTGATTCTGAAAACTTTACCAATGCTTCACTGTAGATATTCATTCGCTCCTGATTGCCGATGCGAGTATCCATAAGGCGAGTCCATGCGTAATCCTTTAACTCTTTTACAAAAAATGAAGGCTCTCCTCCCTGCTTGATAGCGGACTGATCCATGTCGTCCATGAACTTGTAGATGAGGGCGTTTGTGATCTGGTCTATTTGCGAGGTAGGGTTTGGTACAACACCAACAAGAACTTGGCGGGCGGCGTCTATGTGGCGTTTTATTTCAGTGTTCATATTTTTAATTCATAAAAGTATTAAGGGATACATAATCTTTTATGTATGTCGGAACCATTGCTTTGAAGCCGTTGAGTCTTTGATATTCTTCGAAATCAAATGAAGCGCAAAAGTTGAGCTGGGCGAGTTGTTTCGTATCTATAATTTCGCGTACTTGTGGGTCTACGATGTACGCTTTAAAGAAACTTTTTACGGGTGCGTAGTGTTCTTGGTCTACGGGATTTATTTCGGCAAACTTACTCCACTCTGATTCAAGTAATTCATCTTTTGATTCAAAGCCCGATTTCTGACCAAAAGCAACTTGCAAGAATTCACGGACAGTAATGCGACGATCAACATTAAAAGTTTTTCTGATTCCTTGAAGATTGAGATAGTGGCTCGGTTTATCAAAAATATTGGTCTTGGTGTAGTCTTCTGCACCTGCAATGTCGCCATTGTTCCATAGGCTCGTCAGTGTTTCATTGGCGAGGATGTCTTCCTCCACGGCACGCCTGAAGCCCTCACGGTCAATACGCATACCCTCTACGCCGATATGCGATTCCTTCACGGAGGCAATCATATCCTCTGTTGCCAAATCTATTGGCCCCTTAAAAATCTTTGTGCCGTTTTCATCCACGAACTCTCCTTGTGTGCCTGTTGAATCTTTCGTGCCTGTTGTGCTGTCCACTGCCTCAACTTTTTTAATTTTTGGAATCTTTATTTTTTCGTCATACTTGAAATCATTTTCAAAATACTCGCAGGTTGCGAAAAAGTCGAAGAATTTGAAATGCTCTTTTGACTCTGTAATCGTCTCCTTTGTTGCATAGTCTGTATACTCAAAACGATATTTTCTGGTGCCTCTTCCTTTGATCTGCACAAATTCCGCAGGGCTAAATACGGGGCGCATCAAGGCGAGGTTTAGAATATCTTGGCAGTCATAACCTGTGGTCATCATTCCTACGGTAACCGCTACGCGGGTTTTGCTTGAGTCATAGCCCTCTGGATTTTTAACTTTTCCATTGAGCATATTATTGGAGAAGTTAATCGTCATCTGTTGAGCGCTTGGCACAAGAGAAGTAACCTGCACCGCAAAATTTGATTCACTGTATTGCTCTGGCCATTTTTCAAATGCGAGCTTGTTCAAGATGTTAGTTACCCGAGAAGCGTGCTTTTGTGACACACAAAAAACAATTGATTTACCAAATAAATCTGAGCCGTATTTTTTAGCAATCGGATCAAAAAATCCGTTATCCATAAATGCCTTACACATAGCGATATTTGTTTCCTCATTGAAAAACTTTCGCTCGTAGTGGCGTTCGTTAAATATTTCGTTGATTGTTTCGCCCTCATCTGTAGTAGAGTGAACGGCGAAACCATCGTCTGAAAGTAACTCTGTGGTGATTTCGGTGCGAGCGTCTACTACAATAGGATTGATTAAGAAGCCGTCTTTAACGCCCGCAAGTAAGTCATAACTAAATGTCGGCTTGTTTGATTCGCATCCAAAAGTTTTATAGGTATCAAGAAGTTGTCTGCGTTCAAATTCTCTTTGAGTATCTGCCCCTTCGCCATCAAATCCTTTAAGGTAGTCTTTTGGTGTTGCGGTTAGTCCGAGCTTGTAGCCGACAAAGTATTCAAACACCGCACGACTGTTGCCACCGATAGAACGATGGGCTTCGTCTGAGATAACCATTTCAAAATCTGTAGGAGAAAATTCTTTTTTGTATCTATCTCCTGCAAGAAATGTCTGAATAGTAGAAACAACAATCTGAGCGTTACGCCATGAATCACGGCTGTCTTTATAAATAACGGTGGTGTAGTCTTTGCCTAAATATTGCTTGAAGGCTTTGTGTGCTTGATCTTCGAGCTCTAGACGGTCAACAAGGAAAAGTACTCGGCGTGCGTTGCCTGACTTTAAGAACAATTTAATAATCGCAGCTGAAGTGAGGGTTTTACCCGTACCCGTAGCCATTTCAAAAAGGAATCTATTTTTATTTTCAAGCGTAGAAGATTGCAGGGCTTTGATTGCGTTCACTTGGTATGGGCGCATCTGCTTGAGGCTGTTGTTGCGGAGGAATTCTCCCCTCTTTGATTCGTCTTGAAAATCAGGGTCATTGGCAAAGTTTGGCATTTGCGATTCGATGATGTAGTTCTCATCCACTTTTGTATTCGCAAGCTCTATCGGGTTCGGAATATATTTTTCATATTGAGTGATTGAGTCCTGTGTTGGGAAGCGTGAAATAGTATCAGGGTTGCCGTGCTTTGTGTCCCAAAAATAGTGAATGTTGCCGTTTGAAAGAATGATAAAGCGAGCATTTATATTGCGAGCATAATTTCTCGCCTGCTCCTTTGCTGAAAGTGGGTCAATGGATTCTTTTTTTGCTTCTACTACCACAAGCGCACGGCCGTCTTTATCGAGTAAAAGAAAATCAATGTAGCCTTTTGTCTCATTTTCAAAATCGTCGCCAAGTTCAGCAATTTTAACCCCAGGCTCAAGTTGAATATTTGCGGAGCCGTTTTTATCGGCTTCAAAACGCCACCCCGATTCTTCAAGGAGTTTGTTAATTTTGATGCGTGCTGAGGCTTCTTTTTGCATGATTATTTTGTTCCGTTTATTTTCCCATGTACTTTTTGAATCGCTTCACGCGCTCGAATCGCTTTATCAGCTTTCTCTTTTTGAATAATCTTTTCATCAAGAATTTGTTCAATTCCGATTTTCACTGTGTCAAAGTATTCCAAACATTCATTTTCAGTTAGACTATGGATGCCTTTGCTTAATATTGCATATATCCCACGGTTATCTACTAAAAATTCAGGTAGGTAGTCTTTTACTATTTTTATCTTTTCATCCATCCTCGCATTAAAATACTCCTCGTTTGAAAAATTTTTATCACCCGCCAGTGCCTTCGCGCGCGCTTCTTCAATAAGATTTTCAAAAACGCGACGCAAATAAACAAACGACCCAATCCCGACACCGTGAGCAGAGAGACTAATACCCCGTACAAGTTCTTTATATTGTTCCTCACCGAGAGCTTTTCGGTATATCTCTGACTGTGGAATTTGAAAATCAGCTACTGACGGAAATTGCCCAACTTTCGAAAAGAAATTTCCCTTTTTGAAATAATAAGAATGATAGACATGTGATGTGTCTCGCGTGCAACAATATGCAATCTCAGTCAGGCCGTTATGTCTTGTCGTCCAGCGAGGGATCGAGATATTATCTGACATATACTCATGTGCTGTGAAAACACCTTCTTTCCCGCACCAAATACAGGGAGCGTCGATTGTTTTTCTATTTGATAGTAATTCAAAAATTTTTTCTTCCACCATACCGAGAGCGAGATCAAAGTCGTGATATAGTGGCATTTCAAAGTGAAACGCCTTTGGTGACTCAAGATACGGGTCAATCTGAAAACCAATAGTTTGTTTTTTAGAGTTTGCCATAATTTTATTTCAAAAGTTCATCAACAGAAACATTCAGGGCTTTTGCAATATTGGTAATGGTCGAAAGTGTCGGGTTTTTCTTTCCGCTCTCTATATTGCTCATATAGGCGCGGTCAACCTCCAACTTTCGGCACAAATCGCCTTGCGTCATGTCCTTCGCAAGGCGAATTCTCTTTATATTGTCACCTAGTTTCTTTGCTGAGTTATCCACACAAGAAGTATAACGCTGATTGTTTTCTTAAACAATATTGTTATATAATACAATAGAGGCACGGAATGAATTCCTCGCCCGTAGCTCCATCGCCAATACCTTTTCAAAAAAATCCCCCCGCCAAACAAAGAAAGAATGGAAAGCGATGCGGGCGAAGGGCGGAACGCCGAG
>MHUT01000004.1:35405-36759 GCA_001823535.1 Candidatus Yonathbacteria bacterium RIFCSPHIGHO2_02_FULL_44_14 | reverse complement strand
CGCTGTTTCCTCTGATGGAACGTCAGTATATTCAGTACACTCTACCAATGCTGTTGTACATATGTACTCTCGCAACACTTCAACAGGCGCTCTTACCGCACTTGGCACTCCAACAATAGCCACAGGGACTGGTGCTTGGGGAGTCACCGTTTCTCCAGACGGCACTTCAGTGTATGTAGTAAATTCCGGCGCAGCTACTGTTTCAATGTATAGCCGCAACATTTCGACTGGCGCTCTCACCGCCCTTGGCACTCCGACTATCGCATCAGGAACAACTCCGTATTATATAACTATATCTCCCGATAGTACTTCGGTGTATGTGTCGAATTCAGCCTCCAACACTATTTCTATGTATAGCCGTAATACCAGCACTGGCGCTCTCGCTGCACTTGGTACCCCGACTATTGCAACCGGCGCTGGTCCCCGCAATCTCGCTGTCTCCCCTGACGGAAACAATGTTTACATCAGCAGTCTTACTTCTGCCGCTATTTATTTATACAGTCGCAACACAAGCACGGGCGCCCTTACTGCATTTGCCACTCCAACAATAGCAGCAGGGACACAGTCTGCTAGTGTTACCATTTCTCCCGACGGCACTTCGGTGTATGTAGCGAACTATGGTTCAAATACGGTGTCTATGTATAGTCGCTCCATGTCTCATATTGCCTACGGAGGAATCATGAGTTATGATGGAGCCTATACAGTACATACTTTTACTAGTGGAACTAGTACTTTTACGACAACAGGAACAATCTCATCATTAGAGTATTTGGTGGTTGGTGGTGGTGGAGGTACTTCTGGAGAGGGTGGTGGTGGGGGCGCAGGAGGTTATCAAACAGGAACATTAACTAATATAGCTGGACCAATTACAGTGGTCGTAGGTGCGGGTGGCGCTGGAAGTGGGAGTTATTCACCACCAACTGGTAATGGTCGCAATTCTGTATTTTCGAGCATAACTTCCCTTGGCGGCGGTAGTGGCGGCAGCGGAAATGGTGCAGACGAAAGGGTTGGTGGAAGTGGTGGGGGGCATTCTGGAAATACAAATACTGCGGCAACAGGTGCAGCAGGTACCGCAGGACAAGGTTATGCTGGTGGTGGCGCTACTCTTACCCCTAATTATGCGGCTGGTGGTGGCGGTGGTGCTGGGGGCGTTGGTTCTACTGCAAACGGGGCTCCTGGGGGGAATGGTGGTGTTGGGTTGTCGTCAGCTATATCAGGTACAACTGTCTTTTACGCAGGTGGTGGTGGTGGTGGTATTCGCGGTGGCACAGTAGGAACGGGTGGTAACGGCGGTGGCGGTAACGGCAGTAATGGCACAACGGCTCCAACTAGTGGAACTCCTAACACTGGTGGC
>MHUT01000004.1:0-35371 GCA_001823535.1 Candidatus Yonathbacteria bacterium RIFCSPHIGHO2_02_FULL_44_14 | reverse complement strand
ACTAAACGGGCAGACGCTCACCGTTGATGCACGAGCCGGCAATATTGCGACTCCAGACGGCACATGGACTGCATGGCAGACCGGCATCTCAAGCGGGGGAAGCATTGCTGGTCTCGCAGGTAATCGATACATTCAATACCGCGCAAATCTTTCCACTACTAACGCTGCCGTAACCCCAACCCTTGACTCAGTCACCATCAACTACAATCAGTACAGCACAAGCGGAGACATCACCTCGTCAAAGTACGATGCAGAATCATCGGCAAGCTTGATCTCAAACGTCCTCTGGTCTGCGTCCAACACGAGCGCAAGCGAAGTGGTGAAGCTCCAAGTGCGCTCATCTCCCGACGGCGCCACGTGGTCCAACTGGTGCGGGTCAAGCATTACCTGCGATGGCACCGACTACTTCACCGTAAGCACCGGCGTTGTTGGCGGGCTGTCTACGAGCCATCCGCTCCGCTTAGGAAGTGATGACCGATATTTACAATACAAAGCATTCCTTACTTCAGGCGGTAGCGCCACTCCCACTATCACGAGCATCACGGTGCAGTATGTGGTAAACGGACCCCCGGTAATTACAAACATCACCGCATCGCAGGGAAGTAGCGGTGCCGTAACCGTGGGCTATGATGTCGCAGATAGCGACAATGGCATCGGAAATATCGTTGATGTCACTTTGCAATACTGCACCACCAACTGTTCCACTGGGACGGAAGTGTGGGCGGATGCCGTGACCGTGTCTGGGCATGTGGGCACCGGCGTCGCGCTGGGTGTTGGTAAGAGTATCACATGGACACCCTCTACCGACTATGCGTCTCAGTACAAAGTAAACACACAAACGATCCGTATCAAAGTGAATGACCGCGATGCAGCAAACAACCTTGGGTATGGAACCTCAAATACATTCACACTCGATACTACCGCACCAGTTGTTGTTGCCAACCTTAATTCATCTGGCACGCAAGACGTCGTAAACATTACCGCGACCGACAGCTCAACGATCGAATACCGCCTATGCAACACCGCCGACTTTGCGACATGTGCCACGTGGACATCTGTTACTTCAGGCATTGCAACTCCAGTGAATTGGTCTGCCACCGGCGCGCCAAATGCTGAAACCGTGTACCTCCAAGTTCGCGACCAGTACGGCAATGTGACGGCGCCTGCGCTCGTCGCTCCTGCGATGCCCGCAAACTTTGGCTACTCGGATATTTCAAATACTTCGACCAATACCTACCGAGAATTTTTAAACTGGGCATCATCAACCCCGGCTACTTTTGGCTCGTACAAGGTATACCATTCAACAGATGGCAGCACTTACAGCCTTCTCGCAACAGTTGCCGATCAAGCCCAGAATTACTACATTCACACCATCACCTCGGCTACGAGCTCAACACAGTATTACAAAGTGACGTCAGTTAGTTCGAATGGCGACATTTCAAACTACACCGCAGTGCAGTCTGACGTCCCGGACGGTTCAGGCGGGATCGATGTGACTGCGCCGTACATACCGTTTGCCGGCATTGCCGCACCTACGGTTGGAAACTCGTCTGCAAATATTACCTTTAGCACATACACTGACAATTCCATGACGACAGGGGAGCTTGCCACTTCGACGGTGCGGTACGCGAGCTACACGGGTGGAGCCCCAACTTCCTGTCCGAGCGCGACAAACTCCGTCTCCACCGGCACCTATACGGTAAACCACAGCATATACCTGACAGGACTCACTCCCGCGACGAGCTACGTCTTTTGTGTTCTCGCTAGAGATATCACGGGGAACGTGAGTTCAGCATCGTTGGTCAGTGCTCATGGTGGAACATTTACCACCGTGAGCGGTCCAGTGATTTCAAACGTCACCGAGCGCGAGATTACCGACACCTCAGCAACGATTTTCTGGAATACAAATACGAGTTCTGACTCAAAGGTATACTATGCGGTCTCTACTGCTGGGGTGAATGGCTCAACGCCCGCAACGGGAAGTATCGTCACGGTGGCTGGAACCGACGGCGCGTATCAACACCAGGTTGGCCTTACCGGCCTGACCTCAGGGCAAACGTATTACTACAAAGTCGTTTCGACGGACGCGGGAGCTCTTTCTTCAACGGACAACAATAGCGGTCAATATTTTAGCTTTGTCACACTTCGTGACACCACCCCACCAACGATTACCGGCACATCGACGCCCGTTCTTTCTTCTTCTGCCGCAGTCATTGTATGGCAGACTGATGAGCTTGCAACAAATCAGGTATTTTACGACACTACTTCCCGGACGGGGAACACCGCACAGTATTTAAACCGTACCGCCATTGAACCCACGATGTCGATTTTCCATGTGGCAACTCTTTCTGCGGCGACAAGCAGATATGACAATATTACAAATTCACTGGTGACAGGTGGTAACGCTCTTCTTCCTGAAACACTCTACTATGTCACCGTGAAGTCTGTTGATGCGGCAGGGAACGGCACGTCATCTGGTGAGTGGTCATTTACCACACCCTCAACAGGTGCAGTAACTGTCACAATCATTTCTTCGGGTGCACGGAAACAAGAGGGCGAAACTCCCGACACGACACCCCCGTCAATTTCTAATGTAACTGTTTCAGATATCACTCCGTTTGGGGCGGCGGTGGGGTTTGTGACGAATGAAGAGACGGTGAGCGGAGTTGATTTTGGCAAGGATACCTCATATAACAGCAATACCGCAAATTTCAATTGGGGAACTTCGCATTCTGTTATCCTTCGCGGGCTCACTCTTGGTACTGAGTACCATCTTCGCGTGAAAGCCATCGACAAAGCCGGCAACACCGGCACCTCAGGCGATCAAACCTTCAAAACCTCTTTCCTCACAGAGAACCTCAAAGACCTCGCCAAGATCGAGAACATTGAGCAGTTCCAGAGAGAAATCGAGGACACCATTGAGTCTATCCTCCCATCCCTTGTGCCACCGTTCGTCTCTAAGCCTGCAATCACCGACATCACGGAAGCCGGCGCAACCATTTCATTCAGAACAAACATCAAAGCATTCCCTGTGGTCGTGTATGCGGATGACGGCTCATACGACACCACAAAAGACAACCCATACACCGGCGAAGTATCCGACACGACAGAGAAGACACTTGACCACTCTCTCAATCTCACCGGACTCAAGGGCAATACCAAGTACCACGTCCAAGCCCGCGCCTTCTCCTTGCCAAAGGTGCTCGGCAAATCAGCAGACATCACTTTCATCACCAAGGCATCAAAGATCGCCGGTTCTATTGTTGAAAGGAAGAAAGACTCCTTCACGGTGGTTTGGACTACCGATCAACCAACATCGTCCATTGTCGAGTACAGAAATGTGAAGTCTGGCATCACAGAAAGAAAAACCGACGATGCAAAGAAGACCTCTCACTCCATGAAGATCGAGAACCTTCCTTCAGGTGTCTCCTACGAGGTGAACCTCTCCGGAGCAACCGAGCAAGGCAATGTTGCTGAAGCGGGATCCTCGCTCTCTGTCACCACTTCGCGCGATGTAACTCCTCCCGCTATCTCGGGATTCAAAGTCGACAACGCCCTCGTGCCCGGACGTACCGACCGCATTCAGACCATCGTCAGCTGGGTGACCGACGAACCTTCGAACTCGACCGTGTACTACGAGGAAGGAGCAGGTACTGCGGGAGACACAGCCGAGCTTGCAAACAAGAACGAAGCGCTCGATTCTTACATCGTGAACCACAGTGTGATTCTGCCAAACTTAAAGCCAGGCACCATCTATCGTCTCAAGGTAACCTCGAGCGATGATAGTGACAACCTCGGTTCATTCGGTCCGCGCACCGTCATCACTCCTCGCCAGACAGAGTCGATTACTGATATCATATTCAAGAACTTTGAAGACAGCTTTAAATTCTTAAGGAAGATCTAGGATGAAAACAGAGGCAAGAGTTAGAAGCTCATTCATTTAGACTAAATGAATGAGCTTCTAACTCTAAATATTTGGTGGATCTACGGATTGAAGTATGCTTAATCTACCAAACAGCAAATTCTCGCTATCGTGAGAATTTGCTGTTTTTACGATACTAAAGTACACTAAATACAGCATACGTGGGCATCATAAAAACAACATCTCAAATTAATCCTAAAAAAGGAGTACTTCAGAAAAAAGTACTCCTACTTCTGTCTGCGGGGCTCGCTCTTGGTCTTACGCGCAATCCAAATCAATATTTCCGCGTAGTGCAAGAAATTGGAAAAGAGTGGAAGAAAATTGAACGTAACTCTCTTAATCGTGCAATTCGCTCTCTGTATGAATCAAAACTTGTCTCAACAAAAGACAATCATGACGGAACGTTGACGCTAGTGCTTTCAAAGGAGGGGAAACATTTAGCGCTTACTTACGATATCGAAAATATTGAGTTAAAAACACCAGCACAATGGGACGGGAAGTGGCGTATCGTAATGTTTGATGTTCCAGAAAAATTTAAGCGCACCAGAGACGCACTCCGTACACATCTCAAAAATATGGGATTTTATGAATTTCAAAAATCGGTATTTGTGCATCCTTACCCTTGCGCAAAGGAAATCGAGTATATTATGGAGTTTTATCAGTCACAAAGGTTCGTGCGTTTTATTGTAGCCACAGAGATTGATAATGCACTCGAATTAAAGAGGCATTTTAAGCTCCTCTAGTGAGACAGCAGGCGGTCTAATATTTGAAGTACCCTTTACCTTTCAGCAAATTCTCACGATAGCGAGAATTTGCTGAAAGGTAAAGGGTTGTGTAACCCAAGTAGGCATTTTGGAGCAAGATGACATTTTGTGGTATTCTGAAGAAATATGGATGGGAATATGGAAAAAGAACCAAAAAAACTTTCTGAAATCGCAAAGCGCGAGGAGGAGACCCTTGTGTATTGGAAAGCCGAGCATATTTTCGAAAAGTCTCTCGAGCAAACAAAGGGAAACGAAGAGTTTGTTTTTTATGATGGACCGCCTTTTGCAACAGGGTTGCCGCATTATGGACACATGCTCGCCAGCACAATCAAAGATGCGATTCCGCGTTACCAAACAATGCGTGGGCGCCATGTTCGGCGCGTGTGGGGTTGGGATTGCCACGGGCTCCCTATTGAAAACTTAATTGAAAAGGAGCTTCAACTTGGACACAAAAAAGACATCAAGGCGTATGGTATCGGAAAATTTAATGAAGCATGTCGTGCGTCAGTATTTCGCTATGATACCGAGTGGAAAAAATTCATCCCCCGCATCGGGCGTTTTATTGACATGGAGCATTCATACAGTACGATGGATGCAAATTATACCGAGTCTGTTTGGTGGGCGTTCAAAACGCTCTATGAAAATGGTCTCGTGTATCAGGGCTTCAAGTCGATGCACATTTGCCCGAGGTGCGAAACAACGCTTTCAAATAATGAAGTGACCAGTGGGTACAAGGACATCACCGATATTTCAGTGACGGCGAAATTTGAGCTCGCGAAGGAGCCT
Source organism: Candidatus Yonathbacteria bacterium RIFCSPHIGHO2_02_FULL_44_14 (assembly GCA_001823535.1). Lineage (GTDB taxonomy): Bacteria > Patescibacteriota > Minisyncoccia > Phycocordibacterales > UBA1550 > UBA1550. The sequence goes on along the minus strand of MHUT01000004.1, from coordinate 29,899 downwards.
GGCACCTACATTCTTGCGTGGACGACGACACCATGGACGCTTCCCGGGAACGTAGCGCTTGCGGTAAGCCCCGAATCGGAATACGTGAAAGTACAAGATATATGGATAGAAAAGTTAGCAACCAGCGCTCTTGAGCCGGGTAAAAATCCACCAAAAGCAATTGAAACAACAATTTTTTATATTTTTGCAAAAAATAGATACGATGAAATAAAGCAGAACTTCAAAAACCCGCGAATCGTTGAGAGTTTTCTTGGTAAAGAATTAATAGGAAAATCATATAACCCTATTTTTGATTACTACGCCGAACAAGGTACCTTAGATAACCGCGAAAATGGATGGAAGATATATGGTGCGGAATTTGTAACAATGGAAAGCGGGACTGGTGTTGTGCATATCGCACCCGCTTTTGGCGAGGACGACATGGCACTTGGAACACGGGAAAATTTACCGTTTATTCAACATGTAGGAATGGATGGCACAATGAAAAAAGAAGTTCGTGATTTTGCCGGTGCATCAGTAAAACCAAAGGACGACCACCAAGCAACAGACATTTTGATTATCAAACATCTTGCCGGAATAAATGCTCTTTTTTCGAAAGAGAAAATAATTCACGCGTATCCGCACTGTTGGCGCTGCGATACGCCACTCCTCAACTATGCGGCCGAGTCGTGGTTTGTAAAAGTTCCCGAACTCAAAGATAAACTTATCGCGGAAAACGCAAACACTTCATGGGTGCCAAAAAATATGCGCGATGGCCGTTTTGGGCAGTGGCTACTAGGAGCGCGCGATTGGGCTATCTCGCGCTCACGTTTTTGGGGCGCGCCTATTCCCGTGTGGCAATGCGAGAAATGTAACGCGCGCGAGGTGTTGGGCTCACGCACCGAGCTTGAGAAGCACACAAAAAAATCCGGCAACAGATACCTTGTAATGCGACATGGTGAGGCAGAAAGTAATGTTCACGGCATTGTAAGTTCGAAAATTGACGGAAGCGCATCATACGGATTGACAGAAAACGGTCGCAATGCAGTCGAAGTAATTGGTAAAAAACTTTTAAACGATGGTATTGATATCATCATCACGTCGCCATTTGTGCGCACCAAGCAAACTGCGGAGATTGTCGCCAGCGCAATCAGTTTTGACACTCGAAAAATAATTGTCGACGAACGCATTAAGGAAATCGACACAGGAGTGTTTGATGGCAAGTCCATAGAGGAGTATCGTAAACACTTTGCTTCACCGGCGGAGAAATTTACTAAGCGCCCGGAGGGCGGTGAAAATCTCCTCGACGTGAAGCGTCGTACAATGGCACTTCTCGAGGATCTCGAGAAAGAGTATGCAGGCAAGACAATCCTTATTGTCACCCACGAATACCCAATATGGATGCTCTCGACTGGTGTCGAAGGTGCGGGAATTGCGCGTGGTGTTCTGCTCAAAGACGGCAAAGAAGATTTTGTGATGCCTGGAGAAGTGACCGAGCTATCTTTTGTGCCGTTTCCCCACAATGCAGATTTTGAATTTGATCTACACTTGCCGTACATAGATACGGTGGAAGTTTTGTGTAAATGTGAGGGATTGATGCTCCGTGTGCCGTATGTGTTTGACTGCTGGTTCGAGTCTGGCTCAATGCCGTACGCGCAGTTTCATTATCCATTTGAAAACAAAGAACTCTTTGAAAAAAATTTCCCTGCGAATTTTATTGCGGAGGGTGTGGATCAAACCCGTGGGTGGTTCTATTCTATGATGGTTCTTTCGGTCGCACTTTTTGACAAAGCGCCGTTTAAAAATGTAATAGTGAATGGGATGGTTCTCGCTGAAGATGGGCAAAAAATGTCTAAAAGCCGCAAGAATTATCCGGACCCACAAGAGGTGCTTAATCAATACGGCGCTGATGCGGTGCGGTACTATCTTTTGTCGTCGCCGATTGTACACGCTGAAGACCTTGCTTTTTTGTCGCGCGGTGTTGACGAGGTGGTAAAGAAATTTATTATGCGCCTGTCCAACGTGCTCTCTTTCTATGAGCTTTACCGAGTAGATGATAGTGTGGAAGCACACGCACCAAACGTTCTCGATTTGTGGATACTTGCTCGCCTGAGAGAGGTCACCTGCGAAGAAACTGCGGCACTTGATGCGTATGAACTCGACCGCGCGGTGAAACCGCTCAATCTTTTTGTAGATGATTTGTCCACCTGGTATTTGCGCCGTTCTCGAGATCGATTCAAATCGGATGACATTAATGACCGTGCGTCTGCCATTGCGACAACACGCGTTGTGCTTCTCGAGTTTTCAAAACTTATTGCACCGGTAATGCCGTTTCTTGCGGAGCATATCTATAACCGCGCTGGGGGGAAGAAAGAAAGCGTGCATCTCGAAGCATGGAACAATCTGCCCGCGACAATGTGCGAGGATCATGAAATAAGCGTTCTGAAAAAGATGAGCGATGTACGCCACATTGTGTCGCTCGCCCTTGAAGCGCGCGCAAAGGACAGTATAAAAGTTCGCCAACCGCTTGCGCGTCTTACTGTTAAAAACTCCTCACTCAAAGGAGAGGAGGAATACATCGCACTTATCGCGGATGAGGTGAATATGAAAGAAATTGCGTTTGACAGCAATCTTCTCGATGATGTTGTTCTCGATACGAATATTACGCCTGAGCTCAAGCTTGAGGGGCAGTTTCGGGACCTGCTTCGCACTGTGCAGGGGCTTCGCAAGGAATCCAAACTTGCGCAATCGGACATTGTTACACTAAATATTAAAACGACAGCCGAAGGACAATCCCTTGTGAGTGAGTTTGCCGATGAGTTGAAAAAAACCGCGCTTGTTCGCGATATTGTGTTTGGAGAAGCGGTGGGCGAGCCATTCGATATCGATGGCATCTCGTTTGTGTTTGCACTAAATAAATAGTGTATGACACATCATATCTACCACACACGTGGAGTCATTTTGGGGAGCCAGCCGTCAGGGGAATCGAATCGCTTTTACAAAATTTTTACCGATGAGATGGGGCTTGTGGGTGCTACAGCACAGTCGGTGCGTGAAGGAAGATCAAAACTTCGATATGTACTTCAGGATTTTTCCATTGTCACTGTCGACCTTGTGCGCGGGAAGGAAGTGTGGCGAACCATAAGTGCGGGGGCTTATCGACCGCTCGAGGTCATAAAAAAAGATTCAGTGCGCATAAAACTCTTTGCAGGTTACTGCTCGCTTCTCTCGCGACTCCTCCAGGGTGAGGCGCGCGACCAAGAACTTTTCGAGGAAATAATGAGAGTAGTAGATTTTTTGGAGGCACATGTGGTTGAGCAAGAGTTTGTGTTGTCTTTTGAAACCCTTGTTACGCTGCGCGTGCTAGTGCATTTGGGGTACGCAGACCCCAAAGGATTTGAGAAGTTTTTGAGCGCGACCGCATACAGAACAGATATTTTAGAGGAATTTGAAAATATTCGCCTAAACGCGCTTCCTAAAATCAACGATGCGCTTCGCGAATCACATTTATAATAGACGAGCGAGGCTAGGCAGGGTATTAATATCGGTTAAATAAAATGATATACTGGCTAGATGCAGGACGATGTAAAAAGCAAAATCTCTGAGCTAGAAAAAGAGCTCTACTCAAAAAACTTCAAAACGCACAGGGTGGAAGATGTTTTACCGCACAAAGAAGCCGCCGAGGCACCTTCATGGAATATAGAAGAGGACAAAGCCTCGCTACTCCAGGATGAAGCTGCCATTTTGAAACATCACCTTAAGATGAAAAAATTTGTTCAACTCTCCATAGGATTTTTTATACTTGCGGTTGCAGTGGCCGCATTTATTTGGTCACGCGGTTCAAACATAGTTTCTGGAGAGAATATTCTCATTGATATTTCCGCGCCGGTTGCCGCCGCGGGAGGGGAGCCGTTTGAGACAAAATTTGCGATAACCAATAACAATAAAGTTTCAATCGAAGCCGCGACACTTTTTGTTGAATATCCAATCGGATTTTATTCTGCGGTAAACAGCGTAGAGCTTCCGCGCATATCAAAAAACCTAGGGATTATTACCTCAGGACAAACAATATCAGAAACAGTGAATGCCTTGTTGTATGGTGAAGAAAATACGAGCAAAGAAGTACTCGTCACTCTCGAGTACCGTATGTCAGGTTCGAATGCGATACTCAAAAAAACGACGACATACTCCATAAGAATTTCTTCATCCCCGGTAAATATTAAACTTTCTATGCCAAAAGAGGCGAGCTCGGGGCAGGAGATAGAAATCGCTGTGGACGTTGCTTCAAATAGCAAGGATTCCATCAGTGCGCTTGTTGTAGAAGCGACATACCCTATTGGGTTTACTTTTCAGAGCGCAAGCCCTGCGCCGATGTACGGAAACAATGTATGGAGAATCTCAGGACTTAATCCTCAGGAAAAACGAACGATAAAGATTCATGGAGTCGTCGAAGGGCAGGAAAGCGAGGAGAAAGTGGTAAAGATTTCTGTTGGTAAAGAGAGCCCGAAGGACGAACGCATTATTGGTACCGTATACAACGCAGCGATCGAGTCTAGTGTTATCACAAAGCCTTTTCTCGCGCTTGATCTTGCCGTAAATGGCAACAAGTCACTAAATAGTGCCATGTCGCTTAATAAAAGTGTGCGTGTCGATGTACTTTGGCAAAGCAATAACCCTGTAAGAGTCACCGATGCTGTCATTGAAGTCAAGCTTAAAGGCGAGGTGCTCGACAGATATTCTCTCTACGCATCAGGGGGTGGTTATTATCGATCCATCGACAACACAATTGTGTGGGAAAAAACGGGAAGTCAAGAGCTTGCCGTAATCGACCCTGGAGAAAAAGGTTCAGTAAGTTTCAGTTTTTCTCCTATAGCTCTCGGGGTTGGCTCGGATCGTCTCATAAAAAACCCTCAGATATTTTTTGAAGTTCGCGCACGCACAGGAAAAGTGAACGACGCAAATGCTCCCGTGGGCATCGCTGCCTTTATGACGCGCAGTGTAAAATTTGAAACAGATCTAAGGCTTGGCGCCAAGGGGCTGTATTTCTCGGGGCCGTTCAAAAATACCGGACCAATACCGCCGCAAGCAGACAAAGAAACAACATACACAATTACGCTCTCGGCGCGCAATTTAGTAAATAATGTTTCTAACACACAAGTAAAAACGACACTACCTATTTATGTGAAATGGCTCGGGGTGGTGTCGCCAGAAGGAGAAGACCTCACTTTTAATGAAAATGCTGGTGAAGTTATTTGGAATGTGGGTCGGATACCCGCTGGAGGGTCGCGGGATGCCTCGTTTCAGATTTCATTGTTGCCAAGCATAAGTCATATCAATCGGTCACCACTCCTTACAGGAGATATCAACATTATTGCAATGGATGACTTTACTAAAACCGAAGTTCGGGACAAAAAGCCCCCCGTAACAACTTATATTTCATCAGACCCGCAATTTGGTCCAAATGACGCAAATGTGGTAAATTGAGCCCACTCACAGATATTAAACACTTATGCTTGAAAAGAAACCCTACCCCGTGGATATGATGGAAAAGCTCGTGTCGCTTTGCAAGCGCCGTGGCTTTATTTATCAAGGGTCCGAGATATACGGCGGGCTTGCGGGGACGTACGACTACGGCCCTCTTGGCACCACACTCAAAAACAATATCAAAAATATTTGGTGGAGAATGTTTGTCGATGGCCGTGATGACATGTATGGCATGGACGCATCGATTTTGATGAACCCGCGTGTTTGGGAAACTACAGGCCATGTCGCAGGTTTTGCAGACCCACTTTCGGAATGTATTAAATGCAAAAAACGTTTTCGCACCGACCAACTTGTTGACCACACCAAGTGTCCAGAGTGCGGGGCGGCTCTCGGCCCCGAACGTCAATTCAACATGATGCTCTCTACCCAGGTGGGAGCAATGGAAGATTCTTCGTCCATTTCATATCTCCGCCCTGAGACTGCGCAGGGTATGTTTGTCAATTTTAAAAATGTAGTTGATTCTTTTCACCCAAAGATGCCGTTTGGTTTGGGGCAGATTGGTAAAGCTTTTCGAAATGAAATCACGCCGCGCGATTTTATTTTTCGTCTTCGCGAGCTCGAGCAAATGGAGATCGAATACTTTGTAAACGAAAATGACTGGGAGCGCGCATTTGAAGAGTGGCGCGTAGCAATGAATACATGGATTGATACAGTGGGCATTGATCGCGAGCGTTTGCATGAGGTGGAGATTCCAGATGGCGACCGCGCGCATTATTCAAAACGTACGATTGATTTTGAATTTGATTATCCATTTGGACAAAAGGAGCTTTACGGACTCGCATATCGCACCGACTTTGACCTCTCGCGCCACTCCGAAGCAAGCAAAGTAGATTTGTCGTATCGCGACGAAGAGGCAGGCGAGAAATTTATGCCACATGTGATTGAGCCATCGTTTGGGCTTGATCGCACAATGCTCGCAGTACTTCTTTCTGTATATACCGAGGACATAATGGGTGACAGTCCTAGAGAGTACCTCAAGTTTCATCCGCGCATCGCGCCTATTAAAGCAGCCGTATCACCGCTCCTTAAAAATAAACCCGAACTTGTAGAAAAAGCACGCGAAGTGTATACGATGCTGAAGAGTGCAATTCCGCAGGTCATGTGGGACGACAATGGCAATGTGGGTAAGCGCTATCGCCGTCAGGATGAAATCGGCACACCATTCTGCATCGTCATTGACTTCGACACGCTGGGCGAGACACCAGAGCACAAAGACACTGTCACTATCCGCGACCGCGATACCGGCGCGCAAAAGCGTATGGGAATTGCTGATTTGACAAACTACATTAAAACTGCTATACTTTAAAAAATATCAAATCTTGCTCATTGAAAGGGGAATGCTGTGCTAATAAAACTTTTTGTAATGGCAGTTTTGGCAATTACTGTCGCTGTTTTCGGTATAGGGATTACATATTTGATCCCGGAAGCAGCTCATCAGACGTTTTTGTATATATGGGGGATTTTCTGGGGAGTAGGTATTTACCAGATAATCTGGCGTGACTAGTTAGGAGTCACAACTTAAAGGCTCTCTTGCGAGAGCCTTTTTATTTTTAACCTACCTCTGTCGCGTAACTAAAGTCTGAATTAGTAAATTCACGGCCTGGCCGCAGACACTTTAGTTGCGCGACAGATAGGTGGAGGGTCATTAATTATTCAACTTTGTTACCTATTTACATCTATCGATGTAAATAGGTAACAAAGTTGAAAACTGTGAAAATTCTACCAAGAGAGATTTTGTGTTAGACTAACGGGATGAAATTCAAGAAAAAAGTATTACCGAATGGCCTCAGAATGCTTGCGGTGCCAATGGTGGACAACCCTACTGTGACAGTCCTTGTGCTTGTCGAAACCGGTTCAAAATACGAAAAGAAAGCAAAAAACGGCCTCTCGCACTTTCTCGAGCATATGTGCTTCAAAGGGACGACCAATCGCCCTAATACAAGCGATCTTTCCAAAGAACTCGATACGCTCGGTTGCGAGTTCAACGCATTTACTGGGCAAGAATTTACCGGGTACTATGCAAAAGGAAAGGCGGCAGACTTTCCAAAACTCATTGATATTATTTCTGACCTCTATTTGAATCCGCTTCTCAAAGAGGATGAGATTGAAAAGGAAAAAGGGGTGATCGTTGACGAAATCAATATGTACGATGATATGCCGATGCAAAAAGTACATGAAGTGTGGATGGACCTTCTGTATGGCGACCAGCCTGCAGGGTGGACCATCACGGGGGAGCGAGATGTTGTGCGCGGAATGTCCAGAAAAGATTTTGTCGCATACAGAAAAGCACATTACGTTGCAAGCGCAACGACCGTTATTGTATCGGGTAATGTCGATGCGAATACCGCGTTCAAAGAAGTGGCAAAAAAATTCAAGGGCATCACCGAGGGTAAAAAAAATAACAAGAAAAAAACGCGCGACACGCAGTCGGCGCCAAAGGTTGCGCTTAAGTTTAAGGAAACTGATCAAACACACTTTATTCTTGGAGTGAGGTCATTCCCGATTTACGACAAAAGAAATCCAATTCTCTCTGTGCTTGGCGGAGTGCTCGGTAGCGGTATGTCGTCGCGCTTGTTTCGTAAGATCCGTGATGAAATGGGGGTAGGGTACTATGTGCGCGCGGGAAATAGTACTTCGACTGATAGTGGGTATTTTGCTGTTTCAGCAGGAGTTGCGAATGACCGTCTTCCAGAGGTGCTTCGTGCGGTAATGGTAGAGCTCAATAGTTTGAAAAACGACATGGTGCCCGCGGATGAATTGGCAAAAGTAAAAGAACACCTTGTGGGCATGATGTACCTCGGGCTTGAGTCGTCGGACGATCTTGCAGAATATTATGGTATGCAAGAGGTGCTCCATCGCGAAACGCGCACGCCAAAAGAACGAGAGAAGATCATTCGCGCGGTGACCGCAGATGATGTGCGCAATATGGCAAAGAAGATCTTTCTTGAGAAAAATTTGAATTTGGCGCTCATTGGACCGGTCAAAGATGATGCATCGCTAAAGCCAATCCTAAAATTTTAGGACATTTATTTATAAAGAGCCACAATTGTTAATTACCCCTTCTGTGGTATCATGACTCTATGAAAAGGCAAGAACACGATACGGTTATCTCTATCACCGCCGGCACTATTGTAAAAGGACTTGCTATTCTTCTGGGCGCATGGGGACTATGGATTTTGCGCGATCTTCTTATGGTTATCGTCACCTCTGTCATACTCGCTTCTTCGATTGAGCCCGGAATCAAGTTTTTGTCGAGGCTCCGCATTCACCGTATTCCAGCAGTGCTTTTGATGTACGTGTGTATTGCCGGATTATTTTTCGGCCTCATTGTTGCCTTTGTTCCGCCAATAGTAAACGAAGCGGCGGATATTACACAAAAACTCCCAAGCATGATGCAGTCTGTCGATAAGAATATTTTGGGCGATAAAGGGATCTTATCTAATGTGTTCTGGGGTGATAATAAGGCGGGAGATTCCTCTGTAAACCCAGCACTCGAAGATTTATTTGGCAAGATTTTTGGCGCTGGCGATACATCAAAAGGTATGTTTGGAGCTGCAAGCGCAATATTTGGCGGCATCTTTAGTTTTGTGCTCATTGTCGTACTCTCATTTTATTTTGCAATGCAAGAGCGTGGCATCGAGAATTTTTTGCGAATCATTCTTCCGTTTGGGAATGAAGAATATGCGATAAACCTCTGGGAGCGCTCTAAAGCAAAGATCGGCAAGTGGATGCAGGGGCAGTTGCTCCTCGGGGTGCTCATTTTCGTACTCGTATATCTTGGACTTACTATTTTTGGTGTGCCGTATGCAATGTCGCTCGCGCTCCTCGCGGGAGTTTTGGAAATTATTCCAGTGTTCGGACCAATTCTTGCGGCAATTCCGGGAGTTATTCTTGCGTTTACCGTTGGAGGGCCGACACTTGCAGCAATTGTTGCTGGATTCTATCTGCTTGTGCAACAGTTTGAAAGCCACCTCATTTATCCACTCGTCGTACGCAAGGTTGTTGGTGTCCCGCCTATTCTCGTCATCCTCGCCCTTATCATCGGCGCACAGCTTGGTGGGTTCCTCGGCATCCTTATCTCTGTGCCTGTTGCAGCTGCCCTTATGGAACTCGTAGAAGATATTGAGCGCAAAAAAGGAATGCTTGTTTAATTGTTTACAATTATGAGTGAGAAAAAATTCTACATTACGACGCCAATTTTTTACGCGAATGCGGAACTGCATTTGGGGCATACGTATACACTTGTGTTGTCAGATATTTTGGCGCGCTATCATCGCTTAATAGGAGATAGAACCTTTTTTTTGACTGGTTCTGACGAACACGGTGATAAAATTGTGCGCGCAGCGCAAAAAGAGGGAATTGGTCCACAGGCATTTGTAAATGGAAATGTCGCAAAGATGCAAGAACTTCTCAAAGAGCTCGGTATATCCAATGATCTTTTTATACGCACATCTGACCGTGAGCTTCATTGGCCTGGAGCGAAAAAGCTATGGCACGCTCTTGAGTCTGCGGGGGACATTTATAAAGGCACATACAAGGGACTGTATTGCGTGGGATGTGAAGCGTTCATCACGGAAAAAGAACTCGTGAATGGGAAATGCCCGCTGCACGACACCGAACCAGAGCATATCGAAGAAGAAAATTATTTTTTCAAACTTTCAAAATATGGACCAGAAATCAAGCGTCTGCTTGAAAGCGGAGAGTTAAAGATCACGCCACATTCAAAGGTGAATGAAATAATCGCGCTGTTATCCTCATTAACTGGTGAAAATAGTTTGGGTGATGTAAGTATTTCTCGCCCTGAACGCGCGATACCGTGGGGGGTACCTGTGCCAGACGACCCCACCCAACTTATGTATGTGTGGTGCGACGCGCTGTCGAATTATATCTCTGCGCTAGGTTACGGGAGTGATAACGAGGAAAAGTTTAAAAGTTTTTGGCCGGCTGACATTCAAGTGCTGGGGAAAGATATTCTTCGATTCCACGCATTGCTTTGGCCCGCATTTCTCCTCTCTGCAAAACTTCCGCTTCCCCGCGAACTCCTTGTTCACGGATTTGTAAACTCTGGCGGCAAAAAAATGTCAAAGAGCTTGGGTAATGTATTGAGCCCCGGCGAGTTCATTGCTCTGTACAGCAGAGATGCTCTGCGTTATTATTTGGCGCGAGAAGTTTCTCCAATTGAGGACTGGGACCTGACGCGTGAAAAATTCAAAGAAGTTTACAATGCGAATCTTGCAAATGGCTTGGGGAATTTGGTGTCGCGTACGCTTAAAATGGCAGAACAGTATTTCGGCGGTGTTGTTAGGGGCGATGCGACACATAGCCCGTCTATTCGTACGAAATTGACTACCATAGAAGCCCCTGGCGATGTCGCGGGTTTGAATATTCCTTATATTATTACTAACGATATTCTCCCACGCTATCATAAACACATGAGTGTGAGTGAAATAAATAAGGCGGCTGATGTCGTTTGGGAACTCATCGGACATCTTGATCAGTTTGTCACCGACTATGAGCCGTTCAAGCTCGTTAAAACAGACAAAAAGGCGGCAGAAGCCGTAATTTGGGGACTTTTGTACGGTCTTCGCGAAGTTGGTCAAATGCTTGTGCCAATGATGCCCGACACCGCAGAAAGAATCACTCTTCTTGTAGGAGTTTCTCTAGTCGGCGCTGATGAAATGGTATTTAATTCAAAAGCTCCATCTGAGCCGCTCTTTAGACGCAAAGAATAGTATGCTCCCACGATTTTTTGACATACACGCGCACGTGAATGATGCGAGTTTCGACGAAGACAGGAATAATGTTTTGGAGCGCATGCGTGATCGGGGAGTGTGGGCGATCATGGTCGGCACCGATTACAAAAGCTCGCAGGGTGCGGCAATAATGGCATCGTTTTCTGAGAGTGGAGTGTACGCGTCCATAGGCGTCCATCCGATTGATGACAAAAAAGAGCGTTTTCGGGAACCTTTTTTTGCCGATCTTGCGGTTGGTCCACGCGTTGTTTCAGTGGGCGAATGTGGTCTTGATTATTCTCGCTTGGGTGATACAAATGATGTTTCTACAGAAAAAGCGCGTCAAAGAGAGCTTTTTGAGACGCAAATAGATTTTGCGCTCGCGTACGACCTACCACTCATGATTCATTGCCGTGACAGCGACAAGGCGCTCGCTGATGCACACCGTGATGTCATTGCAATGCTTGTCGACAAGAAAAGTAAGAATTCAAAATTGCGCGGGAACATACACTTTTTCTCGCAGACAATTGACATCGCGCGAGAGTATTTTGCTATCGATTTCACTATTTCATTCACGGGGGTAATTACGTTTTCAGATGAATACAATGATGTTGTGCGCTTGGCCCCGCTTGATCGCATCATGTCAGAAACAGATTGCCCGTATGTTTCGCCCGTTCCTTATCGTGGTAAACGCAACGAACCTATTTTTGTGGAAGAGGTAGTGAGGATAATAGCGGAAATTCGCGGTGAGGATTTCGAAACTGTACGCGTTGCTCTCGTGCAAAACGCCCTCCGTGTTTTTAATATTACAACACACATTTAATTCCCCGAGGACGGTCCTCGGGGAAACTGAGGAGTAATCTAGGATTTCATTTAATTCTCTTTTGAAATGCAATTCTGTAACATAGAATTGTATGAAAAAACATCAAAAAAGAGCCCCATTTGTGCATTTGCGCGAACGGCACCGAGATAGAATCCACGCCCTGTATGGAGAGGGACACAATCAGAAATCTGTAGCCGAAGTGCTAGGGGTCGACCCAAGCACCATATGTCGCGAGCTCGACCGTGGGGGCAGAACCACGTGGCGCTACAATGCCATCCGTGCGGAAGCAGATTCAAAAGAAAAGCGTACCCACAGTAAGTGTGAAGGAATGAAGATTGAAACGCATCCCGAGCTCAAGGAGCGGATTATCAGAGAGTTAAAAGAACTGCGCGCCCCAGACGAGATCGCTGGGCGTATGAAGAAGGAAAATCTCGCCGTTCGCATTGGGACCAACGCACTTTACAAATGGCTTTACAGCGAGTATGGAAAGCCATACTGCAAGTATCTCTGTTCCCGCAGGGTACACAAAAAGAAGCAGTCGCGACGAGGAAAGCGACACCTCATACCGAACAGAATATCCTTACGAGAACGGCCTAATGACGAAATACAGGTGCATGGGGAGAGCGACTTGTTTGTTTCTCCGACAAATCTTCATTCAAAAACTGTTGGACACCTAACCGTAGTACCGAAGGCACACCTGCTCGTCGGACAACTCATTGCAAACAAGAAACCGAGCACCATGGTTGCTTCTATGAAATTAATACAGAGAAGAGTGGCAGTCACTACGTGGACGATGGACAATGGAACGGAGAATCAGTGGCACGAGCAGTTTGGCATACCCACCTTCTTCTGCACGAAGGGTAGCCCTTGGCAGAAACCCCACGTCGAGAGCAGTATTGGACTCACACGGAAGTGGTTTCTTCCCAAGGGTACGGATCTCGCAAAAGTACCCGACGCAGCCTTCCAATCCATGCTGTTTGTTTTGAACCACAAGTATCGAAAGTCCTTAGGGTACAAGAGTGCGTACGAGGTGGCTATGGATTGTGATATTATTAAAAAAGTTCCCCTATTATCAAGACGAAAAGCAATTGCATTTAGGTAGAGAATTTACCTTCCATGATTTTTGACTTCTCGCATTTTCTTTGGTAGGATGCACTAGTTATCAGGTTAACGGGGGAGACCCTATAAAAATATGAATCATAATGAACACACGGAGCCTCGCATTTACGAGCTAGGTTACCATCTCGTTCCAACGCTTGCAGAGGAGCAAATCCCAAAAGCGTCGGGAGCCGTGCGTGGTATGATTGAGCGGATTTCCAAGGATATTATTGCCGAGGAATTACCCGTATTCATCGACCTCGCCTATCAGATTGTAAAAACAGTCGAACACAAGAATAAGCGTTTTGATCAAGCCTACTTTGGGTGGATTAAATTCGACGGTTCTCCAGAGGGTATCGCAGAGCTTGAAGAAGGTCTCAAAAAGGACGAAAATGTTCTTCGTTACCTAATCGTTAAGACGATTCGTGAGAACACTTTTATCGCAAAGAAGTTTACCGGAGTAAAGGTAAAGGAGCCGGAAGAAGTAGCTGTTGTTGCAGCAGAAGAAGCCACAGCAACTCCTGTCGATGAGGTACTGGACAAGGCTATTGAAGAATTGGTAGCATAGTACTATGTATATAAACAAAGCGATGGTTTACGGGAATTTGACACGCGATCCAGAAATGAGAGCGCTTCCGTCAGGACAGCAAGTAGCAAGTTTTAGTCTTGCAACAAATCGCGTATGGAAGGACAAAGCAGGTAGCAAACAGGAGAGTGTCGATTATCATAACATTGTGATGTTTGCGAAATTGGCTGAACTTGCGGCTCAGTATTTGAAAAAAGGTTCAGCGGTGTTTATTGAAGGTCGCATGCAGACGCGAAGTTGGGACGACGCAACGGGCAAAAAATACCGCACCGAGATTGTGGCTGATACGATGCAGTTTGGACCACGCGCAAGCAGTGCTCCCGCTTCAGGAAGTTATTCTCCATCAGTATCATCAAAATCTGCTGCTCCCGTGGCTGCACCAGAGGCACTCGAAACCATTGAATACCCAGAAGAGGACATTAACCCAGACGATATTCCATTCTAATTATGAAAAAAAATACCCAATGTTACTTTACGACAAACAATGTAAAGCAGATCGACTATAAGGATGTCGACATTTTGAAGAAGTTTCTCAATCCACATGCCCGCATGATTGCAGGAGAACGTACTGGCGTATGTTCGAAGCATCAGCGTCAGCTTGCCTCGGCGGTGAAGCGCGCGCGATTCATGGGGCTCCTCCCATTCGTTGCGAAATAAAAATAAAAATAAAACCCAGCCCCACTAGTGGGGCTGGGTTTTATTTTTATTTTTTGTCCACGCGTTCTGCGTATGTTCCAGTCTCGGTGTTTACACGAATGAGATCTCCTTCGTGGATAAACATCGGCACGTTGATTGTTGCGCCAGTTTCAAGAGTTACTGTGTTTGAACCACCCTGCACGGTGTTACCGCGCACTGCAGGAGGCGCTTCTTTCACAAGCAGGTCAACCTTGATAGGGAGGCGGACACCAATTACCTTCTCATTGAATATCATTGCAGTCACAAGCGTATTTGCCTTTAAGAAACCTTCTTTGCCATCGAGAAGCTCGGTTTTAAGCGCATAGCGGTCCGCAGGTTTTTTTGGATCACAGAACCATGATTCACCTTTGCCAGAGTATAGGTACTTGATCTCTTTTGTTTCGATGTCCGCCTCTTCTACACGGTCTGACTGCTGGAATGTCTCCTCAACGACGCGCCCTGTAATGAGATGCCTAAGTTTTGTCTGGTTTGTAGGGCGACGCTTTTGTTTCTGAGCTACGTGCGAAGACATAACCTCGTATGGTTCGCCCTTCAAAACAATACACTTTCTTGGGGTAATTTCATTGTAATCTATAATAGCCATAATCTGCCTATTCTACGGGTTTTTTGAGAAAATGCAACGTTTACAGTTTATAATTTATTACCTATTTGCATCGATAGATGCAAATAGGTAATAAATTATAAATAAATACATATGAATTATTCCACCTCTCTCAATTTTGCGCGAATTTCTTTCAAGAGGGAAGCGCGAATCGCCTTATTCTCTTTGTCAGCGAGGAAAGTACATGCAGAATCATAGCCGCGACCGATTTTAGTATCCCCATATGAATACGAAGAGCCAGACTTTTGTAAAATTTCAAATTTCTCTCCAAGCCCCAAAATCTCGCCTTCCTGCGAGATACCTTTGCCGTGCATGAGGTCAAACTCCGCCTGCTTGAATGGAGCCGCAACTTTGTTCTTAATAACCTTTACTCGAGTGCGACTACCCACAACCTCATCTCCTTTTTTGATCTGCGCGATGCGACGGATATCGAGACGCACTGATGTATAAAACTTTAGAGCTTTGCCACCGGGTGTTGTCTCGGGGTTGCCAAACATCACGCCAATCTGCATACGGATTTGGTTGATGAAAATGACAATTGTTTTCGAGTGAGCGACTATCGCTGTAAGTTTGCGAAGCGCTTGTGACATGAGGCGCGCTTGCTTGCCGACGTGGTGCGCACCCATATCGCCCTCTATCTCGTCCTTTGGTGTGAGCGCCGCGACCGAGTCAATGACAATAACGTCCATTTTTCCTGAGCGCACAAGGCTCTCTACAATCTCAAGCGCCTGCTCGCCGTTGTCTGGCTGAGAGATGAGAAGCTCGTCAATGTTTACGCCGAGCTTCTTTGCATACTCAGGATCCATTGCGTGTTCCGCATCAACGAACGCACAGATGCCTCCCATTTTTTGTGCCTCCGCGACGACGTGAAGGGTGAGGGTAGTTTTTCCCGATGATTCTGGTCCAAAAATTTCGATGATGCGTCCGCGGGGAAGTCCGCCAACGCCGAGAGCATAGTCG
Organism: Candidatus Yonathbacteria bacterium RIFCSPHIGHO2_02_FULL_44_14; assembly: GCA_001823535.1. GTDB lineage: Bacteria > Patescibacteriota > Minisyncoccia > Phycocordibacterales > UBA1550 > UBA1550. Next base: position 13,880 of record MHUT01000004.1, on the reverse strand, counting down.
AGACCAATTGAGCCTGTCGAAATGGCATCAACGCCAACCTTTGGCTTATCACCGAGTTTCATAATGGCACCTTCACCGAATTTTGCCTGAATCGCCTTTATTGTGTCCTCGATATTCGCACCCGATTCTTTTTTCTCAGTCGCCTTTTTCTTTGCTAGTGCCATAATAATATTAAATTTGATTGATAGTCGTTGAGCTAATTTGTATTTCTTGTGTTGTTGTCGCGAAAGTTGTCTCAATCTCCTCTGGTGGAACAACAAGCACCATCTCTATTGTTTTTTTTACGATCCTCTCGTAATTATCCTTTGCCGTAATTTCAATTATATTATATCCTGGTGCGAGTATCAATTGACTAATAAAGTTTCCGTTCAAATCAACAGCAGTTTGCGCGCCGTTGATTGCAAGGTTGTTTGTATGGACTCCGCGCCCCGCGACCACTATCACGGGTGTTGTGGTCGAAAATCCATTCTCAGGGTTTGAAATAATGATTCTTGGTCCCCGAATAAAATCGTTTAACGTAAAAAAGGAATAAACAACAATGAGGGCGACACCAAGCCCACCGAGCCACCATTTTAGTATTTTACGGCCTTCCATATCGTTTACTCGACTGTGTTGTCAGACTTTGTCAGGACCTCGCGAGGTTTTGCCCCATCTCCAGGACCGATAACGTTTCGATCTTCAAGCATATCGATAAGTCGTGCGGCGCGAGCGTAACCCACCTTGAGGCGTCTTTGGAGGTATGAAGTCGATGCCTTCCCTGCTTCAATAACGATTAGCCTTGCATCTTCATATAGGTCGTCATCGCTATTTCCTTCTTCTTCGTCAAATGAAGAACTAAACAGCGAATCGCGCTCATTGCTGATACTGCCGCTCGAGAGGTTTATCTCATCAGTATCAGGAATTCCGTCCGTTGGCATGTTGCTCAAGTATTTCACTACTGCCTTCACTTCTGTTTCCGACATAAATGCTGACTGAATACGCGTGGGCTTCGACATTTCGCCGGAGATGTAGAGCATATCGCCGGCACCAAGGAGTTTTTCGGCTCCTGATGCGTCCAAAATAGTACGTGAGTCGATTTGCGACGCCACTTGCAGCGCCACGCGCGCAGGAACGTTTGCCTTGATAAGCCCCGTAATGACATTCACCGATGGACGCTGTGTTGAGAGGATAAGATGAATACCCACCGCGCGACTCATTTGTGCAAGGCGCACGATGGCACTTTCAAGCTCGCGAGGGTATGTCTGCATGATGTCCGCGAGCTCATCAAGAACGATGACGATATACGGCATTCGCTCAGGGAGTACCCCTTCCGGTTTTCCTGCATTCTTCGCTTTCTCTGTTGCTTTTAGCGCCGGCTCAACGATGTTTTTGTGATACGAAGAAATATCTCGCACTGATTCTGCCTCAAGAATATTGTAGCGACGATCCATTTCCTTTGCAGCCCATTTGAGCGCGAGAATAGCTTTTTTCGCATCGGTAATAACGGGAGTGAGCAGATGGGGGATCTTGTTGTAGAGGGTGAGCTCAACGCGCTTCGGGTCGATCATAATAAAACGCATTGCCTCGGGTCCATTTCTGTAGAGGAGCGAATTCACGACCGCATGAATTGTCACCGACTTACCCGAACCAGTGGCGCCCGCGATGAGCACGTGGGGCATCTTTGCAAGATCCGCATAATAAAGTTTTCCAGAGACACCGCGACCAAGCGCAACGAGAAGCGGCTTAGGCGACTCGCGGAACTCATCAGAAGAAAAGAGTGTCTTCAACCCCACCACTGTCTTCGTGGAGTTTGGCACTTCGATACCGACAAGGGATTGCCCGGGGATAGGTGCCTCAATACGAATAGGGTGCGCCGCGAGCGCGTACGAGAGCTCGCTTTGAAGCCCAACGATGCGCGCAAGCTTCACGCCTTCTGCAGGTTTGAGAGCGTACCTTGTAACCGATGGTCCGATGGAAACCTCGTCCATTTCAACAGTGATGCCGTACTGCCCGAGCGTGCGTTTGATGATGTTTGCATTCGCTTTGATGTCGCCAACACCAGGCTTGCCACGGTCGCCCTCAAGGATTGAAAGTGGAGGGGGGACGTACGTTGTATTCATCACTTGGTTGAGCGAGATACCCGATTCATCTGTTGAAGCGATTTCTTTTTTTATTTTCGCCACTACTTGCGCGAGCTTCGGTGGTCTGTCCTCTTCTATTTTTTCCTCCTCTTTTATTTCGCGCCCGACCGATTGAATCTCCACCTCTTCATCAATATCACCTTCTTCGTCAACTTTTTTTCTCCAGAAAAGCAATGCGTTAAAGTTTGGTCGCGTGTTGAACATAACAAGGAGTGATATCGCAAGGAATGCAATGAGGAACAGTGTGGCGATGTAGGTGTCAAAAAGTTTTACGAGCGGATTGGAAACAATACGCCCGAGGATTCCACCCGAATTGTCTCCCGAAAAAATATTCACGAGTCCGAGAATGGAAAAAAGAAAAAGGAATGCCCCGAGGCTTGCGGTCATGGCAATGTTTGGACGTGACTCGCGAAAAAAAGAAACACCAAGGAGAAAGAGAAGAAGGGGGAGCGCAAAATACCCTACCCCAAGAAGATAATTAAAACCTCCATAAACCGACCCGCCCAATATCCCTGCATAGCCCCACGGCGCGACAGAAAAAAAGATACCAATGACAAAAAAGAGAATTGCAATGACACTGTGCCGTATCTCAGATGACAAGCCGCCAAAGAATGAAATGTCAGAGAATAACGATGTTTGTTCCTCAGGAGTCCCACTTGTTTTTTTAGGATTCTTCACCTCAGTTTTTTTATGTCTGCCGATTTCTTTCTTTGCCATATAAATATTCATACATAGTAACAGATAATAGACATCTTCCCAAGAGATCATTTTCTAAAAGACATTTACAATCATTGACTTTGTTCAAATGTCCGTTATATAATAGACAAACATTGCAGAGGTATCAATAAAGGACATTCATGTCAAAAAACCAACCAATAAAAGACATTTAAAGGACATACAATGGACTACAAAAAAGACATTAAAGACAGGGGGATCGCAAGCCACGAATCATCAAGCGGAATGGTGTCGTTTGGAAATAACCTTTCAAAAAAATGCGAACGTATTGCAACTGCAATTTATCTCATCACTAACTTTCTATCGGACACAGAGCCGATGAAGTTTCGCCTTCGCACATTGTCTATCGACTTTGTCCGAGATGCGTCCTTTATAAAAAATGGTAGTCAGATGCTTGAGACGAATGTCCTTGATGCGCTCCGCGCAAAGATAGAAGAGACCCTCTCCCTCCTTGAGCTCGCATTTATTGCAGGTCTTGTATCAGAGATGAACTTCACTATTTTGAAGCGCGAGTACGTTGCACTCCGTGATACAATCGAGGTTAAAAAAGCATTACGCGAATCTCGCACAGACAGCATCCTCGGCGACAAGTTTTTTGGAACACCTGATTCCGCATTGCATCAAAAAGGCCTGACCTTCGAATCAGCTGATTCGTGTCTTGGAAATAAACGCAACCCGCACCCAAGTCCTGACCTTTATGCACCCGCATACCCTAAAGGACATTCTATCGGACAAACGAGCATCACAATGTCCGATAGAAATACAAAAGGACATGTCCCCGCATCCCGCACACAAAGGTCTATCCTTGCTGATTTTGCAAAATCAGATCGCGCTCTGTCGAATGAAGCGCGATCTGAAGGTCGGACCTTTATGAATCCCGCACCAAATCGTGCCACCACCGATGTCGCCAAAGAATCCCGCCGTGCCCGCATTTTAAAACTTATAAAGGACAATCGAGAAGTTACTATAAAGGACATTACTACTCATTTTCCAGACCTATCAGAAAAGACAATTCAGCGAGAGCTCGTTCTTCTAACAGAAACAGGTGTCCTTAAGAAATTAGGGGAGCGCAGATGGTCTCGCTATGCATTAGTATAGCCAACGCATTTAACAAAGGTCCGACCTCTGATTTTGCAAAATCAGAGGTCGGACCTTTGTGTTTGTATTGTACTTTCTCCTTTTTTCTGCTACATTACACTCGTGTGGAGTGATGTCGGTTTTGGTAGTTTGCAACGTTTGCAAGCTGCTATCCACGAGTTATCCACACATATACTTTGCAGGTTTATCCTGTGCCGTATATAATGTATGTAAGTTCAGTGCGTGTAGAAATACACCGCACTGGATTTAGGCGTAATAAGATGTTCGCATCCCCATTGCCCATTAAATAGAAAGCTCCCGGCAGACGATAGATTGCAAGCTTGTGGGAGAGGTCATTGAAAACTAGATCCGTTGCGCAAAAACTTTTTTGCACCCAAGGTCCGACCTTCGAATCAGCTGATTCTGAATCAGGAGATTCACGGCTTGGCCGTAGACTCTTGGACGTAGACTATAAATAGAAGGTCGGTCCTTTATTTTAAAAAAAAGTTTTTGCGCAGCGGGTCTTGCATAGAAAATCGCATCACACAATACGGTGCATTTTCAGTTTTCTATGGCCTCGACCCGAGTGGTCGAAGCACTACCGCATGACCGACAAAACGACAGAATCAAAAGTATCAGTAATTTAATCATTGATACTCGTGCTATTAGAAACTTATCAATTATTTCGTAGAGCGAGGAGCGTGTGGAAGAGTAATCTCTTACACAACGTCCGAGCGGATACGAAAATATTGTAATCATTATTTATGAATAAAATTATTTCATCAAAGTCTGCAAAAATTGCTGCAGGTTTGGTAGGAGTGATTGCTGGATTCGCAATGGTTGTATCAACCGCATCAGCATACACATTCTCAACAAACTTGAAGCAAGGCAGCACCGGTGCTGATGTAAAAAACCTTCAAATAGTTTTGAACATGAGCGCTGACACAAAGGTAGACGGAATAGGAGCAGGTTCAGCAGGTAAGGAAACTTCTTACTTTGGACCAGCAACCAAAGCCGCAGTTATCAATTTCCAGAACAAGTACGCATCAGAAGTTCTCGCACCAGCTGGCTTGACCAGTGGTACAGGCTTCGTTGGTGCTATGACTCGTGCGAAGTTGAACACCATGGGTGGCGGATCAACAACAGGAATGGTTCCTGGTTGTACCTCACTCGTTGGCTTTAGCTCAACCACAGGTCAGTCGTGTGCTACAGGCGCAACAATAAGTACGGTTCCTGGTTGTACTTCAGTTGTTGGCTTTAGCCCAACGACAGGTCAGAAATGTGACGCTTCAACAACTACTACAACAACTGGAGTAGCTACAGGCGCAGGCTTCAACGTAACCCTCGCATCAGACTCTCCAATGAGTGGCGCGTTGGTTGCAGGACAGGCTCTTGGCGACCTTGCACACCTCACCTTCTCGAACAACTCGGGAAGTGAAGTGAAGGTTACCAGCATCACTTTGAACCGCACTGGCGTTTCAAACGATGACACACTCGTAAACGTATACCTCTACGATGGAGCAAATCGCTTAACCGACTCGACATCAGTTTCGAGTGGTAAAGCTACTTTCAACTCTTCAACAGGTATCTTCACGATTGCTGCAGGTTCATCGAAGACCATAAAGGTTCTCGGCGACATCTTGAGCACATCTGCAGGTCAGATTGTTGGTGTGTCACTCACAAGCGTAACTTCAACAGGTACACTTACGACAACACTTCCAGTTAACGGTGGATACTTGAATATCGCATCCGCAACACTTGGAACTCTTGCATTCAGCACAGCAACAACACCTACTGCAACATCAGTAGACCCACAGAACGACTACACTGTATGGCAGAACACTGTTACTGTAGGTACACACGCTCTTAATCTTAAGGCGTTGTCACTTCGTAACGTTGGTTCGATCAATACGAGCGACATCAAGAACTTCCGCCTCTATGTAGACGGATCACTTCTTTCAACTGTTGCAAATCTTGATTCAAACGGTTATGTAACGTTTGATCTTTCAGCAGCACCAAAGTCACTCGCAACAGGAGGACGCATTATTAAGGTAGTTGCAGACATCACTGGTGGCTCAACACGTACCTTCGCAATGTCACTTCGTCAGGCAAGTGATGTTACTGCAGTTGATTCTGACCTCAATCAGGCAGTATTGGCTACTGGTAACGATACTTCTTCAACAGGAACATTCGCAGCTCGCAGCGCAACATCGGCAACGATTACCGCAGGTTCACTTTCAGTAACCAAAGCGGCATCGTCACCTTCAAGCGACATCGCCGTTGCTTCGTCCAATGTGAAACTCGGAAGTTTTGAGTTCCGTGCAGCAGGTGAGAACATCAAGATTGAAAACTTGAACGTTCAGGCTGACACGTCAATTCACAATGGTGGTCTCGACAATGGTAAAGTATTCTTCAATGGCGTACAGGTAGGTTCTACAAAGGACCTCTCAGAAGGCGCTTCAGTTAACTTTACTTTCGGTTCATCACTCATTGTGAACGCAGGAACGACTGGTATCATTGACATCTATGCAGACGCAAAGACATCAACTGGTACTAACCTTTCTGCAACAGAAACCATCTTGGTTACAGTTGCAGTCGGTACATCCGGTAATGCACAGGGAATGTCATCACTTAACACGTTGACAGTTCCAGCAACAGCGGTTGCCGCAAACACGATTACCGTTGCAGCATCAACACTTACTACAACTAAGTACTCTGGTTACGGTAACCAGACAATGGTTGCAGGACGTAACAATGCAAAGATTGGTTCGTTCGTGCTTTCAGCAGGTTCATCAGAGGGTGTTAATGTTGATACTCTCACCATTGCACTTTCAACAGCAAACGCAGCATCTCTCACAAACCTTACACTCAAGGATGCAGCAACAGGCGCGCAAATTGGTACTGTAAAGACGACACCTGGAGCTCCAACAAACGCTTTTGGTGTTAACCTTGCTCTCGCAGCATCACAGACCAAGACGATTGATATCTACGCTGATATCTTGACTGCAGCAAACGCAGGTACAATTGCAGCGGGAGCCGCAGCAACAGGTACCGGCACGTTGGGTACATCAGTAACAGCATCGAACGTAACTCTTCAGACCATTACGGTTGGAAACGGTTCACTTACCCTTGCAGTTGCTGCAAATAACCCAACTTCTGCAAACGTAATTGCTGGTTCTACAAACGTAAAGGTTGGACAGTTCGTATTTACCGCAGCTAATGATTCCTACACAATTGAAAAATTGAAGATCAAGGTTTCAAACAACGCGGCAACTTCGACTACTGGCATTACGCTTAAGTACAAGAACGCAGCAGGTGTAGAGCAGACTGTATCACAGCCTCTTACTACTGGCTCGGAATCAAATGCAACGGCAACCTTTGATGGTTTGACGATGTATGTTCCAAGCACAGGTACAGATGCGCTCCTCGATGTATACGTAGATATTCCTACGATTGCGTCAGGCGCAACATCAGGTGCTGCTATTACAGTAACTATTGATTACAACGAAGGATACCAGCAAAAGAACTCAGCAGGCACGACCGCTACAACGATCGGATCAGCTGACGTAACTGCTGCTTCGGGTAACAATGGTACGTTCTACGTTAGAAAGACTGTTCCTACATTCGCACGCGTAACCTCAGGTCTTACCTCGGTTCCTACGACAGGACAGGCTCTCTACAAGTTCAGCCTTACCGCGGACACAGCTTCATCGGTAGAATTCAAGAAGATTACGCTTACGGTAGCAACCACGAGCGTAACCATCGCTGATATGCACATCCGTGAAGCTGGCAGTTCAACAGACTTGAACACCACTGCTGCAAATGCAACAACTGCAGGTCTTGTAGCATTCACCATCGGTACTACACTCACTGACGATATCCAGCAGATTGGCGCAGGTTCTTCAAAGACCTACGAGATCACTGGTACTGTTACAGGATGGAATGCCTCTGGCGACAGCGCAGTATTCAGCATCACTGATGATACAACTGCAGCAGGTTCTGCAAATGCATCATCACTTGCTCATGGAGCTAACTTTGTTTGGTCAGATCGTTCGGCTACAAGCCACACAACGATTACTACTGACTGGATTGGTGGCTACTTGCTCAAGGATCTCAGTTCGGACGCTTACAGCTACACCTACTAATCTAGGTTAGTTTATAGAAAAGAGAATAGATTCAATATGAGTTAATCCACTGATTCAGAGAAATATCTCGAATCTGGCAAATTCATCGAATTATCCTCAATTCAGCAAAAACCCCCGCTTCCGCAAGGATTCGGGGGTTTTTTGTTTGAATACCCAGGAAGGACCGCCCTTCCCATCCAGGATTCCCAAAAAGGTCCGGCCTTTTTAAAAAGGCCGGACCTTTTTGGGAATGGTATGAAAAGTGTTTTCCTCGTGATATAGTAGATATATTATGAATACGTATTTGAAATGGGGTTCGATTGCCGTCCTTGTTGCTGTTATTGCTGGTGACGCGTTGTTTTTCCTGGGGAACAAGTCTACTGTCACTTTTTTTGCGATTGAATCAAATCTTCTTCCAAGAGAGTGGCAATATAAGGGGTTTTATACAACGCCAGAGCAAATCGCAAAGGCGCAGGCTAATATTAAGACCTTTCAAGGCAGAGTAGGAGGATCAACTGAAGAAAAATATGACATCGCAGTTTCTATTGCGCAAGAATATATGCATATCGGGCAAGGTAAGGAGGCATACGAGTACCTTCTTCGTGCTGAGAAAATAGATCCTATCAATTCCATTACTTATCAGACAATGGGAACCCTTTTTGAATCTACCACTGCCATTGATGCAGCAGAACAGGCATTTAAAAAAGGCATCGAAACACAACCTCATATCGCTCAAAACCACCTTGTTCTTATTGAATTTTACAAAAGGCATAACAAAGAGGCTTTGACGATTGATGATACTTTTGTAAAGGCGCTCAATAGCACTGACCGCAACATCAATCTTCTCAAGGAATACGGACAGTGGCTTGAGGGTGAAAATCGTTACAGTGATTCGCTTTCTGCATGGGAAGAAGTTTTTGCGCGCGATCCGAACACCGCTGTTGAAAGAAAAGTGTCGCAATTGAAGAAGTTGGCAAAATAAAACAAGAAGATCATGTCACCCAAGAATCTCGCAATATTATGGAATACCTTACGATGGGTGCTCGTCGCAACGGCCCTAACGCCACTCCTCTATGTGAGCGGCATTTATTACCCGTTTATTGTCCCAAAGGTTGTGTATTTCAGAACGCTTGTTGAGTTTTCTGTGGCATTTCTTGCGGTATATGCAATTTATCGCATAGATGGCATCGATCTTTCATTTTTTAAAAATAAAATCACATGGCTCCCCGCTCTGTTTTTGGGTATGAGTTATGTGTCGTCGGTGTTCGGAATTGATTTTTATCATAGTTTTTGGTCAACATTTGAGCGTATGGACGGCTTGTTTACCCTTACGCACGTGGTCGCATATTGCTATTTACTGCTCATTGTTTTCCGAGAAAAAGACTGGAAGCTTTTCTTTACGGCAAATGCTGTCATCGGGTCTCTCGTCGCGCTCTATGCGGTCGGACAGCATTTTGGAATCGCATGGTTTTTGGACAAGGCAGACCCACGCGTAAAGGGAACGATTGGAAATCCTGCATTCCTTGCGAGCTATCTTGCCATTACCGCTTTCTTTGTATTTGATCTTGCGCGCAAGTCGCGGTCAGTGTTTGTAAGGTATTTTTGGTGGTTCGCCTTATTTATTCACGCGTTTGCAATTATTTGGTCGCAGACGCGCGGTATTTTCGTGGCGATTTTTGCAGCGGCAGCAACGCTCTTTGCGGTATGGGCGGTTACTACTCGCGAAAGAACAAAAAGAATGTGGGCCGCCGGAGGCATTTTGCTCATCGTTGTTTCCGGGGCGCTTTTTTATGCCTATCGTCACGAGATTGCATCTGCCAATATCCCCATGCTTTCGCGTGTGGCAAGTATTTCCGCTGTGGATCCTACGACACAGAGTCGTTTGTTTGTGTGGGGGAAATCGTTGGAAGCATCCGCTGAAAGACCAGTTATTGGCTATGGTTTTGAAAATTTCGAGTATGTGTACAACAAGTTTTATGATCCGCAAAAGATTGGAGAAGAGTGGTTTGACCGTTCGCACAACGTGTATATTGACGAGCTGATACACGGCGGCATCGTCGGACTCGGGGTCTATCTTGCATTGCTTGGCTTCATGTTTTACGCGCTTTGGCAGTATCGCACGCGAGATCAAGAGACGGCGCTCCTTTTGAGCGCGCTTCTTCTTGTTTATTCAATACAAAACTTTTTTGTATTCGATACCATAAGTAGCAGCTTCTTATTCTGGGCACTTTTTGCATTTATTGTATTTTTGTCGAAAGGGGAGGAGAAAGTGTCTGTCCGTCGAAATGTTACAACTCAAGAAATACCACTATGGGGCAAGGTCCTCTCCGTCGTTTTTGCTTCTGGTGTGGTAATTTCTGGATATTGGGCAAATTATCTCCCTATTCGCGCAAATACAGCCCTTGCTGAGGGGTATATGTATCAGATCGTAGATATCCCTCGTTCTACTGCTGCGCTCAATCGAGGGCTTTCCTATGGTACTTTTGGTGATATGGGATACGGATACCAGGTGTATGATATGTACAAAAACAAGCTTGAATACGGAAAGATTTCACAGAAAGACTTGAAAGAAAGTTATGAATTTTCAGAAGCGTTCCTCGGTCGCCTTATAGAGAAATACCCATGGAATACCCGTTTGTATATATATTGGGGGCATGTTGTCGAAGGTCGTCCGGAAGGCACCCCGTATGACAAAAATAAAATCATTGATTTGATGGAGAAAGCGATTGAGCTTAGCCCGATGCGCCCTCAGGCGTATTATATACTTGCGAATGTGTATTTAGGCGAGCTTCAGGGGGGTACCACAGCTCAAAAAACAGAGGCAAACGCAAAAGCGCTTGGTGTACTGAAAAGCTATGCCGACCTTGTGCCACATTATGCAGAAGCGCAGTTTATCGTTGCAAATGTTGCAGAGAAGGCTGGTGAGAAACGGTTGGCAGCGGAGTATTTCAAGAGAGGGGATGCAGTCTACTTGCCAGACCCTGGGGTTGCAAAGAGGGCTGTTACGTATCTCATTAGAACCAATGATTACAAGCACGCAGAGCGGTATTTCAAGGATCTTTCGGACTCCAATCCTGGCAATCTTGATGCGATGGTAGATTTAGCGAAGATTTACTACATGAATGGAAAAGTCGATGAAGCGGTTGAAGCACTCAACAAGGTGAACAACATCAACCCCAAATTCCTCGACAAAGAACCTGACCTCACGAGTAAAATTTTAAATTCCTACCAGCGCTAACCCCAAAAAGCTCCGGCCTTCTTAAAAAGGCCGGAGATTTTTGGGGTACACATGGTGTATAATTCTTGTATGCGAAGAAAAGTACAATTATCAATCGGCGAATACTACCACATTTACAATCGTGGAACAGATAAACGCACCATTTTTATGGAACCGCATGATTACAAGCGATTCATCGCTCTTTTGTATGCCTGCAATAGTATGGATCCAGTAAATATAGCCGATCATTTCCAAAAAGGCCGGACCTTTTCTGAACTTTTTGCCGTTGAAAGAGGTGAAACCTTGGTATATATTATCGCTTACTGCCTTATGCCAAACCATTTCCATCTTTTGGTACGGGAAAAATCTGAATGTGGTATTCAGAAATTTATGCAGAAACTATCAACGGGATATTCGATGTATTTTAATAGTAAAAATAAACGCACAGGTACACTATTTGAAAGTCGGTTTAAAGCAAAGCACGCTGATAATGATGAGTATCTAAAGTACCTTTTTGCATATATTCACTTGAATCCAGTTAAACTTATTGACCCACTGTGGAAGGAAAGTGGTATTCAAGACCGAGTTGCCGCAGAGGGTTATTTGAGTGATTATGTGCATTCAAGCTTTCTTGATTGGAATGGGAGCACTCGTCTTGAGTCAAAGATTCTTAACCGTGAAGCTGCTCCAGAATATTTTACAACAGCAAACGACTTCAATAATTTTGTGAATGATTGGCTAGGGTTTGAAGAGAAGTAGCCCAAAAAGCTCCGGCCTTTTTAAAAAGGCCGGAGCTTTTTGGGAGTTATCCACAAGGGGAATTAGGGAATTGTGGGGGTGGTTGGTAGAATTAGTGGAATTATATGGATACAAATACAAAAAAAATAGTAAAAAAGGGCGCTAGGATTTTGAAGTGGGTGATGGTGGTGTTTGTGGTACTTCTTGTTGCGCGTCTTCCTTTCTACTTAAGAAATGAAAATACAAAGGAGCAGGTTGCGAAAATTCACGCAACCAAACTCACGATGGATGATGTTATGGGGGTAAATTTACCACCAGATCCGGGCGCAGAAGCAGACAAAACAGTTGCTGGTGTTGATGCAAATAAAAATGGTATCCGTGATGACGTGGAACTCGCTATTTTTAAAGAATATCCAAATTCAGCAAAGACGAGGGCGGTGCTTTTGCAGTATGCGCTGGTGCTTCAGATGGAGGTGACGCAGCCGTTTGAGAATACAGTAAATGTTACGGAGGTGGTGAGGGAGGAGGATAGGGCACACTCTTGTGTTGCCGATGCTCTCGTACCAAGGGAAACCCCAGAATCAGGGAGAAGCATGACTGATGTTAAAAAGATTGAGAATTATATTAGTTCAATAGAAAGTAAACAGTTCAATACAAAAGAAAGAAAATTCACAAAAAGTAATTTTTACGAAAACTTGAGAAGTTTTGGACCACTTGATGAAGTTGTTTGTGATATTGATTTATTTACACTTCCTAATTAATTATGTTAAAGCTGTACTTTAGAAAATTTGGAATAATTATTACAGTATTTTTATTTCCACTGATTTCATTTGCTCAGGTGAGCGGTGCAGCTTGTTTAAAGAGCGGATATACCATTGAAACAATTAACGGAATTTTTACAAAAGAAGGCACTCCAGGTGGTGATGATGGCGCTGAAGCTAATAGGAAATCTGTCGAGCTTCTGTTGCCACTGATATACAAAGGTGAAAAGTTAACTGTTAAGTACCTCTACAACCCCACGCACGGCTTACTTGACCTTACCGACGTCGCCATTCAAAAAACATTTGAAGATGTTGATATGCAGGATCCTGATTTTCTTAAAATCCTCAACGCCGCAAGCACGCAAGTAAAAACACAGAAAGTCCTTGTTGTTGCCCACTCGCAGGGCAATTTCTATGCTAACAATTTTTACAAGGCTGTTACCGATAGTGGCGATGTTCCAACTAAATCAATCGGTGTATATAGTGTTGCGACACCTGCAAGTTATGTAGCAGGAGGTGGAATATACCGTACATCTAGCACGGACACTGTTATTAATCGCGCAAGAAAGGCTCTCCCCGGAACATTTTTGCCAGCGCATGACAGTATTGATTACAAAGAGTCTGATGACGATGGCCGAGGGCATGGATTTCGTGAAATATATTTAGAATATCGTGGTGAGGAAATTAAAAAGGAGATAGAACAATCCTTGAGTAAATTATCAGTTGACCCAACACGCTCCGAATACACCACATGCATCAATCCACCAAAAGCACTTTCTGCTTTTGAAAAAGTGACAAAACCTGTTGTCTATTCTGTCGACTCCGTTTTGGCTACAGGAACAGTTGCTCTTACTGCTAGAAGAAATGCAATAATCGATTTTGCGATATTAACTCTCAAAAAAGATATACCTATTGCGATAAAAACCTATGTAGTCGCAGTAGATACTGCAAAATGGACATACGACACAACGGTGGCGCTCGGGAAATTTGTTGGTAATGGCGTGTTTGCAGTTGGTTCCGCTGTGTATAACGCTATTGCATCGGGATTGTCTAGTAGTGGGTCGGTTGCAAGTAGCAATAGTGCATCAGTGATTTTGGCGACGCAATC
>MHUT01000003.1 GCA_001823535.1 Candidatus Yonathbacteria bacterium RIFCSPHIGHO2_02_FULL_44_14 | reverse complement strand
GTTGTTTGGTAAGGCGCAGGAAGGACCGCCCTTCCTAAGATCCTCGGGACTTCAGGCCCTTTGAACTTAGCCCTTAGCCCTGTTACGATCCATCGGATCAGGGCTAAATTTTTTCATAAAATAATAAAATCTGCTATAATATTCGTGGCAGTAGGTGAATATGCGGACGGTCAAGGCTTCCCGCTACCGACCCCAGTATCCATGCATCGGGAGTATTCGTGGCCACGGTTTCGGATAGAGTGGTGCACGCAGAAACTTCAATAAAAAAGAAGATACTTTGGGGTTTCGTAATTCAAAGTATAATGCACATTGCCACCTTCAAATAATATCAAAAAGTGCATTAGTTATTAACATGAGGAAAGTAATTTCAATATCTATTATCATATTAATCATCACAGGCATTATTGCTACTTTTTCGTGGTACGAAATAACACCTAATCGCTATGTAGGAACTATTCCATCTCGTGAGTTAGAGGATAGCACCTGGGAGGCATCGATGTTTCTAGGGGAAGGTGCCTATTATGTTTACACAGAAAATGGATTTCGAAAAGACCCTCCAATTTCGCGGGATAGGGATTTGGCTCGCGAAGATCCAAGTATGGCAGTATACAGTATATCTGGCATCGGCCTTAATGGTCAGTTTGTATCTGATGGTTACTGGCAACTTAATGGAGGGTTGATTGATTGGATAGAAGGAGATGAATATCGCATCGAACTTTATGGGAAACAGGCTCTACGATGGAAAAACTACTGGCCAATTGCTTGGGATAATTACGTTTATGAACAAACATATGATTATTTTCTTCTACAAAGAAATAAAAAGACTAACGAAGCAACGCTTATAAAAGAGTGGAGAAAAATGAAGGGAGCTTACGGAATATTGTCGTACAAAAAAGATAAAAATGAGTTGCTTATAAATATCTGCGGAACGATACAGGAAACTATCCCAGTCGAAGTAGAATTGAGTGAAGATAATTTCCCATTTATTATCTGCACTGCTATCTCTTCGAAACAATAACAACTTCTTTGCAGTTTTTGAGCATGAACATGGGAAGGACCGCCCTTCTGGGAATAGACGCTTTTTAAGGTGAATGATACAATATCAGCATGAATAAACAATATCGCATAAAAGCGCTTTTTGCCGTGGTAGCCGTAGTATTGTCAGCTTCGACGTTTGCGACAATCGCATTAGCAAATCATTCGTGGGGTAATTATCATTGGGCGCGTACTGCAAACCCATTTAATTTGAAACTTGGAGATAACGTTTCAGCGGCGTGGGATGCCAATCTCGCAATGGCTTCTGTTGACTGGAGTGTTTCTTCGGTGCTTGATACTACCATCGTGAATGGTCTGAGTAACCAAAGGAATTGCCGTGCAACCAACGGACGCGTAGAGGTATGTAATAATAAATACGGAAAGAACGGCTGGCTGGGGATTGCCTCTATATGGGCGAGTGGTGACCATATCACCCAAGGAACCGTAAGGTTGAATGACACATATTTTAATACTGCAAAATATAATACTCCTGAGTGGAAACAGCTTGTCGTGTGTCAAGAGGTCGGACATACTCTTGGTCTTGACCATCAAGACGAAATATTCACCAACGCAAATCTCGGCACTTGTATGGATTATACGAATGATCCGTCAACCAATCAGCATCCGAATGCGCACGATTACGAGCAGCTTGAAATTATCTATACGCACCTTGATACTGTCACAACGCTTTTGAGCAAAATGTCTGGAACGGCGCAAGTTCGTATCCCTGACATTGATACTGAAAACCCATCTGAATGGGGGAAAGTGATACGAAGATCCAATGATGGACGTAGCTCGCTCTATGAGCGTAACTTGGGCAACGGCCAAAAAATCTTTACTTTCGTAATCTGGGCGGATTAAGAGCCTATCCCAATAGGGTCTCTGTCACGAGCCACGGTAGCTTCGAAGCGGAAAAATGAGAAACTCGCGAAGCTTTATCGAGACAAGGCGACAAGAGTTTCACATTTTTCCACCGAAGATCGCGCGGCGCAGTAGGAAAGTTCCTATTGGGATAGGCTCTAAGCTTGACTTTTTCTGTGGATCTGCTATGCTTGTTTTATGAGTGCAGTGAGGGAAACCTCTAGGTACTTCCAAAACAAACGAATGTCTACATAAACCCCCGCGAAAGCGGGGTTTTATGTTTATTTGACCCCCCCGATTTGCACTGTTACTTTAAATTTCATACAATATAAAAGTGATGAATGGTAGACTTGGTGACCGGCTAGACACTGGTTTCCGATCCTTACGTTTATCTCTCACGATATTCCTCGCGTGTTCCTATGGCTAGCGGCTGCACTCATAGACATTTGTTTTGGAGTTTAGCCCCCGCTGGCCATAAGAGTACACGAATCAGCCGATTCCGAATTAGTAAATTCGTGTCTTGGACATAAACATCACCAGGTTCACATCTTGGATGAAAGCTCGGTCATGAAATTAGTTGCCCGAAGTTCGATAATAAGAAAACCGCGCATTTCACCAATTGGTGAAATGCGCGGTTTTCGTTATGATGATTATATATTATGGCATTACATATATTAGAACAGGTGCCTCTTGCGCCTTTTACCACAATGCATGTCGGTGGAAATGCGCGTTTTTTTGTGCGAGTTAAAAGTATCGAGGATTTACAAGAGTCGATACTTTTCGCGCGCGCAAAAAATCTATCCATTTTCATCCTAGGAAGCGGTTCAAACATTCTTGTTTCCGGAGATGGATATTCGGGACTTGTCATAAAAATAGAACTCAAAGGGATTACCTATGAGAATAGTCGCGTCACCGCGGGAGCAGGTGAGGTTTGGGATGAAGTTGTCCGCGGTGTTGTCCAGTACAATTTATGGGGGATTGAAAATCTCTCACTGGTGCCCGGCACTGTCGGTGGCGCATCTGTACAAAATATTGGAGCGTATGGAGTGGAGGCATGCGACACAATTTTTTCTGTAGAAGCACTTGATACGGAAACAATGCAGATAAAGACATTTTTGCGTAAAGAATGTGAATTTGGTTACCGCGAAAGTATTTTCAAAAAAAATAAAAATCTTATTGTGGTGAGTGTCTCATTTGAGCTTACAGAGAATGGTGTCCCGCGTGTTGATTATGAGGATGTAAAAAAATATTTCGAAAAGAAAAAAGTTATTGTATCCACACTTGTGGAAATTCGTGAAGCGATTGTTGCAATACGCACTAGAAAAATGCCAGCGCCATCAATCGGCACAGCCGGCTCATTTTTTAAAAATCCAATCGTGGAGGTTTCTCAGTATGAAGCACTCAAAATACAATTTCCGGGAATAAAGGCTTATCCACAAGGGGATAGCACTATTAAGCTTTCTGCGGCGTGGCTTCTTGATCATGTGGGTAAGTGGTGTGGCGTACGGCGAGGGGATGCAGGGGTATACGAAAAACAAGCGCTCATATTGGTAAATTACGGTAAAGCAACTGCTGAAGAAATATTATCACTCGCGCATGAAATGAGATGCGACATAAAAGAAAAAACAAATGTGCTTCTTGAAGAAGAGGTAGTCATGCTGTGAACAATTTTTCAGAAATTTTTTTTATAAAAATAAAAAAATTAATTTCTGATAATAAAAAAGTTATCCACAGTTAAATTTCAAAATGCATTGCGAATGATTTTTGTATGCGCGATAATAATGATAGATCACAGTACAGAGTGTGAAAGAAATTTCATACGAAGATGATCCAATAATTATACGCGAGGTCTGATGAAATATTTTACACCTCGGGTCGAACATTGTTGTAGATATTAATTTGCATACACGTTTAGAGACGCATTCGTGCGCCTCGAAACAGCACATAAAAAAATGGCAGCAAAGAAAAAGGCTAAGAAAGTAGCAAAGAAGAAGGTAGCAAAGAAGGCAGCAAAGAAGACTGCAAAGCGTAAGTAAATTCGTTTTTACAAAAGTCCCTCGTAAGAGGGATTTTTGTTTTTAGTTCCTGCCCCCAAAGGGACGATTTTAAAGGCTAAAATCGTCCCTTTGGGGGCAGATGATTTTGTGCTAAAATATCCAGATGTCATTTCTAAAAACCCTATTTGGAGGCAGCGGAGTAGCGGGCAAATATGCGCCACTGGTAAAAAAAATCAACAGTTTTGAGCCTTCACTTAAATTACTCTCGGACGAGGCTCTCCGTGCAAAAACGGACGACTTTCGCGAGCGTCTCACTTCCGGAGTATCTTTGGATGATATTTTACCCGAGGCCTTTGCGGTAGTCCGAGAAGCGTCGCAACGAACTCTTGGTCAACGTCATTACGACGTACAGCTTTTAGGCGGGATGGCGCTTCATGAGGGCAGGATTGCCGAAATGATGACCGGTGAAGGAAAAACTCTTGTTGCGACACTCCCCGCATACTTGAATGCGCTATCCTCGAAAGGGGTGCATGTGGTCACGGTGAATGATTACCTTTCGCGCCGTGATGCAACATGGATGGGGCAAATTTATTCATTCCTCGGTCTTTCCGTTGGTGTGCTCAACCACAGCGCGTCGTATCTTTATGACCCGAACCATCAAGACAAAGATGCAGATCGCGATGAACTTGGTTCATTTAAGGTCATCCACGAGTTTATGCGCCCTTGCGGAAAACAAGATGCATATCGCGCGGACATTACCTATGGCACAAACAATGAGTTTGGGTTTGATTATCTTCGTGATAATGTCGCATACAGTCCGTTAGACCTTGCGCAGCGCGATTATCACTTTGCAATCGTGGACGAGATTGACTCCATTTTAATTGACGAGGCGCGGACCCCGCTTATCATTTCCGCACCATCGGGTGATGCTGAAAATTTGTATATGGTATTTGCTGGAATTGCCTCAAAACTCAAAGAGCCAGAGCACTACACTGTTGATGAAAAACTGAAGGCTATCCAGCTTACTGATGAAGGAATTAACCGCGCCGAAGAGCTTTTGGGTGTTGATAATATTTACACTGAACGCGGTGTGAAATATGTGCACCATTTGGAAACTGCAGTACGCGCGCAGGCGCTTTTTACTCGCGACAAAGAATATGTCGTACAAGGAAACGAGGTTGTCATTGTGGATGAATTCACGGGAAGGCTTCAGCCGGGGCGTCGTTGGTCAGAGGGTCTTCATCAGGCTCTTGAGGCAAAAGAGGGAGTTAAAATCCAACAAGAGTCTCGTACTTTTGCCTCTATCACATTTCAGAATTATTTTCGTCTTTACAGTAAGCTTGCTGGAATGACAGGAACCGCCGAGACATCAAGCGAGGAATTTTACAAAGTGTACGGACTTGAAGTATCTTCTATTCCAACAAACCGTCCTGTTTCTCGCATTGATCGCACCGATCTGATTTTTCAAACAGAGAACGGCAAATTTAAAGCTATCGCGCGCAAGGTGAAAGAACTAAGCGCAAAAGGTCAGCCAGTGCTTATTGGTACTGTGTCCATCGAAAAAAATGAACTCCTCTCGGAGTATTTGAAACGCGAAGGTGTACCCCATGAAGTTTTGAACGCAAAGAACCATGAGCGCGAAGGTGAGATTATTGCGCAAGCTGGCCGCAAGGGAAGTGTAGTCATTGCGACAAATATGGCAGGTCGCGGTGTGGACATTAAACTCGGCGGTAATCCGTCCACACCTGAGCTCTACGAGGAAATTAAATCCCTCGGTGGTTTATTTGTGCTTGGTACCGAACGTCACGAGGCGCGCCGTATCGACAACCAGCTTCGCGGTCGCGCAGGACGCCAGGGCGACCCGGGAGAGACACAATTTTTTGTCTCAATGGAAGACAGCTTGATGCGCGTTTTTGCGTCGGATGTAGTGAAAACTATGATGGGCAAGCTCGGTATCCCTGAGGACGAAGCGATTCAAAACAAAATGATTTCTCGATCGCTTGAAACCGCACAGGAGAAAATCGAGGGGTTCCATTTTGATTCAAGAAAGCACGTACTTTCATACGATGACGTGATGACGAAACAGCGCGCATATGTGTATGGTATGCGCCGTGGTATTTTGATGGGCGATATTTCCAAAGCAAAAGCATATCTCGCGGAGATCATCGCCGAAGATGCCGAGTTTTCAAAAATTATTTCAGAAAAAGTTTCCGTACTTGGTGAGGAGGAATTTTATCAAGCGGTAAAACGCTTGATATTGCAGGTCGTTGATATGATGTGGATGGAGCACTTGGACTCAATGGAGTATTTGAAGTCGTCCGTAAATTTGCGCGCGTACGGACAGCGTGACCCTTTAGTGGAATATAAAAAAGAAGGTCTCCGCCTTTTCCGTGAAATGAAGGAGTCTGTGCAGAATGAAATTCTTCGTCTCGTGCCCGCGATTGGCGCCGGTGCATTTGTAAAAGAAGAAGAAAAAGCACGCGAAGTAGTGAAGCACGCTGTTGAAATAGGTGGGGGAGAAGGCGAAGCGTCCGCTCCAGAGCCTATTCATTCTGATAAAACTGGACGTAACGATCTCTGTCCCTGTGGTTCTGGTAAGAAGTATAAAAAGTGCCACGGGGCGTAATCATATGAAATACAACAAGCTCGTACGTGATAAAATCATTGAGCGAATTGAGACTAAGGGTGAAAAAGCGATTTTTCATATTGCTGACGAAGGCGAATACTGGCAGAAACTCAAGGAGAAACTACGCGAGGAAGTCGAAGAATTTTTAGAAGCGGAAAATATCGAGGAGCTTGTCGATATTGTGGAGGTTATAGACGCAATAATGACGCATAAAGGATTTTCAAAGGAAGCGCTCATGACAGAGCAAAAAAGGAAAGAAGAAGAGCGTGGAAAATTCGAACACCGCATTATTCTCGACGAATCCTAATTTCCCCTAGGACGGTCCTAGGGGAATATGTTATACTGATTTTGATATGGGCTACCGCAAAACAGCACTCGTAGATGGTGAATATTACCATGTATACAATAGGGGTAATAGTAAGCAGAATATTTTTCTTGACGATAGGGATAGAGATCGTTTCGTTAAACTTCTTTATCTCTGTAATTCAAAAAAGAGTGTAAATTTTCGTGACGATGTTGTTGATAAGGGAATTGATGTCGGGGATTCCAAACCAAATGAAACTATTGTTTCGCTTGGCGCGTGGGTTATAATGCCAAATCATTTTCACCTTTACGTTACTTCAAAGAAACGCTCTGAAGACGAGCATCTGCTAAAAGAAGAACCTGCGATAACTGAATTTATGAGAAAGCTCTCTACTGGCTATTCGAGTTATTTTAATAAAAAATATAATCGGACGGGTTCCCTTTTTGAGGGGAGGTTTAAGGCAACACATGTAGCCACTGATACATATGCTAAATATTTGTTTTCTTATATTCACCTTAACCCCGTAAAACTTATTGATGCTAAATGGAAGGATGTTGGTATAAAAAACATACCAGGTGCTATCGAGTTTCTTGACGGGTACCCATGGAGTAGTTATCTTGACCAAATAGGAATTAATCGAAAGGAGAAGGAGATTATATCTCTAAAAGATTTCCCGCAATATTTTTCTGACAAAAAAGCTTTTAAAAGAGAAATTTTTGAATGGTTAAATTACAAGGAAGACTAATCACCCCCCTTTATGTACCTGAAGTTAGGACTCTCCCCTAGGACGGTCCTAGGGGAGAGTCCTAGGGGAGATGAATCGTAATTAGTGAAATAGAAAATAAAAAAGACTGATCTTTGCTACAAACTCTCTTGTCGAGAGTGTGCAGAAAAATCAGTCTTATCGCGAAGCAAGGAATTACTTCGTTACTTCGTACTTCTTAGGTCCATCCCCGTTAGCAGGCTGCAGTTTCTCCATGCGTTTTACATGTTCGGCAGCTTGAGCTAGTAAGAACTCTTCGTACTCGCCTTCCTTAAACGGCACGCCGACCTCTGGGTTTTTTGGTTTTCCTAGGATCCAGCAGTTTTTACCATTTTGAGCGCTGTTGTGCGTACTCGCCTTGCTTTGCTGGTATGATGCAGCCAAGGCAAGGAGAACTGCCGCAGCAGGATTGCCACCTGCTAAACCAGCAGCCGCGCCACCGAGAGCGAAACCGTTTCCTGTTGTGTTAGATCCAACCCCTGTACCACTAGCCGACATCGGGCAAATGAAATAAACTTCAGAATACCCTTCTATGTTATCGAAAACATAGTTCTCTGTGTCGCTCCCCAGAACACGACCGTTCACAACAGCTTCCGCGGCAGGGCTATTGTCGGCAGTTATCATCAGGGTACCGATGCAGATATAATTGCCCGATACAGCAGGAAAGTACGGAAGTACTTTTTCTGGACTACCATTGGTGTACTTATATTTCTGGTAGTCTGGGTACGATGTGAACACGATTTGAGTGTTTCTAGTTGCTCCGCTCTTCACATCAACTTTCGACCGTCCATTTTTCGTGTACACTGGTTTGCACTTACTGTTGAGGTAATCATCCGCCGTAATGCCGGCAATGTTGTTTGGGCCTGCGTACGGATTTGCAACAAATATCTGCGGTGACGGAATTGCAACATTCAGAAAACCGGGAGTTCCTACAGGGATAGCTGAGCCCGTGTTAGTGGAATTCATTTCGACACTGGCGCCCGCGTTACCGACGTTGTTGGCTTGAGCAGCACCAATGGCGGTGGAGTTCGAAAGAGAGCCCGAATTTGCAACAGCCGTGTTGTCTGCGAACGCATTGTGGGTAATCAGGAAAAGGAATGTTGAAAAGAAAAGGAACTTTTTCATGGCAGAATTACTCCTATGTTGTTTAGGGAAAGGAAAGGGTTAGAGGAAGAAATTATTACTCTAACCTCTAACCCCCTTATTGCTTCCGCAGCTGAGAATATCCCAGTCTGGGGGGTATTACTTTACCACCACCACCAGCCGTTCGAAGATGCCGAACCGCCGGCACTGGCGCCAGCACTGCTTGATGCAATGCCACCGCCCCACACACTTGCGCTTGAGCCAGTATAAGACCCGGAGTTTGTGTTGGTGTATCCACCCCACTCTTGCGCACTTGCACCAGAGGAGGCATTTCCGTTCACACTACCGTTGCCCATTACATAGCCGTTGGTCCCCCCTGCGGCGCTGACTTGCGTCGTGCCGCCCCAGTACCAGTAATCCCAACTGTTGGTGCCAGCACTTCCTTGATAGTTGGCACTGAAGCCGCCTACCCCGTTTACAACAGAGGCACCGCCACCGACACTGCCGTTTGTCCATGAGTCGCCGTCCGCAAAAGCGGGGGTGGCGATTGCACAGATAATGGCAAGAGCTAAAGCCTTAGACAATTTTTTCATTTTTGATTCCTCCAGAAAGTTGAGATTGCCACAAAAAACAGCCCTTCTTTAAACAGAACTTTTCCTATTGGGAATGAACCGAATTTTTAAAGAGCTGATCAAGCCACCTAAATAGAGAAGTGTCCTCGATAGGGCACATCCTTGATTACGTGGTGTCAACACCCTATCACAGTATCATATTCTTGTAAATACCCATTTTAGGATATCCTTAATCCACAAAGCTATTTTACCATTTTTTAAAAAATCAGAGGAAGAAACGGATTAAAACTATTGACTTTTTGACCCAGGTATGATACGCTTGGTGTAAGTTAATCAGGCTCAAATGCACCTTATATATGGGGTGCATTTTTGCTAGACCATACAGACACAGCGTTCGGTGGAGCACACACCACTACCTTATGAAAAAACAAACAATTCAATTCGTGCGCGGTTTGGTCCTGATTCCATTTTTGACCACAGGATCACCGCTTGCGATGTTCAATACCAACTTTGCTTTTAAGAATCTTGCATTGGCTCCCCGTGTTTCTGTTGAAGATGAGCAAGTTACGTACGCCAAAAAAATCGACGCGTATTTTGCGAAGCGCAATATGCCACTCGAAGGCTATGGTGTGAAGCTTGCACAAGTAGCAGCAGACAACGACCTCGATTGGCGCCTTATGCCAGCTATCGCTATCAAGGAATCAACTGGCGGTAAATTTGCTTGCCATAACAACCCGTTTGGTTGGGGTTCATGTAAGATTAAATTTAAATCGTTTGATGAGGCAATTGAAATAGTGGCAATGAACCTTGGAGGAAATAATCCTCGAACAGAACGTTACTACAAGGACAAGACGACAGTCGAAAAACTTCA
>MHUT01000002.1:10962-23256 GCA_001823535.1 Candidatus Yonathbacteria bacterium RIFCSPHIGHO2_02_FULL_44_14 | reverse complement strand
CGGAAAATTCCCGCGCGCGCTGGCGCGCTAAAGATAATAATGGGTGGGCAAAATCGGTTTTGGTGTTGCGGGCGCGGGCGAATTCGGTGGGCGGGCAACGGGTGCAAAAATGAGACAGACACGGACTTTTCTTTTTTCATATCTAAAAACAAATCATGACCAAACCAAAATATTTTCTTTATGCGCGCAAATCCACAGAGGATGATGATAAACAGATTATGAGTATTGAAGCTCAACTCTTTGAGCTTCGTGAATTTGCGCGCAAAGAAAATCTGCAAATTCTTGAGGAATTTACAGAGTCGAAAAGCGCAAAGAAACCAGGTCGTGAGAAATTCGGCGTGATGATGTCGCGCATTGAATCAATGGACGGGGTGGGCATTCTCGCATGGCATCCAGATCGTTTGGCAAGGAACTCCATTGATGGCGGACGCGTCATCTACGCCGTGGACACGACCAAGATTGTTTCTTTGCGATTTCCGACATTTTGGTTTGAACCCACCCCGCAAGGTCTCTTCATGCTTCAAGTGGCGTTCGGTCAATCGAAATATTATTCCGATAACCTTAAACAAAATGTTGACCGCGGTATCCGCCAAAAACTGCGCCGTGGCGAATGGCTCACAAAAGCGCCGTTTGGATATGTGAACAATGTAAAGACGAAAAGAATTGAGCCAGACAAAGTGAGGTCTCGTCTTGTGGTGAGCGCTTTCAAAGAATTCGCCACGGGTAAACATTGTTTTGGAACAATTTCTCAGTTTTTAGCTGAACATGGGGTTACCACGCGCAACGGAACGCCACTTAGCAAAAGTGCCATCTCCATTATGCTTTCCAGTCGAGCATATCTCGGCTTCGTAAAGTACAAAAATGAATATTACGATGGCACTTTTGAGCCAATTATTTCTCCTGATTTGTTTGAAGCCGTACAGAAGAGATTGAAGACACGAGCGCATCCTCGCAAATCAAAAAAGTCTCACGATTTTCCATTCACCGGTCTTTTTCGTTGTGGAGAGTGTGGAGGAATGATAACCGCACAATGGACAAAAGGTCATGGTGGTTTGTATCGGTATTATCGATGCACGAAAAAGAATGGAAAATGTGAACAAGGATATTTGCGAGAAGAAAAGCTCGTGTCTCAACTCAAGGAACGGCTTCAAAAAATCACACTTCCCGACGACATGATCGAGTACATGATGAGAATGACAGACTCATGGGAAAAAGAAGAATATTTGTCGTCGGGAAGTGCTGTCGAGCAGGTGCGGACTCGTGAGCGAGAGACGCAAGAGAAGCTCGATAACTTGGTCACATTGTATCTTGATGGCGATATTCCAAAGACAAACTATCTCGCCAAAAAGAACGAGCTTCTCTTGCAAAAAGTCTCTCTTGCTCACAAATTGGACTCTGCTCGACAGGAGAGAAAGAATTGGGTCGAACCTTTGCGGGGATGGATTTTAGATATGAAAAAAGCCACGCAATTGGTTTCGAGCGATGATTTTTTTGAAATTCGTGACTATTTCAAAAAAATTGGAACGAACCCTCTTTTGCGTGATAAGTCCGTCTCCGTCTCATTTGGCCCGCCCACCGAATTCGCCCGCGCCCGCAACACCAAAACCGATTTTGCCCACCCATTATTATCTTTAGCGCGCCAGCGCGCGCGGGAATTTTCCGAAGAAGTTCCGAATTGTGCGGGCGCAAGGAATCTAACCCCTCTCGGTCACACTAGCGGGATATTCCCACAGAACCCTTGTTTCAGTTGGCTATTTCTAAAAAAGCACAATTGGACCACAACCAACTTCCTACAGCCCCCTTGCACTAAAAACCCTAATCTAATATAATCTCATATATCTAATACATTAGATTCCATATGAACCACTTCAACAAACGCATCGCAAATATCCCCCAAAATCTCTGGGTACTCATCAACCAAATTGATGAGCTAAAAGGTCAGTGGGTTGGTGGAGCAAAAATAAACCCACAAGCGCTCGGGCGACTTAGACGTTCTGTTTTGGTGACCTCGACGGGAGCGTCAACGCGTATTGAAGGGGCAAAACTTTCTGATGAGGATATCGAGAAAATGATGCGCGGTCTGTCTATGCAAAAATTTGCTGACCGAGACATTCAGGAAGTGCAGGGATACTATGAGCTACTCGAAAATGTATTCAATGCGTGGAATAGTATCCCCCTCTCGGAAAGTACGATTAAACATCTGCATCGTGAGCTCTTGAAATATGTTGAGAAAGATAAACTCCATCGCGGGGAATATAAGAAGATTGAAAATAAAGTTGAGATGGTTAATGAAGCTGGGCAATCCATTGGTACACTCTTTGATACAACACCCGCATACCTCACGCCGAAAGAAATGCAGGAGATCGTGGAATGGGCTCGGGAAGCTATTATTCTAAAAGAAATTCACCCGTTCCTTATCATCGGAAACTTTCTCGTTGAGTTTTTAAATATCCACCCATTCCAAGACGGCAATGGGCGCCTTTCACGTGTGCTGACGAATCTTCTCCTTCTTCAGTCTGGCTATGCGTACACACCGTATGTATCACATGAAAAATTGGTTGAGGACAACAAAGCAGAATACTATATTGCTCTTCGTAAAAGTCAGAAAACTTTAAAGACAGGCGACCCCGACATCACACCATGGCTTGAGTTTTTCCTTCGTGTCTTACTCAAGCAGTCAAAACATGCAATCGAACTGCTCTCGAAAGAAAACATCGACAAGCTCCTTTCTCCAAAACAGCTCTTGGTCTGGGAATATCTTGAGCAAACGAAAGAGGCGACCCCTGGAGAAATTTCAAAAGCTACAAATGTGGCTCGCCCTACTGTATCACAAGCACTCGACACACTCCTCCGGTTGAAAAAAGTGGAACGTATTGGGCAAGGGAGAACGACGAGATACAAAAAGAAGTAGCAACTCACCCGGTTATGACTAACCAAGAAAAACTTGCGATCTATAAGTCCCTTTTTCGCGGTCGCGCTGATGCATTCCCGAGACGTTGGGAGAAGAATGGTAAAAGTGGGTGGACTCCTGCGTATTCTTTTGACTGAAGCGAATTTAATGCGCATAGGGCCAAGGGAGGCACTATTAAGGACTTCGAGAATAAGACTCTTCTACCTCTTTCCGATAAAGTTCTTTTGGACCATTTATTGGGCAAAGAAACGGCTGGCATATATCCCATACTCGAGGATAATACTTCATACTTTATCGCTGCAGATTTTGATGAAGCGGAATGGAAAACTGATAGCAAAAAACTTGTCGACAAATGCGCAGAGGTTGGAATACGAGACTACACAGAAATTTCTCGATCAGGGAATGGCTGTCATGTGTGGGTATTTTTCGACAGTAACTACCCGTGCTGGAAATCACGTACCATCCTGCTTGAACTCATACGTAAGATTTTTGGTTATTCTGAATTTGCAAAAGAAATAAGTTTCGACCGATTATTCCCCCAACCAAGATACTATTACCGATGGAGGATTCGGTAATTTAATTGCACTCCCCCTTCAAGGTGAGAGAGTTGCCCATGGCGCTTCCCTATTTTGTGACACTAGCGCTTTCGTCGCACACTCTAACCAATGGGACTTCTTAAAGACGGTGCACAAACATACTCGTGAGGAACTTGATCGTGTGTATAACCTTTTGCTTACGCGTAATAACGACATTAACCAACCATCGAGTGATCCCTATATGAACATCGCCATCGACGGAGCAATGCATATAAAGAAACAAGGACTTCCATCAAGTGTTAGTACTTTCATAAAAGAGGAACTTAATCTTTTCAACAAGGAGTATGTTGCGAAGAAAAGAATGGGTAAATCTGTATTCGGTACTGAAAAATATTTCAACCTGATACATGACGACAACGATGAACTCTCTCTTCCGCGAGGTTTTCTTGAAAAATTTACAGGGTACCTAGATAAAGAAAATGTCGCTTACAATATTACTGAGAATTACAAAAAACATAAATCGTTAAAATTTAAAAGTAATATTACCCTACATAAGGAGCAGGAAAAAATACTCGTAGCACTTAGGAACAAAACGAATGGTATCATCATTTCTCATCCCGGAAGCGGTAAAACTATTATTGCTCTTGAATTAATTGCGAAGCTTGGTTTACCTACGCTCATTCTTGTGAACCGCAACCAACTACTCTCACAGTGGGTCGAACGTGTTGAGCAATTTTTAGGCATCCCCAAAACACAGATTGGCGTGATCTCGGGGGTAAAGAAAAAAGTTGGTAAACAGATAGCAATTGCAACGATATAAAGTCTCACGAGATACAAAAACCTATCTGAATTTCAGGATGCCTTTGGCGTACTCATTATTGATGAATGCCACCACCTCCCCGCAAAAACATATCGAGAACTAATCGGGTCTTTTAAAAGTAAGTATTGTTTTGGGCTCACCGCAACGCATGAGCGAAAACATGGGACTGAAAAAATTACTGAGTTTGTAATTGGACCAATTATTGCGGAGGCAAAGGCATCTGACACCACAAGCAACAAAACATTTGAGATAACTATCCACCCAACAAAAGTAACCATCCCTTTTCGCTACAAGACAGACCACTATGAAACAATCGCGAGGGTAATTTCATATGACTCTGCACGCAATGAGCTGGTAGCTAAGACGATACTCAAAGAAGTTAAGGCAAAAAGAAAAATATTGGTACTCACCGAGCGCAAGGAGCACATTGAGATACTTAATCTTTACCTGCGCGGAGAGGCGGAAACTATTGCTATCTCGGGAGATGATTCAGCGCGTTCACGAAAACTTAAGCATGACCAAATTAGAGCGGGGAATTTCCAGATACTTCTTGCTACAGGGCAACTCCTCGGCGAAGGGTTTGATGTGCACGGCATCGACACCATCGTTCTCGCTTTTCCTTTTTCATTTGAAGGAAAGCTCGTTCAGTATATTGGGAGGCTTCGCGGTGAAGGGCTAAAATACGTTATTGACTTTCACGACGAAAAAGTAGAATTTCTCGACAGGCAATTTAAAAAGCGAAAGAAGTTTTACAAAGAGAAACTTAATCTGAATGATTCCGCGTAAGATACGCGACATTTTCTTCATCAGGA
The DNA here is from genome assembly GCA_001823535.1 of Candidatus Yonathbacteria bacterium RIFCSPHIGHO2_02_FULL_44_14. Classification (GTDB taxonomy): domain Bacteria; phylum Patescibacteriota; class Minisyncoccia; order Phycocordibacterales; family UBA1550; genus UBA1550. The sequence continues at coordinate 18,177 of MHUT01000002.1, read as the reverse complement.
TCTGAAACACTTCTAGTTCTATCCCAAATTAGAGATAGGGCAATTGCGTGTACGCAAGGTTCTTTAATTTTTTCACAGGAACATTTCCATGCTGGGACACCTCTCTTGAAGCCCAGCCAGATACTATAACTACTAACTTCTCCGATACATGAAGCATTCCCTAATCTCTCTATTCTAAACGATTTTTCTTTAGATAATTCAAAAGCGTCCTTACACGTAATAATATTTGACTCTGAAATTATGAGGCGCGAAAAAGCAAAGGCCATATCAATATTATAATTATAACAAATAACCCCTCTCGGTCTACTTAGCGGGTTATCCCGCTAAGAATACTTCCGAATCGCTTTTTTGCACTCCCAATTTCCATAAAACCCTTGCAAAATAAGCCTCTCGGTCTATCTCACATGCCTGTGCCCCCGCGAGGAATCGAACCTCGAATAACGGCTTAGAAGTCCGCAGTTATATCCATTTAACTACAGGGGCAATAAGGAACATTTAACATGTTGTGTAATTAACATTTGATCAGAAAACGTGACTCCTCGAACGCACTCTACCAGTCCTACAGCGACGGGTCAACCACCGCTGCACCTTCGTTTATTATTTTTTCAAACCGCGCAGCTTTTTCGTTTATGTCCATCACAACCTTGGCAAACCCTTCTTCGTTAAATTTCACTACTCCGATAACCTTCGGCGCTGTAATAAAAAAGCTGTCGCGATTTATCTCTGTCAACATGTAAATATTGAATCCGAGAGAAACAACAAGTCCGACAAAAAATATTATTACAACCATACGCCAATCGCGGTACGGCGTAATTTCCATTTTAAGAGCATCAACACCTCTTGATTTGGTAAATTTTTTGAGCAGAATTTCTAGGTTTTTTTTGAGCATATTATTGATTTACAAAATTAAGTGCTACTAAAAATACTTCGACACGCCACAAAGGCAAAGGTGCTACAACTTTTGGCACCTTTGACCCTGTGTGCACCAAAGCTACCGGCTCTGTATCACGGACAAGTCGCACGGTCTTCCACTCAAACTTGCCTGGGAAATTTTCAAGGAGCATCAACAGGCGCGCGATATCACTAAACTCCCCTATTACTTTTATGCGAAAACTTAAAAATGGCGTAGCCTTTTCAGTAGACCCCCGCTCGAGCGACTCTATCGTAAGTACTGTTCCAGACTGCGCACCAAGCTCCTCTATATTTTTTGTAAAATTAACAACTTCATTTTCTTTAAAGAAGAGTGCCGATACCTTTTCTATGTCTGCATTCTCGCGCTTTAAAAGCGAAACTGATGATGCAAGACGAGACTCTTTCCCGGAAATCTCATCTATTTTTTCTACAAGCGTTGACGTCGCTTCTGTTTTATTCTTTATAGTAACAAACAAAAACGCATACAATCCACTCGCTGCAAGCGCAAATACGACTGCGGTCGCCAAAAGTATCAGTGTTTTTTTGCTTGTTTTCATACTGTTAATTATTTATTGGCGGGTTAGAATTACGCTCAAGCACCACAGAAAAATCTATATTTGCGCTTTTAACATAACTCGATATAGGGAGGGTAACATTTGTAAATACTGGATCTTTTTTTAGTGTTTCGATGAAATTAGCCAGGCTGCCACGGTCAATAGCATTGCCGGTAAGAATGATTCTCTCTTGGCTGTTCATTGCGTCGTAGGTGAACCCGTATATCTTTATTGCGTTGCCTTTACTCTCTAAAATATCCAATATTGTTTGCGGTGGTGACAATCGCTTGCTTGTATTACTTTCTAAAAGTATGGATATTTTATTATTTATATCGCGAATCTGCGCACCCACCTCTTTCTCTTGTCCACCGTGACTATATTTTCCTTCAAGCGTCGCGAGTTCATTCTCTGTGTTGTTGTGTTTTGAAACGGCAAGCAAATATGCAGGTGCGAGAAGGGTCAGGCTCGCGAGCACGAGTGAGCCAACAGCAAAAATAGCAACAACAGCAAGACGAAGACGGTATTCGACAAGTATTTTTTTCTTCTCTTCTGTTGCGAGGATATTAAGCATGGTGTTTTTATTGAGGGCTCACGATTTCTTGGGTTGTAATCAGCTCGTTAAAATCGCGGTGCCCTACAGCTTCATTGTGGTCGCCGAAGCGCAAGACCGAGCGCCGTCGCATAACGAAGCGAATCGCTGAAGCTAATTTCTGGAATGTACTCATCAAGTGTGTTTACATTCACCATCGCGTTTGCAGCCTCAACCGGAACATTAGACCCTGATGCAATATAACTTGAAAAGCCTCCCAAATTTGAATCGCCTCCGCAGAGATATATTTTTTGTATCATTGGGCGCTTCTTTCCGTATTCATCAACATGGTCCTGCCAATACGTTTGATGCTTGCCTATTTCATCACGCAATATCGACAAGATAGACATGATGGCAAGAGAAAGATTTTCGTTTGTGCTGCCTCCAGAAATTCCCTTTTCGTGTTTTATTTTTTCTGCCTCGTCGTATGAGATTTCCAGATTTTTTGCGATAGCGTCCGTGAGAGCCCCGCCACCAACGGGCACAGTCGACGCAAAACGCACTGCGCCCTCAGAAATAATTGCAATCCCTGTGCGGGTCTTGCCAAAATCAACCGCCATAAATGTGTTTTTGTCTCCTTCGGGAATGACGGAGCGTGCAAGAGAGTGCACCTCGACCTCAAAAGAGACCGGCGTTATCCCCGACCCCAAAAATGCCTCAAGGTACCCGTCGACGAGCGCGCGAGGAACCGCCGACACGCTGACATTTATTGCCGACCCCTCTTCTTTTATTATATCGTAATCAAAAAGCGCGTCGTTTGCTTTTATGGGAACATGTTCCTCTAGTACGAGTTCAATGGCTCCGCGCAGGTCGCTATATTTCATCGCAGGAAGATGCAACTCAAAGAGATATGCTTTTTCCTCAGGGAGAGAGACTGAAACAAATTCCAGGTTGTATTCTTTTTTAATATCGCTAAAAATTGCACGGAGATCTGCTGTTTTTTTTACTTCACCTGACTCAATAACACCGCGAGGGATCGGGCGCTCGCCAAAGCGGCCAAGGACAAATCCTTTTCGTTTTTCAACAAGCTCGACAAAGCGCATCGAGGCATCCGAAATATCGAGGCCAACCGCGGACATTTGAAGGAACTGCGGTGGTGGGAAAAATTGATAAAATTTACTCCGCTTCATTGCTATCAGTATACATTGCTACAAAAAGAAAACATAGAGGATAGCCCCGAGAACAGCAACTACAGCAAAAGAAATTATATTAAAGTATTGATAAAACATCCGTGCAATGTGCCCTCCAAAAAACCGCATCACTACTGCTACGGTAAAAAACCTTCCTCCACGCCCTAGAGTAGACGCAATAATGAATGTGGGGATGCTGATTCCAAAAAGCCCGCCCGCAATTGTAAATACTTTATACGGTATTGGCGTGAATGCTGCTACAAAGATGGCAAAAAACGCATTATCTGTAAAAAGTTTTTGAACGGTAATCATCTGCGTTTCAAGATGATAAGTATGCACGAGCCACACACCTACGGTTTGGAATAAAAAATATCCGATTGCATACCCGAACAATCCACCCAACACGGAACCCGCCGTCGTGACGGACGCATAAAAAAATGCACGTACCCGCTCGCGCGTCATCAAAATTGCCACAAGAAGCACGTCAGGCGGGATAGGGAAAAACGACGACTCAGCGAACGACACTCCGAACAACCACCATTTTGCATTTTTACCCTCAGCATGATGCACCACCCATGCACCAAGAGAATCTTTTAATGTTTGTAGCTTTTGTTTCATAGTGTAATGCCATTCCAAATTAACCTCTTCGCATTTCCTCAAAAAATTCGGCACCAACTTCGAGAAAAATTTTCTTTGAACCTCGACTCAATTCAGATTTTTCTCTTCGTTTCTCATTTAGCAGAATGACCTACGGGTCGTCGAATTTTTTGAGAAATTACACGAAGGACTTAATTGGAGATGGTATAAATGTCGAACATTGGTTCCCTTACTGTACCATGGTCCCCGGAGGAATTTCACGAGAGGGTTCCACGGTCGTTAAAAACCCTTCCCCCACCGCATACAGCACCATCCCCTGACTCTCGAGTCCGCGGATGGTGCGCGTTGGTAAATTCGCAAGTATAGGCACCTGCTTACCCACAAGAACAGATGGGTCTGAGTAGTGCTCAGCAATACCCGACAGGATTTGTCGCGGCACGTCTTCGCCGAGATTGACCACAAGTTTGATCAACTTATCCGCATCAGGAACTTTCTCCGCAGAAAGTATCGTACCTATCTTTATCTCTGCTTTTTTAAATTCGTCGAAAGTTATCATATTATAGTGTTTTTAAAAATCTATTCGCGACCTCGTGGCTCCTAGGATGAGGGGAGGTCACGAATAGATTCCAGTATTGGTCTATTATTTTTACGGTCGAGGTAGCTTTGCAAAATGATTGCGGCGGCGGAATCATCTACATGCTTTTTCTTCATTTGGTAGAATCGCGCCTGTTGCGTGGAAAGAAACTCACGCTCTTCCATAATAGGTACGCCGATTACTTTTCGAAGCGCGACGATGAACTTATCAATTTCCTTTTTTACGATATTTGGTTGACCTTTGTAATCTACTGATTCGCCGATAATGATCATTTCCACCGACTCATGCGCGCATACTGTCTTTATTTCGGCAATACTTCCCTTGCTGTTTTCAAGGATGGCATAGGGAAACGCAAGGGTTCCCCCTTCGTCCGAAATGGCAATACCAATCCGCTTTGTCCCATAGTCAATTCCGAGGTAACGCATAAATACATAATAGCACACCACGTATATCACGTGGAGCATTGCGTTTTCGGTGATTTTTGGTAGGATGGGCAAGTAAATGTAAACACTTGCATTTACAAACTAAGGGATAGGTGGCAGAGTGGTCTAACGCAGCGGTCTTGAAAACCGCCGCCCATGAAAGTGGGCCGTGAGTTCGAATCTCACCCTATCCGCAACAACAAAACAAAAACATAAAGGTTAAACCTTTATGTTTTTGTTTGACAAAGTCAACTCACAAGCATAGAGTGAGCGCAGTCACGTACACAATAAGGAGAAAATCATGCGCTATTTTATCGCACACCTTGTAAAAAATCCTGCTGCAGAATACCATCGTGCGCTTGTTCAGTATATTGCAAAGCGGTTTGACCTCAAGATAAGCGCTGGGTACTTCCCAACGCACATCACCCTCAAAGCACCATTTGAAACACAGGATATTACTGAAGCAAAAGATGTGCTTGAAAAATTCACTGCCACACACCACGCACTTCCGTTTGCAGTTCGCGGTTTCGGACATTTTCAAAACAATGTTATATTTCTTGATGTTGAACTTCCACAGGAAACATCTCGTGCTGTCAAAGAGCTTCAGTGGGCTCTAAATAGCGTTCCCGAGATACAATGGGGTGAACACGAACCACTCGAAAATTTACACATCACAGTTGCAAAAAAAGATATCATTAAGAAATTCGATAATATCTGGGGATACATCGAAGAAAAAGATATTCCACAATTTGATCTCCTTTTCGACAATATCGCACTTCTTCGTTTTGAAGATGATGTGTGGATAGTCGATAGTGTTTACGCATTAAGTTCCTAATATCATATATTTGAGCCGCCTCTCTAAAGGCGGCTTCTTTTTATATTCTCAATATTTTTATATAAAATTTAGAATGGAAAATTCCAGAGCACGTCGCGACAGACAGAAAGATTCTGTGTAAACGACAGCGCGCCAAGCCACACAAGTATTCCCCCGAATAAAATATTTAAATATTGTATCCATACAAAACTGCGCGAGATGTATCGTTCAATCTCCCCCGCAAACGCACCGATAATCAAAAAAGGAACACCGAGCCCAAGCGCATAAGCAATAAGCAGGAAAAAAGTTTTTGCTGGTGCAAGTGCCGCAAGCCCAAGTATTGCGCCAAGCGCCGCTCCGACGCAAGGCGTCCACCCTGTGGCAAACGCCGCACCGAATACAAATGAGGTAAGCGCGCGTGAAGAAAACTTTTTGCGGACTGACAATTTATGCGAGCGTTCAAGAAACGACAATTTCACGAGACCCATTAAATAGAGCCCGAAAAAAATAACGATACCACCCCCGATTCGCGCAAGTAAAACTTGAAGTTCCAAACCTGCCTGAACAAGCGCCCCATGAAGCACCGTGCCGAGAACCGCAAATACCGCTGTAAACCCAAGTACGAAAAACGTGCTTGCGTAGAGCATGGCGAAACGTGAAGTCAGCATGTTTGGTGCTTTCTTTTCAATGGCACCTCCGCCAAGATACGCAATAAACCCTGGTACAAGTGGGAGCACACAGGGTGCTAGAAAAGAAACTATGCCAGCTCCAAACGCTACAATAATAGTAATATCGTTCATCGAGTAATATTGTAACTCAAACGAGATGATTGCGCACGGTGTGCGCGCTTGGTACACTATCCTTAATATGAATGATTACAATATTTCTTGGACAGCACCCGAATACGAGCATCACGAACATAGCGCCGACTGGTACTGGGCGCTTGGCATCATCTCTGTTTCGCTTGCGGTCGCGTTTGTTATTGTCGGCAACACGCTCCTTTCAATTATTATCATCCTTGGGATGGGGACACTCCTCGCATACGCAAAGCATCCGCCAAGAAACATCCAGTGTAGTCTTTCAAAAAGAGGACTCAAGGCTGGTGAAAAACTCTACCCATGGGAAACACTTGAATCATTTTGGGTTCTTGAAGGAAGCAAGGAAGCCAAATATTCCCACGATCCAAAAATTCTTCTCACTTCCAAAAAACCATTAACGCCCCACATCGTTGTTCCACTCGATGAATCCGTAATCGACGATGTACATCGGTCTTTGGCGCGCATGCTTCCTGAAGAACCACAAGTAGAACCGCTCCCTGCTCGCCTCATGCGCAGAATTGGATTCTAGGAACCTAAAAGTCAGATATTGATTTGGGTTTTGATTTTCGGTTATTTCGTGATAGAGTGCGGGGTGTCAGTTGTTCCCACTCTCCCTCGTTGTTGTTATGCTTAGTCTAAGCAAGATATACTACTGAGGGTAATACTGTGCGGAGTAATTGAGAAGTTTAGATATGCCCTCGTTGTTGTTATGCTTAGTCTAAGCAAGATATACTACTGAGGGTAATACTGTGCGGAGTAATTGAGAAGTTTAGATATGCCCTCG
>MHUT01000002.1:0-10938 GCA_001823535.1 Candidatus Yonathbacteria bacterium RIFCSPHIGHO2_02_FULL_44_14 | reverse complement strand
GTTATGCTTAGTCTAAGCAAGATATACTACTGAGGGTAATACTGTGCGGAGTAATTGAGAAGTTTAGATATGCCCTCGTCGTTCAATGGATAGGATGCTAGCTTGCGGAGCTTGCGATGTAGGTTCGATTCCTACCGAGGGCACAACCAAAAGAAAAGCACCCCTTGTGGGTGTTTTTTTTGGTTGCTTTTTGAGACTTTGGTCCGAGACATGAATCAGCTGATTCAGAATCGAACCGTAGGCTCCCGATTTTTTGGGTTGTACTCAACCCGTTAAAATCGCAGTGTCCTAGATTTATCGTGACCCCACCATTTTGGCGATGAGAGTATTCTTGAATCGCTACAAAATGGATGATCTCGACTGCAAGGAGAGGCGTTCCTACCGAGGGCACAACCATTAAGAAAACCTGCTCTACGGCAGGTTTTTAGTTTGTGCCGGGCGTAGCGATGTTTTTGAAAAAGTTTTCTTCCTGACTTTTTCAAAAACCGCGAGCTGGGGTAGCGGACACTTGGTCCCCACAATTTGCGAAGCAAGTGAGGAGACTTAGTAATCCGTGACCACAAGATAAAGCTGATCGAGTTTTACTCGTCCAACTCTTATTTCTCCACCGGCATCCCCACCTTCTTCCAAGCAGTAATTCCCCCCTCGAGGTTCATCACATTCTTAAAACCAAGTTCATACAACAATGATGTCGCTCGTGATGACCGTCCACCGCTCAAACAATTCACTACATAACTTGCTTCCTTGTTTAATATGCTGACCTTTTCAGAAAACAATGGGTCATTAATATTAATATTTTGTGCTCCATTAATATGCCCTTCTGCAAATTCGTCTGGTGTTCGCACATCGACAACCATCGCTTCGCCATTTTCGATAATTTTTTGTGCCTCTTCTGGAAGGATATTTTTCATATGGGTAATCTTAACAAAAAGGCCCAGCCTCTCCTAGGAGAGGCTGGGCCTTTTTATCTGATATACTTATTTTACTTTTGCGGTGAGATCTTGAATATGCTCTTCGCGAGACGAGACTTTTTTCTCGCTGCGGCGTTTTTCTTGATAGTGTTACCCTTTGCTGCTTTGTCGATTGCTTTGTAGGCCTTTGAAAGCAGGCTCTCTGCTGACTTTTTGTCTTTCGAGGCAACAAGTGTACGCACTTCTTTTACGACTTCCTTCATCGCTTTGCTTCTGCGGGCATTGTAAACAGCCTTACGCGCAGAACTGCGAATGTTGCGTTTTGCTGATTTGATAATTGGCATATATGAACAATATACGGATTTTTCGGGAAAATGCAAGCTCTTGCTGGTTGTCCACAGAAGGACCTCGCGCACTCTAAAAATGCAAAAGGTTGAAAAACCGTGTAATATATGAATATGATAGCTCATCTTTCCGGAACCATACTTTTTGCAGGAGACCGATATATAGTCATAGAAACGGCTGGTGTGGGCTACAAGGTCCGTGTAACGGTAGATACTCTGCAAAAATTACGGGAAAATGACGACAAAAAAGTGTCTCTTTGGATCCACGCCGCTGTCCGTGAAGACGCACTCGATCTCTATGGTTTTCAAAACCAAAATGAGCTTGAGTTTTTTGAAATGCTCATCAGTGTGTCTGGTATCGGACCAAAGGGCGCACTCGGCATTTTAAATGTTGCGCCTGTGGAGCACCTCAAAGAAGCTATTGCGATGGGCGACACAGGAGCACTCACAAAAGTTTCTGGTATCGGCTCGAAGAGCGCGCAAAAAATAATTCTCGAGCTCCGCGATAAACTCGTTGGGCACGAGAATGAAAATGGTGGCACGATGCTTGGCGACGAACGCGATGCAATCGATGGTCTCGTAGCACTTGGGTACGCGGAACGCATTGCACGCGAGGCTCTCAAAAAAGTCTCTACCGATATTAAAGGGACCTCCGCGCGCATCAAAGAGGCACTCAAACAACTTGGGAAAAAATAGAACATTATGGAAAGTATTCTGCATATCATCAAAAAGATTATTCCTCGGAACATTTTTTATGCGCTTCAACCTGCATACCACTATTTCCTCGCGTTTCTTGCAGCACTTGTGTACCATTTCCCATCTCGAAAAATAAAAGTAATCGCTATCACCGGTACCAAAGGAAAAACATCAACAACAGAAATAGTGAATGCGATCTTAGAGGAAGCCGGCTACCGCACCGCACTTGCGGGTACACTTCGTTTTAAGATAGACGACAAAGAAGAGCGCAATCTTTACAAGATGACCATACCTGGCAGATTTTTTGTTCAACGATTTCTGAGCAGCGCTGTGCGCACAAAGTGCGACTGGGTAATCATCGAGATGACCTCCGAGGGGGCGCGCCAATTCCGCCACAAGTTCATCGATTTTGATGCGCTAATTTTTACCAACCTCTCCCCCGAGCATATTGAATCACACGGCTCCTTCGAAAATTACAAAGATGCAAAGCTTTCGATCGCGCACGCACTCGCAAGCTCAAAAAAGCGTCCGCGTATCATTGTGGCAAATGCGGACAATCAATACGCAAACGAATTTCTCTCTGTCGATGCGGATACAAAAACAACCTACTCGCTCAAGGATGCCGAACCGTATACGCTTGAAAAAGATTCGACTACTTTTACCTTTATGGGCTCTCCGCTTCATGCGTACCTCTCGGGTTCTTTTAATCTTTCCAACATGCTTGCGGGAATTTCCTTTGCACGCATGATCGGCATTACACCAGAGGTCATTCGCCGCGCGCTCGAAAAATTCCATGGTATTCGCGGCCGCGTCGAGCGCGTGAACGCCGGGCAGGATTTTGATGTCATCATTGACTATGCGCACACGACAGACTCCCTCGAAAAAGTGTACGGGGTTTTTCAGGACTCCCGAAAGATCTGTGTCCTCGGCGGTACGGGTGGTGGACGTGACTCGTGGAAACGCCCTGCGATGGGTGGCATAGCATGTGCACACTGCGATGAAATAATTCTCACGAATGAGGATCCCTACGATGAAGATCCTCAAAAAATCGTATCTGAAATTATGGGGGGTATTGAAGCTGGACGTGCTGAAATTATCATGGACCGGCGCGAAGCTATCGCCCATGCGCTCTCCCTCGCAAAAACAGGCGATGCGGTTATCATCACCGGCAAAGGCACTGACCCGTACATCATGGGTCCAAATGGCACAAAAACGGAGTGGGATGACGCAGCTATCGCGCGCGAGGAACTTACGAAGCTTGGATTCAAATAAAATACCGCACCCCCTATCTACCTATGCAGTACTATAGTATCGTATAAGTAGATAGAGGGAAAAGATGCACTGAGTGCATCTTTTTGCTATAATTCCACTATGCAAACGGTATCTCTCTTCCCTCAACTCCTCGACTACCAAATGCTCGGTATTTTTGCGCTTCGCGTGACACTTGGTTTTATCTTTGTTTATTTTTGGTATGAAAAAGTTACGCATCAGCGTGCAGAACGAATCGAATTTTTTGAAAAGCTCAAGCTCCACCCAGCAAAAGTTTATTTTTATGCAGTGTCATCTATAGAAGGTATCGCTGGGGTGCTTTTGGTTATTGGGTTCTATACGCAAGGGGCTGCTGTTGTTACTGGTGCGCTCATGACTGTCGCAACTTTTATCAAATGGCGTAAACCATCGGCACTCCATAGAAACACGATGGATTTTTATATTATCCTCGCGGTCGTGTCGTTCTCGCTTCTTTTCCTTGGACCTGGTGCATTCGCGATAGATTTGCCGCTCTAGAATTGCAAATACCCTATTTTGTGGTATTATTCGCGACGTAGAACGAGTGAAGTAAGGAAGTACTCTTGCTTACTTCCGAGTCGAGGAGCTAATATTGTACCCAGTTATATCCTGTTTGCATTATGCGCCCGTAGCCGAATCAGCTGATTCTGAATTAACAAATTCACGTCTTGGACGCAGGCTCGGCCATAAACTTTGGTAGAAATCAGAAAGTTACCAAATGTGTTATATTGTGCGGAGTAATATGCGCCCATAGCCGAATCAGCTGATTCTGAATTAACAAATTCACGTCTTGGACGCAGGCTCGGCCATAAACTTTGGTAGGTATAGAAGATTTACCACGATGGTCATTAGCGCGGAGTAATATGCGCCCATAGCTCAGTCGGTAGAGCAGCTCCCTTTTAAGGAGACGGTCGTAGGTTCGATTCCTACTGGGCGCACCATAATAAAAAGACAGTGGATTTATTCCACTGTCTTTTTATTATCTCGTGCAACCGCTATAGGGACCGAACCGCAGGCTCACCATTTTGGCAGTGAGAGTATTCTCGAATCGCTACAAAATGGATAGTCTCGACTGGTAAGGAGGGGCGTTCCTACTGGACGTACTACAAAAAAGTTATCCACAGGGGGGTCCTTGCACGCAAAATAAAGCAGGGGTATAATAAACACAGATATAAATTAGTTGGTTTGCAGATTTCGAGCACTGATCAGCTTATGATCTAACAACAAGAAATTCTCGCACATAGCCATCATTGTACATTGCGCAACACACAGCGCCAAAATAAAAAGTTCTTTCCGCCTCATACAGAGGCAAAAATAAAAACTGTACCTCGGTACGGTTTTTCTTTTATATATTCAGGATAAACCTCTCAAGCGCGATATTCATCGGCTCTCCCCCTCTGTGATCTTCGTGGTAAATAGTGATGAGTGCGCGTGAGAGATTTATAATTTCTTCCCGTGTGTAGTTTAGAGCGAAGCTGCGAGACTTTTTTGCCACAAAGGTACTCATTCCTTTATCATCTCCAGGTTTCGCATTTTTCATCAGCGCAAGATTTTTTACTGCCCAAAAAAGTGTTCCGCAAATCTCTTCTGATGATAGCCCCGAGGCGAGCGCCTCTTGATACAAAACCCAAAGTTCTTTTTTGTTCCTCTTGCCGAGTGTGTCGCCAAGTGAAAAAATATTGAAATCAGGACGTGTATCTACTTTTTTAGGAGCAAATTCTTCAGTTATTGCTCTGGCATCTTTTAAACCATCAGCAATGCTTTTCTCGAGCGATGGCTCAAATACCAAAAACGAATTTGGTGACGACATGAGATCTCTTGCGTGAGCGAGCAGAGTCTCCTGCTCTCCCATTTTATCAAAAACACAATCAAAAACAAAGAGCGCTGTGTCGCCAAAAAGCCCCTGCGATGACGACAACCCACGCAAGAACTCTTCGGATATCTCCCCATCAAGTATTACGTGCTCCTCTTTGATTTTTTTGCGCATTTCCTCCCGAAGCGCACGAAATCTTATGCGCCCTTTTTCTCTGTCCTTGCCATGAATAACGTATAGCATAAACGTGATGTTACTTAATCTCTTTCATTCCTCCCCATCTTTGCCCCTCCGCAATAGACACAGTAATAGGCACCGGAAATTCTACCGCATGCTCCATTGCCTCTTCGATGACAGCGCGCGCCTTATCCACGCTCTCCTCTTCAACTTCGTAAAGAAGTTCATCATGTATCTGAAGAAGGAGGTGCGTAGCAGATAGGAGCCCCTTTTTTTCAAGACCATCATGTGCGCGCTTCATAGCAATTTTTATAATGTCCGCCGCTGTCCCCTGGAGAGGGGCGTTCATTGCCATACGCTCGGCACTTGCGCGAATAAAAGGAATAGTCGACTTGAGTCCCGCAAAAAATCGGTGACGCCCGAAATATGTCGTCGTAAAACCATCTTTCTTCGCTCTCGATTTTACTTCTTCAAAGTATGCGGCGATTTTGGGAAATGTCACAAAATAGTTATCATAAAACTCTTGAGCCTCTTTGCGTGTAGACCCCAAATTATCCCTGAGAGCATTCACACCCATTCCATATACGATGCCAAAGTTGATTACTTTTGCGCGACGGCGCATTTCGCGCGTAACATCCTTTTCTAGAACTTTAAACACGCGTGACGCGACTGAGGTATGCACATCGGTTCCTGTGCGGAAAACTTCTATCAATTGTTCGTCTTGTGACAATGCAGCGAGTACACGCATTTCGATTTGCGAATAATCGAAAGCGAGAAGGGTCGAGTCCTTTGGCGCTACAAACGCATCGCGTATCGCCTCCCCCATTTCTCCGCGCACAGGAATGTTTTGAAGGTTTGGATTTGAAGACGACATTCTTCCCGTTGTGGTGCCAGCCTGATTGAGTGTGGTATGAAGGCGCCCATCAAGAGCAACTAGATGTGGCAAATTGTCGATGTATGTTGACAAAAGTTTTTGCAGTTCTCGGTATAGCAGAATATCGGCAATGATTGGGTGTACGTCTTTGAGCTTCGCAAGTTCTGACTCGCGCGTTGAACGTGCCCCACCCTCGGTTTTTTTGAGACCTTTTGTCGCAAGTCCAAGCTTGTCGAATAGTATTTCTCCAAGCTGTTTTGGCGAGTTCATATTAAACTCACCCCCTGCGTGTGTATAGATACGTGCGGTAATCTTATCGAGTTCGGTGTGATACTTTTTAGAAAGACTTTCGAGGTGATTTTTGTCGACAGTGATTCCATATTTTTGCGCTTCTTCAATAATAGGAATAAGGGGAAGTTCAATATCGCGGTACACGCTGCCCAATCCTTGTTTACCAATCTCTGCTTCGAGTACTTCGAATGCGTCCGTAAAATTTTTCTTTTTCGTATAATGAAGCATGTCCTCGAGAGATGGTGTCGTGAGCTCAGAATTTAAAAGCCATAATGCAATTTGTGCATGCTTAAACTGCAATGGGTCAACAACCTCTTCATCAAGAGCCTCGTCTTGGGTTGGTGTGTGAACTATCCCGAGCAAGTTGTGAAGTCTCCCGCGAAGCCCACGAAAATCAAGGTCTGCAAACAGTGCCTCGGCGCGCTCTGGCTCAAAACTTTCGCTCCATACTTTTTTGGGGAGAGTAAAATCAATCGGCGCATCGTGGCGCACCGTCGCCAGTGTTTTAGAAAAGAGCGCCTCTTCCTCACCGTCCTCCAGAAGTTTTATTATACGAGGAGTGAGTCCAGCTTTACGAAACGCTTCCGGGTCCTTTTTTATTTTTTTATAGATTTTCTCGATTGATCCAAAGGTGGTTATAAGTGTTGTCGCTGTTTTTTCACCGATCCCTTTTATCCCAATAATATTATCTGATGGGTCCCCACGAAGTCCTTTGTAGTCAGGCAGGAGTGCGGGCTTGAAACCAAAGCGTTCAAATACGGCTTTCTCGTTATATAAAATAGTGTCGTTGATTCCCTTTTTGAGTGTATACACGAGTACTCGGTCATTATCGACAAGCTGCAACGTATCCATATCGCCAGAAGCAATGATGATGCGCGTGTCTTTTTCTTTTTTCATTTTTTCTACAATCGTCGCAAGCAAATCGTCAGCCTCAAACCCCGGGAGTTCGTACGCGGGGATACCGAGCGCAGCAAACACGTCGCGCGAACGCTTTATCTGATGAACAAGGTCATCCTCCGCTTTTGCACGCCCAAGCTTGTACGCCTCGTACGCTTCGTGGCGAAACGTCGGCTGAGGCAAATCAAAACACCCAACAATATAATCGGGCTTCAAATCTTTGATGATCTTCATAATCATCGTCGACAAGCCGTACAGCGCGCCTGTCGGCTCGCCTTTACTCGAAGAGAATTCGGGAAGCGCATGATACGCACGATGAAGTATGGCGTGCGCGTCCAAGAGGATGAGTGTCTTTTGATTACTTTCTTTTGTTGCTTTTTTAGCCATGTTAAAAGTCCCCTGTTACGCGCCGCACCCCCTCGCTCGCATACTCAAAAGAAAGCTTGATTGTATCTTTTGGAAGTGCGCTTTCAACATGCTCCGGCCATTCAAGAAGAATGAGATTATGTTCATCAAGGAGTAGCGCGTCCCAATCAAGTGCCTGCATCTCTTTCCCTTCATTCAAACGGTATGCATCGATGTGAATGAGTTTGGTAAAACGCTCATCCACAATCGACCCACGAGGAATGATATAGATCTTTTCAAGAATAAAAGTTGGACTCGTCACAATCTCGGTGATACCTAAGATGCTCGCAATGCATTTCGTGAATGCAGTTTTCCCTGCGCCAAGATCTCCCGAGAGACCCACGACCGTTGCGGTGTCTTTTGGAGGCTTTTGCATAAGTATCTTCAAAAAACCTTCTGCCACGGCCCGTAATTCCTCGAAGTTTTTTACTTCCTTCTTCATTTCCCTATCTTACCATTATCGGGAAGGAATGAGGAATATAAAAAATGCAAAGAAAAAAGGCGGATTGTCGAAGACAATCCGCCTTTTTTGTACTCATATTATTTATGCTCTGCGAAACGCCCGTACAAGTGATTCCCCAAAAGTACAAGGATGAGCACGAGAACCATCAAGATGAGCCACTCAAATAATGTCGTGGGAATAAAATCTCCTGCACCAAAGATATTCGCGCTCACTGCAATTTGTGTAGCCTCTCCACGATGTGTCACGTACGCAATCGCATCACCCTGTACCCCATTTGCTCCCGTGTAGACCATATTTGCAGTCACTACCAGAAGCTCACCTGGTTTAAGCCCACGCCCCGCTGTGGCAAAAATAAACGTTTCTCCGCTCTCTTTTGAAGCAAGGGTTTTCAAATCAACAATGACAGAGTTGTCCGCGCTTGAGAATGTTCCTTTTGTCGCGCTGTCGATATTTATTGACTGTGGAAATGTTACGCGAAGCACAACATTTTTTAGCGACTGTGTGCTTTCGTTTTTCCATACTACATGGTAGGTGCGCTTCTCTCCAGCCCCAATCATTTCTGCGCCTCCTTCAATGGAGAGTGCGACGAGCGATTGCGTAGAGCTCCCGCGGACCACTACCGTTGTGGTTGGTTTCAAAACAACAGGTGTCGTCACTGTCGGTGTAACAACATAGGTGCTCGTTTCTAAAACAAATGTGTTCACCGTTCCATACACTTTACCGTATGGATTTTCTGCAACAATGCGGTAGTAGTATGTCTGCCCTTGAACAAGACCCGTTATAAAATCTGAGTGCTTGACAGTTGGAAGAGAACCGACATTAACTGCTTGCGTCTTATTTACCAAATTTGAATTTATTCCCCATTCGAACCACGCGCTCGATGACTGATTTGTAGAAGCAAAAACAAGTCCGTTTAGTTTTGCCGTGGTGTCCGTAAGCTCTGTTGCTAGTAGTGTCGTCACGGTTGGGGCCGAACCGGTCATGCTGTAATTATACCCCTGCCCGCTCGTAGTGAACGAAAGCGTGCTTCCATACACGGTGCCATAGGTACTCTGCGCAACGGCACGGTAATAGTAGGTCGTGTTTGGATTTAAATTGTAAACAGAGTTGTTGAAACTTGTTGCGCCTGTTCCATAATTCAAAACAGATGTGGTATTGCCAAGCGAGTAACTTGTTCCCCATTCGAACCACGCATTGATATTCGTTCCGCTTGAAGTAACGTACCCGTTCAGTGTCGCAGAGTTCTGCGATACAGAACTTGCGCTGTTGGTGGTTACGTATGGCTGGGTGTAGGTTTGATTGTTTTGTGTAGCACACTGCGGGGTCACAAAAGAAAGAGTTCCTCCTTGTGATTTTCCATAAGTGTTTTCAAACACCGCACGATAGTAATAGGTGGTGCTTGGATTAAGCCCTGTAATCAGTTGACTAAAATTTTGTGGCGCGGTGCTAAACGACTGAGTAGCCGTCCTGCTCCCTGACCCAGTATCTACAGTGGTGTAGCTCGTACCCCACTCGAACCAAACACTGGTAGTTGCACCACCAGTGTCATTCAAAGTGGCACTCACTGTGGCGCTATTACAACTAGCAACAGTTGCTGTTTGTGCAGACGCAAAACTTGCACCAACAAAAAGCCCTGCAATAACAATAATTCCAACGCTAAACAATTTAATTTTTTTATTCATAATTGTATGTAATTAAAGTGACAAATTCGTCTACTTTTTAAAACCATGACTCTGAAACTCCTGTTCATGACTTTAAAAAATACGGGAGAAATAATTTCTCCTCCCGCGCGACAACATAACGCTGTCTTTTTGTACTACCGAGCTTGCCCAGTTACTCCAGATGGACTATGCCCGGTTGTGACACCTGCGGGACTATGCCCCCTTGGTGGCGCTACATATTGTGATGGCGCTGGCACTATTACGTGCGGAGCCGGAATAAACACTTGCCGTGGCGGTGGAACATATGGCCGCGAATAGACTGGTGCTGGTGCGTATTGCGGATATTGTTGATACTGATATCGCGGATACGGCTGAATATAACCAGTACTATACCCGCTGTCATAGTACTGCGGTTCTTCCACAATAACGATTCTCCTGCTACTCCTTTTTTCTACTGGAGGTTCGTCGTAAAGAACTTCTTCTTCCACAGTTGCAACTTTTGGATACACCGCACGCTCATAGAAATCGTCCTTCGGCTCCTCTGCATACACCTCATCATTCTGCGGAACAACAACTGGCTCTTTCGTCAGCATTTTCTTCGCTGGCGCAGGTACTGGCGCAACGATTGCCGGTTTTGCAACCTGTTTTTTTATCTGCGAAAGTCGGGCGACTTTTTTCTTTGGCTTCTCGCAGGGAGAGAGGGGTTCCTTTACTTCTTTCAACTCTTTCTCCTTGTTCATTGCGAGACAAGTGGCAACTTCTTTTTTGAGCTTTCCAATTTCGCCAGAGATAACGACAAGTGATTGTTTGTTTTCTGTATTGGCAGACCTTTCATGCATGGCCCACCAAAACAACAGCGCGACAACCGCTACCCCGAGAAGAACTGCCCAGACTAAAGCCCAGACTGTTATTTTTTTAGTAGGTTTTTCCACAGCACACCTTCCTTTCTTGGTAATTTTCAAGACAACAAAACTGTTGCAATCTATTTTTATTATATCATGGTGAGCAAAAAAGTCAACCCCGCGTTATATGCCATTAAAACTGTTACCGTAATTCCCCCGGATAGGCCACAAATGGGTTACCGTATTTCCATATGAATATGGATACAAAACAACAGAT
>MHUT01000001.1 GCA_001823535.1 Candidatus Yonathbacteria bacterium RIFCSPHIGHO2_02_FULL_44_14 | reverse complement strand
ACCGCGAGAAGGCTATGTCGATGCTTATGGCGCGCCTTGAAGACATTGATCGTGCGAAAAAAGAAAGCGATGTTTCAGCAGACCGTAAAGGGCAGATAGGCACCGGCGACCGCTCTGAGAAAATCCGCACCTACAATATTCTTCAGGATCGCATTACCGATCACCGCATCAAGCAGTCCTGGAGCAACATCGAAAAGATTTTCCTCGGCAATATCGAGCCTATTCTTGAAGCCTGTGCAAAGGGGACCGTGGGGGACGCAGAGGATGGAGAATAATCACTTGGACGTCGGGTTTCCAAGTGATACAACTCGTTTCCCTGTGGTCTCTGCCACAGGGACCTTGTAGGAAAGTCTGAAAACCCTCGGTTGTCAGATGGTATACTGTGCACATGACTCCACAAAAAGGTTACCACTGTGCGTACGGTACCCACTACCACATCGTGTTTCCCGTAAAGTATCGCAAGGCACTGCTCTCCGACGATGTAACGAAAACTATTAAGGAAATTTCAAAAGGACTTGAAGAGCGCTACGATTTAACCATTGAGCAAGTAGGATGCGATAGTGATCACATACACCTGCTCGTTTCCATTCATCCAAAATACTCAATTGGTCAATTCGTACGTCTCTACAAAAGTATCACCGCGAAGCAAGTCTTTTTGAAATTTCCTGAAGTGAAGAAAGACCTGTGGGGTGGAGAATTCTGGACAGACGGCTATTACGTCGCAACCGTCGGAGAGAAGGCGAATTGGTCAATTGTAGAACGATATGTTAAGAATCAGTGGAAACACGATGAAAAGCCTCCCACATTATGGTAGACTGTTACTACCAATGAACTGCGTCATGGGCCCGGGTCATACCCTGTGGTCTCTGCCACAGGGATTTTGATTAGAGCACATATGAGGAATATTTCTTTTGCGAACGGCGAGTTTTATCATGTTTATAATCGAGGGACAGATAAGCGAGTAGTTTTTTCTGATAAAAGTGATATGGATAGGTTTGTGCAGAGCATGGAGGAGTTCAATTCTGTTGAGCCAATCGGGAGCATTTTTGAAAATTCGTTTATTAAAAAGCACCAACTTGGAAACCCGACGTCCAAGTCAAGAGATGGAAAAGATAAAGAGAAAAGACTTGTTAACTTTGTTGCATTTTGTATAAACCCAAATCACTACCATTTTATTTTAGAGCAACTTGTTGATGATGGAATCAGCATGTTTATGAAAAGACTGGGCGGAGGCTATACAAAATATTTTAACGAGAAACACAAGAGGTCAGGAGTCTTGTTTCAGGGGAAGTATAAAGCGATTCATATAGATTCAAATGAGTACCTACTTCATTCAAGTGCTTATGTGAACTTGAATGATCGTGTGCACCAACTTGGAAACCCGACGTCCAAGCAGGTGAAGAGCCGATCGAGTTGGGGAGAATATATAGGAGAATCAAAGAGCAATTTTTGTGATAAAAGTATAGTTTTGGGGCAGTATAAAAATATGGGTGAGTACAAGAAATTTGCCCAGTCGTCCCTCGAAGATATTTTGAAAAGAAGAGCTGCTAATAGTGACAATACTGATATATTTGCAGAGGAATTGTAATCACTTGGACGTCGGGTTTCCAAGTGCTGGCAACATTGCGTCAATCCTCTTTTTCTCTAACCCTTTAAGCGTTCTTGCCTACTCGTGCAAGAGCGCTTAATTTTTTGTATAACGACGCCTTGCATTTCGACCCACTCTCTGGTATTATAACGGCTTGTAAACAGGCGACAAGAAGGTAAGGCCATGAGTGTCTTCTTGTGCTTTTTAAATAATAATAACCTGGTCAATCAATATCATAATGACTAAAACAGCAGATAATCACGGACTTATCACCGAAATGTTCGCCGCAGGGGCGCATTTCGGCTATACACGTTCACGCCGGCACCCATCAGTAAAGCCTTTCATTTTTGGAACAAAAAATGGCATCGAGATCATGGATCTCGAGAAGACAAGCATCGAGCTTGAAAATGCAAAAGAGTTCATAAAAACACTTGCAAAGGGTGGCAAGCAAATTCTTTTCGTTGGCACAAAAAGCGAATCAAAGAAAGCTGTCGAGGATGGCGCAGTTGCTATCGATATGCCATTCGTCGTAGAACGTTGGGTTGGAGGGGTGCTTACCAACTTCCCTGAGATTAAAAAACGTGTTGCCCTCCTAGAAGACCTCCGTTCAAAGAAGGAAAAAGGCGAGCTCGCTATGTACACAAAGAAAGAGCGCTCACTTATAGATAAGGATATTGAGCGCCTCGAAAGAAACTTCGCAGGCATCGTTTCAATGAAAAATATTCCTGCAGCGATGTTTGTTGTTGACCCTCGAAAGGAGTCTATCGCCATCAAAGAAGCGCAGTACCTCGGCATACCTGTTGTTGCACTCGCAAGCTCAGACTGCAACTTGAAAGAAGTTGATTATGCAATCCCAGGGAATGATTCCTCTGTTTCAAGTGTTAATTTCTTCGTCGCACAGATTGTACAGGCATTTAAGGATGGCCGTACCGTATAAATAGTAAATAGAGCACAATCGCTCTTTGTTTACATTCAATATTCCAAATTCTATATTCTACCCAAAATGATTACAACAGAACAAATTAAGGAACTTCGCGAGCTAACAGGAATCTCTGTGATGCAGTGCAAGAAGGCGCTCGAGGAAGCCGAGGGAGATAAAGAAAAAGCCCTCCTTATTCTTCGTAAAAAAAGCGGAGCTATTGCTGAAAAGAAAGGTGATCGCGAGCTCGGCGCTGGTGTTGTTGAAGCGTATATTCACAGCAATAAAACAGTAGGTACTCTTGTTGAACTTTCATGCGAGACTGACTTCGTTGCGCGTAACGAAGAATTCATTACTATGGCGCGCGACATTGCAATGCACGCAACTGCAACGAACCCTCAATATATTGATGAAACAGAAATTACAGATGATGTTCGCGCAAAGGTGATTGATATGTTCAAAAAAGAGGTTGAAGAGTCGGGCAAGCCTGCTGACATTCAATCAAAGATGATGGAGGGGAAGCTCGCCACCTACTTTGGTGAGCGAACACTTCTTGCCCAGGCTTTTGTAAAAAATCCTGATATCACAATAAAACAGCTTATTGATGGTGGTGTGCAAAAGTTTGGTGAAAAGATCGCGGTGTCTCGTTTCGCACGATTTTCGGTTGCAAAGTAGCTTGTAGGCTGGTTTTTTATAAAGCCGCTTCAAAACTATGACTGTCATCATTACATTATTCTATCTCTCGCTTGCGACCATCATAGGGATGGTTTCGTGGAAACTTGTTTCTCTTCGGGGGCTTAAACTCTCGCTCGTGGAGGGTGTTGAGAAAGAGCTTCACGGTAAACTGTACGAAACGATTCATAATCTTTGGCACGTATTTCGTGTAAAAGTACTTGCGCGAGTTCGTGCGTTTATTCTTGCGTTTTTTTACACGGTTGCGCACGAGGCATTACATTTTTCTGAAATTGCCGGCAAAAAGCTAAAGGAGCGTCATGGTAAATGGTTTGATATGGTGAAAGGGAAGGGTGTAATAAGAAAAAAAGGTTCCGTTTCGTTTTTTCTTCAAGATGTGGCAGAATACAAAAAGTCGATAACGAAGAACAATTGAGCCACATAGGGTTACCCTATGTAGAGAGTATAAAATTTGGCTGGATCAAAAGAAATTAGTAAAATGTATTATCCGAAAAGATAGTTTGGAATTAAATAAAATTGCCAGAATAGCTCAGTTGGTAGAGCAACGGTTTTGTAAACCGTAGGTCGTCGGTTCGATCCCGACTTCTGGCTCCAATAATAAAACCCGCGAATAGCGGGTTTTGTTTTGCCAGAAGTCGGGATCGAACCAGGGAAGGGGTCGGGGAAGATTTAGTTTACGTCCAAGACGCGAATTTGCTAATTCGCCTGTGGCGGAAAACAATGAGCGAAGCGAATGTTAGAAACCGTGAGTTTCTAAAGAGGAGCTTTAGCTCCGAGTGACCTCCCGACTTCTGGCTCCAATAACAAAACCCGCGAATAGCGGGTTTTGTTTTGCCAATTTTTCGTGTAAACTAAGGAAATTATGGAGGAAACCAAAGGTCATATTCACCCACTCTCGCGTACAATGGACGAAATCGTGCGTATTTTTACAGAGCTTGGCTTTGAGGTAGCACTTGGTCCCGAGATAGAGACCGAGCATTACAACTTCGATGCACTCAATGTTCCAAAGAACCACCCCGCGCGCGACATGCAGGACACATTTTGGATTAAGGGAGTAAAGGAGACCGTGCTCCGTACTCATACCTCACCTGTACAGATTCGTTATATGGAAAAAAATAATCCACCATTTCGCATCGTTGTTCCCGGGAAAGTGTTTCGCTATGAGGCAACTGATGCGACGCACGAAACGCAGTTTCATCAAGTTGAAGGTCTGGTAGTTGGCGAGAATGTTACTATGGCAGGTCTCAAGTGGACGCTCGAAGCATTCTTTAAAAAACTTTTTGGCAATGATGTGAAGATTCGCATGCGCCCAAGTTTTTTCCCTTTTGTGGAGCCGGGTGTGGAGGTTGATGTATCATGTTTCCTTTGCAGCGGTGTTGGTTGCAATGTATGCAAGCGTTCTGGTTGGATCGAAGTAATGGGCGGAGGCATGGTGCATCCAAATGTTTTGCAGGCGGGCGGAATTGATCCCCGTAAATATAGTGGCCTTGCTTTTGGCATGGGGGTTGACCGGCTTGTTATGATTAAATATGGCATTGAAGATGTGCGTTTGCTTTACGCTGGTGACCTGCGTTTAGTGAATCAGTTTTAGAAAATTGAAATGAACATTCCCGTATCATATAAAACACTTGCGCGCTATGTTGATGGTATTCCGAATCCGTCAGAGCTTTCGGATATTTTACTTACCCATATTTGCGAAGTAGAAGGAATGGAAAACCGCGGTGATGACGTTATTTTTGATTTAAAGATTACGCCCGATCGTGGAGATCTTCTCGCGTATCGAGGAATTGCGCGCGAAGTTACAATACATAGTAGCGCAAAACTAAAAGATTTTACGCCAAAGGTTACGATAGGAAATGTTTACGTCCAAGACGCGAATTTGCTAATTCGAAAGCTTTTTGTCGAGGTGCGTGAACCAAAAACGTGCTTACGATACATAGGTCGTGTAATAGAAGGAGTGGACGGGCGTGAATCGCCAACATGGATCCGTGAGTCTTTGGAGGCTTCGGGTCAGCGAAGCATTAATGCAATCGTTGACGTAACAAACTTTGTAATGCTCGAGCTCGGCCAACCAATGCATGCATTTGATGCCGGCAAACTCTCGAAAGGAATAGATGGCGAAATTAAAATTGTAGTTCGAAACTCCGAAGAGAACGAAAAAATTGAGACGTTGGATGGCAAAGATATTGTATTACCCACGGGGACTCTCGTGATTGCTGATAACGCACGTGCAATTGCTATTGCCGGCGTGAAAGGCGGAGCGCACGCAGGAGTTGGTGAAAAAGTAAATACAATTATTCTCGAAGCAGCAACGTTTGATGCCGCACTTGTACGTAAGACATCAGGATTGGTGGGTATTCGTACCGACTCCTCCCGTCGCTTTGAACACAACCGCGCACCCGAGATAGCTCTTATCGCGATGGAGCGTGCCACTGAGCTTCTTCTCGAGATTTTTCCAGATGCAAAAGCGGGAGAAGTGGTCGATGTGTACCCACGACCTGCAAATCCGTATCGCGTAAGCATGTCTTCAAATGACATCGCACGCATTCTGGGTATTCCGTATTCGTCAGATGACTTGGTTCGCGATCTGGATCGCCTCGGCTTCAGATACGAGTGTATTGAAGATCCCACAAAAAAAATCGCGCTTCGCGCGAAGGAACTTATCGGCACACCATATTTCTACGGCGCAAGCATACGTTTCGATGCGCCGCGACAATTTGATTGCTCTGGGTTTGCGAGCTACATTTTCCTAGAGGCAGGAATAAAAATTCCACGTATTTCAGTCGATCAATATGTGTTTAGTGAAGAGGTGTCGCTCGATGCGCTTGAAGCAGGAGATCTTATTTTTTCTTTTAACGATGGGGATACAATCTATCATGAAAGTATAGAGTGGATGAAAGGCACAAAGGTTCCTCCTCAAGGAATCGATCATGTAGGCATATACGTTGGTGATGGAATGGTCATGCATGCGTCACGCTATAACAAAAGTGTCGGACCTGAAGGTGGAGTACTTATTGAAAAACTCGCCAACAGCCCGCGATTTACAAACATAACTGGCGCACGCCGCATTGCTGGAGTAAACGAGGAGAGATTTTCGGTCATCGCACCCCCTGAACGGTTTGATATTCGTATTGGTGCAGATATTGCGGAGGAAATCGTACGACTTATCAGTTATGATAAAATTCCTGTCACGACACTCGCGCAAGATGGCTTTGTGGCAGCGCACAACAATACATATGATGCAATGACCCGTGTGCGTAATACACTTGGCTCCTTAGGATTTTCTGAAATTTTTACTTATGCATTTCGAAAAGAGGGCAAAGTTGAACTTGCAAACCCAATGGCGGAAGGAATTAATTTCCTTCGTGATAATCTTTCTGACGGAATGCAAGAGGCACTTGTTTTCAATGCTCGCAACGCGTCACTGTTTGGTGTTGATGAAATCCTGATGTTTGAAATCGGAACAGTGTTCTTTTCACCCGAGAAAGAGTCAATACACGTTTCAGTCGGAGTTTCTGTAATAAAGGCAATGAAGCAGTCAAAAAAAGAAGAGCGTGAACGTGAGCTGCTTTCGATTGCACACAAAGCTCTTGAAGATACACTCTCCTCTGAAATTTCATGGTCTCAAGAAGGAGGTATTTGTGAGGGTACTCTTCCTGTCTATAAAAACACTAGCGTGTCGTATGAACCACTCATCCCATCGTTGATACATGCTCCATACAAGAGAATTTCCGCATATCCGTTTATGCTTCGCGATATAGCGATGTGGGCTAGTGGAGAAATCACAAAAGACGAAATTCTTGGCATTATTCGCGCTGAAGGCGGAGACCTGCTCGTTCGCGATAGACTCTTCGATGTGTTTACAAAAGATTCAAAAACTTCATATGCGTTTAATCTCGTATTTCAGTCACACGAACGCACACTTTCTGATGTTGAAATAAATGAGGTGATGGCACGCATTACAGAGAAACTTTCTACTCATGGACTTGAGGTGCGATAATAAAAACATGAAGCTCAACATTCCATATTACTCACAGTTTCTTGAAGTAAAAGATTATGAGTGGAATATTCGCTCCTGTACGGGGACATGCGCTGCAATGATTCTTGAGTATTTTACGGGTAAAAAGCTTGATATTCTCGCGTTTATGAAAAAGTCTGAGGCAGAGGGTGGTTATAGTCGTTTAAATGGTATGAGTCACGACTACGTTATTTCTTTTTTTGAAAGCGAGGGTTTGAGGTCGTGGCGATACAAGAATGAAGAAACAAAAGATGTCCTGAATACCATCGATCCTATTATTGAAAGTTTAAGAAATAATAATCCTGTCATTGTTTCCATAACTAAATTTGTGTTGGAGCAAAAGAAATTCCACACAGTGCTGATCATCGGCTTTATAGAAAATGAGCAGGGCGAAGTGACACACCTTTATTATCATGAACCAGAAGCTACTACAGCACGTGTTTCAGGAGACCCTGCTGTTGGTGGTGCAGACCACTGCTCTGATATCGAGACATTCAAAAACTCTTGGCGGGGGAGAGCAATCTTTGTTCAAAAATAAACCACTGGACTCTATCCCAGTGGTTTTTGCAAGTGTAATTGATTAATTACACTCAACAAAATCTGTTATGGTAAATTTGTGACCCCATTGACGCAACATGCCGCGATTGAGAGAGTATTTCATCAGAAATACCGCATGGGCTTGAATGTGCAGAATTATTTTGGCTACGGCTCCTTCAACTTCTTTTTTCATTGGCGCCTCGTGGTGTCGTTTTTTGCCGAGCTCCGACTCATTCAGTGTATCCAAGAAATCAAGCATGTCAGCTTCGTCGGTAAACACGCCTGTTGCTGTAATTGCCTTATCGTTACCCGCTTCGTCATTTAACATTTTTGGCTCCTTCTAAAAAATCGTAATGTACACATGACCCATGTAACTCGTTTAATCGTACCCTCTTTTAGTATAAAAGTCAACCTTTTTTGTGTGTTAGCAAAAAGGGAGAAGTTTTGGTATAATGAATAGACGAAAAGCACTGTGCTTTTTCTTTTTGAATAAATTCATGGCCAAAAAAGACGAAAAAGTAGATGGATACGGAGCAGAGGACATTGTCGTCCTTGAGGGACTTGAGCCTGTGCGCAAGCGCCCGGGTATGTACATTGGCTCCACGGGTCCTGAGGGTTTGCACCACCTTGTTTGGGAAATTTTTGACAACTCGCGCGACGAGGCGATGGGTGGCTTTGCGGATCATATTGAAGTGGCGCTCTTGCCTAACAACCGCGTGCGTGTAGTGGATAACGGCCGTGGTATCCCAACAGACATTCATTCAAAGACAAAAGTTTCAGCACTAGAAACTATTATGACCACGCTCCACGCTGGAGGAAAATTTGAAGGCACGAGCTATAAAGTTTCCGGAGGTCTTCATGGAGTGGGCGCATCAGTGGTGAACGCACTATCTGTTTATACGAAAGTCGAGGTTCATCGCGACGGCGCAATCCATATGCAGGAGTATGAACGTGGTAAAAGGAAAGCTGCCGTAAAAAAAGTTGGTACAACAAAGTATCGTGGTACCATTGTGACATTTGAGCCAGACGAGCAAATTTTTAAAGAGATGGGCTGGAATTGGAATCAAATCGTGAACCATCTCCGACAGCAGGCGTATCTCGTCAAGGGTCTTCAGATTGTTATTATCGACGCACGCAAGTATGAAGAAAAACTTAAACTCGACAACGAGGTTTTCCTTGCAGATTTCCAGCTCGAGGTTCCATCAATGTCATTTTATTTTGACGGTGGTCTTGTGTCGCTCGTACGTTTTTACAACCAGCATCAGAAGCCAGTACACAAAAATATTTGCTACGTCGAGAAAGAGGTTGATGATGTAATGGTAGAGGTTGCATTTCAGTACATTGATGACATCTCTTCTCGTGAACTCGCCTTTGCAAACAATATATACAACATGGAGGGTGGTACGCATGTAACAGGTTTTCGTACTTCACTTACGCGTCGTATAAACGACTATGCGCGCAAAAATAACTTTCTCAAGGAGGCTGATGAAAACTTCACCGCTGACGATGTGCGTGAAGGTCTTACTTGCGCAATCTCTGTAAAAATGCGTGAGATTCAATTCGAGGGACAAACAAAAGGGAAACTCGGCAGTGTCGAAGCTCGCGGTGCTGTTGAAAAAGTGTTCGGCGAGGCCCTTGCTATGTTCATGGAGGAGAACCCCGACGATGCGCGCGCTATTATAAACAAGGTCATCCTCGCACTCCGCGCACGCAAGGCGGCAAAGGCGGCGAAGGATAGTGTGCTCAGGAAGGGCGCACTCGAGGGTCTTACTCTTCCCGGTAAACTTGCCGATTGTCAGACAAATAAAGCCGAGGACTCAGAGCTCTTTATTGTGGAGGGAGACTCCGCAGGCGGTTCGTCAAAGCAAGGTCGCGATCGCAAGACACAGGCAATCCTTCCACTCAAGGGTAAAATCTTGAATGTTGAGCGTGCGCGTCTGGATCGTATGCTCGAATCAAACGAAATCAAATCTCTGGTTATCGCGCTCGGCGTGGGTATCGGCGATGTGTTTGATCTTTCAAAACTTCGCTACCACAAAATCATTATCGCAACGGACGCAGACGTGGACGGCGCGCATATTCGTGCGCTCCTCCTCACCCTTTTTTATCGTTACTTTAAAAAGGTTATTGAGGGAGGTTTTATTTATATCGCTCAACCCCCGCTTTATAAGATAAAGCGTGGCAAGGAGATTACTTATGCATATACCGAAGAGGAGAAAATTGCATTTCTCGGCAAGGATATAAGCATGCTTGAGGTAGTAGAGGAAGCAGAAGGAGAAGGAACGAACGAGGGTACCGAAGAAGAGATGACCGAGGCAGAGGAGGAAAAAGGAAAAAAACGGACCCCAAAAATTTCTCTCCAGCGCTACAAGGGTCTCGGTGAAATGAACCCCGAGGAACTATGGGAGACAACAATGAACCCAAAGTCGCGCATCTTGAAACAGGTTACTATTGATGATGCGGTCGATGCAGATAAAGCCTTCGATGTTCTCATGGGTGAAGATGTTGCCGCACGCAAGTCATTTATTCAGTCTAATGCAAAGATGGCAAACATTGACGCGTAAGCATATAATGGCTATATGATTAAAAAATATATACTTGTCATTATTGCGATTGCTATTGCGGTGTGGGTAGGTTTTTTCTTTGGCAAAAAAGCCGCGATTGCGCCAGAAGCACCAATGAATGGCGTGGTAGTTAATGTTGCACGATAAAATGCAAAGGTGTTACAATTAGCTTATTAATCGCTAATAATTTATTATATGAAAATAGTAGGTATTGTATTGGTGTGGGTTGGTGTTGTGGCGCTCTTGAAAAGCCTCGGTATTATCCGAATTGTTGACTGGAGTATTATTTGGCCGGTCCTTTTTATTTTTTGTTTTTTACCTACCAAATTTCTTTTGTATCAATCTCGCGTTTTGTGATTACTATAAATTCGGCAACAGGCAAAACATCTAAATGTGCGCCGTCGCGACGTTCTGCAGTTACTGTCCCAGACTCCACTTCTTTTTCGCCGAGAACGAGAATATATGGAATTTTTTCCATTTTTGCCTCACGAATTCGTTTACCGAGACTTTCGTTTGAGTCGTCGAGTTCGACGCGCATGCCTGCATTTTCGAGTTCTGCGCGAACTTTTTCTGCATACCCCACATACTTCTCGCTTATAGGGAGAACTTTTATCTGCACCGGTGAAAGCCAAAGAGGGAATGCGCCAGCGAAGTGTTCTATCATTACTCCCATAAAACGCTCTGTTGAGCCAAGTACCGCGCGGTGAATAACGACTGGACGAATTTTTTCGTTTGCTTCATCTATATAGTTGAGATCAAAACGCTCAGGGAGATTAAAGTCGAGTTGAATCGTTGAAAGCTGCCATTGCCGCCCAATCGCATCTTTGAACATAAAATCAAGTTTGGGGCCGTAGAATGCCGCTTCATCTTCTGCTTCCTCATATCTCCATCCTGTTTTCTTAACGATTGCGCGCAGTGCGTTCTCCGCTGTGTCCCATACCGCATCGCTTCCAATGTATTTTTCTTTGTTCTTTGAATCGCGCAATGAAATACGCACATAGAAATCAGACAGACCAAAACCCGCATAGACTTCTTTGATCATTCCAAGCATGAGATCAATTTCCGCTTCGATCTGGTCTGGACGCGTGAACACATGGCAATCGTCTTGAGTGAGTGAGCGGACGCGCGTGAGCCCAGAAAGTTCTCCCGATTTTTCGTAACGGTAGTTCGTGGTGGTGCATGTGTAACGTACCGGCATTTCGCGATATGAATGCTGAAGTGTTTTGTAGAGCATCATAAAATGCGGACAGTTCATTGGCTTCACGTAATAGTCATTGTCATCGATTTTCATCGGCGTGTACATCGCATCATATTTGTCGAGGTGCCCTGAAATTTCATAAAGTGTGCCTTTGGTAATGTGGGGAATCCAAATATCTTGGTACCCGCGCTTTTTT